>DATBER010000128.1:0-10251 GCA_036558905.1 Jatrophihabitantaceae bacterium | reverse complement strand
CGAGTACGCCCTCAGGCATATTTCCGACCTGCTGATGGTGGTGCTTCCGATGCGTCGGCCGTTTGGAGGACTTGCCGATGCCCGGCCCGTGTCGGACAGTCGGTGTGAAGACGATCAGTGCGTGGACCCGGACGGGGGCTTGTACAGGTCCTGCACGGCGGCCTCGATGTCACCGCCGTCACTCTGTACAGGCTCCATGTACAAGCGCCCTTCGACGACCAGGCCGTCGCGCACGACGAAGATCGTGACCCCGCGCATCGCGAAGGGCGTTCCGTCCACATGGTGACCGTGCCAGTGCCACTCGCCCCACTCGGTTTCTTCGTCCACCGACGAAGCGACCAGTTCTGAGTTGAAGTCCGGCACGCCATCGAACACTGAGGACCAGTTCTCGAGCACCTGAGCGCTCCCGCCGAATCCCCGACCCGGGTGCACTGGTTGCGTGCTGTGGTAGTCCTCAGCGAACAGGGACGCCAGCCGCTGAGCATCGTGAGCGTTCACCGCATCCCGAAGTCGCTCGAGCGTCGTCGTCATGCGCGGACTATAGACCGCCAGGTCCCGGCGCGGGGCGTCACCGATCGGCTCCTCGAGCAGGCCAGTCGCCTAATTGCGGAACCGCCGACGTGCTGCGGACGGACGCGTCCGCATTGCCGCCGACGGCGGCTGATCTGCCGAATTGAGCGTGGAGCAGAGGTCGCATGGTCATGCTTCAACCGGGTCCTCATGTACTCGCGCGCGCTCCGACGGTGCAGTCCGACCCGCCCGAGCGGCGACTCCCACTGGACGGCCTCTACGGTGGACCGATGCCGCCGGTCAAGCAGTTCCAAGTCACGTTCGATTGCGCAGAACCTGAGCGCGTCGCTCGTTTCTGGTGCGAGGTGTTGGGGTACGTCGTACCGCCGCCACCGGACGGGTTTGCTACTTGGGACGATTTCGATCGCGTGCTGCCGCCTGAGCGTCAGGGTTCGGCGTTCGCCTGCATTGATCCCTCAGGTGTGGGCCCGCGCCTGTACTTCCAGCGCGTTCCCGAAGGCAAGGTCGTCAAGAATCGGGTGCACCTTGACGTGCGGGTCGGCACCGGGCTCGTCGGTGAAGAGCGACTGGCGACGCTTGAGGCCGAATGCGCACGGCTGGTCGAGCTCGGCGCGGTACGCGTGCGACTACTGCCGGCCGATGACGACAACGAGTCGTGCATCGTGATGCAGGACATCGAGGGCAACGAGTTCGATCTCGACTGACTGCTGCGGGACGCCTCCCGAACGTCTTTCGGATGTCGGCCTGCTCAGTCTGCAACCGCGTGGAGGACAGAGCCAGGCAGCGCATGGAGATGGTGCGGGCCTCGGCGGCGAGCGCAGCCAGTTGGGTCGAGGTGAACTTCGCCTCCCCGTCGGGGCCGCGGTTGGGCGCGGATGGCGCAAGGGGGGCCGCCGGTGGCCGGCGAAATGATCACCCGCACCAGCGGCCCGCGCCCCGGCTCGGCCGCACCCCGTCGAGCGGCCGCGCGTCACTAGCCCGTTCTCGTCAGCCACCGATCCCAGCCGAGTCGACGGCGCGTCTCGCGGAACGCGTTGATCTCACTCGGCGATATCTCCATGGCGGACTCCCTCCGTCGGGAGCGCATCGGCTCATGGTGCAACGGCGGGCGACGTTGCGACACCCGCCGATCGACCGGACTTCGGCCCGGCCAATCGACGGTCCCGGCCTCGGGAGCGCACCAAGCACCGGCGCGGGGACCTGCCGTTACGCCGCATCGCGGCCGCCCACGGCCGCCGTATCGCGGCCGGCGACGTCGAATTCCTGCGTGAGCTGGCGGATGAGCCGCCAAGGGGTATCCTCCTACCAGTCTTGTAGTAGTGGACAAGCTCAGGGGGACCCACAATGCCCAAGACATCGTCGTCACTACGTAGCCAGCCGATCATCGTCCCCGTGCTGCTGGGCTTGCTGGGCGTGGTGTTGATCGTCATCTCGGTCGTGTACTTCACGCAGAACGCCCACCAACTGCCAGGGTTCTTCCCCGGCCATGAGTCCGGCCCGGCCGGAACCCACCACCACCACACCAAGCACGCCATCCTCGCACTCGCACTCGGTGTGCTGGCGCTGATCGGCGCATGGATGACAGCCGGGCGCAAACCAACCAGCTGACCCACCAGCACTACGCCCCGGGAGTCCGGGGGCTTGGATCATTCTGCCCTGTTGTCCGTCTTGTCCCCGGCCGCCGGCGGCCGATTCGGGTACGGCACGATGGCGGCGTGGCGATGCATCACGACCAGTTGACGGCCGCGGTGAGCACTGTGCGTCGTCTGGTGGACGAGCAGTTCCCCCGCTGGCGGGCCTATCCGATTCGGGAGGTCTCGACCGCGGGCACCGTCAACGCGATCTTTCGGATAGGCGAGGATCTGGCCGGGCGATTCCCGCTGCGCCCTGAGGAACCGGATCGGGTGCGAGACGGTTTGCAGACCGAGGCCGCGGCCATGCGGGAGTTCGCCGACGTCTCGACGGTTCCCGCGCCGCGACCCGTCGCAATCGGGGACCCCGGCGCCGGCTATCCCCTGCCGTGGAGTGTCCAGACGTGGTTGCGGGGAACGGACGCCACGGTGGAGAACCCCTCGGCGTCGGTGGCCTTCGCCGAGGATCTGGCCGCACTCATCTCCGCCCTGCGCGGTGTCGACACCCGGGGGCGGACGTTTCGAGGCACGGGACGCGGCGGACATCTGCCCGACCACGACGAGTGGATGGAGGAGTGCCTTCGGCAGAGCGTCGGGCTCCTGGACGTAGCGCGCCTGCGGGCGATGTGGTCCGAGCTGCGGACGTTGCCGGCGGTCGACGCCGACGTGATGTGCCACGGCGATCTGATACCGCCGAACGTGCTGGTACGGGACGGCCGGCTGGTCGGCGTACTGGACACCGGCGGGTTCGCCGCGGCCGATCCGGCGCTGGACCTGGTCAGCGCTTGGCACCTGCTCGACGACGGCCCGCGCGCAGTCCTGCGGGACGCGCTGGCGTGCAGCGACGGGCAATGGCAGCGCGGGATGGCCTGGGCGTTCCAACAGGCCATGGGTCTGGTGTGGTACTACGTCCGGTCGAATCCGATCATGAGCGCGTTCGGGCGGCGCACGCTCGAGCGCCTCATCCGTGCGTGGCCCTAACACAGCCCGGCTGTAGACGTAGCGAATCATCGGGGCAGCGCCTGCGAGGCGGGCAGCCAGGTCGCGGTGTCGTCCGGACGCGGCGGAGCGCGCCGACGTGTTCCTCGGCGAACTCTTCGAAGGTCATGCCCGCCTCCAGGTCCGGTGGTGTCACCACTCAAGACGAACGGCGGACCCCGAACCGCTGCAGGCGACGAAAGCTCAGACGAAAGCTCAGCGGAACTCGGCGATGCCTTCGTCGCTCTCCTGGTCGATGCCGTGGACGCCGATGAGACCCCAGCAGTCCGGACGTGACCCGTCGACGTCGGTCAGCCCGTACGCGTCGGCCAACTGCCAGGAAGTGACGACCGTGCCGGCGAACCGATGCGCGTGCGCGTCGGCGGCCAGCGCCGCGACACCGCGCGCGACGTAGGTGGGCGACTCGGAGATGGCGAACCCCGGCGTCTTGGCGCAGGCGTCGCGCCAGTTGTCCTCGCGCACCCCGAAGTTGTCGAGCATCGCCTCGGAGCGCAGCCAGCCCGGCGTCACGCCCAGCGCCGTCACCGGATGGTCCTGAAGCTCGAATGTCAGCCCTTTGACGATTCGATCGACGTTGGCCTTCACCAGGTCGTAGTAGAAGCCGACGCCCTCGCGGTAGTTGGCGTTGAACTGCGACGTGCCGTCGGTCATCTCGATCACCAGCCCGCCCCCGCTATGCAGCAGCAGCGGGATGGCGTTCGCGCTGGTGATCAGGTGCGTGTCGACGCCCAAACGCAGCATCCGCAACCCGCCGGGCAGGTCGTGCTCCCACAGTGGACGATCGCCCTGCGCGTAGGCGTCGCCGCCGAAGATGTCGTTGACCAGAACGTCGAGGCGGCCGTGCTCGTCGTCGATGCGCTGCACGAGGGCGGTCACCTCGTCGATCTCGAGATGATCGACGCGCAGGGCGCTGCCGGTGCCGCCGGCGGCCCGCATCAGATCACCCGTTTCCTCGATCGTCTCGGGCCGATCCATCTCCGAGCGGCCGGCCTCGCGGCTGCTGCGCCCGGTGGCGTACACGTACGCGCCGGATCGCGCCAGTTCGACGGCGATCGCCCGGCCGGCGCCGCGGGTGGCGCCGGCAACGAGTGCCACTCGGCCGGTCAGCGGTCCTGTCATTGCGCAACCTCCTTGTTGACGGACCAGGCGCTGAGCAGCGCGTCGAGGTCCTTCTGCAGGCGCGCGATCAGCGATCCGGTGGGATGGACGCACCAGGCCAGGCAGCCGCCCTCCATCGCGCCGAGGACGATGCGCGCCAGCTGGGCCGGCGGCGGCGCGCCGATGAGCTCGCCGGCCCGGCCGGCCTGTCTGGCATGGCGAGCCAGATGGCGGCGCACGTGCTCCCAGCCGGCGTGCAGCAGCTCGCGCTGGACGTCGTTCTGCAGGTCGATCGCGAGGGCAGCCAGCTGGTTCGACGCGGTCGCCGGGTTGTCGAGGTCGTAGTAGTTGTGCAGCGCGACGGCGCGCAGCCGGCCCAGCGACGTGTCGTGCCGGTCCGCGGCCCGCCGCAGGGCGCCGTCCAGGGATGCGACCCAGCGCTGGGAAAGCCGCAGGAACAGCCGCTCCTTCGAGCCGAAGCGCTTGATGAACGTCGCCGCCGACACCCCGGCTCGGTCGGCCGCGCGGGCCAGCGTGAACGCCGACGGGCCGTGCCTGAGCAAGACCCACTCAGCGGCCGCGAGGAGGTCATCCTCGTTGATCGTGATCGGCCGAGCCATCTCACCTCCCACCATTAGTAAATGCTCATTCACTAACTCGTGTCAACCGGAGTTGCGGCGGAGCGCTCGCGGTCGGGTCGGTCTACTCGCAGAGCGCTGCGCGCAGAGCCGGTTCGGCGTCGGCGCCGGCGGCGAGCAGCAGCGTGTCACCCGGCTGCAGGCGGGTGCCGGGAACGGTGAGTGCCGTGCCGCCACGCAGCACCGCCAGGACGGCGGCGCCGACGGGAAGCTCGAGCTCGCTGATCGGCCGTCCGGAGAGGCTCGTCGTCGGCGAAAGGGTGATCTCGAGGATGTCCGCCTCGCTGTGCTGCAACGTCATGACCCGCACGATGTCGCCGACGGTGACGGCCTCTTCGACGCCGACAACGAGTGCGCTGGGGGTGGAAACGGCCACGTCGATACCCCAGGACGGCGTGAACAGCCACGCATTGTCCGGGTTGTTTATCCGCGCCACGACCCGTGGCACATTGCATTCGGTCTTGGCCAGCAGGGAGAAGACGAGGTTGACCTTGTCGTCGCCCGACGCGGCCATCACCACGTCGCACGTGCGGATGCCCGCATCCAGCAACGTCCCCAACTCGCAGGCGTCGGCCAGCATCCAGTCGGCGTCGGGGACGAGCCCGGGCCGGTAGTGCGCCCGCTCGCGTTCGATCAGCAGTACCTTGTGGTGGTCGTCGAGCAACGCCTGGGCGACCGAGCGGCCGACCGCACCTGCACCGACGACGGCAACCCGCATGCGTGCCCTTCCGCGTGGCGGGGTCACGGGCCGCCGGCTCCTCTAGCCTTTGACCATCGCCCGGGGGGCTATGACGCCGACCTTGTCCATGACCGGATCACTGACCAGTATCCGCGAGGGTATGGAAGGCGGACCACGCCACTCGGGGAGGGGCGTGGCATCTGGCCGATCGGAGCGACCGTGACCCTGGAGCAGCTGTACCTGACGCTGCTGGTCGGCGCCGTGGTGGTCCTGGTCAGCATCGGGGCGACGAGGGTCGCGTCAATCGTGGGTCTGCCGAGTCTGTTGCTCTACCTGGCGGTGGGCGTTCTGCTCGGCGAGGATGTCCTGGGCATCAAGTTCGACAATGCCCAGCTGGCCCAGGACCTGGGCACGGCTGCGCTGGCGATCATCCTGATCGAGGGCGGTCTGACGACACGGTGGAGCGAGATTCGCAGCGTGATCGCTCCGGCCGCGGTGCTGGCGACGCTGGGCGTCGGGATCAGCGCTGTCGTCACGGCGGTCGGCGCCCACGTCCTGCTGGGATTCGGATGGCAGCTGTCCCTGCTGCTCGGCGCCGTGGTGTCGTCCACCGACGCTGCCGCGGTGTTCGCGGTGCTGCGGGCCTTGCCGTTGCCCCGCCGGGTGGCCGGATTGCTCGAGGCCGAGTCGGGATTCAACGACGCCCCCACGGTGATCCTCGTCGTCGTGTTCAGCGAGACCCCGTTTCGTCTCTCCGCGGCCAACCTGATCGGCGAGCTGGCCTACGAGCTCGCGGTCGGTGCGGTCATCGGCATCGCCGTGGGTTGGGCCGCTCGCTTCACACTTCCCCGGGTCGCGCTACCAGCGTCGGGCCTGTACCCGTTGGCGACATTCGGCCTGTGCCTGATCGCATTCGCGGCCGCCGGAGCGGGGCACGCCAGCGGCTTTCTCGCCGCTTACCTCGCCGCGCTGGTGGTGGCCAACGGCCCGGGTCTGCCGCACCGGGCCGCTACCCGGTCGTTTGCCGAGGGTCTGGGGTCGCTGGCCCAGATCGGCCTGTTCGTCCTGCTCGGACTGCTCGTCGACCCCTCGCGGCTCGGCCACGAGCTGGTGCCGGCCCTCGTCGTGGGCGTGGTGCTGCTCATCGCGGCCCGCCCGCTGTCGGTGGTGTTCAGCCTCCTGCCCTTTCGGACGCCGCTGCGCGAGCAGGCCTTCCTGTCCTGGGCCGGGCTGCGCGGCGCGGTGCCCATCGTGCTCGCGACGTTCCCGGTCGTGCAGGGCGTGCCCGACAGCGATCGGGTGCTGAACATCGTGTTCGTGCTGGTGGCCGTCTTCACCCTGATCCAGGGCCCCAGCCTGGCGCCGCTCTCGCGTCTGTTGCGGCTCAGCCCGCGCGGAAGCGCACGGGAGATCCTCGTCGAGTCCGCGCCGCTCGACGTCCTGGACGCCGAGTTGCTCACCATGACGATCACGCCCGACTCGCGGCTCGCGGCGGTGTCGGTGCTCGAACTGCGCCTGCCCGACCCGGCGGTCATCACCTTGATCATCCGCGACGGGCACAGCTTCGTCCCGACCGACGACACCCGGCTCCAGCCCGGCGACGAGGTTCTCATCGTCACTACCCGCCGGCAGCGGGAGAAGACCGAGCGACGGCTGCGGGCGGTCGACCGTCGAGGTCCGCTCGCGCATTGGTTCGACGAGTACGGCGAGCCCGACTGACCGGGGAGCGCTCAGCCGTCGATGCGCTCGACGAGCCAGTCCAGCGCGGCCGGCGCGGCGCGCAGCACGGACACGTGGCCCTCGCCCGGGCGCAGCCACACCTCGGCCGACCGGCAACGCTCGGCCAGCCACTGGCTGTGCGACGCGGGCACCATCCGGTCGTCGACGCCGTGCAGGAACAGGACGGGTGCTTCGACGGCGGCGGGGTCGGCGCCCCACGGGGCGGCGAAGGCGACGTTGTCGTCGATCAGGCCGTCCAGGCCCTGGTTGAAGGCCTGGCCGGCGACGCGGGCGAGCCAGCCCCACTCGCCGTCCAGCGCCTCGTGGTCGGCCGGCGTGAACTGCTCAGGGTCGAACTCGGCCGTCTTGAGGTGCTCCTCGAGTGCTGACCGGCCGGCCCGGGCGGCCCGCAGCTCGGCCTGTCCGGCGGCCGCCATGCCGGCGAACCAGTCCAACCCGTCGGCGCCGTACGGGGCCAGCCCCGATCCGCACACGACCGCCTGGACCCGGTCGGGCAGCAGCGCGGCGGTAGCGAGGGCGTGCGGGCCGCCGCCGGAGTGGCCCATCAGCGCGAACCGCTCGACGCCCAGGGAGTCGGCGACGGCGGCGATGTCGGCGGCGGCCGAGGCCACGTCGCGACCCGGCCGGGGCGTCGAACTGCGGTACGAGGGCCGGTCGTAGGAGACCCAGCGCAGGCCCCGCTGCCCGGCGGCGCCGAACAGGGGCTCGGGCGGTTCGCCGGTGTTCGGCGTGCCGTGCAGCCAGATCAGCGGACGGCCGTCGCCGCCCAGGTCCGAGACGTGCAGGGTGCTGCCGTCGGGTCGCGTGACATCGCTCTCGATCACCACGGTCGGCGAGCCTAGGCCGTGCCGGCGCGTGTTCGCACTGCGCAGTGCCGAGCCCGGTCCGCCCGCCCGCCGCGACGAGCAGTGACAACTCGTTTAGAGCGGCCAAACGTCCAGATTTACGAAGATCAGACCTTCTTACTTCGAGTTGCAGACCGACTACGGCGCGTGCATACTTCGACGTAGCTCAGGTGGCCGTTCCCCCGTGCGACCACCTGAGCTTTTTCGTGCCCGAAGGCAAATGTCCGCGCCAGGGCACGACAGCTAGGAGGCGCCCGGGCGCGGACGAGTCAGCTCCGGCGGCCGATCTTGTTGCCCAGCCAGACCAGCGGGTCGTACTTGCGGTCGACGACGCGCTCCTTCATCGGGATCAGCGCGTTGTCGGTGATCTTGATGTGCTCGGGGCAGACCTCGGTGCAGCACTTGGTGATGTTGCAGAAGCCCAGCCCGAACTCCTCCTGGGCTTGCTTCTGCCGGTCGAGCGCGTCGAGCGGATGCATGTCGAGCTCGGCCACCCGCATCAGGAACCGCGGACCGGCGAAGGCTTCCTTGTTGTTCTCGTGGTCACGCACGACGTGGCAGGTGTTCTGGCACAGGAAGCACTCGATGCACTTGCGGAACTCCTGCGAGCGCTCGACGTCGACCTGCTGCATTCGATACTCGCCCGGGGCGACTCCGGCGGGCGGCGCGAACGCCGGCACCTCGCGGGCCTTCTCGTAGTTGAACGAGACGTCGGTGACCAGGTCCTTGATCACCGGGAAGGTGCGCATCGGCGTGACGGTGATCGTCTCGTCCGGGGCGAACGTCGACATCCGGGTCATGCACATCAGCCGGGGCCGGCCGTTGATCTCGGCGCTGCACGAGCCGCACTTGCCGGCCTTGCAGTTCCACCGCACGGCCAGATCGCCGGCCTGGGTGGCTTGCAGCCGATGGATGATGTCGAGAACGACTTCGCCCTCGTTCACCTCGACGGTGTAGCCCTGCAGGTCGCCCTTGTCGGCATCACCCCGCCAGACCCGGAAGTGGGCGTCGTAGCTCATGCGGACTCCTCAGCCGGCGCGGGCAGTTCGTCGTCGGTCATGTACTTGGCCAGCTCGTCTCGTTCGAAGAGTCCGAGCAGGTCGCCGCGCATCGGCGTCATCGGCTGCTCGACCACGTCGACCGCAGCGCCGTCGATCAGCGAGCAGATCAGGTTCTTCTTGCGCCACTCGGCGCGCATCGTCGGGTAGTCGTCGCGGGTGTGGCCGCCCCGGCTCTCCTCGCGCAGCAGGGCGGCCCGGGCCACGCACTCGCTGACGAGCAGCATGTTGCGCAGGTCCAGTGCCAGGTGCCAACCCGGGTTGAACTGCCGGTCGCCCTCGACGCTGACCTTGGCCACCCGCACCTTGAGCTCGTCGAGCCGCTTGAGCGCCTCGCTCATCTCGTCGGCAGTGCGGATCAGGCCGACCAGGTCGTTCATGGACTGCTGCAGGTCGGCGTGCACCGCGTAGGGGTTCTCGCCGCCGCTCGCGTTGAACGGGGCCAGCGCCGCGGCGGTGGCCGACTCGATCTGGTCCGGACGCACAGCCGGATAGCTGCCGCCCAGCTGGGCGACGTAGTCGGCGGCGCCCACTCCGGCGCGACGGCCGAACACCAGCAGGTCGGACAGCGAGTTGCCGCCCAGGCGGTTCGAGCCGTGCATGCCGCCGGCCACCTCGCCGGCCGCGAACAGGCCCGGCACCCGGTTGGCCGCCGCGGAGTCCGGCTCGACCTCGACGCCGCCCATCACGTAGTGGCAGGTCGGGCCGATCTCCATCGGCTCCTTGGTGATGTCGACGTCGGCCAGCTCCTTGAACTGGTGGTGCATCGACGGCAGCCGCTTGAGGATCTCGGCGGCCGGCAGCCGCGTCGACACGTCCAGGAACACGCCGCCGTGGGGTGACCCGCGGCCGGCCTTGATCTCGGAGTTGATCGCCCGGGCCACCTCGTCACGGGGCAGTAGCTCCGGCGGGCGCTTGTTGTGGTCGGGGTCGGTGTACCAGCGGTCGGCCTCGTCCTCGGTCTCGGCGTAGTTCTTGCGGAACACGTCCGGCACATAGTCGAACATGAACCGCTTGCCGTCGGAGTTGCGC
>DATBER010000127.1:0-25024 GCA_036558905.1 Jatrophihabitantaceae bacterium | reverse complement strand
CTCCGCCTGCACGTTGACGGCGTGACATGGCCGGGCCCAGTTCCCCGCGACCGATATCTCGTTCTGCGACACCGCGTCCACGAACCTGCGCCGGAACCTGGTCACGTCGGCAGGTTC
The DNA here is from genome assembly GCA_036558905.1 of Jatrophihabitantaceae bacterium. GTDB lineage: Bacteria > Actinomycetota > Actinomycetes > Mycobacteriales > Jatrophihabitantaceae > DASXRA01. The sequence goes on along the minus strand of DATBER010000127.1, from coordinate 24,907 downwards.
GTTCACGGAAATAGTCTGACATCTTGGGACCGCCTGCGGCGCGGCAGGGTTGGCCGCTGCCGGGGCCATTGGCGCGCCACTAACCCGAAGTTCCGCGAGGGAACTCCGGACAGGCACCTTGGTGAGTGTCTAACTGAGTGACTATCGCCAGAGCCGTCGATCACCGGACCTAGCAACTGCTTTCGGGATGAAGAAGTCGTCGGCGTGCCCGCTACGTGCCCGATACCAGGCGTGCAGACGGCTACTCGCGGTCACTCACGGACACCCATCACCCGCACGAATGCTGGCGATCGGGGCATACCAATCTCGTTCCCAAGCTGACAGTGCGGGTTCGATTCCCGTCACCCGCTCCAAGATCGTTGGTTGCCGAATAAGCCTCTCTAATGATCAAGGCGCCGCCGACTAGGTCCCCATCGACGCGTCCGCCCGCGGATCTGGCGGTGTTCTCGGCTCGCAGGAAGCGGGCCTCGGCGCTAGAGACACAGGCAGAACGGATGCCCGGCCGGATCGAGGAACACCCGGTATTCGTCCGGGCTGGGCTGCACGGACGATTTGGTGGCGCCGAGCTGGACCGCCTGCGCCTCCGCCGCGTCCAGGTCGTCGACCGCCAGGTCGAGGTGGAGTTGTTGCGGCACAGCGGGATCCGGCCAGGTGGGTGGGCGGTAATCACTGACCCGCTGGAAATCGATCCGGTGCGTTCGGTCCGACACCACCGTCCAGCCGTCGGGCTCGTCGTAGCCGGTGTGAGTGATCTCCCAACCGAGCAGGTCGCGATAGAACTCCGCTAGCACCCGGGTGTCCGGGCAGTCGAAGACGACTGAACGCATGCGTGCGATTCCGGCCATTGGCGGAGCGTAACGGGGGCAACGATCACGGGGGGTGCGTGCGTGATGGAGGCAGGGCGCGGACGAGCGACCGCGCGACCAGGGTCGGGGGCGTGATCGCGCCCAGCGAACGACAAGAACCTAGGGAGTAGCCGTCAACCGGCTTCGCAGCCGGCGCGTTGGTGCGATCATCGGCAACATGGCGCGGGAGGGTGTCACAGTCACGGTCGCGATCCTGGCCGCAGCGTGCGCCACCGGATGTGGCATGAGCGCATCAGGAACCGCGGACGGCCCTCGCCAGCGAATCTGCGGCGAGTGGATCGGCCGAGCGGAGGAGCTGATCGGCAGCGGACCGTGGTATGTGGATGCATCGGCGGGCAATCCGGCGACGATCACCGCTACGGCCGGGTCCAGCGGAACGTGGGTACGGGTCAGCGGCGACTGCGCCCGTGGGGCACGCGTCTCCATGTCCGACCCGGCCGTCCTGCGGGTTATCGGCGTGGTCCCGGCCGAGGACGGGACCGACGCGGCCGTCCTGGTGAACCCCGAATCGGCCGGGCGCGCCGTGCTGACCGCGACTATGCCGGGCACGCCCGCGCGGACAGTGACGTTCGCGATCGGCGAGCCGGCGGTGCCGTCCTGACCAGGAAGGTGTGGACAGCGCCCGGCATCCACGAGAGCCTGCACCTGTGCGATCACGAACGGACGGGATGTGGTGGGGCACCGCCATCGAAGCACCGGATCCCGGAGCGCTGGCCCGGTTCTACTCGCAGCTGCTCGGTTGGCCGATCGGTCACGAGGAACCGGGAACGGCGATCATTGCTGCCCCGCAGGGCTCGATCTACGTCGTGTTCCAGCAGGCGACCGGCTACCAGGAGCCGGTGTGGCCGCCCGTCGACGGCCAGCAGCGTCCGATGATGCACTTCGACTTCCAGGTGGGCGACCTCGAAACGGCGGTGGCCGATGCCGTCGCCCTGGGCGCGACGCTCGCCGAGGATCAGCCGCAGCAGAACGTGCGGGTGCTGTTCGATCCGGCCGGGCACCCGTTCTGCCTGTGCCGCGACGACTAGGCCCGGGGCCGGATCATCGCCGCGCGCGGCCACCGGTCGAGACCCAGCGCCGTCTCCTTAGCGCGGATGGCCCGCAGTCCGTCGGTCAGCTCGTCGTCCGGGATGAATCGGAACCCGAGCCGCTCGTAGTACGGACCGTTCCAGGGCACCTCGACGTACGTCGTGAGGGTGAGGTCGGACAGTCCCTGCTCGGCCGCCCATTCGTCGGTGCGGTCGATGAGCTGACGCCCGATGCCGTGCCCAGCGTGCTCGGGATGCACCGACACCTGGTCGACGTGACCGCGGCCGTCGACGGCGTCGGCCAGCATGAACGCGACGGGGCGATCGTCGGCGTCCACGAACACCCAGGCCCGGCCATCGCGCTGGACCCGACGCAGATCGTCGAGGCTGGTGGGTTCCATCTCGCCGACGAACCGCATGCCGGCCTCGTTGAACAGCACGCCGGCGGCGCGCTCGATCTCGCGGACGATCGGCAGGTCGATCTCGAGGGCAGCGCGGATCACGTCTTGAACCTAGCGACGCTGTCCCCTGGATTCCCAGGCGCGCAGAATGATCGCCAGCAGCACGCACTCATCGCGCTGGTCGCCGCCGTCGCGATCGTGGCCGTCGTCCGATGGGAAGTGATCCTGGTGCGAGACATCTGGGCGGCGCGCGATGTTCGCTACCTGACCAAGCCGGGCTGGACCGCCGCCTGCCTCATCTGCGTTCCGATCGGCGGCATCCTCTACCTGTTCCACGGGCGGACGGGCTGAACCACGCGGTACCAGAGGCTGACGACCTGCGGCGCGGACCATGCGCCTCCGTACGGGCGGCTCGTCGACCCGGGGGCTCGACCCGACGTTGCGGCAGCATCCTGGCCATCGCTGACGTTATCGTCGCCGGATGCTCCTGTGGATCAACGGGCCGTTCGGCGGGGGCAAGACGCAGACCGCGCACGAGCTGCACCGTCGGCTGCCGAACAGCGTGATCTGCGATCCCGAGCACATCGGCTTCGGCCTGCTGCGGACGTTGCCCCGTTCGCTACGGCGCGACTTCCAGGACCTCGTCGCGTGGCGACAGGGCGTGGTCGAGGTGCTCGACCTGGCGCTGCGCGGCCACGACGGCGTGGTGATCGCCCCGATGACGGTCGTGCGGCGTGAATATCTCGACGAGACGGTAGGCCGACTGCGCGAGCACGGCCATGTCGTCCACCACTTCGCGTTGCTGGCCAATCGCGCGACGGTGCTGCGCCGACTGCGCGAGCGCAATGTCGGCCACGCCCTGCACGTCATGACCGGGCGGGCCGGCCTGCGCCGGAAGAGCTTCGCGGTGGCCCACTTGGACGACTGCCTCGAGCGGTTGGCCGATCCGGCGTTCGCCGAGCACATCCGCACCGACGACATCAGCATCGCCCAGGTGGCTGACCGCATCGCGGCGTCGTCAGGGCTGACTCTGGCGCCCAACACCGACGGTGCCCTGCGTGGACGGCTGCGCCGGGCCTGGGTCGGCGCCAAGCACATCCGCTTGGACTGAACTCGCTTCGTCGCGTCGGTGTCCCGAGGCATGATCGAGGCGTGACCTACCGGGAAGGTCCGGCCGGCGTACCGGGTGTCGTGCTGTGGCGGCGCATCACCCAGGGCGGGTCGCGCATCCTGCCCGACGGGTGCCTCGACCTGATCTGGGACGGCCGGCAGCTGCTCGTTGCCGGACCCGATACCGCCGCGCGCTGGCACGACTGCGAGCCGGGCCTGGCCTACGTCGGTCTGCGCTTCCACCACGGCACCGGGCCAGCCCTGCTCGGGCTGACCGCGTCCGAGGTGCGCGACCAGAGCGTTGCCCTCGCCGACGTGTGGTCGGCCCGGTCGGCGCGAACGCTGTCCGAGCAGGTGGCCGACGATCCGGTACCGGCGCTCACCGCCTGGCTGGCCGACCGGGCCGGCAAGTGGGTGCTCGACCCGTTCGGCCCGCACGTGCACGCCATGGCCGAGCGCGGGACGTCGGTCGCCGTTATGGCCGACCGCCTCGGCCTGAGCGAGCGGCAACTGCACCGGCGCTGCCTGCCCGTGTTCGGGTACGGGCCGCGCCGGCTCGGCCGGATCCTGCGCCTCAACCGGGCGCTCGACCAGGCCCGCGCCGGCCGCTCGCTCGCCGACGTGGCGGCCGGCTGCGGGTACGCCGACCAGGCCCACCTGTGCCGGGACGTCCTGGCGCTCGGCGGCACCACGCCGACGGCGTTGTTGCAGGAACTAGGTCAGGTTGGCGTAGAGGTCGACCGGGTTGCCGTCGGGGTCGCGGACTGAGGCGTAGCGCATTCCCCAGAACGCGTCCCACGGCTCGAGGTGTGCCTCGTAACCGGCCTCGGTCAGCTCGGCGTACGCGGCGTCGACGGCGGCCGGGTTCTCGCAGGCGCACGCCAGCGCCACCCGGTAGCCACCGTCCGGACGCGTCCACTTCTCGTCGAAGGACTGGATGACCTCCTCGGTGTCGAACGTCAGCTGCATGCCGCCGGGCAGTTCGACGCTGACGTGTGGTTCCTTGTCGGCCTCGGGCGGGATGGACAGGCCGAGGCGCCGATAGAACGCCAGCGATGCGGCCATGTCGGCGACGATCAGCCCGACTACAGAGATTCGAAGGTTCATGCCGGCAAACCTAGGCGCGCCCACCCGGCCTCGTCTTGGATGTTTCGGACCAGTCCGCGCCGGCCGGGTACTGGTCGTGCCGGGCCCACAGCTCGATCCACTCGGCGTCGCTGAGCTGCCGGCCGGCATGGCCGATCTCGGCGAGTTCCTCGAAGTACCTCTCGCGCGGCGGCCCGGGCGCGAACATGATCAGCATCGACGCCGGCTCGCCGCTGACGTTGTGGAATCCGTGGACGCCGCCTTCGGGCACGTAGACGAAATCGCCGGGCGCGGCGTCGACCCATTCGGTGCCGTCGAACAGCGCGATCGTCCCCCGGAGTACGTAGAACGACTCGGAGAACGTCTTGTGGAAATGGGCGTCCGGGCCACCGCCCTGCGGCCCCATGTTCCACTCGAACAGCCCGAACTGGTGGTTGGTGACACTGCCCGGAGCGACGAACCGTACGTTGGTGCCCGACCGCATCGTCAACCCCGGCACGCCCCCCACCAGTCGCCGTACAGCGCTGGCTTCACCCACGTCCTTCGCATATGTCATGTGGCCACCCAACCACGGACGCCACGCCGGAGAGGTCCGCATTTCGCCGCGCCGACACGTGCCGAGGGCCGTAGCCTGTTGAAAGCTGAGAGTGAGGCCCATGAAGCTCAAGAGAGCACGCGTTCAGAACTATTGGTCCATCCACGACACCGGATGGTTCGACATAGAAGACGACAAGACCGTCATCGTCGGGCCCAACGAGGCAGGCAAGACGGCCGTGTTGCGGGCACTACAGACCGTGAACATGCCGCCGGGTCGCGGCGTCGAACTGAACCCGCTCCGTGACTATCCCCGCTCGCGCTACCGCGAGATCGACGACGGCACGCTGCAGCTGTCCGACGTCGTGGTGGCCACCGCCCAGTTCTCCCTGGAGGACCACGACCGGGTGCTGCTCAGCGAGTACGCGCCGCACCTGGAGACGGCCACCGAGCTGTACCTGTCCCGCTACTACGACGGCACGCGCAAGTACTGGTTCGGCGACCTCGAGATGTGGAAGCAGTACGGCGATGTCGAGAAGGCGGTCGACGTGCTGCGCGCCGCGCTCGCCATCGCCGCCGCTCCGCCGATGCCGGCCGAGTCACCCGCTGTCGAAGCCGACGAACCGCCAGTCGCGGAAGCTCCCGCGAAAGCGGCCGAAGCCGAGACGGCAGTTGCCGAGGCACCAGTCGAGGCTGCGGCACCCGACCCCGAGGCGGCCCAACAGCTGCTCGACGCGCTGGCCGAGCTCAGCGACGGTTGGGAGTCGAGCACGACGATCCGCGGACGCCGGGCCGCCAGCCTGCGCGACTGGCTCGACGCCGCGACCGTGCAGCTCGCCTCCGACGACGCCGCGATCACCGAGGCGGCCGACACGGTGCGGGCCGCGCTCGAGCAGGCCAACCGGGTCGTCGAGGCGTTCGACGAGCTCGAGGGCCACATCCCGTTCTTCGTCTACTTCTCGCAATACGTGAAGGTGCAGCCCCGCATCCATCTCGGCCGGCTGGCCGCCCAGGAACTGGCCGGCGACATCGACGAGGAGTACGACTTCGGCAACCTGTGCCTGCTGCGCTACCTGGGCCTGTCCGCCCGCGAGCTGGCCGACCTGGGCCGGGGCATTCCCGACGTACGGACCGAGTCGGGTGAGCTGATCCGGCCGAGCGCCGAGGACATCGCCGCCTACCAGGCCCGCCTCGACCGGCGCGGCTACAAGCTGAACGCCGCCGCCATGACGCTGACCAAGGCGATCAACAGCGTCTGGGGCGACGACCGCGAGCTCGACATCCTGCCGGACGGGCAGTACCTCAAGGTCGTCGTGCGCAACGAGGACGGCGCCCGCGTCGAGCTCGATCAGGGCTCGGAGGGCTTCCGCTGGCTGGTGTCGTTCCACGTGGTGTTCGAGGCGCAGGCGCGCAGCCGCGAGGCGAACGCCATCCTGCTGCTCGACGAGCCGGCCGTGAGCCTGCACGCGCTCAAGCAGGAGAAGTTCCGCGAGACGATCACCAAGCTCGCGGCCCGCAACCAGACGCTGTTCACCACGCACTCGCCGTTCATGGTGGCCAGCGACGAGATGCATCGCGTGCGCATCGTCGAGATGAAAGACCGCGACACCGGCACGATGGTGCACCAAGACTTCGCCGTGGGCGATCCGCGCAGCCTGTTCCTCCTCGAGTCGCACTTCGGGTACGAGCTGGGCCGGTCGCTGTTCGAGCAGCGCCGCAACCTGGTCGTCGAGGACATCAGCGACTACTGGTATCTGCTGGCGATCTCCGACGCGGCCAAGGACGTCGGCGAGATCGCGATCGACGACGACGTCGCGATCCTGCCGGCCGGCGACGCCGGCAAGGTCATCTACCACGCCAGCGTCCTGCACTCACGCGACTGGCAGGTCGCCGCGCTGTTCGACTCGGACGTGTCCGGGACGGCGGCGGCCGAGGACGAGGCGTTCGTGCACCTGATGAAGAAGGAGCGCATCTACCTGGTCGGCGACTTCTACGAAGGCCCGGTCGAGCAGGCCGAGTTCGAGGACCTGCTGCGCGACACCCTGCTGCGCGTGGCCCGCGACGAACTGGGCATCGATGCCTACGAGCGCGCGTACGCGCAGCCGCACCGCACGGTGTGCGACCTGGTCGGCGACGGCCTGGGCCGGTCGTTCTCCCGGCACCGTCTGGCCAAGGCGTTCATCCGCTGGATGCGCAACCACGGCTGGGACGACCTGACCGAACATGAGCGCTACGTCATGCAGGAGCTGTTCGCCGCGGTCAACCAGGCCACCGCCTAGTGCCCCGCGCCGGGCGCGGGACACTGGCCCCGAACCCAAGGTTCGGAACGGAGCAGTCAGAGAGTGGTCCGCTCGGCGAGCACCCGGGCCAGCCGGGACGAGCGGAACTGGACGACGTCGGCCGCCATCGGGCCGGGCGCCGCGCGGAACACGCCGGTGTGCGTGACCCGCTTCAGCTCGACCATTGCCGCGTCGATCTCGGCGACGACCCGGGCCCGCTGGTCGGGGTGGCGCAGCTGCTCGTAGCCCTCGCAGTCGATGTCTGTGGCGGCCACGAATAGCGGCCACATCCGGTCCTTGACCGCCCGGGCGGCCGCGCGCACGTGGGGGCTCGGGTGGCCGAACCCCATCCGGCGCAGGCGGCGCAGCAGGTCACCTTCCCAGTTGTGCTCGAACAGCTGGCGCGGCTCTTCGCCGGTCACCGACGAGCCGAGCAGGGCGGCAGCACCGAGCCGGCGCACGAGCAGATCGAGCTCGGCTACCAGTTCGTCGGCTTCGGGTCGGGGCAGGTCGCGCTCGGCTATCGCGAGCCGTCGTTCCTGGTGCCGGGAGTGCAACGCCTCGCCGCCCAGAGCCAGGCCAGCGGCCAGTACGGCCGCACCAAGAACGATCATGAACTCAAGCACCGGCGCTCCTACCACAAATTCACGATTTCTGCGGTTAATGCCTTGTACAACGCGCACTGAACGTAGCAGGGTGTTTGCTCGGCGTCGCGTTGAGCGCAAAGCACGCGCAAAGCCGCTGTCCGCCCGGCGTGAGGTTGCGGCCGCGAAAGCCTGGCAAATCCGGGCCTATCGTTCCGTCGCCAACCCCGATAGCGCTTTCGGTCACGCCGGCCCGAAAGCCCGTGATGCCGGCTGGCGTGTCGGCTGACCCGGCGGCCGTCCCACCCTTGCGCAAGACCCGGCATAGCCGCCGAGCACGGCGATTACCGAGTACTACATGGGTCGCCTGCTCAGTGGTGGAAGCCGGACGGTCCGGTGATCGTCGCCGTCTGATCCACCTCGTTCAGCGACTGAACCGCGCCGCGCAGGTCGCCCAGGAACAGGTCGGCCAGATCCTGGCTGAAGCCGTTGCGGCACACCACGCGCAGCGCGGCCAGGTCCTGCCGGTTCTCCGGAAACGTGTACGCCGGCACCTGCCAGCCCCGAGCCCGCAGCGCGCGCGAAACGGCGAACACGTCCCATCGCTGTACCGAGTCCGACGTCGTGAAGGCGAATACCGGCAACTCATCGCCGCGGGTGATCAGCCGGAACTCGTCGAACTGCTCGACCTGACCGGCCAGATACGTCGCCACGTCGCGCGACGCCTGCTGCACGGCGCGGTAGCCGGCGCGGCCCAGGCGGAAGAAGTTGTAGTACTGGGCCACCACCTCGGCGCCCGGGCGAGAGAAGTTCAGCGCGAACGTCGGCATCTCGCCGCCGAGGTAGTTGACGTTGAACACCAGTTCCTCGGGCAACGCCGCCGAGTTACGCCAGAGCACCCAGCCGACGCCCGGGTAGACCAGCCCGTACTTGTGCCCGGACGTGTTGATCGAGGCGACGCGGGGCAACCGGAAGTCCCACTCCAGGGCGGGGTCGAGGAACGGGGCGATCATGCCGCCGGACGCTCCGTCGACGTGGACCGGCACGTCGGGTCCTCCGCTCGCGGCCAGCTTGTCCAGGGCGGCGGCAATCTCGGCCACGGGCTCGTAGCTGCCGTCGAACGTCGAGCCCAGGATCGCCACCACGCCGATCGTGTTCTCGTCGACGGCGGCCACGGCCGAGTCGGCGTCGAGGTGGAACCGCTCGCCCTCCATCGGCACCATGCGCGGCTCGACGTCCCAGTACCGGCAGAACTTCTCCCAGCACACCTGGACGTTGGAGCCCATCACGAGGTTGGGCGTCCCGGTACCCTTCCAGCGCCGCTTGAGCGCCATGCCGGCCAGCATGCAGGCCTCGCTCGACCCGGTGGTGGAGCAGCCGGTCGCGTCCTCGGCGTGCCACAGGTCGGCGAGGATCTGGACACAACGCCGCTCGAGCTCGGCCGTCTGCGGGTACTCGTCCTTGTCGATCATGTTCTTGTCGACGCACTCGGCCATCAGCACGCGAGCCTGAGGTTCCATCCAGGTCGTGACGAAGGTGGCCAGGTTCAGCCGGGCGCTGCCGTCGAGCAGCAACTCGTCGTGGATGAGCTGGTAGGCGACCTCGGGTGGAACCGGGTCGTCGGCCAGTTGGTTACGGGGTGGCCGGGCTCGTTGCCCGTAGGCCGGGTTCGCCTCGCCGACGAACGGGTTGGCGTCGGATGCGTGCTCGCTCTGGTCAGCTGCGCTCTTTCGATGCAGTGGCATGCCGCCACTATCTCGGACCGACCTGTGCTGCTGGGTGACGGCGCGCGAGCACTAGGGCGACGGCGATCCCATACGCGACGTGATCGGCGACTTGCGGCCACCCCGGCAACGCCCGGATGCGCGGCAGCCGTCGTCCGACCAGGCCCAGGTCGAGGGCGGCTATGCCCAGCCCGGCCACCGTCCCGGCCGCGACCGGGTGGCGCCGCGGCAGCGCGGCGTCGAGCACGAGGGCCCAGCCCAGCGACAGGGCTCCGTGGGCGACGCAGGCCGCAGCCACCAGGCGGGTGCGCCGCGTCTCGTGCGGCAGCAGCAGCGATCCGGCGGCCAGCGTCGGGGCGAGCGGATCGGCCCGGGTGAGAAGGGCGTGGACCGTGGACGGAGCGCCGCTTACCACGGCCGCGACAGTGCCCGCGGCGAGCGCGTCGCGCCAGGTCACGCAGGCGCGGGAGCCGGAACGGCGTCCTCCGCCCGCACCTTCACGCACTCCGGAGTTTCCAGGCCGGCGATGACGACCGAGCCGATCTGTTCGAGCTGGGCCACCTGCTCGGGGGTGAGCCGGTCGATGAGGAAGCGGCGCACCGTCTCGACGTGCCCGGGCGCGGCCTCCTCGAGGGCGGCGAATCCGGCGTCGGTCAGTGTCGCGATCTGACCGCGCTTGTCGGTCGGGCAGTCGACACGTTTGAGCCAGCCGCGCTCCTCGAGCCGGGCCACCGCGTGCGACAGCCGGCTGCGTGACGAGCGGGTGACGTCGGCCAGCTCGCTCATCCGCAAGCTGCGATTGTCGGCTTCGGACAGCCGGACCAGGATCTCGTAGTAGGCGTGCGGCATTCCCGAATCGCGCTGCAGCTGGCGATCGAGCGCGTCGAACAACAGCGTCGTCGCCTCGAGATAAGCGCGCCACGCCCGTTGTTCGGGCGCGGACAGCCAGCGGGTCTTTGCCACTCCATGACGATACGCGAATGACCAACTCGGTAAGTAGTTGAGAGCTCAACTCAACTGCGCTAGAATCTCGGCATGGCGATCCACCGGCTCAACCATGCGGTGCTGTACGTCCACGACGTCGAGCGCAGCGTTGCGTTCTACCGCGATGTCCTGGGCTTTCGGGTAATCCAGGACATGGCCGGTCTGCCCGGCGCGGCATTCCTGCGGGCGCCCGGGTCGACCAACGACCACGACCTCGGCCTGTTCGAGACGGGCGGCAACCCTGCCCCAAGGGGCAGCACCGGGCTGTACCACCTGGCCTGGGAGGTCGACACCCTGCAGGACCTCGACGACCTCGCGGCCGAGCTCACCGCCGCCGGCGCGCTGGTCGGCGCGTCCGACCACAGCACCACCAAGTCGCTGTACGGCAAGGATCCCGACGGCATCGAGTTCGAGGTCGCCTGGATCGTTCCGGCCGAGGCGCTGGACGACGACGCCCGCGCCGGTCGGTCCCAGATCCGCCCGCTGGACCTCGCGCGGGAGAAGGCCCGCTACGGCGCCAGCACGGCCGGAGGGGTCGGCATCAGCCGGTAACTCGGCAGATGTCCGGTTTCGTCTCGGCCGTTGAGCTAGTTGACGGTCGTGTGAAGCGTTTGGGCCGACGATCCAACGGGTATCGCGACGTCGAGGAGACACCCCCTACAAGGAGGTAACACCGTGCTTGGGCTCATCGTCTCGCTGATCATCATCGGACTGATCGCCGGTGCGATCGCCCGGCTGCTCGTCCCAGGTCGTGACCCGATCGGCATCTTCGGCACGATACTGCTGGGCATCGTGGGGTCGTTCGTCGGCGGCTTTCTCGGCTACGCCCTGTTCCACAAGGACCAGTCCGAGGGCTTCTTCCAGCCGTCGGGCATCATCGGCTCGATTATCGGCGCCGTGATCGCACTGCTGATCTACCGGCACTTCGCCGGCACCGGCAGTCGTCGTCGCTCGCGGATGTTCTCCTGATTTAGGACTGGCACCCGGCCAATAGACTGGCCGGGTGCCACCTGTACGCGTACTGCTGCTAGAGCAGATCCACCCTGACGCCACTGCCCTGCTCAGCGCCGCGGGCTTCGAGGTCGAGACGCTCGACCGGGCTCTCGACGAGGACGAGCTGATCGACCGGATCGGCGACGTCGCGCTACTGGGCATCCGATCCAAGACCAACGTCACGGCCCGCGTGCTGGACGCCGCGCCGGAGCTCATCTCCGTCGGCGCGTTCTGCATCGGCACCAACCAGATCGACCTGGCCGCCGCCGCGGAGCGCGGGGTCACCGTCTTCAACGCCCCCTACTCCAACACCCGCAGCGTGGTCGAGCTGGCCATCTCCGAGATCGTCGCGCTGACCCGGCGGCTGACCGACAAGAACGCGCTGATGCATGCGGGTGTCTGGGACAAGTCGGCCGACGGCGCCCACGAGGTCCGGGGCCGCACGCTGGGCATCGTCGGATACGGCAACATCGGCACGCAGTTGTCGGTGCTGGCCGAGGACCTCGGTATGCGAGTGCTGTTCTACGACACCTCCGACCGGCTCGCCCTGGGCAACGCGCACCGGTGCGAGTCGATGGACGAGCTGCTCGCCGAGGCTGACGTCGTCACCCTGCACGTCGACGGGCGGGCGTCGAACAACAACTTCTTCGGCGCGGCCGAGTTCGCCAGGATGCGGCCCGGCAGCCTGTTCCTGAACCTGTCGCGGGGCTTCGTCGTCGACTATGCGGCGCTGCGCGACCACATCGAGGCCGGCCACATCGCCGGGGCGGCCGTCGACGTCTTCCCGGTCGAGCCGAAGAAGCGCGGCGACGAGTTCGTCAGCGAACTGCGCGGGTTGGCCAACGTCATCCTGACCCCCCACATCGGCGGCTCGACCGAAGAGGCCCAGCAGGACATCGGTCGCTTCGTCGCCGGCAAGTTCCGCGACTTCGTCTTCGACGGTGCAACGGCTATGAGCGTCAACCTGCCGGGCATCACGCTGCCGCAGCCGCCCGAAACGCACCGGCTCATCCTCATCCACCGCAACGTGCCCGGCGTGATGGCCACGGTCAACGGCATCCTGGCCGAGCACAAGGTGAACGTCGAGGCCCAGCTGCTGGGTACTCGCGGCGAGGTCGGCTACGTGGTCACCGACGTCAGCGCCACGTACACCGACGAGATGCTCGACCAGCTGCGTGATCTGCCCGAGACGATTCGGTTGCGCGTGCTGTAGTCCTAGGCGCCCAGCCGGATCGTCACGCCGCCTTGGAGCTCGCGCATCGTGAACGCTCGGGGCTCCCGGTCGGTGATCTTGACCAGGTAGGTGGTCCGGCCGGTCGGGACATCCTTGATCGCAAACGTGAATCGGCAGCCACCGTCGATTAGGTGCCCTTCGGACAGCGAGCCGCCGGCCAGCTTGCCGGTCCGATCCAGGACGGTCACGGGCGCCGACCAGTCGAGGTCGCCGAAGCTGCGCGCGCCGTAGCAAGAGTTGTCGTCGGTGATCGCGATGACCGGATGCCGGTCGGTGTCGTCGGTGGAGCCGATTAGGTCGAGGTGGCCGATGGCGGTGAATGTCCGGAACGGCGCCGACTGCCAGGGGCGGGCGGCCAGCAAAACCGCCGCGGCGGCGACGATGACGACGAGCACCCCGAGCGCTGCGAACCGTGTGCGACGCCTCCCGATCATCCTCGAGACGCTAGGCCGCCTGCCGGCGGGGCCGGCCCGTTCGCGCCCCAATCGTGACCACGCCGGTGGACGGGTTCGGCCGGTGATCAGCATGATGTGCCTCACGCGGCGGACATGAGGAGGTCGACGGCATGAGCAATAAGCTGCTGGTCGACCTGATCTCGGTGCCCCTGTTCACCGGCGTCATCGGTTACATCACCAACTGGACCGGCGTGCTGATGCTGTTCCAACCCCTGCGGTTTCGGGGCGTGCGCGTACCGGGCCTGCGGGTGCTGTTCCTGTTCCTGCCGCGCCGGGTGCAGGTGCTGCCCCTGATCCGCTACGACGGGCGCATCGGCTGGCAGGGCATCGTCCCGTCACGCGCCGACAAGATGGCCAGCATCTCGGTCGACAAGGGGCTGGCCCGTCTCGGCAGCATCGGCGACTTCTACCGCGAGCTCGAACCGGAACGCATCGCCGAGCACCTGACCGCCATCGCCCGCAGCGAGATCCGAGGCGTCGTCGAGACGATCATGATGCGTGAGGACCCGCTGTTTTGGCGGGACCTGCCGCCGATCCTCAAGGAGACGGTGTTCGCCCGGGTCGAGCAGCAACTGCCGGCTATCGTCAGCCACCTCACCACCGAGATCGGCGACAACATCGATCAGCTCATCGACGCCAAGTTGATGGTCATCCGCTACTTCGACGCGCATCCGCAGCTGCTCTGCGACCTGTTCCAGGTGATCGGCAAGAACGAGCTACGGTTCATGCAGAACTTCGGCTTCTACCTCGGCTACCCGCTGGGTTTCGTGCTCGTCGCCGTACTGCACGCCTGGCCGCACTGGTACGTGCTGCCGATCGGCGGCGTGCTGATCGGCTGGACGGTCAACTACGTCGGCATCGCGATGATCTTCGAGCCGATCTTCCCCAAGTGGTGGGTCCCGTGGCGGCAGGGGCTGTTCATCAAGCGCAAGACGGCCGTGACCGAGTCGTACGCGCAACTGATCTCCGAGTACGTGATCACCCTGCAGAACGTGGGTGACGAGCTGCTGCACGGCCCGCGCTCCGACCGCACCCGGCGAATGCTCGAGGACAACCTGCGCCCGGCCGTCGACCAGGCGGTCGGCCCGGCCCGGGTGGCGGTGCGCGTGGCCATCGGCACGAAGGAGTACGACACGATCCGGGCGTCCGTGGCCAGCGAGGCGGCCGAGTTCGCGCCGATCGCGTTCACCGACGCGGAGTTCAACAAGCGGCAGGCCAAACGCATCTACTCCTTCGTCGCGACCCAGATGAAAAGGATGGGTCCGGACGAGTTCGTGGAGATGCTGCGCTCGGCGATCAAGCAGGACGAGTGGCTGCTGTTCGTGCACGGCGGGGCGCTGGGACTGCTCGCCGGCCTGCTACATCTGGCAATCTTCGGGGTGTGAACGTGGTCGGACTAGCGCGGGTGGCCGTGACGTACTGGTTGCGGGCCGCGTCCTGGACGGTCGAAACGACGGTGCACGGCGGCTCCGAGCTGGTTCGGCTGGCCACCAGCGGTGATCCCCCGCATGTCCTCGCGGCCCGGGCGGGCGCCGACCTGCGCCAGTTCGCTCAGCAGCTGCTCGGCCTGGACGAGCCGAACCACGTCGAACCCCCGCCTGGCACATCTACAGCCGAGCTGCGGGCCAAGGGCGCCGAGCTGCTGCGCCGCTCGGCTGACGTGACGGTGACCGAGGAGGGTCATCCCGCGTTCGCCCGCATCCTGTCCGAGCTCACGCCGGACGAGGCCCGCATCCTGCGCTTCCTGTACCGCGAGGGCCCGCAGCCGGCGGTGGACGTCCGGACGAACCGGCCGTTCGGTGTCGGCTCCGAGCTGATCGAGGGCGGGCTGAACATGATCGCCGAGCAGGCGGGCTGCCGGAACGTCGACCGCGCCCACGCGTACCTGACCAACCTGTCCCGGCTGGGCCTCGTCCGCTTCTCCGCAGAGCAGGTGGCTGATCCGAACCGGTACCAGTTGGTGGAGGCCCAGCCCAAGGTCGCGGCGGCGATGAAGCGGGCCGGCCGCTCGTCTCGGACGGTGCACCGCAGCATCCACCTCACCGAGTTCGGCGCGGAGTTCTGCCGGGTGTGCCTGCCGCCCGAGCCGACTGTCGCCGGGCACTGATAGACAGGGTGGCGTGACCGAACTGCTCGACCGCACGCAGCTGCGCGCCCGGGCCGAGACCCACCTGCAGGCACTGGCCGGCCCCGACGCCGTGCTGCGCGACGACCAGTGGCGGGCGATCGAGGCGCTGGCCGCCGATCGGCGCCGTGCCCTGGTCGTGCAGCGAACGGGATGGGGCAAGTCAGCCGTCTACTTCATCGCCACCGCCTTGTTGCGCGCGGCCGGGTCCGGGCCGACCGTCATCGTCTCGCCGCTGCTGGCCCTGATGCGCAACCAGATCGCGGCCGCCGAGCGGGCCGGCATCCATGCGGTCACGATCAACTCGACGAACGTCGACGAGTGGCGACAGACCTACGACGCGGTGGCTCGCGGCGAGGTCGACGTGCTGTTGCTGTCGCCCGAGCGGCTGAACAATCCGGAGTTCCGCGACAATGTCATGCCGCAACTGGCCGCGACCTGCGGGCTGCTCGTTGTCGACGAGGCGCACTGCATCAGCGACTGGGGCCACGACTTCCGGCCGGACTTTCGGCGCCTGCGCACGTTGTTGCCGGAGTTGCCCGACGGCATCCCGGTGCTGGCCACGACGGCCACGGCGAACAGCCGGGTGGTCGACGACATCACCGAGGTACTGGGTCAGGCGCTCGTGCTGCGAGGCAGCCTCGACCGCGAGTCGCTGCACCTGGCCGTCCTGCCGTTGCCGTCCACGGCGCATCGGTTGGCCTGGCTGGCCGAACACCTGGCCGAGCTGCCCGGCTCGGGCATCATCTACACGCTGACCGTCGCCGCGTCCCAGGAAGTGGCCGACTACCTGCGCGAGCACGGCATCAGCGCTGCCGCCTATTCCGGACAGACCGACCCGACCGAGCGGCTGGCCGCCGAGGACGACCTGATCAACAACCGGGTCAAGGCGCTGGTCGCCACCTCCGCGCTGGGCATGGGCTTCGACAAGCCCGACCTGGGATTCGTCATCCACTTCGGTGCGCCGGCCTCCCCCATCGCGTACTACCAGCAGGTCGGCCGAGCCGGCCGTGGCGTCGACCGCGCGCAGGTGGTGCTGCTGCCCGGGCCCGAGGACGAGGCGATCTGGCATTACTTCGCGTCGGTCGGCTTCCCCACCGAAACGCAGGTGCGCACCGCCCTGGCCTCGCTGAACGAGACGCCGATCAGCACGGCCATCCTCGAGACGCAGGTCGACCTGTCGCGCACCCGGCTCGAGGCCATGCTCAAGGTCCTTGACGTCGACGGCGCGGCCAAGCGGGTGCGTGGTGGCTGGGTGGCCACCGGGCAGCCCTGGCAATACGACGCCGACCGCTACGCCCGGGTGGCCCAGGTCCGGCGCGACGAGCAGCAGGCGATGCGCGACTACCTCGCCGCCTCCACGTGCCGGCTGCGCTACCTGCGCGAGCAACTCGACGACCCCGAGGCGGCCGACTGCGGGCGCTGCGACAACTGCCGTGGCGTGCAGTTGTCCGCGGACGTCTCGTCGCAGGCCGTGGACGCCGCCGGCGCTGTGCTCGACCGGCCCGGCGTCCCGGTCGACGCCCGGCGCATGTGGCCCACTGCCATGCCCAACCTGGGCATCGACGTCCGCGGCAAGATCGCGGAGGTGGCCGAGCCGGGGCGGGCCCTCGCCCGGTTCACCGACCTCGGCCTGGGCCAGCGGGTTCGCGCCGTCGTCGGCGACTCGGCGCCCGACGGTCCGATGCCCGACGACCTCATCGGCGCCACGGTGCGCGTCCTGGCTGCTTGGGACTGGGCCCGCCGGCCCGAGGTGGTCGTGCACGTCGGCTCGCACCGTCGGGGCCAGCTGATCGCCGATCTGGCCCGCCGCCTGGCCGAGCTCGGCCGGCTGCGCGATCTGGGTGGCGTGCCGCACCGGCGTCCAACCGTGATGACGCGGTCCAACAGCGCGCTGCGCCTGCGCGAAGTCTGGGACGGCTACCAGCTCCCCGACGGCCTGGCCGAGCAGGTGGCCGGGCGCCCGGTCCTGCTGGTGGACGACGTGACGGACACCGGTTGGACGCTGGCCGTCGTGGCCCGGCTGCTGCGTCGGGCCGGCGCCGATAGCGTCTACCCGTTCGTGCTCGGCCTGGCCGGTTAGCGCAGCGGGACGAGCTGCGGCCGGCCGCCCACGCGGCCGGGCGGCCAGATCCGGAACGACACCCGCCCGGTGATGGCCGACCGGTCGACGAACCCGAAATTGCGCGAGTCGTCCGACGCCGTCGGGTTGTCGCCCAGCACGAAGTACTTGCCCGGCGGGACGGTCTGCGTGTCGCCGGCGGTCGCAGCACCGTTGGGCGCGCAGCAGGCACCAGGGCTCGAGCCCCAGTCGACGTGGCGATGCTGAGTGACGATCTGCCAGGCGCCTCGTCCGGCCGGTTGCAGCAGCACCTGCGGCTGGCCGCCGACCGCCCGGATCTGGACCCGATCGCCCGGCACTCCGACCACTCGCCGGATCGTCACGCCCTTGAGGCCGGGCGCGTGCAGGCCCACCACGTCGAACCGTCCGGGACTGCGGCCGGCGTAGGCCGACGTGTCGCCCAGCACCCGGTCGCCGCTCTGCAGGGTCGGCCGCATGCCCGAGCCGGTGACCGACTTGGACGCCCCGAGGCCGACGGCCACGGCCACCAGCAGTGCGACGAGCAGGCCGATGACACCGATGGTCAGGATCTTCTTGGTGGTCCAGCGACTGCTTGCTGTCGGCTGCGCGGTGGCCACGCGGCGAATTCTCACATGTGCCCGACTGGTTCTCGGGTGCAGGGGGGCACGCCGACGGTAGCCACTCGACCCCCGTACCGCACACGAACGTAATTACGCGCAGGTCAGGCATTACTCCCGGAACTACAACGGTGTGTAACCGAAACCCTACGCAGATGTGTTCGTTGTGACTTCTGGATCAGGGGAAGGGGACTCACCCATGACAGAGGCACTTACCGCGAGCCGACCTCGCGGAGCCCACCGGTGCGACGGCCACGGCCCTGACGCCGCGGCCGGCTCGCATCTGCATCCGGCCAGGCTGGCGCACGTGCACCGCACTCGTCGGCCGCGGCCCCGGCCGACGCCACCGCGTCCGCATCCGACGCACGCCCGGCCGGACGGCGTCGTCCGCGGAACAGCCCGGTCGGCGCTGTGGAAGTGGGCCGACAAGCGCCCGTTCCTCGCCGGACTGTGTCTCGTCGCGGGCGGCATCGAGATCGGCTGCTGGGCCGCGATGCCGTCGCTGCTCGGGGCCCGTTCGGGTGTCTCGGCCGTGATGTTCACGGCGCTGCTGATCACCGACGGGCTGGCCGTCTGGTTCCTGCCCGACTACCGCAGGTTGCTGGGCGTCCAGGCCGCGGCGCTGGGCCTGCTCGCGCTGACCACGACCAACCTCGGCGGCCTCTTCGTGGGGACGGGCGCCGCCGTAGTCGGGGGCGTACTCGCCTGCCGCTGGACGCCGGCCACCGAGCCGGCGAAGCCGGGCCAGGCTGAGGCCGAGCGGGCCGCCGAGACCACGCCCGGCCCCGAGCCGGCCGCGCAGCTCCGACCAGTGGCGGCCCAGCCGGCCGGTCCCGGCGCAGTCCGGCTGAGGCGGAAGGGGTCGTGATCACAGGTTCTTGCCTGGTCCTACTCGTGGGTAATATCCTTGTGTTACTGATGAGTAACAACGCGGCATCCAAGGAGACCCGGCGATGGGCCACTACAAGAGCAACCTTCGCGATCTCGAGTTCAACCTCTTCGAAGTGTTCGGCACCAACGAGCAGCTCGGCACCGCGCCGTTCGAGGAGTTGGACGAGGACACCGCCCGCGGCATCCTGGCCGAGGTAGTGCGGCTGGCCGAGGGACCGCTCGCCGAGTCGTTCGCCGACGCCGACCGCAACCCGCCGGAGTTCGACCCGGCCACTAACGCGGTGCGGCTGCCGGACTCGTTCAAGAAGTCGTACCGAGCCCTGCACGACGCCGAGTGGTGGCGGCTCGAGACGCTGCCCGAGCTCGGTGGCCAACTGGTGCCACGCACCCTGGTGTGGGCCGTCGCCGAGCAGTTCCTCGGCGCCAACCCGGCCGCGTACATGTACGGCGCGGGCGCGCCGTTCGCCAGCATCGTCTACGTCAACGGCAACGAGACGCAGAAGAAGATCGCCAAGCTGATCGTCGACAAGGGCTGGGGCACGACCATGGTGCTGACCGAGCCCGACGCCGGATCCGACGTCGGGGCCGGCCGCACCAAGGCATTCGAGCAGCCCGACGGTTCGTGGCACATCGAGGGCGTCAAGCGTTTCATCACGTCGGCCGAGCAGGATCTGACCGAGAACATCATCCATCTGGTGCTGGCCCGCCCCGAGGGCGCCGGCCCGGGCACCAAGGGCCTGTCGCTGTTCGTCGTGCCGAAGTTCCGCTTCGACCCCGACACCGGCGAGCTCGGTGAGCGCAACGGCGCGTACGTCACGAACGTCGAGCACAAGATGGGTCTCAAGGTGTCCACCACCTGCGAGCTGCGCTTCGGCGAGAAGGAACCCGCAGTGGGGTGGCTGCTCGGCGACGTGCACAACGGCATCGCGCAGATGTTCCAGGTGATCGAGCACGCCCGGATGATGGTCGGCACCAAGGCCATCGCCACCCTGTCGACCGGTTACCTCAACGCGCTGGACTTCGCGCGCACCCGGGTCCAGAGCGCCGACCTGACCAGGGCGGCCGACAAGTCGGCTCCGCGGGTCACGATCATTCATCACCCGGACGTGCGCCGCAGCCTCATGCTGAACAAGGCCTACGCCGAGGGACTGCGCGCGCTGGTCGTGTACACCGCGAGCGTGCAGGACCGCATCGTCATCGGCCACCACAACGGCAGCGACACGTCCACCGATGAGGCGATCAACGACCTGCTGCTGCCGATCGTCAAGGGCGCCGGCTCCGAGCGCAGCTACGACCAGCTGGCCCAGGCGCTGCAGACCTTCGGCGGCTCGGGCTACCTGCAGGACTACCCGCTCGAGCAGTACATCCGCGACGCCAAGATCGACACCCTGTACGAGGGCACGACGGCCATCCAGGGCCAGGACTTCTTCTTCCGCAAGATCGTAAAGAACAAGGGCACTGCGCTGGCGGCCGTGTCGGTCGAGATCGGCCAGTTCCTCGAGTCGATCGCCGAGGAGGGCCGGCTCAAGGAGGAGCGCGAGGCCGTCCAGAAGTCGCTGGAGGACGTCGGCGCCATGGTCGGCGCGATGACCCAGCAGCTGCTGAGCGCCCAGGACGACATCACGAACGTCTACAAGGTCGGCCAGAACACCACCCGGCTGCTGCTGGCGGCCGGCGACCTGCTCGTCGGTTACCTGCTGCTGCGCCAGGCGGCCGTCGCGCTGACCAAGCTCGACGGCAACGGGCTGTCCGAGGCCGACCGGGCCTTCTACGCGGGCAAGCCGGCCGTTGCTCGGTTCTTCGCGCAGACGGTGCTGCCCGAGCTGGCGGCCCGGCGGCTGATCACCGAGGCCACCGACAACAGCCTGATGGATGTCGCCGAAGAGTCGTTCTGACCCTCGTTCCGGCAACGATTCGGTTGCCGATATCTCCCCGGTTGGGGCGGACTGTCAGATAGGCCGGTCATGCGTCGTAGGATGACCGACGATCTGTCGATGTCTGGAGGGACGTGTCGTGGTTTTTCGGGGAACAGCCAGCAAGAGGTCAGCCGCCTTGGGTAGCGCCGCGCTCGTCGCCGGAGCCACGCTGAGCGCGCTCGGTCTGACGACCGCGCCGGCCGCGCACGCCGACGCGCAGGGTGTCGCTTACTCGTGCAGCCTCGCCCTCGGCGGTGCTTCCGAGCCGTTCGACACGACGGCCGATTTCACCGGCACCGCTCCGGCGTCAGCCCAAGAGGGCGACGCGGTGACGCTGGACCAGCTGTCGGTAACCGTGCACATTCCGCTGCTGGCCTCGCTGCAGACCCTGGGCGCTCAGGGCATAGACGGCACCCTCTCCCCGATCGAGGTCGACGCCGCTGTCGGTGACGCCGACTCCCAGGCCGGGCGCACGGGCGCGAGCATCGTGCACGTCGACGGTCCGGTGGTCGGGCCGTTCGACATCACCGCGTCGCCGGGTCAGGTCAGCTTCGACGCCAACAAGCCGGGCCTGATGACCTTCGGCGCCGGCACGGACCTCGACGGCACGCTGCAGGTCACGACACTCACCGGCGGTGAGGAGGATCTGGTGCTGCAGTGCTCGCGGTCCGGGGCGGCGGCGACCATCGCCTCGACCAACGTGACCGCAAAGCCGTCATCGCCTCCGCCGTCGCACCCGTCGTCGCCGCCGAGCAGCAGCACGCCGCCGCCGACCCACGGGGCCTCGGCTCCGGCCAGCCTGGGCAACGCCAGTCCCACCCCGAGCACCTCGTCGTCGACCAGTGCGGAGGTTGGGACCAGCAACACCAACCGGACGACGGCGCAGCACCCGCAGCTGGCCAACACCGGCTTCTCGCAGGCCGAGGACCTGACCATCGGCGGTGGGCTGCTCGTTCTGCTGGGTGGCGGGCTGATGTTCGCCGCGCGCCGGCGCAGCACTACCGATCTCGACACCTGATCGGCGGCCATTCGTCATCGACCGGACGGGTGGTGGCGTCGCTGCGGTGGTTAGGGTCGGTTAGGTGAGCGAGCGATGGATCGATCTGGACGGTGCGGCCAATGTGCGTGACCTGGGCGGTTTGCCCGCGGGCCTGCGAGCGGTAAGACGCAACCGGCTGATCAGATCCGACAACCTGCAGGGGCTCACCGCCGACGACGTCCGCCTCCTGGTCGACAAGCACGACCTGCGGGCGGTGGCCGATCTACGCACGCAGGTCGAGGTCGACCTGGAGGGACCCGGGCCGCTCACTCGCGAGCCCCGGGTCACCGTAGAGCACCTCTCGCTGTTCGCCGAGGCCGGCGAGCACACCGACGTGGTCGCGGCCGAAGAAGACGGCCCGGTCGTGCTGCCGTGGCAGAAGCGGCGCGACGACGGCGACCGGCGAAGCGCTGTCGACGTCTACCTGCGCTACCTGGACGACCGGCCGGACTCGATCCTGGCGGCGTTGCGCCTGATCGCCAACACCGACGGCGCCACGATCGTGCACTGCGCCGCCGGCAAGGACCGGACCGGCGTCGTCACCGCGCTCGCACTGGACGAGGTGGGGGTCGACCGATCAGCGATCGTCGACGACTACGTGGCGACCGGCGAGCGGATGCCGCAACTGCTCGACCGGCTCAAGGCATCGCGCACCTACGCCGACGACGTGCGCCGGGTGCCCGACGAGCAGCATCTCCCGCGGCGCCAGACGATGGAGGGCTTCCTCGCCCGGCTGGACGAGCTGCACGGCGGCACCGCGAACTGGCTGCGTAAGCACGGCTGGACCGACGCTGACGACGCCGCCTTGCAGGCCGCGCTACTCCCCGAGTAGCACCAGCCGCAGGTTCGCGTCGCCGTCGGGGGTGACCCGGATCGGCACACCCCAATCCTGCCGAGCGACGTGGCAGGCCGGATGCTCGATGCTCGGGTCGTCGTCGCAGGCGGCCGCCTGGGCGGTGACGTGCAGAACGCCCGCGCCGTCGCCGAGCACCAGCCGGCGGCTGAGCTCGGTCGTGTCGCCGGCGCCCTCACGCAGCAGCTCGGGCGGCGACGCGCTCACCGACAGCCGGGTGGCCGGCCCGTACCGCTCGTCGAGCTTGCGCCCGGGCGGAGGCGTGAAGGCGACGCTCAGCGTCGTCTCGGCCGTGACGTCGGTGCTCGGCCGCCGGGTGCGCAGGGCGTCGCCGCTGATCGTCGTGCTGGCCGGGACGGGCCGCACCAGCCGGTGCGCGGCCGACTCGACCACCACCAGGTCGTCGCCGACCACCACCGCGCCACTCGGCTCGGCCAGCTCGCCGGCCAGCGTGGTGACCTCGTCCGTCGCCGGGTCGTAGCGGCGGATCGCCCCGTTGTAGGTGTCGCTGATCGCCAGCGTGCCGTCGGGCAGCATCGTGACGCCGAGCGGATGCTGCAGCCGCGCCTTGGCGGCCGGCCCGTCGACGTGCCCGAAGTCGAACAGCCCCTCGCCGACGGCGGTGTGCAGGTTGCCCTCGACGTCCAGGTAGCGCAGCGCCGACGTCTCGGAGTCGACGAACCAGAGCTTGTCGCCGTCCACGGCCAGGCCGGACGGCTGGGCCAGCCAGCCGTCGCGCGCCGGTCCGTCCTTGAGGCCCTCGACGGTGGTGCCGGCCAACCGCGTGACGACGCCGGTGGCCGGGTCGTAGCTGAGCAGCACGTGTACGCCGGCCGCGGCGATCACCACTCGCTGGATGGCCGGCCACCAGGCCACGTCCCAGGGTGAGAGCACGTCGGGGACGCCGTCGACGTGCAGGTCGATTGTGCTGGTGACGCCGTCGTGGATGCGGCGCAGCACGTGGTTGGCCGTGTCGGCGATCAGCAGGTCACCGTCGGGCAGCTGGGCCAGGCCGTTCGGCTCCGCGAACTCGGGCTCGGCGCCGTCTCGGCTACCCCGCCGGCCCGTCCCGATCCGCCGGCGCACGGTCTCGCCGTCCAGGTCGAGCTCGACGATCTGGTGGTGGCCGGCGTCGGCGATCAGCACGGCGTCGCCGTGCCGGATGGCCTTGGCCGGAAAGCGCAGCGTCGTCGGCTGGGGCACCGGCGGCGTGTACGGCCCGTCGCCCCGGTGCAGGGTGCCCTTGGCGTCGTGGGTGGCGACCAGCTCGCCGACGATGCGGTCCAGCGCGCTGACCTGGCCCTCGCCGGCCGCCTGCGCGACGACGTAGCCCTCCGGGTCGACCACGACAAGGGTCGGCCAGGCCCGGACGGCGTACTGCCGCCACAGGTTCAGGTCGGGATCGTCGAGCACCGGGTGGTGCACCTCGTAGCGCTCGACGGCGTTCACGACGGCCGCGTGGTCGGCCTCGTGCACGAACTTCGGCGAATGGACGCCCACCACGACCAGGACGTCGCGGTACTTGTCCTCCAGGGGGCGCAGCTCGTCCAGGACGTGCAGGCAGTTGGCGCAACAGAACGTCCAGAAGTCGAGGATGACGATCTTGCCGCGAAGCTTGTCCAAGGAGAGGGGCTCGGCGGTGTTCAGCCAGCCACCTCGTCCGGTCAACTCAGGTGCGCGTACCCGGAATTGCGAAACCGTCACGATCGGCTAACCGGCGGCCGGCTGCTCGTGTTCCACGCGTGTACGGCCATTCGGGGTGCGGAAAGCGTGGAGGCGAGGCAACCCTGCCCCGCCCACGCCGTCGTCTTCGTTCTGTGCATTGTCGATCCGCTGAAGCTGGGCTGGAGCTCCCCCGAAGTACCAGAGTCAGCCGGGTGCGGATGGCGATGCGCCGATGCGGGGGGTCGTCAGCCCCAAGTCTCGTTGTCCATTAGGTGTGCACCTCCGTTCGTGGTCGCAGCCGTTGGCGGGTGATTGCGGCCTAGCCCCAGGTCTCGTTGTCCACTCGCTTGTTCACCTCCTACGCATGTCCGGGCGCAACTGGTTGTCGCTTCTCGGCGCTTAGCCCCAGGTCTCGTTGTCCATTACTTGCGCACCTCCTT
>DATBER010000126.1:0-2004 GCA_036558905.1 Jatrophihabitantaceae bacterium | reverse complement strand
CGGGCGCGGCGCCGCTGGCCCGGGCGATCAACCGGCAGTACACCGACGGGCAGATGACGGGCACGGTCAACTGGTCGCTGGAGTGGTCGGCCTATGCCGGCCTGCCCTTCGAGGGCGACGGCGTGCTGCTGGCCAACGAGCCGTGGTCGGGGCACTACGTGGTCGGGCCGAGCGTATGGGCTGTCGCGCAGACGACGCAGTTCACCCAGCCGGGCTGGAGGTATCTCGACGGTGGCAGCACCCGCATCGACGGCGGCAGCGTGGTCAGCCTGCGCGCACCGTCCACTCCGGACTGGACGAGTGTGGCCGAGACGCTCGACGCGACCGCGCCGCAGCAGGTGACCTTCGCGGTCAGCGGCGGGCTGTCCACCGGCGACGTCCACGTGTGGGCCACCGACCTGTCGTCCAAGAACCCGGCCGACTGGTTCGTGCGCCAGCCCGACGTGCAGCCGTCCGGCGGACGATTCACGGCGACGCTGCAACCTGGACGGGTCTACACGTTCACCACGACAGACGGCGCCGGCAAGGGCACGGCCGTCTCGCCGCCGGCGACGCCGTGGAAGCTGCCCTACCACGACAACTTCGACACCTACCCGGTCGACTCGAGCCCGCGCTACGTCTCCGACCTCGGCAGTACGTTCGCCACCGCGCCCTGCCCGGGCCGGCCCGGGCAATGCCTGCGCTCGGTGGTCAGCCAGCAGCCGGTGCAGTGGAACAGCCTCGACAACCGCCCGCTGACGGTGGTCGGTGATCCGGCGAACTGGCACGATTACCAGGTCGGCCTCGACGCCCGGCTCGAACAGAGCGGCACCGTCGACCTGGGCGGTCGGGTGGTCAACGGCGTCTCGGGCTACCACCTGATCGTGCACAGCCCGGGCGACTGGACGCTGGCCAAGGTGTCGCCGAGCGGCACATCGACCCCGCTGGCGAGCGGGCACACGTCGTTCGCAGTCGGCGCGTGGCACCGGCTGTCGCTGACGATGCGCACCCTCGAGGTCACCGCGTCGATCGACGGCCATCCGCTCGCGACGGTCAGCGACCAGACCTACGACACCGGGCAGGTGTCGCTGGGCGGGTCGGCCTGGCAGAACGTCGACCTCGACAACCTCGTCGTGACACCGGTACACGACGTCGCGGCCAAGCTGACCCTGTCCGGCGTGCCGCCCGTGTATCTCGGCTCGGCCGGCGACACCGTCGACGTGAGCGCGCAGGTGGCCGACCCGGGCCCGTCGGAGGCCGCCGACGTCACGCTCGGCATCGACGGCCCGAACGGCTGGACGATCATCCCGACCGTGGCCGGCCCGACCACCCTGCGACCCGGCCAGGCCGGCACGTGGCACTGGACGGTGACCGCCCCGGCCGGCACCGCCCCGGGCCGCTACCCGGCCACGCTCACCCTGCGCTACAAGTCGGCCGGCGAGCAGGGCGAGCTGACCCGTGACCTGCCCGTACTGCTCGGCATCGTGCCCCACCAGGGCATGACCGCCACCGCCGACAGCGCGCAGAGCGGCTACGAGCCGGCCAACGCGATCGACGACGATCCCACGACGATGTGGCACTCGCAGTGGTCGCCGTTCCAGCCGCTGCCGCACGAGATCACCCTCGACCTCGGCGCGAGCTACGACGTGAGCGGAGTGCTCTACCAACCCCGCAACGACAACAACGACCACGGCATCATCACCTCCTACACGATCTCGGTCAGCCCGGACGGCCACGACTTCACCCAGGTCGCGGCGGGCGACTGGCCCGACAGCCCGGCTCAGAAGACGGCGACGTTCGCCGTCCATACCGCCCGGTATGTGCGCCTGCAGGCGCTGGCCGGCGGCGCCGGCTACGCGTCGGCCGCTGAGATCAACATCCTCGGTACCCCAGCTGGAGGATCCTCATGAAGCAAGACCGTGTCCCGCAATCCCACGCCCTGCTGCGCGGCGCCCAGACACGCGATCTACTTCGTTGTCGTCGTCGCAGATACAACAGCGGTATCGGCCTCCTCCTTCCGCGCTG
>DATBER010000125.1:0-1819 GCA_036558905.1 Jatrophihabitantaceae bacterium | reverse complement strand
GATCGGCCTTGACGATCTGCAATGGGCCGATCCGTCCAGCCTGCTGACGATCAGTGGTCTTGCCCGTCGGCTGACGGGTCTGCCGTTGGCGCTGATTTGCTGTTTTCGGCCGTCCCCACGCGTCCCACAACTGGAGCGGGCCGTCGATGCGCTGCAAGCCGCCGGCGCGTCGCAGTTGACCCTTCGCCAACTCACCCAGGACGCGGTGACCGCGCTGGTCAGCGAGGCTGTCGGGGCCGAACCGGGTCCGGGGCTGTTGCGTGAGATTGCCGGCGCGGGCGGCAATCCGTTGTTCGTGACCGAATTGCTCAGCGCCCTGCGGCAGGAGGGGCTTTTGCAGACCACCGAGGGGCGGGCGGAGGTGGCAGCAGTGACGTTGCCGCCGACGCTGCGGCTGACCATCCTGCGCCGGCTCAGCTTTCTTCCCGAGGAGACCGTGCAAGCCCTGCGGTCGGCCTCGATCCTCGGAGGCAGCTTCACGCTCACCGAGCTGTCGATCAGCACCGCCCGCCCCGCGCTCGACCTGTCCACGGTGCTGGCGGAGGCCATCGCTGCGGGCGTGCTGGCCGACGACGGCACCCGGCTGCGATTCGCCCACGACCTGATCCGCGATGCCATCTACGAGGACCTGCCCGGCAGCGTGCGGCTGGCCTTGCATCGTGAGGCGGGGCAGCGACTTGCCAATGCCGGGGCGGCTGCGGCGCAGGTAGCCGAACACCTCGCGCGCGGAGCAACCCCCGGCGACGCCAGCGCGATCGAGTGGCTGACCCGAGCGGCGCGCGAGGCGGCCACGCGGTCGCCTGATGTCGCGGCCGATCTGCTTGGTCGGGCCATCGCGTTGGTGGATCCGAGCGATCCGGCCCGCGACCGGCTGCTGGCCGAGCAGGCAGGCAGCCTGATGTGGGCCGGCCGGGTGGCCGAGGCCGAGCGTGCGTGCCGCGCCCTGCTCGACCGGGCCCACGACCCGGCCGCGGACGGACCTGCGCGCACCTGTCTCGGGCTGGCGCTGGTGGCCGGCGGCCGCCCGAGCGACGCGCTGCGGGAGCTCGAGGCCGGGGCCAAGGTCGCCGAGACCGAGCAGGCCAACGGACTCGCCTGGGCCAGCGTGGCCCGGCTGTGGCTGGGCGACCTCGACGGTGCGAGCGCGACGGCTGAGCAGGCCCGGTCCGCGGCCGCTGCGGTCGGCGACCCGCTGGCTACCAGCACCGCCTTGGGATCGCTCGTGGCGGTCGCCGAATGCCAGGGGCACCTGCGGGACGCCGGTCGGCTGATCGATGACGCGCTGCGCGTCGCCGACCAGACACCTGGCCGGCAGGGCCACCGCCCCCACCCGCTTCACGCCGACCGCGGGTTCATCCTCACCGAACTGGACCGGCTCGACGAGGCCGCGGCGACGCTGGGCACCGGTCGGCGCATCTGCGAGGAACTCGGCCTCGGCTGGCACCTGCCCAGCTACCACACCGCCACCGCGGTCGAACGTTACATCGTGGGCGAGTGGGACGACGCCGTCGTCGAGATCGAGGCGAGCATCGAGCTGGCCGACGAGACGGGTATGGGTCGATGGCTCGTTCTCAGCCACAGCGTGCTGTCGCTGATCAAGCTGCACCGCAACGACATCACCGGCGCCGTGAGCGCCGCCGAGACCGCTGTCGGCACTCTGGCCGCGACCGGGACGCGATTCCGTTCGCAGTGGGCGCCCTGGGCGCGTGCGTTGGCGCTGGAGGCCGACGGTCGGCCCGCCGATGCATTCGCCGTGCTGGCTCAGACCGGGGACGAATGCGACGCCAGCGGTGTCATGATCGAGTACCGGGTGCTCGGC
>DATBER010000124.1:0-51885 GCA_036558905.1 Jatrophihabitantaceae bacterium | reverse complement strand
CTAGGCGCAATCTGAGACGGTCGGCGCGCGCCGAGACTGAGAGCCTGATGAGATCCGGCGGCGGCCCGGCATACCGTCCGCCACCCTGCGGTTGAAGCCGGCAACTGTCCCACGTGCGAGAGGAACGATGACCATGACTGCCACGCTCACCGCCACATCTCGTCGGGACACACTGACCGCTCGTCTGGCCGAATTGCACGCCGAGCGCGCGCGGGCGCTGACCGAGATCGTGCCGTCCGGCGAGGGCGACGTGGCCGACCGGGCCACGAACGTCGACGGGCACGTCCGGCTGGCCATGCTCGACGAACGCATCGCCACCGTCGAGTCGGAGCTCGCCGCCAGCCGGCGACCAACCGAGCGTTCGGATACCGGCCGAGTGGCCGTCGGCGACGTTGTCACACTCGACTTCGGCGACGGTCCCGAGACGTTCCTGTTCGGCTCGGTCGAGGCGGCCGGCGAGGGCGCGGACGTGATCACGCCCAACAGCCCGCTCGGCCGGGCGCTGCAGAACGCCGCCGTCGGATCGACGGTCACCTACGCCACCGGGCCGGGCCGCACCCTGTCGGTCCAGGTCATCGCCGTCAGCTGACCCGGCCGACGCCGAGCTGCCGAAACCGGCAGCCAAGCTGGATATCGTCCGCCTGATCAGGGGCGGGGCAGCAGGCCGTGCTGGTAGGCGTACGTGACGGCGTGCGCCCGGTCGCGGGCCCCGATCTTGGCCAGCAGGTGGTTGATGTGGCTCTTCACCGTCGCCTCGCTGACGACCAGGCGAGTGGCGATCTCGGCGTTGGACAGTCCCTCGGCGATCAGGCCCAGCACCTCGGTCTCGCGGGCCGTCAGCCCGGCCGGCGGGTCGGTGCGCGGGCGAGGCCCGGCGCCCGCGATGGCGTCGACCAGATGATGCTGCACGGCCGGGTCGATCACGGCCTGGTCGGCCACGACCTGACGCAGCGCCTGCTGGATCTCCGGGGCTCCGGCGTCCTTGGTCAGATAGCCCCGCGCGCCGGCCCGCAGCGCGGCGATCACCGACTCGTCGTCGGCGTACGTGGTGAGCGCGATGACCTTCACGTCGGGGCACGTCTCGCGCAGCCGCCGGGTGGCGTCGATGCCGTCGCAGTGCGGCATGCGCAGATCCATCAGGACGACGTCCGGGCGCAGCTCGCCGGCCCGGGTCACCGCCTCGTTCCCGTCGGCGGCGGTACCCACGACCTCGACGTCGGGCAGCAGGCCCAGCACGAGTACCAGGCCTTCGCGCACGACACGCTGATCGTCGACCGTCAGGACACGAATCGGCGGGGTCATGCCGGAACCGCCAGCTCGACCCGGAAACCGTGCGGCGTCGCGGATGCGCACAGGCGTCCGCCCAGCAGCTCGGCCCGCTCGCGCATGCCGGTGAGCCCGTAGCCGGAGCCCTCCGTACGGCCCGGCGCCGCGCCGGCCCCGAAGTTCTCGACCACCAGGCGGGCGTCGTCGGCGCCGTACGCGAGCCGGACCTCGACGTGGTCGGCGTGCGCGTGCTTGGCCACGTTGGTCAGCGACTCCTGGGTCACCCGGTACACGGCCAGGCGGGCCTCGGTGCTGAGCGGCCGGCGGTCGCCGACGACGGTCAGCTCGCAGCGGATGCCGGAGTCGTGCTCGAACTGCGCGGTCAGGGCGGGCAGCTCGTCGGGCCCGAGCAGCGTCTCGTCGCGCAACGTCTTGATCGCGTGCCGGGCCTCGTCCAGGCCCGACTTGGCCAGGTGGTGGGCTCGGTCGATGGTGGCCGGCAACCGCTCGTCTACCCGGTCGCCGCTCGCCATCAGCCGGGCGCCCTCGAGCTGCAGGATGAGCCCGGACAGCGAGTGGGCCAGGATGTCGTGCATCTCGCGGGCGAGCCGCTGCCGCTCGGCCAGGGCCGCCGCGCGTGCCTGCGCGTCTCGTGACCGTTCGAGCTCGATGAGCAACTGCTCAGCCTGGTTGTTGGTCTGGCCGAGCCGTACCGCCAGTCGGGTGACCGCGTAGAAGCTGGCCATCGCGATTGCGGTCATGAGTCCGGTGAACGGCCGGCGGCCGTGCACGGCGAGCGCGCCGACCGGGACCAGCACGGCCAGCACGCCGACCAGCCCGGCGCCGACCCGCATCGGTACCCGCCGGGCCACCAGCGCTACCGCGACGAACAGGCCGAGCACACCCGGACCGTCGGGCTGGATGCGCAGCAGGGCGATGCTGCCGACGATCAGCACGCCGAGGAACACGGTGCGGGCGGAGTCCGGGCCGGTTCGGGTGGCGAACGTGCCGTAGGCCCCGACCGCGAACACCGCGATCGAGATCGTGACGGCCAGGCCCTTGCCGTGCAGCCCGGGATGGGGCGCCGAGGCGATCAGCCCGGCGATCTGCAGCGTGATGACGACCGGCCCGACCAGCCGCAGCCACCGCCACACCACCGCCTGCTGGGCGCGCGCATGGCGCAGCGCGGCCAGGGTCGGCGTTGCGTTGCTCACGCGCAAACCATAAGCCTCGCCGCCACTCAGATCCTCGATCTGAAGATCGAATCCGGGTTATCAAACCCCGGGTGGAGACACGTCAACCCGGGTTGGACGGGGCGGCGGTCGACAAGATCGATCGTCGCGCCGATGCCCTCGCGGCGCTCGGGCCCGCAGGCTGATTGACGTCAATTCGAATGCGAACAAGGACAGGGACATGTTGCGACTGCTGGGCTTGAATCCGATCGCGCGGGCGGTGGTCGGGGTAGCTCTCCTGGCCATCGGCCTCGGCACCCACCGGCTGCTGCTCACCATTGTCGGCGCCGTCGTGCTTGCCGTCTCGGCGATAACGCTGTTGCCGGGGTCGAAGACCCGCAGCCGCGACCGATGAGCGCCATCACCGCCGAGGGGCTGACGAAGCGCTACGGCGACCTGCTCGCCGTCGACGACGTGAGCTTCGACGTGCCGGCCGGCCAGTTGGTCGCCGTGCTCGGGCCGAACGGCGCCGGCAAGACCACCACCATGGAAATGCTCGAGGGGTTCACCCGGCCGACCCACGGCACGGTACGGGTGCTCGGCTGCGACCCGCTCCGCGGCGGGCGGGCCTGGCGGGGGCGCGTCGGACTCGTGCTGCAGTCGACCAGCCTGGAACGCGAGCCGACCGTCCGCGACCTGCTGACGCTGTTCGCCCGCCTCTACCCCGAACCGCGGCCGGTCGCCGAGGTACTGGAGCTGATGGACCTCGGCCCCGAGGCGGTCGCCCGGATCGGCACGCTGTCCGGCGGCCAGCAGCGCCGGGTGGACATCGCGCTGGCCATCGTCGGACGGCCCGAGGTGCTGTTTCTCGACGAGCCGACCACCGGCCTGGATCCCGAGGCCCGGCGCCGCTGCTGGGCGGCCGTCGAGAGCCTCACCGCGGCCGGCACCACGATCGTGCTGACGACGCATTACCTCGACGAGGCCGACCGGCTGGCCCACCGGGTCGTGATCCTGTCCGCCGGCCGCATCGTCGCCGACGCCCCGCCGGCTCAGCTACGCGCCGGCTCCGGGCTCAGCACCATCCACTATCCGCTCCCCCGTCCCGAGTTGGTGGCGGACCTGCCGTTCGGGCTGGCCCAGCAGCTCGGCCCGGACGGCGCCATACACCTGCGTACGGACGACCCGGCGCCGATCCTGCGGGAGCTGGCGAGCTGGGCCGAGCGGCACGAGCTCGACCTGTCCGCACTGCAGGTCAACCCGCCGAGCCTCGAGGATGCCTACCTCGCCGTCGCCGGTTCGCCGGCGCTGACCGGCCTCGGCCGACCGGATCCGGAGCCGCAACATGTCTGACGTCAGGATGCCCGCGCTCGCCCCGCTGATCGTGGCCCAGCTGCGTCATCAAGTCGCGCTGCTCGTGCGTACGCCGCGCGCCCTCACGACTGGGATCGCGCTGCCCGTGCTGCTGCTTCTGGTGTCCGGCACGGACCGCGGTGACCTCGACCCGGCCCGGCTGGCCGGCTACGCCGTGCTCGGCCTGACCATGACGGCCTGGACGACGCACGGCATCGGGCTGATCGCCGCCCGCGAGGCCGGCGTCCTGAAGCGATGGCGGGCCGCGCCGCTGCCGGCCTGGTGCTATTTCGCTGCGAACGCGGCCGCCACGACGGCGGTCGCGGTGCTTGCCGCGGCGGTCACCGTGCTGGCCGGCGTCGTGCAGTTCGGCACCGACCTCGACGCGCGCCGGGCCGGCGCCGTGCTGGTCGCGTCCACGCTCGGCGCCATCGCCTGCGCCGCGGCGGCGACCGCGCTCACCGGCTTCGTCCCGAGCGTGGCCAGCGCCTTCCCCGTCCTCGGCCTGACCTACCTGCCGGTAGTGCTGTTCTCCGGCGGGTTCGGCCCACGGACCAACCAGCCACAGTGGACGGTCGAGCTGGCCCGGTACCTGCCGGTGCGGCCGGCCGTCGAGGCAGTCGAGCAGGCCCTGCGTTCGGGCGGGCTGCCGGGCCGCGACCTGCTCGTGCTGGCCGCATGGGCCGTCGGCGGCGGGCTGGTGTCACTGCGCACGTTCCGATGGGCGCCCACCACGCCCCGGCAACGCCGCCCGGCCCGAACCGCCCGAACCACCCTTGCGAAATAAGGAGAATCTCTTGCGCCGCACCCTGTTCGTCGTGGCCCTGTCGGCCGTTGCCGCGCTGGTCCTGACGATGTTCGCCGCGACCGCTCCGGCCGCTGCGCCGTCGTCCGCCGAGCGCCGATGCCACAACCTGATCCGCCTGAGCCGCCCGGACACGACGGTCACGGCCGCGACCGTCGACGCGAGCGGCTCGTTCACCGTGCCGGAGGGTCAGGGCGGCATCGGCGAGGCGTCGCCGGGCGACGTACTGCCCGACCTGCCGGCGTTCTGCGAGGTCTCCCTTCTGCGCACCAACCCACCCGCCCATGACCATGTGCACATCGAGGTGTGGCTGCCGCTCTCGACCTGGAACGGCCGGTTCGAC
Source organism: Jatrophihabitantaceae bacterium (assembly GCA_036558905.1). Classification (GTDB taxonomy): domain Bacteria; phylum Actinomycetota; class Actinomycetes; order Mycobacteriales; family Jatrophihabitantaceae; genus DASXRA01. The sequence continues at coordinate 46,946 of DATBER010000124.1, read as the reverse complement.
GGCGTGGGCGGAGGCGGGTTCGTCGCCGGCATCTCCTTCCGCGCGCTGGCCGCCGCCCTGCGGTCCGGATACGCGGCGGCCTCGACCGACACGGGTCACCCGGCGGCCCAGCAGGACGGCAGTTTCGCCCTGGCCGCGGCGGGCGCGCTGGACGAGCCGGCGATCACCGACTTCGCCGACCGGGCCGTGCACGAAATGACCGTGGCCGGCCAGGCGGTGACGGCGCGCTTCTACAGCGCACCGGCCGAATACTCCTACTTCACCGGCTGCTCCCAGGGCGGCCGACAGGCGCTGACCGAGGCCGAGCGCTACCCGGCCGACTACGACGGCATCCTGGCCGGCGCGCCGGCGGTGAACTTCGCCCACCTGTCCCCGGCCCAGCTGTGGCCGGTGTTCGTCGAGCAGCAGGCCGGCGACTACCTGCCCAAGTGCAAGTTCGCCGCGTTCCAGAGCGCCGTCGTGGCGCGATGCGATCGTCTCGACGGCGTCGTGGACGGCATCGTGGGCAACGTGGCCGCCTGCCGCTTCGACCCGCGATCGCTGATCGGCACCCGCACGCCGTGCGGCGTGATCACCCGCACCGACACGGAGGTCATGGCCCGGATCTGGCAGGGGCCGCGCACGACCGGCGGGCGCTTCCTCTGGTACGGCATCGAGCCGACCGCCGACGCGTCGATGCTCGCGCAGAACCCTTGGTACGTCGGCACGTCCTGGCTGCAGTACTGGGTGAACCGCGACCCGGATTTCGACTGGACCGCCATGAGCAGCGCCGACTTCACGCGCGACTTCGAGCAGGGCGTCCGTGAATTCGGCCCCTTGGTCGACAACAGCGCCGACCTGTCGAGGTTCCGCGCGGCGGGCGGCAAGCTCGTCCTGTGGACGGGGCTGTCCGACCAGTTCATCCCGTCCCAGGACACGATCGCGTACTGGGACACGATGACTCGGCGCAGCCGTGAGCCCGACTCGTTCGCTCGCCTGTTCCTGGCCCCGGGTGTGGGCCACTGCGGGACCGTCGGCAACTCCGGACCGGTGCCGGCCGACCCGCTGGGCGCGCTGACGAGCTGGGTGGAGAACGCCGACGCCCCGGAAAGCATCCGGGCGACGACCGTCGTCGACCACCGCGTCGTGCGGTCGCGGCCGCTGTGCCGCTATCCCCTGGTCGCCCGCTACACCGGACACGGCAGCACCGACGACGCCGCGAACTTCCGGTGCGCGCGAGGGTTCAGGCCCTGACCGGCCGGGCGAACCGGTCGGTGGCCTCGACCAGGCGATGCACCATGCCCGGCTCGTCCAGCGAGTGGCCCGCGTCGTTGACGAGCTGCAGCTCGGACTCGGGCCAGGCCCGGTGCAGATCCCACGCGGTTACCGGGGGCGTGCACAGGTCGTAGCGGCCCTGCAGCAACACGGCCGGGATGTGCCGGATCCGCTCCACGTCGCGGATCAGCTGACCCTCGTCGAAGAACCCGCGGTGGGTGGCGTAGTGGATCTCGATGCGGGAGAAGGCCACCGCGAAGTCCGGCTCGGCGAAGATCGCCTCCACCTCGGGATTCGGGTGCAGCAGCATGGCGGCCAGTTCCCATCGGGTCCAGGCCCGCGCGGCCCGGACCCGCTCGGCCCGGTCCGGCGACTCGAGCCGCCGGCGATAGGCGGCGACCAGGTCGCCCCGCTCGGCCGGTGGGACGGCGTCGCGGAACTCCTGCCACCGCTCGGGCAGAAGCTGTCCGGCACCGTCGCGGTACACCCAGCGGAGCTCGCTCTCGCGCAGGGTGAAGATGCTGCGCAGCACCATCGCGCTCACCCGCTCGGGATGGTCCTGCGCGTATGCGAGCGACAGCGTGCTGCCCCACGACGCACCCGACAACACCCATTGCTCGACGCCGAGCTCGGTCCGCAGTCGCTCCATGTCGGCCACGAGATGCCACGTCGTGTTGCACTCGAGCGACACCGCGGGATCGCTCGCGTTCGGGCGGCTGCGGCCACACCCCCGTTGGTCGAACAGGACGATCCGGTACGCCGACGGGTCGTACGCCCGGCGATGGTCGGGCACGCATCCGCCGCCCGGCCCGCCGTGCACGACCAGCACCGGCGTCCCGTCCGGGTTCCCGCACTCCTCCCACCAGACCTGCTGACCGTCGCCGACGTCGAGCCATCCGCTGCGGTACGGATCGATCGCCGGATAGAGACCGCGTGCGCTCGTCGCGCCTTGCTGCATCGAGTTCCCCATTCGTGTTGCGCCGCAGGACCGGGCCGGCCCGAGTCGTCCATCAGTGATCTACCTGGTCAATCGGCCGGTGACCACGCAATATCGTGAACGGGCCCAGAAATGGCGTGGATCCCGCCGACCGGTTGACGACCCGCCCCCGGCCGATGTGATGATGAACGCTCACCCAATTTCGGGCGTGGAGGACCGTCATGAGCGCAGCCGTCCAGCACCCGACCTCACCGGCCAGCAACGAGGCTGACGCGATCTCCCGGATCGTGCGCCGGCTCCAGCAGCAGTTCCCCGAACTCCCGGTCGAGACGGTCGAGAAGGCAGTGCTCGGGCAGTACGAACAGTTCGAGGGCCGGCCGGTCCGCGATTTCGTGCCGATCCTGGTCGAGCGGGCCGCCCAGGACCAGCTCCGCACCGGGGACGCCGCCCAGGGTTAGTCGCTCACTCCGCCCGGCGATAACCCGGGTGAAGGCCCGTCCGGCACCGCCAGCACCTCCAGCACCTCCAGACGGGAGGCGTACGGGCCCGGCGAGTGCCGGTCGACCCCGTCCGAGGCCGCCGTTCGCGTCGAGCTCCCAGGCCGCCGTTCGCGATCGTGCTCTGGCCCCGGCCGCGCGGGGTGCCGGCCGCGCGGGGTGCCGGCCGCGCAGGGTGCCGGGCGCGCAGGGTGCCGGCCGCGCACCGGGTCGGCCAGCCGCTCGCCGGTCGCACGCGGGTTCCAGCTGATCGACGCGTCGATGGCCGACGCTGTCGGCGTCGGAGGCCGACGCTATCCGCATCCAGGCCACCGCCGGCAATCCGTACCTTCGGTGGGCACGCCGCAAACCCTGAGTGGCCGCCCGGGTACGGACACAGGTAACGATTAGGTCTCAGCGATTCAACACGTGTTGACGGTCGTTCCGGTCAACTCCAGCATGGTTCGCACTTCGTGCGCAACTCGTGTTGACGAACCGGCCGATCCGGAAAGGGGTGCCGCGTGGTGGTCCGCCGCAAGGACGTTGCGGAGCTGGCCGGCGTCTCCCCGGCCGTCGTCAGCTACGTGTTGAACGGCGGGCCGCGCGGCGTCGCCCGGGAGACGCGCATCCGCGTCCTGGACGCAATCGAGCAGCTGGGTTACCGGCCCAACGGCATCGCGCGCTCGCTGCGCGTGAACCGCACGATGACCCTCGGCCTGGTCGTGCCCGACACGTCCAACCCGTTCTTCGCCGAGCTGGCCCGCGCCGTCGAGGAGGCCGCGTTCGACGCCGGCTACACGCTGGTGATCGGCAACGCCACCGAGAACCAGGACCGCCAGACCACCTACGTGCGCACGTTCTTGCAGCGGCAGGTCGACGGGCTGCTGCTCGTCCCGGCGCACGGCCCGGTGGCCTGCCTGCCCGAACTCATCGACTCGCAGAAGCCCTGGGTCGTGCTCGACCGTCACCTCGACGGCGTCGACGACGTGTCGCAGATCCTGGCCGACAACCGGGGCGGGGCGCAGGTGGCGACCGAGCACCTGCTCGGCCACGGCCGGCAGCAGGTCGCCTGCATCGCCGGCCCGCGCGATGTCCTGCCGACCACCGACCGCGTCGCCGGATGGCGGCGGGCGCTGACCCGAGCCGGTCAGCGGCCGACCAAAACCCTCGTGCGGCACGCCCCGTTCGGGCGACGAGCCGGATACCAGGCCGCCCTGGACCTGTTCGCCGACCGCGGCCCGGACGCGGTGTTCGTGGCCAGCGACGAGCAGGCACTGGGCGTGCTGCGCGCCCTGACCGAGCTCGGGCTGAGCTGCCCGGGCGACGTGGCCGTCGCGTCCTTCGACGGCATCGCGCCGGCCGCCTACTCGGTGCCGGCGCTGACCACCATGGCGCAGCCGTTCGACGAGTTGGCTCGCGCCGCTCTCGCCTCGCTGCTGGCCCGGCTGGCCGACCCGGATGCGCCGGCGTCGCTGTCGGTGCTGCCGGTCGGGCTGGTCGCGCGTGGCTCGTGCGGCTGCCCCGACCCGCCCGGCGGCGACCACCGGGCCGAGGAGATCTCGTGAGCGTCGTCGTAGTCGGCAGCTGCAACCTCGACCTGGTCGTCGAGGTCGGCCACCTGCCCGCGCCCGGCGAGACCGTGCTGGGCGGCGACGTGCAGCGCCGTCCCGGCGGCAAGGGCGCCAACCAGGCGGTGGCCGCGCGGCGACTGGGCGCCGAGACGGCGTTCGTCGGCGCGGTCGGCGACGACGACTTCGGCGCCGAACTGCGCGACACCCTGCGGGCCGAGCACGTCGACCTCTCGCACCTGACCGTCGTGCCGGGCGCCAGCGGTGTGGCGCTGATCGTCGTCGACGCCCAGGCCGAGAACTCGATCACCGTCGCGCCGGGCGCCAACCGGCACGTCAGCGCCGAGGCGGTCAGCTGGGCGCCGACCTCGATCCTGGTGCTGCAGCTGGAGATCCCGCTCGCCGCCGCTGTGTCGGCAGCCGCCGGGGCCAGCGCCGCCGGGGCGCGCGTCATCGTCAACGCCGCGCCGCTGCCGGACCCGGCCGACCCCCAGTTGCGCCGGCTGCTCGAGCTGGCCGACGTGCTGGTGGTGAACGAAGGCGAGGCCACCCGGCTCGGGTCCGCACAGCCCGAGGAGCTGCGCCGGCTCGGCCCGGACAGCGTGATCGTGACGCTCGGCGCGGCCGGTGCCGTGGTCGCCGATGGTGCGACGCCGCCCGTCGCGGTGGCCGGCACACCGGTCGACGCCGTGGACACCACCGGCGCCGGCGACGCGTTCTGCGGCGCGCTCGCGGCGTCGCTCGACGCCGGCTACCCGATGGCCGAGGCGGTACGCCGGGGCTGCGCGGCCGGGGCCCGGGCCGCCACGGCGGTCGGGGCCCGGGCGGCGATGCCCACAGTCGACGAACTCGAGCGGCTGATGGCTGAGTCGGGGGTGGCCTGAGTGCGCGCGCACGGGTTGTGGCACGCCGAGCTGGTCGAGCTGATCGTGTCGATGCGCCACCACGACACGCTGGTGATCGCCGACGCCGGCCTGCCCGCGCCGGACCACGTCCAGACCATCGACCTGGGCTGGCGGCGTGGCGACCCGCGGGTGCTGCCGGTGCTCGACGCGGTGCTGACCGAGCTGGTGATCGAGCAGGCGACGGTGGCCTCCGAGGCCGGCCAGCCGTTCGTCAGCCACCTGACCGCCCGGCTGGACGTGCCCATCGAACGCACCGACCACGAGGCTTTCAAGGTCTGCTGCGCCGACGCCCGGGCGATCGTGCGCACCGGCGACGACACCCCGTACGCCAACGTGATCCTGCACGCCGGCGTCCCGTTCGAGGGGATCGGAGGCCTGCGATGAGCGAGCTCCCGGCCGACTACGCCGCGCGGACGTACGCCGGCGTACTGGGCAAGATCATCGGCGTCTATCTGGGCCGGCCGTTCGAGGGCTGGCGGCACGCCCGGATCATGGACGAGCTCGGCGAGATCATCTACTACGTCAACGACCGCCGCGACGTCGAGCTGAAGAACTACCGCCTGGTCGTCCCCGACGACGACATCACCGGCACGCTGACGTTCGCCCGGGCGCTGCGCGACTACCCGGTCGGCGACGTCGACCCGGTGACGGTCGGGCGCACGTGGCTCAACTACGTCATCGAGAACCGCACCGTGCTGTGGTGGGGCGGGCGCGGCATGTCCACCGAGCACACCGCGTTCCTGGCCCTGCAGGACGGAGTACGGCCACCCGACACCGGCTCGATCGCCCGCAACGGCCGGGTGGTGGCCGAGCAGGTCGGCGCGCAGATCTTCGTCGAGGCCTGGGCGATGGCCCGCCCGGGCGATCCCGAGCAGGCGGCCCACCTGGCCGAACGGGCGGCGTCGGTCAGCCACGACGGCGAGGCGCTGCACGCCGCGCGGGTGGTGGCCGCGCTCGTGGCGCAGGCGTTCGTCGAGAGCGACGTGGCCAAGCTGCTGGACACCGCGCAGTCGCTGATCCCGGCCGACTCGCTGATCAACCGGGTGATCGACGACGTGCGCGAATGGCACGCGAGCGGCGAGCACTGGCGCGACGGGTTCGCGCGCATCGCCGAGCGCTACGGCTACGACCGCTACCCGGGCAACTGCCACGTGGTGCCGAATCACGCGCTGATCGTGCACTCGCTGGTGCACGGCGACGGCGACTTCAGCCGCTCGCTGGGCATCGTCAACAGCTGCGGCTGGGACACCGACTCGAATGCCGGCAACGTCGGCTGCATCACCGGCGTGCGCGGCGGGCTGGCCGGCATCGACGCCGGCCGCGACGCAGGGCGCGACTGGCGGGGTCCGGTCGCTGACCGCATGTTCCTGCCCACGGCCGACGGCGGCGGCACGATCACCGACGCGGCCCGCGAGGCCCTGACCGTCGTCGGGTACGGATACGCCCTGCGCGGCGAGCCGGCCCCGACCGTCAAGGACGGCGCCCGCTTCCACTTCGCCCTGCCCGGATCCGTCCAGGGCTTCGCCACCGAATCCGGTGAGCCGGTGACGAATGCCGGCGGCCGGCTGGCTGTACCGGTCGACGGCACCGTGGTTGCCACAACGCCGACCTTCATCACGCCGGACACGGTCGTCGTGCCGCCGTACGGCATGGTCGCCTCGCCGACCCTGTACGCCGGCCAGCGGCTGCGGGCACGCGTCGTAGGCGGCGACGTCGACGTCACCTGCCGGCTGATCGTGCACGTCTGGGACGGCGCCGACGAGCGACGGGCGATCGCCGGCCCGGCCACGCAGCTGGCGCGCAGCGAGACTGCGGACCTGGCCTGGACCGTGCCTGACACGGAGGGCCGGCCGATCGCCGACGTCGGCATCGTGGCCGCGTCCGTACACCCCGGTACGGTCTACGTCGATCACCTGACCTGGGACGGCGCGCCCGACGTCACGCTGACCCGTCCGGCCGACGGCGGCACCATGTGGCGGTACGCCTGGGTCGATGCCGTCGACTCCTACGCGCCGCGCTGGCCCGAGCCGTACCGGCTGATCCACAACCGTGGGGTGGGCCTGCTGATCCAGGGCACCCGCGAGTGGCGCGACTACCGGGTCAGCGCCGACGTCGAGCCCCGGCTGGCCCGCGCCGTCGGACTGGCCGCCCGGGTGCAGGGCCTGCGGCGCTACTACGCGATCCGCCTGGTCGATCGCCGGGTGGTGCAGCTGGTCAGGGTGCTCGGCGACGAGACCGTCCTCGCCGAGCAGCCGTTCGACTGGGACTTCTACCGCACCTACGACCTGACCCTGGTCGTCGACGGCGCCGAGATTCGTGCGTCCGTCGGCGACGTACACCTGACCGCTATCGACTCCGAGCTGTCCTGCGGCGGCGTCGGCCTGCTGATCGAGGACGGCCACACCGCGACGCAGACCGTCCGGGTACGGCCCCTAAACCCATCCGAGCGAGACGAGGTATGACATGACCACATCCATCTCGCGGCGAGGCTTCCTCGCCGGCACCGGGCTGACCGCGCTCGGCCTCGCCCTGCCCACGTCATTGCTCACCGCGTGCAGCAGCGGTGGCGGCGGCGACCTCAAACTCTGGATGGACATCATGGGCACGGCCAACCAGAAGTACTTCGACGACAAGGTCGTGGCCCAGTTCCAGAAGGACACCAAGCTCAAGCTGAACACCACGTACTACCAGGGCCAGGACCTGCGGCGACTCATCCAGACCGCGCTGCAGGCCAAGTCCGGGCCGGACATCGTCCGCGGCGCCAGCGCCACGCAGACGCTGGCCTGGAGCCAGGCCCACCTGCTGGCCGACCTGAGCGAGTACGAGAAGAAGTACGGCTGGTCGGACAAGCTGCTGACCTGGGCGATCAACGCGTTCACCCAGGACGGCAAGCTCTGGGCGATGCCGATGCGCGTCGACACCATGCTGCTCTACTACAACAAGACGCTGTTCGGCCAGAAGGGCTGGAAGCTCCCGACCAACAAGGACGAGCTCGAGGCGCTGGCCGAGGAGGCCCACGGCAACGGCATCATCCCGTTCGGTGCCACGAACGTCGACTGGACGGCGGGGCCCGAGTGGCTGATGACCGTCTTCTGGAACCACTACTCGGGACCGGATGCCCTGTACCAGGCGCTCACCGGCCAGGTCCAGTGGACCGACCCGGTGTTCGTCGAGGCCGTCGAGCTGATCAAGACCTACTTCGACAAGGGCTGGTTCGGTGGCGGCACCGACAAGTACTTCTCCGTACCGTCACAGCAGATGGGGGCGAGCTTCGGCGCCGGCAAGGTCGCGATGTTCCCGCAGGGCGAGTGGTGGATGAGCGCCGTAGGCGCGTTCTTCGGCAAGAAGGCCAACAACAGCAACCAGTGGGACTGGGCGCCGTTCCCCGCGCTGCAGGACGGGGTCGCGTTCCCGTTGTACGAACTGGGCATCGGCGGCTCGCTGGGCATCAACGCGGCGAGCAAGAACAAAGACCACGCCGCCGAGTTCCTCAACTGGTACTACACGAACCGCCAGCAGGCGCTGCAGCGAATGGCCGACGTACCCGCCACGTACAACCTCCCGATCCAGTTCAGTGACGCGGACATCCCGAGCGGCATCGACCCACGGTCGAAGCGGCTGCTGACCGCGCTGAACAAGGCGGTCGACGACGGCAACTACGGCTACGTGACGTGGACGTGGTGGCCGCCGAAGTCCGACGTGTTCGTCTACCAGGGCCTGGAGAAGGTGCTCACCGGCAAGATGACCCCGAAGGACTACTGCGCCCAGCTGAACACGACGTTCCAGCAGGAGTCCAAGACCGGCGCCCTGCCGCAGATCATCAAGCGCGGATCGACGCAGTGACCGACGTCCAGGTGCGACCGGGCCCCGGCCTGGTCGCCGCTGACGGGGTGCCGCCGCCGATACGGCGCCGCCGCAAGTGGCGCCGCGGGTTCACAGCCTGGCTGTTCATGCTGCCGTTGATCGCGGTGAACGTCCTGGTCGTTGTCGGCCCGTCGATCGCCACGATCTACTACTCGATGACCGACTGGACCGGACTCGGGCCGGCCTCGTTCATCGGCCTGGACAACTACCGGCACGCGTTCGCCGACTCGGCGTTCCGCGAGGCGCTGATCCACAACTTCGAGTGGCTGGGGCTGTTCCTGGTGGTGCCGGGGGCGCTCGGCCTGCTCGGCTCCTACCTGCTCTCGCAGATCAAGCGCTTCCAGATCCTGTTCCGGACGATCTTCTTCATCCCCTACGTGATCGCCAGCGTGGTCAACGCCGCGGTGTGGCAGAACCTGCTCAGCCCCACCACCGGCATCGGCCCGCACGTCGGAATCAACACCGCGTTCTTCGGCAACCCGAGCACATCGCTGATGTCGGTGAACTTCGTCGTCGACTGGCACTGGTGGGGCTTTCTCGCGGTGATCTTCCTGGCCGCGATGCAGTCGGTCGACCCGGAGCTGTACGACGCGGCGAAGGTCGACGGCGCCGGGCGTTGGCAGCAGTACCGCTACATCACGCTGCCCGGCATCCGGCCGACCCTCGTGTTCCTCGGGCTGATGACCGTGATCTGGTCGCTCAAGTCGTTCGACTACGTCTTCATCATCACCAAGGGTGGACCGGCCGGGTCGAGCGAGGTCGTTACGACGCTGATGTACCGCGAGGCGTTCAACGAGTACCGCGCGGGCTACGCCGCCTCGCTCGGCCTGAGCCTGGCGTTCGCCACGGCCATCGTGCTGGCGATCTACGAGATACTGCGCCGCCGCCGGGGATGGGAATCATGACGTTGCAACTGGCCAGGCGACGGGTGCCGTCGCTGTTCCCGTACTACGTCCTCCTGCTGGTATTGGCGCTGTTCGTGCTGACCCCGCTGGCGACGCTGCTGTTCAACGCCCTCAAGAGCAACGCGCAGATCGGCGCGAATCCCATAGCCCCGCCGACGAAGTTCACCCTGTCGAACTTCAGCCAGGCCTGGACCGACGGCAACTTCGCCGTGACGATGCGCAACAGCCTGATCATCTGCCTCGGCTCGATGGCCGGAGTGTGCGTCATCTCCGGGCTGGCCGCCTTCGCGATGAGCCATCTCGACCTGCCCGGCCGGGGCGGGGTCGCGACCTACCTGTTCCTGGTGTCGGCGATGCCGGCCCAGCTGTTCCTGGTGCCCTTGTTCTTCACCTGGACCCGGTTGCACCTGGTCGACAACCTGTTCGGGCTGATCCTCATCTACTGGGCCACCGACGCGCCGTTCGCGACGCTGCTGCTGCGCTCCTTCCTGCTCAAGATCCCGAGGGACTTCCTCGAAGCGGCCCGGCTCGACGGCGCCACGACCCTTCAGGCGCTGACCCGGGTCGTGCTGCCGATCGCCGCGCCCGGCTTCCTGACCGTGGCGCTGATCTCCGGGCTTTGGTCGTGGAACGAGTTCTTCTGGGCGATCACGTTCATCCACGACCCGAACCTGCGGCCGGTGTCGACGAGCTTCCTGGCCTTCCAGGACGAGAACTCGGCGAACTGGGCGCTGATCAGCGCAGCCGCCCTGTTCATGGTCCTGCCCGTACTCGTGCTCTTCCTCGTTCTCCAACGGCGGTTCGTCAACGGCCTCACGGCCGGCGGGCTGCGCTGACGATCTGGAGGTTCCGTGCCCGGCCCCAACGTGCTGCTCATCATCTCCGACCAGCTGCGCCGCAGCGCGCTCGGCTGCTACGGCGACCCGAACGTCTCGACGCCGGCGATCGACTCCCTGGCGAGCTCCGGCGTGCGCTTCAGCAGCGCGTCGTCGACCTACCCGGTGTGCGTGCCGTTCCGGTTCACCCTGATGACCGGCGAGTACGCGCACACCCGGTTCATCCCGTCGATCGAGTGGCGGATGTCGCCGGCCGAACGCACGCTGGCCGACGAGTTCAACGAGGCCGGCTACGACACCGCGCTGTTCGGCAAGTGGCACCTGTACGGCGGGTTCGGCCACCTGCCCGGGTACACCGTGGTCAAGACGTCGCGCACCCCGATCCCCCGCCCGTTCCAGGGTCGCTGGCAGCGCTTCGCCGGGTTCGACATCTGCAACGACCCGTACGACACGTACTACTTCAACGAGGGCGACCCGACCCCGAACAAGATCGACGGCTTCCAGACCGACGGTCTGTTCGACCTGGCCATCGAGTACCTGCGCCAACCGGAACGGCAGAGCACCCCGTTCGCCACGGTGCTGTCGGTCGAGCCGCCGCACCCGCTGTTCACCGCACCACCGGCGTACCTCGACCGCTGGCGTGACCGTCCGTTAACCCTGCGGGACAACGTCGAGCTGGACCGGGAGTACAACACCCGAGGTCCGCACGGGCACGGCCTGCTCGACGCGATGCGCGTGTACTACGCAATGATCGAGAACCTCGACGACAACGTCGCCCGGCTGCTGAACGTCCTGCGCGAGCAGGGTCTGCTCGAGAACACCGTCGTCGGCCTGACCGCCGACCACGGCGAACTGCTCGGCAGTCACGGGCTGTTGGCCAAGCAGCGGCCCTGGGAGGAGTCGGCCGGCATCCCGCTGATCCTGTCCGGCCCGGGCGCGTCGCCGGGCGCCGTGATCGAGGACCCCGTGTGCACCGAGGACCTGTTCCCGACCCTGCTCGGCGTGGCCGGGCTGAGCCCGCGCGACTCCAAGCCGGGCGTCGACCTGGCGCCCTTGATAAGAGGCGAAGTCGCCGAACTCGAGCGCGAGGGCGTGTTGCTGGAATTCGTCTCCGAGCTGCGCCCGAACATGCCCTTCCACGACGAGACGTGGCGCGGGGTGCGCACCCGGCACGCCAAGTACACCGTGCTGGGCGACGCGCACGGCGGAAAGCCGTGGCAGTTCTTCGACCTGAAGGCCGACCCGTACGAGCTGAACAACCTGGTCGACGACCCGGCCTACGCCGACGAGGTGGCCCGCCACCACCGGATGCTGCGCGAACTGCTCGAGAGCACGTACGACCACTACGTGCTGGCCCCGGCCTTCGGCTGCCCCGGGCTGAACGAGTGGAATCCGGAGGCCGTGCACCAGAAGCGGTTCGGGTAATGCGCCGCGTCCTCGCGATCGTGGCGCTGGTCGTCGCGATCGCCGGCCCCGCAAGAGCAGCCGCCCCTGCCCACTACACCGGCACCGAGTACGACCTGGGCGGCGTCAGCCATCCGATCGACGGCCCGCAGCCCGTAATCGACGCGCTGGCCGGCCAGATCACCGCGTCGACGAACGCCACGCTGGCCGAGCTGGCCCGCGAGCAGGCCGAGCTGCCCTACAGCCGTCCGGACGCCGCCCGCCCCGGCGCGCGGCCGAGCGTGGTGACCTATCCGCGGCCGGACAGCCAGCCGGCGTCGGACCAGTACTCGACCACGGTGTGGCAGCTCGGCCGCGCGCACGACTCGGTCACCTACACGGTGGCGGCCCGCCGTCCGGGCAACCGCGAGCTCGACACGTCGTGGACGTCGTTCTCGTTCACCGGCCCGGTGATCGTCGGCGTACGCAAGCTGGCCGGTACCGCCACCGGCTGCCTGGTTCGCCCGACGGCCGACGCCGTCCACCCGTGGTTTCTCGGCGACACCTGCTGGTTCGTGCTGACCCGGCCGGCCAACCTGTCCGTCGAGTTCGCGCCGAACACCACGACGCCGGTGCTGCACCCGATGCTCGTGTTCGCCAACCCGCCGGAGAGCGCTGTGCCGTCGCCCGACGATCCGAACGTGCTCTACCTCGGCCCCGGCGTGCACTACCTCGGCGCCGTGACTCTGCACTCGAACGAGACGATCTACCTGGCCGGCGGCGCGTGGGCCGAGGCGTCGTTCCTCGGCATCGATGTGCAGAACGTGGTGATCAAGGGCCGGGGCATCATCGACGGGCTGTTCATGGACACCGGCAACCAGGCCGAGAACAAGAAGCAGCCCGGCCTGATCGACATCCGCTGCGACAACCTCGGCGACCCGGCCCGCACCTGCGCCACCTCGCCCACCTCGCGCAACGTGCTGATCGACGGCATCACGCTGGTCGACGGCCCGCGCTTCAACGTCCGCGCGCTGAGCGAGTACACCACGGTCCGCAACGTGAAGATCATCGGCTGGTGGATCAACACCGACGGCATCGTGGCCGGTGACAAGAGCCTGGTCGAGGACAACTTCGTCAAGGACAACGAGGACTCGCTCAAGTTGTTCTGGGGCGACAGCGTGGTGCGCGACAACGTCGTCTGGCAGCTGGAGAACGGCGCGCCGTTCATGCTCAGCTGGAACATCGAGCAGGACTCGGCCAACTTCCACGTCTACGACAACGACGTCATCCACGTCGAGCAGTACAACGCCCCGACCCAGGGCGTGTTCGACTCGCGACACGCCGGCAAGGGGCACCTGCAGCGGTACCTGTTCGAGAACATCCGCATCGAGGACGACGACTATCGGCTGTTCTACCTGAACGTCGAGCACAACACCTGGTACGACCCTACGCTGGGGTACGGAAAGTTCTCGGAGATGATCTTCCGGAACATCAGCGCTCCGGCGACGTACAAGCTGCCCAGCGTGATGAACGGCATCGACGCCGATCACGGATTCAGCGACATCGACCTGGTCGACGTGCGCCTCGGTGACACCTGCATCGCCGACGCCGCCGGTGCGAATCTCCACCTCGATCCCGAGGCGACCGACCAGATCCGGATCATGAAGTCACCCCGATGCGGAGGCCACGCATGAAGCGAGTGTCCGCCCTGTCCGCCGCCGCGGCCGCCGTCACCGCCGCCGCGCTGATCACCGCGAGCCCCGCGGCGGCCCAGGGCAACTCCTACACCGGCACCGAGTACGACCAGGGCGGGACGTCCCGGCCGGTCAGCGGCCCGCAGCCGGCCATCGACGCCCAGGCCGACCAGATCACGGCCACCACCGACGCGATGCTGCGCGACGTCGCCCGGCAGCGGGCCACGCTGCCCTACGGGAGCATCGACGCCGACCCGCATGCCCGGCCGCAGCTGACCACCTACCCGGCACCGGCCGGCACCGCGGCGTCCGACCAGTACGCGGTGACGTTGCATCAGGGCCCGCAGGCGACGAGCTCCTTCGTCTACAAGGTCGACGCCCGCAAGACCGACACCAACCGTGAGCTCGACACGTCGTGGACGTCGTTCTCGTTCGCCGGCCCGGTGCTGGTCGCGGTGCACAAGCTGGCCGGGACGGCTACGGGTTGCCTGGTCCGCCCGGAGTCGGCCCGTATCCACACCGTGTTCGCCGGCGGAACGTGCTTCTTCCGGCTGACCCGGGCGGCCAACGTCTCGGTGGAGTTCACGCCGAATACGACCAATCCGGTGCTGCACCCCATGCTCGTGTTCGCCAACCCGCCCGAGGTCGACGTGCCGCCGGCCAATGACCCGAACGTGCTCTACCTCGGTCCCGGCGTGCACGACCTCGGCCGCGACGTCCCGCTGCATGACAACGAGACGGTGTACGTGGCCGGAGGGGCCTGGGTCGAGGCGGCGTTCAAGGCCACCGGCGTACACAACGTCGTGTTCCGCGGGCGCGGCATCATCGACGGGCTGTTCCTCGACACCGGCAACCAGGACGCCAACAAGAACGAGCCCGGGCTGATCGACCTGGCCGACTCGAGCAACGTCGTGGTCGAGGGGTTGACGTTCGTCGACGGGCCGCGCTTCAACGTGCGGGTGCTGGGCAACGACGTCACCGTGCACAACATCAAGGTGATGAGCTGGTGGTACAGCACCGACTGCATCTGGGCCGGCGCCGACAGCCTGGTCGAGCGCAACTTCTGCAAGGTGAACGACGACTCGCTCAAGCCGATGACCGGGCCGAGCGTCATCCGCGACAACGTCGTGTGGCAGCTCGAGAACGGCGCGCCGTTCATGATCAGCTGGAACATCAAGACCGACCAGTCGAACTTCCACGTCTACGACAACGACGTGATCCACGCTGAGCACTACTGGCTGTCGCCGCAGGCGATCTTCCGGGCCCGGCACGCCTCACCCGGCCACATGCAGGACTACCTGTTCGAGAACATCCGGGTCGAGGACGCGACCTGGCGGTTGTTCTACATCATCCTCGAGAACAACAAGTGGTACGACCCTACGCTGGGGTACGGTCAGATCTCGGGGTTGATCTTCCGCGACATCACCGCCGAGACGCCCTTCACGATGCCCAGCGTCGTGGCCGGCATCGACCCTGATCATCGGGTGTACGACGCCAGCTTCGTCAACGTGTACATGGATGGGCAGTGCGTGTCCGACGCGGCGGGCGGCAACTTCCAGATCGACCCGGCCACCACCGACCACATCCGGATCATGAAGAGCACGCAGAATCCTTGTGGCGGCCGCGGATGAGGCGACTGCGCGTGGCCGCGGTGGTGGCCGTCTGCGCGGCGGCCGTTGCGATCCCGGTGGCCACCTACGCGTCGACCGACAACGCGACGGCGTCGAGCTGGCAACCGTCCTGGCGGACCGCGCCGCAGCAACCCGTCGCTAGCGGCCTCAGTCATGACGGGTTCACCAACCAGACCGTGCGGATGATCGTCCGTCCGACTGTCGGCGGGCCGGCGCTACGCGTCCGGCTGTCCAACCTCTACGGCACAACCCCGCTTTCGGTCGGACCCGTCGCCGTCGCCGAGCAGGACGTCGGACCCACCGTCGTCGCGCACACGCAACGCGTCGTCACCTTCGCGCACAGCGAGTCGACGACGGTCGCCGCCGGCACCGAGGCGGTCAGCGACCCCGTGTCGTTCCGGACCCGGGCCGGCCGCAACCTCGTGGTCAGCGTCTACCTGACCGGGCCCACCGGCCCGGCCACCTGGCACAACAAGGCGCAGACGACCAGCTACATCTCCTCGCCCGGCGACTGGGCGACCGAGCCCGGCGGCTCGCCCTACCAGAGCATCACGCCGTCGTGGTTCTACCTCGACGGGGTGGACGTGCTGGCCCGTCCGCCGGCCGGAACCGTCGTCGCGTTCGGCGACTCCATCACCGACGGCTCCTATTCGACGATGGACGCCGACAGCACCTATCCCGACTGGCTGGCCCGCCGGGCCGGCAACTACGCCGTGCTCAACGAGGGAGTCGGCGGCAACCGGATCCTGACCGACACCCCGGGTGGCGGCGAGTCGGCGCTGCACCGGTTCGAGCGTGACGTTCTCGACCAGGGCGCCAGCGCCGTCGTTTTCCTCGAGGGGGTCAACGACATCGGCGCGAACGCCACCGCCCAGCAGGTCGTGGACGGCCTGACGCAGCTGATCGACGAGGCGCACGCCCACTGCGTGCGCATCATCGGCGGAACGATCACCCCGTTCGAGAACTCGGTGTACGACACCCCCGAGCACGAGCAGATCCGCGAGTCGGTCAACCAGTGGATCCGGACGAGCGGGCAGTTCGACGGGGTGGCCGACTTCGACCGGGCACTGCGCGATCCGGCCGACGCGCGCAGGATCGATCCGCGCTACCACACGGTCGGCGACCTGCATCCCAACGACGTCGGCTACCGGGTGATGGCCGATACCGTCGACCTCGCGCAACTGAAGAACGGAGATACCTGCCCGCATGACTGAGATGCCGAACGTCGTGGTCGTGATCGCCGACGACGCCGGATGGGGCGACTTCGGCTGCTACGGCTCACAGGCCATCCCGACCCCAAACATCGACGCACTGGCCCGCGACGGCGTCCGGCTGACCGACTGTCACGCGTCCGGCGCGGTGTGCACACCCAGCCGGTACTCGCTGCTCACCGGCCGGTACAGCTGGCGCGGCCCGTTGAAGAACTTCGTGCTGATGGGGCACGGGCCGTCGCTGATCGAGCCGGCCCGGCCGACGCTCGCCTCGGTGCTGCACGACGCCGGCTACGCCACCGGCGCGTTCGGCAAGTGGCACCTCGGGCTGGGCTGGCGGCACCGCGACGGCCACGTGCGCGACGCGTTCGCGCCGGGCGCCGTCCTGCACGACGACGTCGACACCGACGCGGGCGCCGACATCGACTACCGCGAACCGTTCACCGGCGGGCCGACCGAGCTCGGCTTCGACCGCTTCTTCGGCATCGCCGGCTCGACGGACATGCCGCCGTACTGCTTCCTCGACCAGGACCGGGTGGCCACGATCCCCGACCGGGACAAGCGGGAGTTCTTCGGCGAGCAACGTCCCGGGCGGCAGGTGGCCGGCTGGCAGGAGGAGCAGGTCGACGTCCGCTTCGTCGACGAGGCGACGCGCTGGATCTCGCAGCAGGGCGACCGACCGTTCTTCGCCTACCTGGCCCTGTCCGTGCCGCACCGGCCCTGCCTTCCGCCCGAGTTCGTGCGCGGCCGCTCGAGCGCCGGCCCGCGCGGCGACGCCGTGTGCCTGATGGACTGGGCGGTCGGCGAGCTCGACGGGGCCCTCGGCCGCATCGGTGCCCGCGACAACACGCTGTTCATCGTGACCAGCGACCACGGCGCGATCACGTTCTTCACCGACGACACGGACGGCAGCGACCATCGCCCGAACGGCCCGTGGCGCGGGCAGAAGGGCGACCTGTGGGAGGGCGGGCACCGCATCCCGTTCGTCGCCCGCTGGGCCCGCGGGCTGCCGGCCGGCCTGGTGCGCGACGACCCGGTGTGCACCACCGATGTGCTGCCCACCGTCGCCGGGGCGGCCGGCATCCCGGTGCCGGAGGGCACGGCCGAGGACGGCCGGGACCTGATGCCCGTGCTCACCGACTCGGCGTCGGCCGACGCCGAGCGGCCACTCGTGCACCACAGCCTGGGCGGCTACTTCGCCCTGCGGCGCGGCCGGTGGAAGGCGATCTTCGCGTCGGGGCCGGGCGGCGGGTTCTCCGAGCCGGGCATCATGTCGCTGTTCGACTCGGGTACCGGCAAGGCACACACCGCTCCCCCGTGGGACGCCGAGCACCCCGCCGGGCAGTTGTACGACCTGGACGCCGACCCCGGCGAGACCACCAACCGGTGGGACGCGGAGCCGGGGGTCGTCGCCGCGATGTACGACGAGGCCCGGCGAGTGTGCCGGGACGAGAGCAGCGGGCTGCCCTTCGACGTGGCGCTGGCCGGAGCCGGGGCCGACATCGCGTGACCGCCTGCGTCACGGTCACCGACGTGCGGGCCTACGTCTGCCCGGCCGGCGAGCGGACCGCGGTGTTCGTGGTGGTCGACACCGACGCGGGCATCGCCGGAGTCGGCGAGGCCAGCCAGAGCAACCAGGACGGCGCGGTGCTGGCCAACGTCCGCGACCTGGCCCGGCGATACGTCGGCCACGACGCGTTCGAGTTGATCGAGCGACGCGGCGTCCTGGCCGGCCGGCCGCGCGCCGGACGCGCGATGATCGTCGCGGTGAGCGCGCTCGAGCAGGCGCTGTGGGACGTCGTCGGCCGGACGACGGGCCGGCCGGTGCACCAGCTGCTCGGCGGAGCCGCCCGGGACGAGCTGCGCTGTTACGTCACACTCGACCGGCCGGCGCCGCCCGCCGAGTTCGCAGGGCTCGCGGCCGACTGGGCCGGTCGGGGCTGCTCGGCTGTGAAGGTCGTCGCCTTCCCCGAATATCCACAGCCAGGCTGGCTGGATATCGGTCTGGCCCGGGTCGAGGCAGTAGGCACCGCCGTCGACGTCTACGTCGAGTGCAACTACGCGTTCGACCTCGGCACCGCGCGCATCGTCATCCACGCGCTCGTCGAGCGTGGAGTCGCGCTGATCGAGTCGCCACTGCACACCGACGACCCGGCCGGCCTGGCCGAGCTCAAGGCAGGCGCCGGCTGCCTGATCGCCTCGGGTGAGGCCCGGCACGGTCGGCGCGACTATCTGGAACTGCTGCACCGGCGCGCCGTCGACGTGGTGCAGCCCGACGTCAAGTGGACGGGCGGAATCGCCGAGGCCAAGAAGGTGGCCGCCTTGGCCGAGGCGTACGAGTTGCTGGCCGCGCCGCACAACAACTCCGAGATGGTCGGTACGGCGGCCAGCGCCCACCTGGCGATCACCCTGCCCAACGCGTTCGCGCTGGAGATCCCGTCCCGGGCGCCGGCCGAATTCGCGAGTGCCGACATCGTCGAGAACGGCACGATCAGCGCGGCACGACTGCGGGAACGGCCCGGCCTGGGCGTGACCTTCGCCGAGGACGCCGCGGCCGGGATCGCGATCGCTCAGCTGACCTGAGCGACGGCGACGATCCGCCGCCGGACCACCCTCGCGTTTCTTGATCAACAGGGAGAAGTGGCCGCTCCGACGACCAATTCTCCCTGTTGATCAAGGGCCGTGGAGGCCCGGCCCTCCTCGAAGCTGTATTAGCGCAGAGTCGCCGCATCCGTAGCGAGCCGGGTGATCTCGTCCCAGGCGCCGGCCCGCACGGCCGCGGCCGGAGTGAGCCAGCTGCCGCCGACGCAGCCGACATTCGGCAGCGCGAGGTACTCGGCGGCCGACGCGGCGGTGATGCCGCCCGTCGGGCAGAACCGCAGCTGGGGCAGCGGTCCGGCAACGGCCCGGAGCAGGCCGACCCCGCCGACGGCGCTCGCCGGGAACAGCTTCGCCTCCGTGATCCCGCGTTCGAGCAGCCGCAGCATGTCCGACGGCCCGGCACAGCCGGCCAGGAACGGCCGGTCGGCGGCCTGCAGCGCGTCCAGCAGCCGGTCGGTGCTGCCCGGGCTGACCAGAAAGCGCGCGCCGGCCGCCACCGCGGCCTCGGCGTGGTCGGCCGACAGGACCGTGCCGGCGCCCACCAGCATTCGCGGCACCTCGGCGGCGATTGACCGCACGGCGTCCAGGGCGGCCGCCGAACGCAGCGTCACCTCGATGATCGGCAGGCCGCCGGCCAGCAGGGCGCGCGCTATCGGGACTGCGGTCGCGGCGTCCTCGACCACGACCACCGGGATCACCGGGGAGACGTCGAGCACCGAGATCATCGGCGGCGCCCGGCGAACACGCTCGCCCCCTCGTCGGCCGGGCCGACCGCCGCGCGCAGCCCGGCGAACAGCTCCCGGCCGGTACCGACCCACTCGTCCGGGCCGGGCGCGCGCCCGGCTTCCCGACGCGTCGCCAGCTCGGCCCCGCTGACGTGCACGGTGAGCGTGCCGGCGTCGCAGTCCAGCGTGACCACATCGCCGTCGCGCACGCGGGCGATCGGCCCGCCCGACGCCGCCTCGGGCGTGACGTGTACCGCGGTGGGGATCTTGCCCGACGCGCCGGACATCCGCCCGTCGGTCACCAGCGCCACCCGGTAGCCGCGGTCCTGCAGCACGCCGAGTGCCGGGGTGAGGCTGTGCAGCTCGGGCATGCCATTGCCGGCCGGGCCCTGGTAGCGCACGACCACCACCACATCACGGTCGAGGTTGCCGGTGCGGAACGTGGCCAGGAACGCCTGCTGGTCGTCGAACACCCGGGCCGCCGCGGTGATCACGCGCTGCTCGGGCGCGATCGCGGACACCTTCGCCACCGCACGGCCGAGGTTGCCCTCGAGGATGCGCAATCCGCCGTCGGGGGCGAACGGGTCGCCCACGCCGCGCAGCACGTCCTTGTCCAGGCTGTTCGCCGCGCCGTCCGACCACGTCAACGCGCCGTCGTCCAGCCCTGGTTCGTCGGTGTAGCGGCGCAGGCCGGACCCGGCCACGGTGCGCACGTCCTCGTGCAGCAACCCCGCATCAAGCAGCTCGCGCACCACCAGGCCGACGCCGCCGGCGGCGTGGAAGTGGTTCACGTCCGCGGCTCCGTTCGGGTAGATGCGGGCCAGCTGCGGTACGACGCCGGACAGCTCGGCCATGTCCGGCCAGGTTAGCTGGATGCCGGCTGCCCGGGCGATGGCCACCAGGTGCATGGTGTGGTTCGTCGAGCCGCCCGTGGCGAGCAGCGCAACACAGCCGTTGACGATCGTGCGCTCGTCCACGACCTGGCCGATCGGCGAGTACTCCGGACCGAGGCCGGTGCTGCGGGTGACCCGCTGCGCCGCCGCGACCGTCAGGGCCTCGCGCAGCGGCGTGCCCGGATTCGGGAAGCTCGCGCCGGGCAGGTGCAGCCCCATGACCTCCATCAGCAGTTGGTTGGAGTTCGCGGTGCCGTAGAACGTGCACGTGCCGGCGCCGTGGTAGGACGCCGCCTCGGCCTCGAGCAGGGCCGTGCGGTCCACTTCACCGGACGCGTACTGCTGGCGGATCTTGGCCTTCTCGCCATTGGGCAGGCCCGACGTCATGGGGCCTGCCGGCGCGAAGATCACCGGCAGATGCCCGAAGCTCAGCGCTCCGATCAGCAGACCCGGCACGATCTTGTCGCACACGCCGAGCAGGATCGCGGCGTCGAACATGTCGTGCGACAGGGCCAGCGCCGTCGACATGGCGATGACGTCGCGGCTGAACAGCGACAGCTGCATGCCGTCGCGGCCCTGAGTGATGCCGTCGCACATCGCGGGCACGCCGCCCGCGACCTGGGCGATGCCGCCGGCCTCGATCACAGCCCGTTTGAGCTGTCGCGGGTAGTCCTCGTACGGCTTGTGCGCCGAGAGCATGTCGTTGTACGCGGTCACGATCGCGACGTTGGGCTTGACGCTCGCCCGCAACGCCGCCTTGTCCTCCGGCGCCGCCGCGGCGAAGCCGTGCGCGAGGTTGGCGCAGGCCAGCCGAGCCCGGGCCGGGGCCAGCCCGCTGGCCTGGCCGATGCGGCGCAGATACGCGGATCGCGAGTCGGCGCTGCGCTCGATCAGTCGTTCGGTCACTCGGTCCACCGTCGGTTCCAGCACCCGCAAACCGTAGCGCACATTAAGCACGTGGAGTACCTAATTCAGCATGCCGCAGACCAAATTAAGATGGACAGATGAGTAACGAGCCGGCGACGTTCGGGCGAACGTCGCTGCGCGTCCCCAACCCGGCGACCGCCGGGCAGGTCTTCCGGCTGATCCGCACGGGCGAAGCGACCACCCGCACCGAGGTCGGTCGGCTTACCGGGCTGTCCCGCACGGCGGTGGCCGCCCGGGTGGCCGCGCTCGTCGAGCTCGGCCTGATCCGCGAGACCGAGGAGGCGGCGTCCGGCGTCGGCCGGCCGCCCACCCGACTCGCGTTCGACGCATCGGCCGGAGTGGTGCTGTGCGCCGCGGTGGGACGCAGCCGCACGCAGGTCGCGGTGTGCGATCTGGCCGGCGAGCCGCTCGCCCGGCAGGACATCCAGCAGGAGGTCGGCCCGGCCCCGGACGAGCTGATGCCCCGAGTGGTCGGCGCGCTGCGCGACGTTCTGCGCCACGCCCGCCGCCCGGCTCGCGACGTCCGCGGCATCGGCATCAGCATCCCGGGCACGGTGAACGGACCGGGGCGGTGCAGCCAGGACTCCCCCATCATGGCCGGCTGGCACGCCGTGCCGCTGGACCCGTACTTCGCCGCGCTGGCCGACGCCCCGGTGTTCCTCGAGAACGACACGAACGTGATCGCGCTGGCCGAGCGCAGCGGCCACCTGCTGCACTACCGCGACGCGCTGATCGTCAAGGCCTCCACCGGGTTCGGCGCCGGCATCGTGTCCGGCGGGGCGATCCAGCACGGGGCGCTCGGCGCGGCCGGCGAGATCGGGCACGTCAAGTACGCCGCGGCCAGGCAGGTGCCGTGCCGCTGCGGCGAGGTCGGCTGCCTGGAGGCAGTGGCCGGCGGCTGGGCGCTCGTGCGCAACATGCGCGATAAGGGCCACGAGGTCGGGCACACCCGCGACGTCGTGGAGCTGGCGCTCGGCGGCAACACCGACGCACGGCGCGAGATTCGGCGCAGTGGCCGGCACTTCGGCGAGGTGCTGGCCGCCGCGGTCACATTGCTCAACCCGGCGGCGATCGTCATCGGCGGCGACATGGCGCCGGCCTACGACCTGTTCGTGGCCGGGATGCGCGAGACGCTGTACCGCGACGCCAGCGCGCTGGCCACCCGCGACCTGCACATCCTGTCCGCGAGCTACGGCGACCAGTCCGGGGTGCGCGGCTGCGCCGAGCTGGCGCTCGACCAGGTGTTGAGCGACGCCACGATCGACCAGGCCGTGCTGGCCCACTCGCCGCTGGACGTCAGTGCCGCCGGCGCAGGCTCCGCCCGTGCCGGTACACGCTGACCACGACTCCGTACCGCGGTTCGCGCTGACCGACCAGCTCGAGGCGACCGGCCCCGTCGCGCCATCGGTCAATGCCGTCACCGGCACCAACCGGGAGCAGGTCGGGGTTGAGCCGGACCTTCGACTGCGACCCCGACTCCGCCCGGATCAGGCGCTGAAACCCATTAGTGTCCCGCGCCGGGAATTGGGCAAATAAGTCGGTGATCCAGGTGTGCGCTCGCCAGGCGGAGGAGGAGCCGATACCGCTGTTGTATCGGCGACGACGACAACGCCGCGAGCGTCGGAATTATCGGCTGAATTCGCGGCGCGGGGCCACTAGTGTCCCGCGGACACTAGCCGGCGAACTCGCGTAGCACCGGGGCGAGCACGTCCGCAGCAACGTTGTGCTGCTCGGCCTCCACCGGCTGCAGCGTGGCCGTGGGTAGCAGCTCGGCCAGTGCCTGCGCCGCGGCGATCAGCCACGGCGCGGTGCCCTTGCCGTACATGACCAGCGTCGGCACCTTGACGTCGGCCCACCGATCCGTCGGCAACGGCCGGCCGGACATGGTCGTACCCATGAAGCGGCCGTCGTAGGCGATGGTCGGCGCCACCGCCTCCAGGACCGGCCAGAACGGGCTCGGCCGCATGCCGCCCACGAACTCGGCCGGCATACCCGCCGCAGCGGTCATGAACAGCTCCACCGCGTCGCCCGGACGGCCGGCCGCATTGGCGGTGTCCAGCCGCTCGACGTAGTCGTCGGGCAGCGGCGGGCGGCTGTCGTCGACCACGAACGGCGGCTCGAACAGGGCCAGCTTGCTGATCGGCAACCCCGCCGCGGCCGCGTCCAGGCACAGCACCGCGCCGGACGAGAACCCGCACACCGGCACCGAGCCGCCCGCCTCGTCGATCACCGCGGCCAGGTCCTCGATTTCGCGCTGCACCGCGTACGGCCCGGTGTCGCCGCTCTCGCCGCGCCCCCGCCGGTCGTAGGCGTACAGCCGGAACGCGTCGCCCAGCAGCTCTCCCACCGGCGCGTTCAGCTGCGAGACGGCCCGGTGCGCCGTCGCACCGTCGACCATGATCAGCGGCTGGCGGCCGTCGCCCCACGTCTCGAAGGCGATCGTCGTGCCATCCGCGGACTGCACCGTGCCCATCGTCGTTTCCTTTCGTCAAGATCGTCTGTAGCGGAACTGTACGGTACCGTACCCATGTGCGTACGGTACTGTACAGTACTTATTCAGCGAATGTTCAGGAGGACGCGTGGAGCAGGCGGCGAGCGCGGCCGTGGAGACCGGACGGTCCGAACGGCGACGGCAGGCGATCATCGAGGCGGCGACGGAGGTGTTCCTGCAGCACGGCTTCCTCGGCGCCACCACCGACGGGGTCGCCGCTCGGGCGTCGGTGTCCAAGCAGACGCTCTACAAGCACTTCGCCGACAAGGAGCGCCTGTTCGCCGAGATCATCATGCAGACCACGGTCGAGGTCGCCGAGTCGCTCGTCGCCGCCACCACCGGCGCACTGCACGACGCCACCGACGTGCGCCAGGCGTTGCGCACGCTCGCCGACGGGTTCCTGCAGTCACTGCTGGATCCGGACGTGCTGCGGTTGCGCCGGCTGATCATCGCCGAGGCCGACCGCTTTCCCGAGGTCGGGCAGGCCTGGTACGAGCGCGGCTTCAACCGCACGCTGACCGTGCTGGGCGACGCCCTGAGCGCGCTGGCCGATCGCGGCCTGCTGCACAACATCACTGACCCGGTCCTGGCCGCCTACCAGTTCGCCGGTCTGGTCATGTACCAGCCGATGAACCAGGTGATGTTCGCCGGTTCGGAAACCCTCCCCTCCCGCAAGGAACTCAACCAGATCGCCCAGTCGGCGGTGGACGTCTTCCTCGCCTTCTACGGACGACCCGAGTGAGCCGCGCCGAGGAGCTGGCCCGGACTGCCCAGGGCTGGGACGCCGCCGCGTCCGGGTACGAGGCCTACTTCGTGCCGAGGTTCGCACCGTGGGTCGACGCCGCTGTGCAGGCGCTGATCGCCGAGCCGCTGCCGGGCGGCCCGCTGCTCGTGCCGTGCTGTGGGCCGTTCCCCGAAGCCGGCGCGCTGGTCGAACAGTTCCCCGATCGGGAGATCGTCGGCCTCGACCTGTCGGCCGGCATGGTCGCCCGGGCACGCGAGCGGGTGGCCCGATGGCCGCAGGTTCGTGTCGTCGAAGGCGATGCCGCGACCCTTGACGACCGGTGGACCGGGCAATGTGCAGCCGTGCTGTCGGTCTTCGGCCTGCAGGCTCTGCCCGAGCCCGATGCGGCCCTGCGCTCGTGGCTGGGCGCCCTGCGCCCGGGCGGCCGGCTGGCCGTCGTGTTCTGGCCCGACGTCACCGAGGATGACGGTCCGTTCGCCCTGATCGACCAGGTGCTGCTGCCGCACCGGCAGCCCGACGACGACACCGCCTGGGAGACCCGGCTGCCGGCGGCGGGCCCGTTCGAGCGCGACGAGCTGATCGCGTTCCCGATCACGCATCCCAGTGCGGCCGCCTACTTCGACGCGTTCGCCTACGCCGGGCCGATGCGCGCGCTGGCCAACGAGCGGGGCAAGGCGTTCGTCGACCAACTGCGCGCCGAGTACGTGCGCGGCGCCCCGACCGGCGAGTGGCGGCACAACCCACGGGGTCGGCTGGTCGTGGCCGGCCGCTAGCCGGGCTCGTCCGACCCTGGATCTACCATCCCCGCACACGGTTCCGAAGCGAGGGAGCGATCGTGCACCTCATCCTGATCCCCGGCTTCTGGCTGGACGCCTCGTCGTGGGACGAGGTCGTCCCCGGCCTCGAGCAGGCGGGCCATCACGCGCAGCCGCTCACCCTGCCCGGCCTGGAGTCCAAGACCGCCGACCGCGCCGGCATCACCCTGCGCGATCACGTCGACGCCGTGGTGGCGGCGATCGATGCGGCCCCGGGACCCGTCGCGCTGGTCGGCCACTCCGGCGGTGGCGCGATCGCCCACGCCGCGGCCGACGCCCGCACCGACCGGATCGCCCGCGTCGTTTACGTCGACAGCTGGCCCACCGGCGCCGGCGGAGTGATCAACGCCGGCCTGCCGGCCGCGAACGGCGAGGTACCGCTGCCGGACTGGTCGATGTTCGACGACGAGGACCTGGTCGACCTGGACGATCAGCTGCGCACGGCCTTTCGCGAGCGGGCGATCCCGACGCCCGAGCACGTCACCCGCGACGCGCAGCAGCTGTTCGACGAGGGTCGCTACGACGTGCCGGCCACCGTCATCGCCTGCGAGTTCCCCAGCGCCCAGCTGCGCGAGTGGATGGACCAGGGCGAGCCGAACCTGCAGGAGCTGGCCCGGCTGCGCGACGTCGAGTATGTCGACCTGCCGACCGGCCACTGGCCGCAGTTCACCAGGCCGGCCGAACTGGCTGCGGTGATCGTCAAATCCGTCGGCTAGACCCGGTAGTGTGCCGTCGGCACGCGACCGCGGGGAGGAACGGCCATGCGGATGATGCGGTGCGCGGTCGGAGCGGCCGTCGTCGGTCTCGCGTTGTCGGCTTGCAGCTCGTCCGGCAGGACGCCGTCGGGCCCGGTCGGCGCGACGCAGAAGGACGTCTCGTTCGTCGTCGACGGCACCGCCACGTACGGGACGCTCGAGGTGCCCAGGCACCATCGCGGACAGCGGCTGGCCGCCGCGCTGTTGGTGGCGGGCAGCGGCCCGACCGACCGCAACGGCGACCAGGCCGGTGCCGGCAACCAGCGGCATACCCTGCAGACGATCGCCGGCGTGCTCGACCAGCTGGGCGTGATCAGCCTGCGCTTCGACAAGTACTTCAGCGGCAAGACCGGCTTCGGCCGCTACGCCGGGGATCCGTCGAAGATCACGCTCAGCGCGTTCATCGACCAGGCCGACGCCGCCTACGACCTGCTCCGGCGCCAGCCCGACGTCGACCTCGGACAGCTGACCGTGGTCGGGCACAGCGAGGGCGGGATGTACGCGCTGCTGATCGCCGAGTCGGTGACTCCCCACCCGGCCGGGTTGGCCCTGCTCGAACCGCAGGACGACCGCGACCTGAACCTCATCCAGCTGCAGACCGACGAGCAGCTCAACGCCGCCGTCGCGAACGGCACGCTCAGCGCCGACGCGGCCCGGCAGAACGCGGCGACCATGCAGCAGGCGATCAGCGACTTCCGGGCCGGGCAACCCGTCGACACCAGCGGCCTGCTGCCGGGAATCGCCACCCTGCTGAACTCCCTGCTGACCGGCACGAACGCGAACTACACGCGGACCGACGACGCCGTCGACCCGCCCGCGGTCGCCGCCAAGCTCATGGCCGGCACCCGGGTGCTGGTCACCGACGGCACGAGCGACCCGAACATCCCGCCCAGCACCATCGGCCCGCTCGTGCAGAGCCTGACCGCCGCCGGCACGACCGGTCCCGGCCTACGCACGCTCAGCGGCCTGAACCACTACCTGCACCCGGCCGGGACGCCGGACACCGACGCGCCGATCGCGCCGGCCGCCGTGGACGCCATCAAGCAGTGGGCCCAGCCCTACGCGACGAAGCAGTGACGTGCGCGCGCAGGAACATCGCGATCTGCTCGGTGGCCTCGGCCGCCTCGGGGGTGCCGAGCAGGATCGGGTAGACGTGCGGCAGGCCGTCGCCGAGCTGAAGGGTGACGTCGACCCCCGCGTCGGCGGCCGCGGCGGCCAGCCGCTCGGAGTCGCTCAGCAGCAACTCGGCCGTGCCGGACAGGATCAGCAGCGACGGCAAGCCGGCCAGTGACGCGAACAGCGGCGAGGCCAGCGGCGTACGCGGATCGGCGTCGCCCAGGTAGTCGGCCGCCAGTTGCTGCAGCGTGCCCGGCGCGAACAGCGGATCCTGATCGACCCGCGCGGTCATCGACGCCCCCGAGCCACTCAGGTCCACGTGCGGCGACATCAGCGCGGCCGCCCCCGGCAGCGTCTCCCCCGCGTCGCGCAGCGCCACCAGCAGCGAGACGGACAGCCCGCCACCGGCCGAGTCGCCGGCCACGACGCTCCCCGCGTTCGGCGCCTCCGCGCGCAGCCAGCGCCAGGTCGTCAAGACATCGTGGAAGGCCGCCGGGAACGGGTGCTCGGGGGCCAGCCGGTACTCGGGCAGCAAGACCCGCAGGCCGGCCGCCCGGCCCAGGCGGGCCGCCAGCTCGCCGTGGCTGCGCAGTGACCCGAGGCGGAATCCGCCGCCGTGCAGGTACAGCAGCACCCGGCCGGCGTCGGCGCCGGGTGCGTCGAGCCAGTGGGCCGGCACGCCGCCGGCGCTCACGTGCGTCACCTTCACGTCCGCCGGCACGGGATGGACGGTGCCGGCCGGGGCGAACCCGGCCCGCTGCTGCCCCAGGCCGGGCGCGGGCGTACCGAGGCGCGCCGCGCGCCGCGCCCGGAAGGCGTCGATCAGCTCCTGCATCGGCGGACTGGGCACGTCGTCCAGCCTGCCAGCGGCCGACGTGGCCCATCGCACCCCGCGGACGCGGCGCCCGTCGACCGGCGTGAGCTAGAGTTGTGATGTAACAACTGATTCAAACTAGCAAAGGTTACGCTTACCTAAGCGTTGGGGATTTGGAGAATCATGACGATCACCAGCGAGCCGGAGATCCATCACGCGCACCGGGACGTGACCGGCGGCTGGCTGCGCCCGGCCACGTTCGGCGTGATGGACGGGCTGGTGTCGAACTTCGCGCTGGTCGCCGGCGTCGTGGGCGGCGGCGCCCCGACGCACGCGGTGGTGCTGACCGGGCTGGCCGGGCTGGCCGCCGGTGCCTGCTCGATGGCGTCCGGCGAGTACATCTCGGTGAGCTCGCAGACCGAGCTGATGCAGGCCGAGATCGGCGTCGAACGGCGCGAGCTCAAACGCAACCCGGACGGCGAATTGAAGGAACTGACGGCGATCTTCGAGGCGAAGGGCATCCGGCCGGAGCTGGCGGCCGAGGTCGCCCGCGAGCTGACCGAAGACCCCGAGATCGCCTGGCGGGTGCACGTGCGCGAGGAGCTCGGCGTCGACCCGGACGACCTGCCCTCGCCGTGGCTGGCCGCCGGGTCCTCATTCGCGGCGTTCGCGATCGGTGCGCTCATCCCGCTGCTGCCGTTCATGCTCGGCGCGACCAGCCTGGTCACGTCGATGGTGCTCAGCGTGCTGGCCCTCGGCGCGGCCGGCGGCGTCGTGGCCCGGCTGACGGCTCGCGCGCCCTGGTTCGGCGCCGGCCGGCAGCTGCTGTTCGGGGCGCTCGCGGCCGCGGTCACCTACGGCATCGGACTGATCGTCGGCGCGTCGGTTTAGGCCGTCAGTGCAGGTCGTCCTCGGCGGCGTTGCGGTCGTAGACGTCGGCCTCGAACGCCTCGAGCAGTGACTCGCAGTCGGCGACCTTGCCGCGGGCCTCGTCGCGCCCGTCGGCGTCCATCCAGTCACGCGCCTCGACTCGTTCGAGCCAGCGCCGCAGCTTCTCCAGATCCTGGCGGATCTCTTCGGCCTCTTCGAACGTGTAGTTCTCCCGGAAGCGCTCGAACTCGATCTCCTTGACGAACTTGGTGTCGCACTCCTCGACGATCTCGGCGTACTCCTTGGCCGAGTTGGCCCGGAATCCGTTCACGAACGTGCGCCGCACCTCGGGCTCGACGTCGGTGAGCGTGATGAAGATGTCCGAGCCGCCGAGTTCGTCGATGCGTTCGCGCACGCGTTGCAGGTTCTCGCGCACCTCGTCGCGGTCGGGCAGCACGCACACCGCCTGCTGTACGTAGAGGCCGCCGAGGCGCTTGAGGTCACGCCACACGGCCACCCGGGCCCGCGACGACTCGCTGGGCACGCGATAGATCAGCAGCAACCAGCGTTCGCCGGCAGCGTCGTGCGGCCCGGCCTTCTTGTCGGCTTTCGTGGGCAGCGACTTCTTCGCCGGGATCGACTTCTTGGCCGGCGCTCGCTTACGGGGAGGCACGGGTCGAGACTAGGGCATCGGGCGTGACAATCGTCGCTGGTAGCGTTCGTTTCATGAAACGTCTGCTACATTCACGACAGGTAGTACGCCCGCCCGTCGGAAGGAGCGTGCCGTGTCGGCCGCTAGTTGGGGTCTGCTGATAGCGACATTCGCCGCTTGCTTCGTCGAGATGGTCGAGGCGACCACGATCGTCATGGCCATGGGATTCACTCGCAGCTGGCGTTCGGCCATGATCGGCACCGGAGCGGCCCTGGCCGCGCTCGCCGTCGTCACCGCCTTCGCCGGCTACGCGCTCGCCACCTGGCTGCCCGAGTCGGCGCTGCAGCTGGCGATCGGCGGCCTGCTGCTGATCTTCGGATTGCAGTGGCTGCGCAAGGCGATCCTGCGCGCGTCGGGTCGCAAGTCGATGCACGACGAGGACCAGATCTACCTCGACGAGGTCGAATCGGCCCGCGCCGCCGAAGCCGCGCCCGCCCAGGGCCTGGATCTGTTCTCGTTCATGGTCTCGTTCAAGGGCGTGTTCCTCGAGGGCATGGAGGTGGTGTTCATCGTGATCACCTTCGGCCTGAACGCCAAGAACGTCCCGCTCGCCGTGGTCGGCGCGGCCGCCGCGGTGATCGTCGTCCTCGGCATCGCGATCGCGCTGCGCCGGCCGCTGGCGATGATCCCCGAGAACCTGCTCAAGTACGGGGTCGGCCTGCTGCTCGCCTCGTTCGGCACGTACTGGGCGGTCGAGGGCATCGGCATCTTCCGGACCGGGCAGGACAGCCTCGAATGGCCGGGCAAGGACGCCGCGATCCTCGGCCTGATCGCGATCTGGTTCCTGCTCAGCCGCGTGTTCATCTCGGCCCTGCGCACACCGCAGGCGCCATCGGCCGCCGCCGAATCGATCCCCGTGCAGGAGCTCGCGAAATGAAATACGTCAAGGCGTTCGGTCAGTTCTGGTACGACTTCATCGTCGGTGACGACCCGAAGATCGCGGTCGCCGTCGTTCTCGCGCTGGGCGTGCTGCTGGTTGCGTTGAAGGCCAAGCTGTTCGGCGACCACGGCCTGGCCGTACTCGGCGGGGTGGCCGTCGTCGTGTTCTTCGCGGTCAGCCTGGCCATCGACGTCCGGCCCAAGAAGCCGAAACCCTGACCGTGCCCGCGGCCGGCCTGCACGTCCTCGCGCTCGTCAAACAGGTGCCCCAGCACGAGGTCAACACCGACCTGGACACATCCGGGCGGCTGGTCCGGGCCGCCGTCCCGGCCGAGCTGAACCCGTTCTGCCGGCGGGCCGTCGCCCACGCGGTGCGCATCGCCGGCGATACGGGCGGTACCAGCACGGCGCTGACGATGGGGCCGCGCCCCGCGGCGGACGTGCTGCGCGAGGCGGCCGCTTGCGGCGTCGACCGGACGGTGCTGGTCAGCGACCCGGCGTTCGCCCGCGCCGTGCTGGCGTCCACGTTCGGTCGGCGTTCCGCCGATTTCGATGAGCGGGATGGACCTCACCGGAACCTGCCTTGCTTGTAGTGTCTGCTACTCATGGTATCATGATGTGCAGTACCCACTACCATCGCCGAGTTGCCCTCGCGGACCACCCGTCACCGGTACCCGGGCCTAGTAGGTGTAGCTACGGGAAGGCAGGTATTTGGTCATGTCTGCTACGGCGAAGTCCGCGGGCGCGACGCTCGACGAGCGGGTGGCCGCCCGGCTGGAGGACCTGAGCGCGGCCGAGCGCCGCGTGGCCCGCTACCTGGCCGACTCGAAGGCCGAGGTGGCCTTCGCCTCGGCCGAGACGCTGGGCCGGCTCACCGAGACCAGCGACGCGACCGTGATCCGCACGGTGAAGGCGCTGGGTTACTCCGGCCTGCCGGCCCTGAAGCGCACCCTGCAAGAAGGCATCCGCGAGCGACTCAGGCCGGCCGGACGGCTCGGGCGCAGCCTCGACAAGGTCGGCAGCGACCCGCAGACGGTGCTGGCCCGGGTGCTGGCCGAGAGCGTCGAACTGCTCGAGGAGGCGCAGCGCACGATCGATCCGGACGCGTTCGCGAAGACGGTCGAGCTGATCAGCGGCGCGCGCGAGACGGTGGTGGTCGCGGCTGGTGGCCTCGGCGTGCTCGGCGACTACCTGCGGCTGCGCCTGGTGCGCACCGGTCGTAGCGCCCGGACCGCCTTCGCCTCGGGCTACCTGCTGGCCGACGACCTGCTGCGGCTGAACGACCGGGACGTGATGGTGATGATCGCCCACCAGTTCCTGGTGCGCGAGCTCGATGTCGCCCTCGACCGGGCCAACGAGGTCGGCGCCAAGGTCGTGCT
Source organism: Jatrophihabitantaceae bacterium (assembly GCA_036558905.1). Lineage (GTDB taxonomy): Bacteria > Actinomycetota > Actinomycetes > Mycobacteriales > Jatrophihabitantaceae > DASXRA01. Next base: position 14,560 of record DATBER010000124.1, on the reverse strand, counting down.
CGTCACCGATGCCCTCGGCGACGCGCTGGCCGACCGGGTCACGGTGAGCGTGTCGGGACCGATCGGCGACACCGACATGTTCAGCGTCCAGGCCACCACGCTGGCCATCCTCGACTCGATCGCGCTCGCCGTGTCGGCCCATGACCGCCAGGACGCTCTGGACGCCCTCGAGGAGATGAACCGGATGCGCAAGGAGCTGCGCGGCGAGGACGCGTCCGGCGCCTCGTCGCGGCGGCGCCGCCGCAACGGCCGCGCCGCGGCGAAGTAGCGCTCAGCCGACGACCTCGGCCAGCCGCTCGACGAGCCGGTCGACGTCCGCCTCGGTCCAGATCAACGGCGGCCGGATCTTGAGCACGGTGCCGTCCGGGCCGGCCAGGCCGGCCAGAACCTCCTTGTCCACCAGGGCATTGAGGATGTCGCGCGGGTCGGTTCCGGGGAGCGCGAGGATGTCCACGCCGGCGATCAGGCCGGTGCCACGCACGTCACCGAGCGCCGACGAGGTCGCGGCCAGGCCGGCCAGTCGCGACCGCAGGTAGTTCCCGACCCGGACCGCGTGCTCCGGCAGGTCGTTGTCGTGCAGCACGTCGAGCACGGCCAGCCCGGCCGCGGCCGCCGCCGGGGTGGCTGCGAACGTCGAGAAGTACTCGTAGTCGCGGGCCAGCCGGTCGGCGATCTCGCGCCGGGTGATCACCGCACCGACCGGGTACCCCGCGCCCATCGGCTTGCCCAGCGTGACGACGTCCGGGGTGACACCGGCGAGGGCGAAGCGCCACAGCTGCGGCCCGCTGCGGCCGAACCCGGACTGCACCTCGTCGGCCAGGAACAGCGCCCCGGCGGCGTGGGCGCCCGCCACCAGTCCGCCCACGAACCCGGCCGGGGCGTCGAGGATGCCCTCGCTGGTGAACTGCAGGTCGGCCAGTACCAGGGCGGGTGGCTCGCCCAACGCCTCCGCGGCGGCGGCGATCCGCCCGGCCGCGGTCGTCTCGTCCAGATCGGCGCCTCGAGGTGCGGGGAACGTCGCGACGTGGCTCGGCCGGTATCCGGGTGGCCACTCGTTCGAGCTCAGGTCGGCCATCCACTTCGTCGAGCCGTGGTAGGCATGTTCGGCGATCACCGCGCCCGTGCCGCCGGTGGCCGCGGCGGCCAGCCGCCAGGCCAGCTCGTTGGCCTCGGTGCCCGACGTGGTGAACAGGCAGGTGTCCAGCTCGGCCGGCATCGTGGCCAGCAGCCGCTCGGCCAGTTCCAGCACGCCGGCGTGCAGGTAGCGGGAGTGGGTGTTGAGCGTGGCCAGCTGGCGGCTCACCGCCTGAGTGACGGCCGGGTGGGCGTGCCCGACGACGGCCACGTTGTTGTACGCGTCCAGGTACCGGGTGCCGTCGCGGGCGATCAACCACTGCGCCTCGCCGCGCACGATGTCCAGCGGCTGCCGGTAGAAGAGCGGGGCCAGCGGCCCACCCATGAGCGCGGCCCGGCGCTCACGCAGCTCGGCTGTAGATGCGCCGGACCTGACTCGCGACGTGCCGGCCCGGCGGGCCAATCGCCCGGCCAGCTCGCCCGGGTCGAGGGCAGCCAGCTCGTCGAGCACCCGCCGGGTGGCCGCGTCGTACTGGGTGATGTACAGGGTGTTGTCCGCGTGCTGGCCGGCCCGCAGGTCGGACACGGCCAGCGTGAGCGCCATCCGCGCCAGCACCAGCTCACCCAGCACATCGACCTCGTCCGGGCTGAGCGGGCGGTGCCGTTGGTACCCGGTGAGCACGGCCTCGGCCAGCTGCCAGGTGCCGGCCGGCTGCTCGGTGGCCGTGTTGCGCAGCACCGACGCCAGCGTGACGGCCAGGTCGGCCACCGCCGCCGTGTGGTGCATGTCGCCGAAGTCGATCACCCCGACGACCTGTCCGTCTCGGGCCAGCACGTTGGTGAGCGTGACGTCGGCGTGTTGCAGCCCCGACGGCAACACCGCGGTGGCTTCCAGCGCCGGTGCGACCCGGCGGGCGATCTCGTCATCCGGAGCGACCAGCGTCGGCAGGCGGCGGATGTCCCAGTAGATCGGGCGGCCCCCGGCCGGGTGGAAGAAGCCCTGCAACGCCACGCTCGTACGCGCCGACACCGCGCCGACCTGCTCGGCGATCGCCCGGTCGATCGGCTGGCCCTCCAACGCCCGTCCCGGCAAGAGCGTCATCAGCCGGGCTCGGCAGGTGCGCCCGGCGCCGTCGGCGACGTCTTCCACCGACTGACCGGTCCGGCTCGGAACGGTCCGGGGCACGCCGAGTTCGGGGTCGGCTCGCCGAGCGTGGGCCAGCGCGCCGACCTCCATGTCGATCACGTCGGCCGGCTCGGCCGGATTGGACAGCTTCAGCACATAGCGGTCGTCGACGCGGACGTTGCGGTCACGCTCGCTGGGCAGCTCGCCCAGCACCACGTCGGCGATGCCCCAGCGCTCGGCCAGCAGATCGCGAAGGCCGGCCGGGCTGAAGGCGGGCGCCGGGCTGACGGCCAGCGGATCGGACGTCTCGGAAACGAGCGGCTGCATGCCCTGATCCTCCCCCGGGGTCAGCGCAGGACGAAGCCGGTGCCGAGCGGGTCACGCGGGTCGAGGGTAAACGTCGCGGTACCGGTCCCGAACGCGCTGCCCTGCACGTCGGTGACGACGGCCGCGCGGCCCTCGGCAGTGACGTCCTCGACCACCCGGCCCAGGAAGGTCGTGCCGACGATGGAGTCGTGGCGCAGCGTGCCGCCGGCGGGCAGCCGGCCCTCGTCGGCCAGCAGGGCCAGCCGGGCCGACGTGCCCGATCCGCAGGGCGAACGGTCGACCTCGCCGTCGGCGAAGATCGTGACGTTGCGCTGGTGCGGGCCGTCCGGGGTCTGGCCCAGGTCGTCGACCCAGATCGTGGCGTAGATGCCGTCCAGGCGCGGATCACTGGGGTGACGGGCCCACGGCGTCTCGTTCAGCGCCCACTTGACCTCGCGGCCCACTGCGATGAGGTCGGCGTAGTGCTCTCGCGTGACGGCCAGGCCGAGCGAGTCGGCGGCCACCGACGCGTACAGCGCGCCGCCGTAGCTGATGTCGGCGCGGGCCGGTCCCCGGCTGGTCGCCACCGGCACGTCGCGGGCGATCACGTACGCGGCAATGTTGCGGAACGTCACGTGCTGCACCCGGCCTCCTGCACACGTGACCCGCGCGGTGACCCGTCCGGACGGCACGTCGACGACGACGTCGGTGTCGCCGTCCGGCTCGGCGGCCACCCGGCCCGACTCGACGGCCCAGGCACCGAGGGCGATCGTGCCGTGCCCGCAGGCGGTGGAGTAGCCGTCCTTGTGCCAGAACAGCACACCCAGATCGGCGCCGCCGTCGTCGGGCGGCACCAGGAAGCCGCCGTACATGTCGGCGTGCCCACGCGGTTCGTTGACGAGCAGCTGCCGGTACGCGTCGATCTCGGCCGACCCGCGGGCGTACTCGCGGCGTTCGAGGATCGTCGCGCCGGCGATCTCGGGCAGCCCGTCGGTGACGATGCGGAACGGCTCGCCGGCGGTGTGGTAGTCGATCACGCTCACCTTCACGAGACGGCCCGCCCGCCCATCTCGATCGCCCGGTTGCGCCCGGCCTCCACGGCGGCCATCACCGCGGCGCGCACCGCCCGGTTCTCCAGCTGGCGGATCGCGGCCATCGTCGCGCCACCCGGGCTGCTGACCGCCGCGCGCAGCCGGACCGGATCGTCGCCCGAGTCGCGCAGCAACAGCCCCGCCCCGGCGGCCGTCTGCTTGACGAGGTCTTCAGCCACCGGTCGCGTCAACCCGAGCAGCACGCCGGCGTCGATCAGCGCCTCGGCCAGGTAGGCGAAGTAGGCCGGGCCGCTGCCGGACAGCGCGGTGACGATGTCGAGCTGCTCCTCCGGGACGCCGACCACGCGGGTGACCGGCTCGAGCAGCGCCCGCAACCGCTCGACGTGCCCGGCGTCGGCCCGCGAGCCGGGGTTGAGCGCCGTCATGCCCTGGCCGAGCGCCATGGCCGTGTTGGGCATGCAGCGCACGACCACGGCCTTGGCCCGAAGGCGCTGCTCGACGTGCTCGGTGGTGATGCCGCCGGCGACGGTCGCCACGAGCTGGCCGTCGGTGACGTGCGGATCGAGGTCGGCGAGCAGGGCGTCGACGTGGTGCGGCTTCACCGTGATCATGACGAGCTCGGACCCGGGCACCGCGTCGGCCAGTTCGGCGACGGTCACGCCGAACCGGTCGCGGACCTCGGCCGCCCGGGCCGGGTCACGCTCCACCACCGCGACGTCGCCGAGCGGCCGGCCGCCGCGGGCCAGTCCGGCCAGCAGGGCCGTCGCGATGTTGCCACCGCCGATGAGCGTCAGTGCCGTCACGGTGTCTGATCCTTCCCGGAGCCGGTTCGATCTCGCTCGGAGAGATGCTCGAACGTCTCCCCCGTCGCACATATCGTCCGGGTCACCGCCGGCCCGCCGTACACCCAGTAGATGCGCATCCGCGAATCACCGCGGTTGACGAACCGGTGCGGGACGTCAGCCGGCACCCACGTGCCCGCCCCGGCGCTGACGTCGAAGGTGTCGTCGCCGATCGTCACGGTCGCCTCGCCGTTGAGCACGAGCACGCATTCCTCGACATTGTGCGTGTGCAGCGGGATGCCCGTACCGGGCTCGAACACCGTCATACCGGTGGTCAGCGACGATTCGGTCGAGTTCCACCGCCCGACGTGGGGCAGCGTCACGACACCGGTGCCTCGCGAGAACGGCTCGATGCGATCGGGGTGAACGAGCAGGTACGGGGCCTGGGGGGCGGAACTCACGCGGCACGTCTTCCTGTAGTACTCCCTACAGTTAGTGAACTATAGGCGCAGTCGCTGCTACAGTACGGGCCTGCTGGATCTACGGGATGTCGACCGATCTGGTCGGTTACCTGTGCGAGGTCATCAGCGGCCGGCCGTTCGACCGGTACCTGCACGAGCGCATCCTCGAACCCCTGGGCCTGTCCGACACCGCCTTCGTCGTGCCGCCGGACAAGGTCGATCGCTTCGCGGCCAACTATCGGCCGCAGCGGGGCAGTCCCCGCTACGAGCTGCTCGACGACCCGGCCGTCAGCGAATACACGCGGCCGCGCCCCTACTTCTCCGGCGCGGCCGGGCTGGTGTCGACGGCCGGTGATTACCTGCGCTTCTGCCGGATGCTCGCCCGCGGCGGCGAGCTGGACGGCGAGCGCGTCCTCGGACCGCGCACGCTGCAGCTCATGACCGCCAACCACCTGCCGGGCGGACAGGATCTCGAGACGATGGCTCAGAACGGGGGCGAGACGCACCGCGAAGGCCAGGGTCTCGGGCTGGGATTCGGCGTCTTGCTGGATCCGACCGTGTCGCAGACGTTGGGCACCCCGGGCGAGTACTTCTGGGGCGGCGCGGCCTCCACCGCGTTCTTCGTCAACCCGGTCGAGGACCTCATCGTCATCTTCCTGACCCAGCTCCGCCCGTCGGCCACCTACCCGGCGATCCGGCGCGAGCTGCGCGCGACCGTCTACTCGTCGATCATCGACTAGGCCGTGTCCGGAATTGGGCGAATAAGTCCGGTGATCCAGGGGCGCGCTCGCAAGGCGGAGGAGGAGTCGATACCGCTGTCGTATCGGCGACGACGACAACGCCGCGAGCGTGCGGCCGGGCGCCGGAATTATCGGCTGAATTCCCGGCGCGGGGCATTAGGGCCGCTCGCACGAGTCGCGCAACTCGACCGGCCCGCCCTCACCGCGCGCGTACTCGCGGATCAGCTCCGCGGTCCGCTGCACGGCCGAGTTGTCGCGCACCGCGTGGCGCACCCGCAGCAGCAGGTGCCGCACCGGTTCCGGATCGACCACCGGCACTGCCCGCAGGCCGGCCGGCAGCGACTGCACGCCCAGCCGCGGCAGCACCGTGATGCCGGCGCCCGCCGCGACGAAGGCCAGTGCCGACGGGTAGTCGCGGGTCTCGACGTGGAAGGGCGGAGCGAACCCCCGGGAGGCGCAGGCGTCGAGCATGATCTGCCGGCAGTTGCCCCGCGTGACGTCGTTGTCGATCCAGGCCTCGTCGCGCAGGTCGGCCAGCGGCACCACGTCGGCACCGGCCAGCGGGTGGTCGCCGCGCACGACCACGACGTACGGATCGTCCAGCAGCGGCTCGACGTCGTACCCGTCCAGCGACGACGACGCGGCGCCGCCGACGAACACCTCGACGTCCGGCTCGACCGCCAGCTCGCCGACCAGCTCGACCAGCCGCAGGTCCAGGCGCAGCCGCGGGAACTCGCCCAGCACGGTCGCCACGACGGGCGGGATCCAGGTGACACCGGCCGACGCGAAGTAGGCGATCTTGAGCCGGCCGATGCGCCCGGCCCGCAGGTCGCCGGCCATCGACTCGAGCGCGGCCAGCCGTTCCAGCACCCGCCCGGACTCTTCGGCGAACGCGCGGCCGACACCGGTCGGCTGGATGCCGCGGCCGACCCGCTCGACCAGTTCGAGCCCGGTCTCCTTCTGCAGCGCGGCCAGATGCTGGCTGATCGCCGAGGGCGTGTAGCCGAGGCTGGCCGCCGCGCCGTTGACCGACCCGGCGGCCACGACGGCCCGGAAGATGCGCAGTCGATGGGCGTCGAGCATCCGCTGATCGTACAGTTTCGCTGAACGGTCGGCCATGAATTCTCGCTTGTACTGATCCTTCCGCCTCGTGACGATGGGAGCATGGTTCGTCCGGAAACGCGATCGTGGGCGGTCGCCGGTGCCACCGTCGTCGTGCTGCTGCTGTGGGCCTCGGCGTTCGTCGTGATCCGCCAGGTGGGGCACACCCTCTCCCCCGGCCCGATGGCGCTGATGCGGTTGATGGTCGGCTCGGTGGCACTGATCGCGCTGGCCTGGCGGACCCGCCGGCCTTTCCCGCGCGGCCGGACGCTGGCGCTCGTCGTGGCCTACGGCGTCTCGTGGTTCGCCGGCTACACCGTCGCGCTCAACACCGCCGAACGGCATCTCGACGCCGGGACGTCGGCGCTGCTGGTCAACGTCGCGCCCATTCTCGTTGCCGTCTTCGCCGGCCTGCTGCTCGGCGAGGGCTTCCCCCGGCCCCTGATGGTGGGCATCGTGATCGCGTTCTCCGGCGTGGTGCTCATCGCCGCCGGCGGCACGCACGGCCACAGTGAGCGGCTCGGCGTCGTACTCGGACTGGTGAGCGCATTCCTCTATGGGTCGGCCGTGCTCATGCAGAAGGTGGTGCTGCGCTCGACCGACGCCGTCAGCGCGACGTGGATCGGCTGCGTGGCCGGCACCCTGGCGCTGGGCGGCTTCGGCCCGCAGACCGTGCACGAGGTGGCGCACGCGTCGGCCGGAGCGATCGCCGGCGTGGTCTACCTCGGGCTGTTCCCCACAGCACTGGCGTTCACGCTCTGGGCGTACGCGCTGTCGCACACCAATGCCGGTCGGATGGCGTCCACCACGCTGACCGTGCCGGCCATCGCGGTCCTGATGTCGTGGGCCGCCCTGTCCGAGACGCCCACCGCGCTCGGACTGGTGGGCGGCGTCCTGTGCCTCACCGGTGTGGCCATCGGGCGCCGCCGTCCGTCACCGTCCCGGGAAGTTGACCACATTGAGGTTGAGCGGGAAGCGGTTCCGTTGCGGGGTGGCGTTGTCGAAGGGTCCGGGTAGCCACACGCCCTCGAGACTCGGCGCGGAGTTGAACGCGTCGATGTCGATCTGGCCGGCCAGGCCGAATCGGTCGACGGAGTAAGGCAGTCCGTCCGAGCCGAGCGCCGATATCCCGTCCATGACGTGCAGGTGCAGGTGTGGCGCGCTGGTGTTTCCGGTGTTGCCCAGCTGGGCCAGCATCTGGCCGCGCGGCACGTGCTGTCCGTCGTGCACCACCACCGACCCCTTCTTCAGGTGGGCGTAGAAGACGAACTTGCCGTGGCCGACGTCGAGGATGACGTGATTGCCGTCGACCTCCTCGATGCTCTTGAAGCTGCCCGGGTCCGGCAGCGAGCCCGGCGTCTGGTCGGGCAGGGTGTTCAGCGTGTCGACGACGGTGCCGTCGGCGACCGCCAGCACGCTCGCGCCGTAGTCGACGTAGTTCGTCGCCACGGTCGGATCGCCGTGCACGAGTTCGCCGGCGTTGTTCAGCCGCATCCAGTCGATGGCGTAGCGCTGGCTGTCGAACAGGCCGCCGTTGACGCTCTGGACCGAGCCGCGGTGGATGATCTCGTGGTTGCAGCAGCCGTTGACGGCCACCCAGCCCTTGCCGGCCAGCGGCGGGCCGAGCACCAGCGGGGCCCGGTGGCTGACGTCCATTCGCGCCACGCTGTAGTCCAACTGGCTCGGCGTCGACGTCCCGGGATTCTCCGCGCCGAGCAGGCGCAGGTGGTGCTCGATCGCCTGCGGCGCCGCGCTCAGACTGCCGAAGCTGAGCTCGATGTAGAGCAGCCGGCTGGCGTCCGGGGCGATGTAAGCCGAGGTGGCCGGCGCCGGTTGCATCGTGCGCATCCGGTCGATCAGGGCGCTGCCGGAGAAGGACGCCAGGATCCGATCCGAGCGCCCGGCATCGACCACGTCGACCTGCTGGATCGTCGCCGGGGCCGGCTTCGTGTTCGTCAGCTGGAGCTCGTACACGAGGTGGTACCTGCCGTCGGTGCCCCGCGCCAACTCGTGGACGGTGCCCAGCGGCTGCACTGTGACCGCAGTGAACTCGTCCGGCGGCTTGACCGGAACCGGGTTGCTGGTGCCGTGTCCTCCGGCGGATTGGCCAGGCGGAAGCGGGTCGGCACACCCGGCGATCAGCCCAGCGGCGGCGAGCAGAGGCAACAGGACAGCACTCGTCTTCCTCATGGCGTTCCCCCCGAAACGACAGACGCGGCTGTTTCAGTCTCGCGTTCCGATCGGGGACCTGCCAATTGATCAGGTCGCTTGTTGCCAACCATCAGCCGCGCGAATCACGCCAGGCCGGGCGAATCCGCTCAGCAGTCGAGCGGGGCGACGGTCCGGTCCCGCACGGAGGCGCGCCCGCCCTTCACCGACACGGTGGCCACCTTCGGCACCCAACCGTCCATACCGGCAGTGATCTGCAGCGGACTGTCCCGCTTGTCCAGCCACAGCGCGTACCGGCCGTCGGCGTCGGTGGTCAGCGTGTACTGGCCGTGCTTGCCGGCGATCCACACGTTCGCCCCGCCCAGCAGCGCCGAAGTGCCGTCGCAGGACGTGCCGTGACCGTGCCCATGACCTTGGCCCAGGACGGCGGCGCGTCGACCTGCATGCGGACGTCGACCGTCTTGACGCCGTACGGGGTATCACTACGCACGAGCACAGCCGAGCTGTACGTACCCGGTTGGCTGACCACGCTCGCGTCGGTGCGCACCCACACCACCGTGATGCGCCCCGGCGCCAGCGTGAGGGTGGTCGTGTTCAGCGACAGCCACTTCGAGTCGCGGTCGCTACCGCAGTCGGCGTAGCCGGGCAGAGACTCGGCGAACGGGGTGAAGCTGCTCCACGACTGGGCGCCGCCTATCCGGTAGACACCGCAGGCCATGGCGCCGCGGGTCAGCTCGGCGTCCCGGTGCCCTACCCGTGGCGGGGCGGGCGGCAGTCCTACGGCGTGCGGCTGTCGCCGCGCGAGCGCGAGGTGGCCGCACTGGCCGCGTCCGGCACCACCAATCGCGAGATCGCCGCCTGGCTGTTCCTGTCCCGGCGCACCGTCGAGAGCCACGTGGCCAGCGCGCTGCGCAAGCTCGGCGGCCGTACCCGCCGCGACCTGGCCGGCCTGCTGGACCCGGGCGGCGAACCCTGAATTCCGGTGGACGCCGCTGGTTACGTTGATCGCGTGGCCGCCCGTTTCGACCGGGCCTGGACGTCGGTGCACGACTGGCCGGGCATGCGTTCGGAGTACAGCTGGCTGCCGCCCGGCGGGCAGCCGACCCGCACCGAACCGAACCAGGTCGGCGTCTCGTTCAGCGGGCACCAGGACCTGGTGTATGCGTCGGGTCCGCGCACCGTCGAGTCCGATCTCGCGCCCGGCTCGGTGATCGTCACCGGACCCGACCCGATCACCTGGCTGCGGGTGCGCGAGACCACCGAGGCACTCGAGATCTACCCGGACCTGACCCTGCTGCGGGCTCTCGGCGCGCCGTCGTTCGAGGCAGCGCCGTCGCTCGAGGCGGCGCCGTCGCTCGAGGCGGCGCCGTCCGGACGCGACGGCACGGTGCTGGGCATCGCATCGCTACTCAAGCGGGTGCACACCACCGGGTCGGCGCTCAGCGACCTGGCGGCGAGCACGCTGGCCCACGGGCTGGCCCGGCACCTGGTCGACCAGTACTGCGGCGGCGTCCCGAATCGGCCCGCACCCGGGCGACTCGACCGGCGCACCGTCGACCGGGTGGCCGAGTTCGTCGACGCCGAGCTGGCCGGCGTGCTGACGCTGGATCGCCTGGCGGCGGTGGCCGGCCTGAGCCCGTTCCACTTCGCGCGGGCGTTCAAGGCGACCACCGGCCTGGCTCCGCACCAGTTCGTCACGTTGCGGCGGTTGCACAAGGCGACCGGCCTGCTCGTGCAGACGCCCGCCGGCGTCGACCAGATCGCGCACGCCGTCGGACTGTCCAACGTCAGCCACTTCCGGCGGCTGTTCCGCCGCCACGTCGGCGTCACACCGGGGCGCCTGCGCGAAGAGAGCAAGATCGGACCCTCCCGGCGGCGCCACGAACTGCGAGCATCGCGCCATGTCCGAACGTCCTTACCTGATCATCAACGGTGACGTCCCTCTGTCCGCGCGGATCTACCGGGCCGACGACGACCTGGCCGAGCGCCAGCCGGCCGTGATCGTCACCGGCTCGTGGCTGACCGTGAAGGAGCAGATGCCCGACCGCTACGCCCGCGCCCTGGCCGAGCGCGGCTACACCGCATTCACCTTCGATTTCAGTGGATTCGGCGAGAGCGGCGGGGCCCTGCGCCAGGCCGAGATGCCGGCCCGCAAGATCGCCGACATCACCGCGGCCGCTCGCTACGTGGCCGGCCTGTCGTTCGTGCGGGCCGACCGGGTCGGCTACCTGGCGATCTGCGCGAGCGCCCAGTACGCCCTGCGCGCGATCTCTGAGGGCGCGCCGATCAGCTCGTTCGTCAGCGTCGCCGGCTGGTACCACGACACCCCGTCGGTCGCCCCGTTCTACGGCGGCCCGGCCGGGGTGGCCCAGCGGCTGGACCGGGCCCGCGACGCGTTCGACGAATACCTGCGTACCGGCCGGACCCGCACGGTGCCGGCCTACGAGAACGGCAACGACCGGGCCGGCATGTTCTTCGAACTCGACTATTACGCCTCGTCCGACCGCGGCGCCGTGCCGCAGTGGCACAACGAGATGGCCGAGTTCAGCTGGCTGTACTGGCTGACGTTCGACGGGTTGTCGCCGGCCGAGCGGATCACTGTGCCCTCCCTGTTCGTGCACGGCGACGACTGCGTACTGCCCGACAACGCCAAGCTGGTGCAGCAGCGGGTGGCCGGGCCGAGCGAGCTCGTCTGGGCCGAGGGCACGCAGACCGATTTCTACGATCAGCCCGACCAGGTGGGCCTGTCCGTCGACGCCGCCGACCGCCACTTCCGGAGGACCCTGTGAGCGATTCCGACGTGATCACCCGCCTGCTGCACGCCGTCGACCGGCTCGACTGGGCGGCGGTACGCGACTGTTTCACCGATGTGGTCGCCACCGACTACACCTCGCTGTGGGGCGGCGAGCCGGGCGACCAGCGGGCCGACGCGCTGATCGCGCAGTGGCAGGAGTTCACCGCGACGCTGTCGGCCACCCAGCACGTGACCGGGCCGATCGTATTCGCGGACGGGCGGGCCGAGACGCACGTGATCGCGTACCACTGGCTGCTCGACGGCGGCGACCTCTGGGTGGTGCACGGGCACTACGTCGCTCGGATCGACGACGGCCGGATCGCCGCGCTGACCCTGCAGACGATCAGCTCGTACGGTCACGAGGGTCTGCCGTCGATCGGTCCGCGTCGTCCGTAGCGGCCGCGGCCCGGCGCTCGATCGCCCGGGTCTGGAGCATGAGCCAGGTCCCGAGGACGGCCAGCAGGCCGGCCGGAACGGCAGCGGCAGCGACGTCGACGTGGCGGGTGATGACGGCGCCGACCAGGGCGCCGGCCGCGAAAGCGAACAGCACCGCGGCGAACCGCTCGGCGTGCCGGGCGCTGTCTGAGTCGCGCGTGAGCAGCCAGCGGTGCGCCGACTCGACGAGGGAACGCAGGTTCCCGGACGTGAGCAGCGTCGTGTACGGGGTGTCGACCAGCGTGCGGAAGGTCGCGAACTGGACCGCGGCGACGAACGACACGGTCGTGGTGATGATCCAGCCCGGCGTGCTGTCGGGCAGGGTCGCCAAGATCGCCAGCAGCGCGACCTCGCTGCCCAACGCGATGCGCGCCGGATGGCGCATCCGCTGCCGCACTCCCGTCAGGCCCAGCGCCTCGACGACGATCACGCCGAGCAGGAACGCGAGGATCGGCACCAGCCGCGTCGACGCGGCATGCCAGTGCCGATCCGACAGGTCGATGGCCAGCAGCACCACGTTCCCGGTCTGCGCGTTGGCGAACACCCGGTCCTGCACGAACGTGTACGCGTCGAGGTACCCCCCGACGGCCGCCAGCAGCATGCCCATCCCGAGGGTCTCGGGGCGGGACCGAATCCCCGTCATCGCCCGAAGCCTAAGCAACGGCGCGGCGCCGTGTCTGTACCGAGAATCCGGGCCAAACGGCCGAGTCTGGCCGTTGACGCGGGCGAGCCGGCGTCGAAACGCTGGGCCGATGCTGATGTTCGACCAGGTCGACGTCTTCACCGACGAGTTGCTGCTGGGCAATCCGGTCGCGGTGGTCCACGACGCCGATGCCCTGCCCGACGACCGGATGGCCGCCTTCGCCCGGTGGACGAACCTGTCCGAGACAACCTTTCTCTTGGCGCCGAGCGACCCGGACGCCGACTACCGGCTGCGCATCTTCACGCCGGCTCGCGAGCTGCCCTTCGCCGGCCATCCGACCCTGGGCTCGGCGCGGACCTGGCTCGAGCGCGGCGGCACCCCGCGGCGGTCCGGCGAGCTGGTCCAGCAGTGCGGGGCCGGCCTCGTCCGGGTGCGCCGTGACGGGACGCGCCTGGCCTTCGCCGCTCCACCGCTCGTCCGTTCCGGCCCGGTCACCGCCGGCGACCTGGCGCACGTCGTCGACGCCCTGGGCATCACGCCGGACGACGTCGTCGACGCGCAGTGGGTCGACAACGGCCCGGGCTGGCTGGCCGTCCGCTTGACCGACGCCGGCCGGGCGCTGGCCCTCGAGCCGGACCTGGCCCGCATGCGCCCGTTCAAGGTCGGCGTGGTGGGGGCGCATCCGTCGGGCGCGGGCGTGGACTTCGAGGTGCGGGCGTTCGCCGCCGAGACCGGCCGCGAGGACCCGGTCACCGGCAGCCTCAACGCCGGCCTGGCCCAGTGGCTGATCGGGACGGGCGACGCCCCGCCGACCTACGTCGCGGCCCAGGGCACCCGCCTGGGCCGGCGCGGGCGGGTACACGTGCGGCAGGTCGGCGACGACGTCTGGGTCGGCGGCCAGACCGTGGTCGGGATCAGCGGCACGGTGGCCCTGTAGCCATCACGATTCGTGATCGCTGGGCATCGGCATTGCCCGTTGTCGCCGGTCCGGCCGTCGCGTCGAATGGCGGCATGAGCATGCGAGCCGTGATCGCGACGGGCGACGGGTCGGTCGAGCTGGGCGACGTGGACGAGCCGACGCCGGCCGACCACGAGGTCGTCGTCCAGGTCGATGCCTACTCGGTGAACCGGGGCGAGACGTTCCTGCTCGAGTCGCCACGTGCCGGCTGGCGGCCGGGTAAGGACGTCGCCGGAAGCGTCGTGCGGACGGCCGCGTCGGGCGAGGGCCCGGTCCGCGGGCAGCGGGTGGTCGCCCACCCGGAGAGCGGCGGCTGGGCCGAGCGGGTCGCGGTGCCGCTCGACCGGCTGGCGGCGCTGCCCGACCAGGTGTCCTCGCGGGTAGCGGCCGCGCTGCCGCTGGCCGGGCTCACCGCGCTGCGCCTCGTGCGCACCGTCGGCGTGCTGGCCGGCCGGCGGGTGCTGCTGACCGGAGCGTCCGGCGGGGTCGGCCACTACTTCGTCGAGCTGGCCGCCGCCCAGGGCGCCTACGTGACCGCCGTCGTCGGCCACGCCGAGCGGGGCACGCGCCTACGGCAGCTCGGCGCCGATGTGCTCACCGACATCGAGCCGGCCGGCCGCGGCTACGACGTGGTGATCGAGTCGGTCGGCGGTCGCGTCTTCCCCGCCGCGTGGCGCCGGCTGCGTAACGACGGGCTGTTCGTGTGGCTGGGCCAGTCGAGCCGGCAACGACCGGTCCTCGACTTCTTCGACTGGACGGGCGGCACGAGCGCCACCCTGCGCAAGTTCCTGTACTCCGACGACCCGACACCGGTCGCCGACGACCTGGCCACGCTCGTGCGTCTGGTCCGGCTCGGGCACCTGCACCCAGAGATCGACCGCGTCCGCCCGTGGCACGAGACGCCGGACGTGCTGGCGGC
>DATBER010000123.1:0-33946 GCA_036558905.1 Jatrophihabitantaceae bacterium | reverse complement strand
ACTAAACCGGTCTCGGGATGCCGATCGGAAATCATTCCTTCCTTTGCGCCACGTCCGGAAAGCCATACGCTGGCTAACGTACTGCGGCCGGCCGGGCATCAAGGACCTTGGTCCTTAACGAAGTCGGCAAAAGCATGCTATGAACCTTGTGCTGCGTGAGTACAGGAATAAGGGGGGGATCACCGTATGAATGTCATCCAGTCATTTGTGCCACCCGGGCTGCCGCCTGAGTCCGCCAACGGGCATGGCAACCAGGACGACGATGGCGACGTTCTGAACCATTATGCAAAGCATGACAATGACCGAGAAACCACTAGGTACTTGTCTGCGGCAACACAGATGGATCTAGCCTATGCGAGATGGGTCGTACATCGACTCGTTTACGAACCTTATCGGGCCTTGGCTCCCACGGGCGGCGCCGACGTTGTAACGGTCGCACGCTGGGCGCTCGACTCGCTCCGCCGTCACGCCAAGCGCAATGTCTGGTTGGCCAGCATACTTTTTTCCGGGGCGGCTCTCAACTGGCTCGTCTGGGCCTTTGTGTCGCAGCACATCTGGATTACTGCTTCGATTATGATCACTCTGGCGGCGGCATTCGCCGTCGTCGCACGAGAGCACTGGGTGCGATGGCACGCTGTGCTTGTCGCACAA
Organism: Jatrophihabitantaceae bacterium; assembly: GCA_036558905.1. Lineage (GTDB taxonomy): Bacteria > Actinomycetota > Actinomycetes > Mycobacteriales > Jatrophihabitantaceae > DASXRA01. Next base: position 33,295 of record DATBER010000123.1, on the reverse strand, counting down.
ATGTTGAGAGACAGATTTGATCCCTCGCGTGCGCCGACTCCTGCTCACCCAGCTACAAGGCAGAGGTTAGAAGAAATAGCAAAAAGGCGCGATGGAAATGCCGTCGTATTCTCCGGCAACGAGGCGTTTGTCGGAAGCGGTGAGCGCTTGGCGCGCGAACAAGTCGTCATTGATGTCAGCCGCGGCAAGAAAGAGCGTGACGGCACGATTAGAAAGCCTACGCCTTTCACCAATGGTGACCTACACAAGGCGTTCAAGAGGACGATTCGAGACCTCGGTCTTAAGGACTTGATTGTCGCGGATAGAGTCTTCGTGAATGGTCGACACGTTCAAGCCAACGAAGAACTCCAGCGGGATTCGCTCGAGCCTCCTCGCTCAATGGTCAGTGACGACCTGATCGCCAGGGTCACCGAGCACCCAGCCCCAGATGCACGCACGTACGTTTGCGCAGAAATCCGCCGCTGGCAAGGTCAACTGACCGTGACCCTTTTCGTGCGAGCTGTTCGTGCTGGAAAGTCCCTTTACGTTGAGTGGAGCTTCTATGTGCTTCCGCCCCTCACCGACGATTACAAGGGGATCGATCGCCTATATGCACCCGGAATACTTCGCGCGGCGTGGGGAACTGCTCGCTGGGGAGTAAGACGGGTAATTCCTGATCTTCTGGCATCCCCATTCGGCCTGACGAGAGACCTGTGGCGTCGCATGAAGTGGGAAGCATCCCGCACTCGGCAGGCATATCAGATCAAGCATGGTCGGGTCTTCAATTACGGTGCGCTGCGAAGCATTCGGGAAGAGGCGGCGAACGGACGTTCCCAACGGCATTATTTTCTCGGGCGCGATGAGCTAATGTACGTTCTGCTGTTGCAAGAGTCGCTGATCCGAGGAATCCGCGCTTTCCTCAAAGAGCACAACATTGCACTCGCCGGGTTTGAAGGCCAGGTTACTACTATCATCAACGCGAGCTACAGCAATCATAGTATGCACGTCGGCGGCAACATTTCTGGCTCAAACATCTCTGTTGGGAATGAGGCAAGTTCCGGTTGGGGAACGAAGCCGTCGCCAAATCAGGAAGGTAATCATGGCTGAGGAATACTCTATCAGTGTCGGCGGAAGCGTTACGAACTCTCCTATAGCGGTCGGGAAAGGAGCAAGCGCTGGAGACTCGATACAGAGCGTGTCAGCCAAAGAGAGCATATCCCCACAACTGGACGCATTCCTAACGGCGCTCAAGCCGTACGGCCTCGACGAAGCAGTCGTAAGCAACATCCGAGCCCTGGCCGAGTCGGTCAAGACCGAAGCGGCCATGCGTCAACCCGATCAGGGCCGGATCGCGCAGCAGCTCGACCGAATCAAGGCGCTACTCGCGACAGCGGCGTCAGCGGCCGTTCCTGTCGCTGATTTCGCCGCGGCGATAGAAAGCATCCGCTCTGCTGTCGGACACCTTTAGCGGTAGGAAAATTCGCTTCGCACGGGCTCAGCCGTCCCTTCGCCGCCGGCGCTACCCGAGATGCTGAGCGAAGAAGCGCGCCGAACTGTCGAGCTCGAATGCCGGGACATCGCCGTGCTTGCCGGGGTTGGCGTGCAGGGACTTCTCCGCGGAGGCGAAGGCGTCGAACAACGCCAGGCACTGCTCCCGCGGGATCCGCTCGTCGTCCCATTGGGCGAGGAACCGCACCGGGACGGTGATCTGCGCGGCGGCGTCGGCCGAGGCGAGCGCTCCGCCCAGGCCCAGCACGGCCGCGCGGACTCGGGGCTCGGCGGCGACGAACGGGACGCCGAGCCCGCAGCCCAAGGACACGCCCCAATAGCCGACCGGCGCCGGGCCGATCTGCGATAGGAGCGCGTCCAGGACGGCCTGCCATTCCGGGACGGTCTGCCGAGCCACGAGGGCCTGGAAGTTGGCGATCAGCGGAGCCAGCTCCTCGCCGGCCGCCACCCGGGCCTGGTTCTCGGTCACGATCCGGTCGTACTGCTCGACCGTCGGGCGGTCACCGTGGCCGGGCACGTCGACCGCCGTCACCACGAAACCCTCGCCCACGAAGCGACGCGCATTGGCCACCATGTCGGGGGCCTTCTTGTGCTGGCCGCCGCCGTGGCCCATAAGGATCAGGGGGCGAGCACCGGAGGAACCGGCCGGCGTCCAGAGGACTCCGGGGATCTCGCCTATCGTGAAGAGCTGTTCGTGCACGCCGTCGGACGACGTCGATGAGGTGAAGCGCATAGCGTTTCGGCCTTTCGGGATGCCTGCTGCGGGCGCTCCCTAGGCCGTGCGAGGGAGGGAGCCCCGACCTGTCGTGGTGTTGATCGGACTCACCTCCTCAATTCGCAGTTGCGCACAGCGCGCTCGAACGTAGCACAGGACTCCACCGATCAGGGGACATCACCTCAGCCCCTTGATCGCCCGGTTGTCCGACGGTGGCGGCCGCCGGACCGGCCGAAACTGAGTTCAGCCGGCAACGAAGCCGGGACGAGAAGGAAAGTCCAATGACCGCCACAACCGCCACCACCGAGTGGACGCCCACCACCACGACCACCACTGCAGCGCCCCGCATCGATCAGGCCCGCTACTGGGTCGGGGCCGCCATGACCGCCGTCGTCACCGCACTGCTCGGCGTCATCGGCCTGATCATCGCCCACGACATCGTGCACGTGCCGGTGCAGCTCGGCTCCGGCGCCGCCGCGACGCCGGTGCCGGCCGCCACGTACGGCCTGGTCGCCGCTGCGATCGTGTTCGCCGCCGCCGCTGTGTACAACGCCTTACTGCACATCTGCCCGCGTCCGACGGTCTACTACAGCTGGCTGATCTCGGTCCTCACGCTCCTGGCCGTGCTGCTGCCGTTCACGACCACCGCGGCGCTGACGTCGCACATCGTGTTCGCCGCGACGAACCTGATGGTCGGCCTGAGCGTGCTGCTGCTCGTGCCGATGGCCGCCGTCAACGCCCGCAGCGAGCGGTAGCGGCAGCCCCGTACCGACGGCCCAACCGGCCGGACGCAGAGACCAGCGTCCGGCCGGTTCCTTTGTCGAGACCGCTCCTGAAGGGAGCGTGAGAACGACCCGCCCATTTCATAGGTCCGCCGACCTAGCGTGGGTATCGGCGATGATGGGGGTGGGAGCCCGTTTGGCCACCCATAGCGGTGGCGGTGGAATCTGCTCGCGCCAGTGTGGGTGCGGGGACGGCGGCAGGGTTGGCCGGCAGCGGCGCCGGCCACCCTGCTGCTGATCGCATATTGCGGACGCGACCGGTGGTGCCGTTACCGGGCCCGGCAGATCTGGCCGTGGACCTGGGCGACGAGTGCTGGTTCTCCGGATGCCGCTCGACGTACGTGAAGCCGCTGGCGCCGGCATACTGCCCGGTGCCGCCGGTGATGTCCTCGATGCCGCCGGCATGGCCGGTGCCGGCGTTCAGGTTCTGATTGCCGATGGCGGTCTCGGATGCCGCGGCGCTACCGCCCGTCGAATCGCACGCCGGCGTCGGAGACCGGACCGCGCCGCAGCAGGTACACATCACGCAGGTAGTTCTGGTACACGCGCCAGGGCGCGGCCGAACCCTGCTTGGGCAGCTTGTCAATACCCCGCAGTATGTAGCCGGACTGTAGATCGATCAGGGGGCGTAACCGTCCGGACGTCGGTGACTGCGGCATCACGACCTGGTAGTCGTGGGCGTCCATGTAGTTCAGCAGCCGGCACACGTACTTGACGATCAGGTCGCACTTGAGCGTCCACGACGCGTTCGTGTAGCCGATGGCTAGTGCCAAGTTGGGCACGCCCGAGATCATCAAGCCCTTGTAGGCCACCGTGTCGGCCAGATCGACCGGCACGCCGTCGACGGTGAGCTGCACGCCCCCGATCACGAGCAGCCGCAGCCCGGTCGCGGTGATGATCAAGTCGGCGTCCAGTTCCTGCCCGGACGCCATACGCAGCCCGCCCGGGGTGAACCTTTCGATCTCGCCGGTGACGATCGACGCCCGCCCGGCCCGTACCGTCTTGAACAGGTCACCGTCCGGGACGAAGCACAGGCGCTGGTCCCACGGGTCGTAGCGCGGGTTGAAGTGTGTGTCGAGCTCGTACCCCTCGGGCAATCGCGCCGCGGCGGCCTTGCGCAGCAGGCGCCGCATCAGCTTGGGCGCCCGCTGGCTGAGCTGGTAGATCAGCGTCATCAGCAGGACGTTCTTCCAGCGGATGATCGAGTGAGCGGCGCCGGCCGGCAGGACGCGACGCAGCCCGTCGGCGATGACGTCCACCGACGGCAGCGACAGAACGTAACTCGGCGAGCGCTGCACCATCGTCACGTGCTTCGCCTGGTCGGCCATGGCCGGAACGAGCGTGACCGCCGTGGCGCCGCTGCCGATCACGACCACGCGCTGCCCGGCGAAGTCGAGGTCGTCGGGCCAGTGTTGCGGGTGCACGATCTGACCGTGGAACTCGTCCTGGCCGGCGAACACCGGCTCATGTCCCTGGTCGTAGTTGTAGTAACCGGTGCACGAGAACAGGAACGCACAGCTCAGCTGTACGACTCGGCCCGTGCCGGTATCTTCGGCTGAGACGGTCCACCGCGCGTCGGCCGACGACCAGTCAGCCCTCACGACCCGGTGGCCGAAGCGGATCGCCGACTCCAGGTCGTACTCGCGGGCCGTGTCGCGGATGTATTCGCGGATGGCTGGCCCGTCGGCGATGGCCTTGCTCGACGACCACGGACGGAACGAGAAGCCGAGCGTGAACATGTCCGAGTCGGACCGTACGCCGGGGTATCGAAACAGGTCCCAGGTGCCGCCGATCGCGTCGCGGGCCTCGACGATTGCGAACGTCTTGCCCGGGCACTGCCGCCGCAACTGGCAGGCCGCACCGATGCCGGACAGGCCGGCCCCGATGATCAGTACGTCGACGTACTCGACGGCGGTCATGGCCGCAACTCGGTGTCGTCGCGGTGGCGGCCGAGCGCCTTGACGTAGCGGGTCATCGTGGTGCGCATCAATTCGCCCCGATCGCCGGTGTCCTCGACGCCGAACACGTAGGGCAGGAAACCGCCCTGATCGCGCAGTCCGGCCATGATGGGCTCGGCATCGCCCGGGGGATGCGCCTGAGCCGGATCGCCCACCGCGATCCATCCGATCGGCACGTTCTGCTCGTCGGCGAGGTGGGTGCCGATGTGCACGGTGCCGCCGAGCCCGACCCGGCTGGCCCGGCCCATCCGGGCGCCGTTGAATATCCTGGCGCCGGTGGCGATGAACACGTCGTCGGCGATCTCGCAGCCGGTCAGGTACGCGTGGGGGCCGACGAGGACGTGGTCGCCGATGACGAGCGGGTGCGGCCGCGTACCACGCAGTACGGCCTGCTCCATGATCACGCAATTGGCGCCGACTCGGACCGGGCCGCCGTCGGCGGTCAACACCGCGCCGTGCAGCACTCGGCTGTCCGGTCCGATCCGAACGTCGCCGCTCAGCACCGCGCTCGGCGCCACGTACGCGCTCGGATCGACCGTCGGTTCAGCGTCGCGATGCCGCAGCCACATGCCCCTATGGTGCCGCAGGCTTGGGCTCGGGCTCGGCCGGGACGTGCGTGGCGCCGCTCGGATCCGAGCCGCCCGTCACATTGGCCTCGGCCTCCATGCGCACCGCCTCGATGCCGGACACCTTGCGCAGCGGCACCTCCTTGAGGAACAGCGCGAGCGCGACGGCGATGATCAGGACGATTGCCCCGGTGAGGAACACGAGGTCCATCGCCTGCGAGAAGCCGACCTGGAACGGATGGGCCAGCGTGGGGTCGAGCTTCTGCACGAACGACGTGTCGTTCAGGCTGCCGGTGCCGCCACTGAGCAGCTTCGTCTGGTCCGGATGCGCGGCCGCCGCCGCCTGGAAGTCGGCAGTCTGCTGGGCCTTGTCGTACGCCGCGCTGATCTTGTGCGGGGCGGCCGAGAACAGGATCGACAGGAACACCGCCGTACCAAGGGTGCCGCCGACCTGCCGGAAGAACGTGCCGGACGACGTGGCCACGCCGATGTCGCGTGGCGGCACGGCGTTCTGCATGGCCAGCTGGATCGTCTGCATGTTCAGGCCCAGGCCGGCGCCGAACAGCAGCATGTAGATGTCGGTCTGCCACAGCGGCGTGTCCGCTCCCACCGTGAACAGCAGGAACATCGACACCACGAACAGCGCGCTGCCGGCGATCGGGAAGATCTTGTACCGGCCGGTCCGGGACGTGAACTGCCCGGCACTCATCGAGGCGACCATGATGCCCAGCACGAGCGGCAGGGTCAGCAGGCCGGCCTTGGTCGGCGAGGCGTTCTTGACGATCTGCAGGTACAGCGGGATCGATGCGATGCCGCCGAACATGCCGATACCGATCACGAACGACTGCGCGGCGCCCACCGTGAACGGCCCGGACCGGAACAGCCGCAACGGGATCAGCGCGTCGGAGCCCATCCGGCCCTCGATCCAGACGAAGGCGGCCAGCCCGGCGGCGCCGATCAGGTAGCAGGCGAACGCGCCGCCCGAGGCCCAGCCCCACTCCCGGCCCTGCTCGGCGATGATCAGCAACGGCACCAGGCCGATCACCAGAGCGGTGGCACCCTGCCAGTCGATGCCGTGGTCGGTGCGGGCGTGCGTCGGCAGCTGCAGCCGGCGGTTCACGACCACCAGCGCGATCAAGCCGATCGGGACGTTGACGTAGAAGATCCACCGCCAGCCGGTGACGCCGAGGATCGAGTCCTGCCCGGACAGGAAGCCGCCGATCAGCGGGCCGAGCACGCTCGACGTGGCAAACGTGGCCATGAAGTAGCCCATGTAGCGCGGACGTTGCTGCGGCGACACGATGTCGGCCATGATCGCCAGCGCCATCGAGAACAGCCCGCCTGCGCCGATGCCCTGGAACGCGCGGAATGCAGCCAGCATGTACATCGAGGTTGCCAGCCCACAGAGCGCCGACCCGACGATGAAGACGCTGATCGCGATCAGGAACAGCGGCTTGCGGCCGTAGATGTCGGACAGCTTTCCGTACAGCGGCGTCGCGATCGTCGACGTGATCAGGAAGGCTGTGGTGACCCAGGCCTGCACCGACAGGCCGTGCAGGTCGTCGCCGATCCGCCGGATCGCCGTGGAGACGATCGTCTGGTCCAGCGCGCCGAGGAACATGCCGAGCAGCAGGCCGGTCAGGATTGTCAGCACCTGCCGGTGAGTCAGCGCGCCCTCCCGGGCCGGCGCGGCCGCGGTGGTGGTCATCAGCTCTCCCTCTGCGACGCGTTGGCCGCCTCTCGGACGGGTTCGCCGTTCTCGTCGAACCAGCCCTTCTTGCTGTTCAGAAAGTCGTCCGTGAAGCGGCGCAGCAACGTGGAGAAGCGGCGGACGTCCCGCTCGCTCCACTGGTCCAGCATGCGGCGAAAGTGCTCATTTCGCACTTGCATATGGTCCTGATGCAGTTCGAGGCCCTGCGGCGTGGCGACGAGCAGGCTGGCCCGCCCGTCGGCCGGATCGGCCCGACGTTCGAGATAGCCGTCCTTGACCAGCTGGGCCACCTGGCGGCTGACCGTCGAGGCGTCGGACTGCACGAGCTCGGCCAGCGTGCCGGCCCGCAACGGGCCCTCGTTCACCACGACCGAGATCAGCAGCTGCGACGACCACTCGACGTTGTGCCGGGCGTTGGCCAGGAATTGCTGCCGGGCCCGGTTGAAGGTGCGCATCAGGCGGCTGAATGTGGTGGCCAGCTCGTCGATGTCCTGCACGGACGGGGCGTTGTCAACCGGCGTCACTGACATCCGCCACCTCCTGTTTAGATGCGCCACGCAACTAGTTGGTTGGTACAAGCATCCTCGGGGTGGAGATGTTCCCGCAACGCCTTTTCGATCACGCGCCGTGGATTCAGCCAGGAGCGAATCGTTGATGCCTGATCCGCGGAGGCGCGAGCCTTCCGCTCATGAGTGACGTCAAGGAACTGGCCGAGAGCAACCTGCGATTCATCGAGGCGGTCCGACGCGGTTCGTGGCTGATGCTCGAGCCGATCCTGTCCCGCTCGTTCTCCTACCTGGACGGGGCCACCGGCGAGGTCTGGGACATGGACCGCTACGTCAAGGACATGAAGGAGAACCCGCTGCCCCGGCTGACGATCGAGGAGGTGATCATTCACGTCGACGGCGACACCGCGGTGGTGTCGGCTCGGACCAAGATCGCCGGCGTGCCGCGCACCCGATACCTCGACACCTACGCGCGGATCCGCGGCCAGTGGCTGTGTGTACACGCCTGCGTCTGGCCGCTTAGTTTTGCCTCATGATCCGGCTGCGGATGAGCGCTGCTGACCTCGAGCAGATGCGCTTCGCGTACTCGCCCCTGGCCGAGGTCGCCGAGAGCTTGTACATGCTCAGCACCGGGCAGATCCGCCCGATGCACCGGTCCTGGTTCGCGATGACCCGCGACGCCCTGCGGCGGGTCGACCTGACCCTGCTGCGGGCGGTGGTGCCGGCCCGGGGCAGCGTGGCCAGCTTCCTGCTCAGCGGGGCGGCCGACGCGACCACATCCATCGATCAGCAGCTGCGTCTGGTCGCCGACTGCCCGACCGACCAGCTGCGCGAGGACCTCGACGTGGTGTGGGGCGGCGAGCAACTGCCCGGTCCGGCGCGGCAGGTCCTGGCCGACGGCCCGGCCGGGGCCCGCCGGCTGGCCGACGCCCTGGGCGGGTACTGGACCGTGGCCATCGAGCCGCACTGGCGCCAGATCCGGGCCGTGCTCGACGCCGACGTCGCCTACCGGGCGGCCCGACTGGCCACCGGCGGTATCGCCGGCCTGCTGGCCGACCTGCATCCGGACCTGGAGCTGCAGGAGCACGCCATCCGCATCGACAACCCCCGACACTCGATCGATCACGACCTGCGCGGCGCCGGCCTGTTGCTCGTGCCCTGCGTCTTCGCCTGGCCGCACATCGTCATCGACCAGGGCAGCTTCGGCGAGCGGCACCCGAGCCTGACCTACGGGCCCCGCGGCATCGGGACCCTGTGGCCCAACGAGCTGCCGCCGGCCGCCGAGGACGACGCGCTCGGTGCCCTGCTCGGACGCAGCCGGGCGGCCATCCTGGTCAGCGTCGACCTGCCCCGGTCGACCACCGACCTGGCCGGCGAGCTCGGGCAGAGCCCGCCGGCGGTCAGCGCCCACCTGGCCGTGCTGCGCCGCAACGGGCTGGTCACCTCCTGGCGGAACGGCCGCCGGGTGCTCTACCAGCGGACGCCGCTCGCGACGAGCATCATCGCCGCGAGCGCGCCCCACCTCGACATCGCCGGCGAGGCCTGACCTCACCGCGTCGTCAGGTAGTAGGTGAGCGTCTTGTCGTCGCCGCTGGTCGCGGTGCCGTGCACGACGATCGTGTGCTCGCCACGTGGCAGCGGCTTGACCATCATGAAGAACCCGTCGACGACCGCCGGCTGATACCTGCCGGTGATGCACGGATCGCCCAGCGGCCGTGCGCAGGGGTACTCGTCGACCACCGCGCCGATGTAGAGGAACAGCGACTTCTGATGCGGGATCGTGCAGTGCCGGGTGCCGGTGAACACCAGCGGTCCGGCGATCCGGGCGATGTAGAAGACCGGGCCGCGCTGGGCCACGTCGCAGTTCGCGCCGGTCTGGTCGAAGAGTGGATTGCGATCGAGTGGCTGACCGTTAATTGGGTCGACCAGCCGTCGATACTCAGGACGTGCACGCGATCGGAGTCGGCTTCGGCCTGGGCTTTCTGGTCGCCCTGCAACTTGGCCCGATCTCGCTGTTCGCGATCAGGACGACATTGCGCAACGGGCTGCGGATCGGACTGGCCATCGGCGCCGGCGTCGCGTGCGTCGACACGCTCTACGCGGCGGCCGGGGCAGCCGGGGCGGCGCCGCTGCTGTCGACCGATGCCCTGCGCCTCGGGTTCGGCGCGCTCGGGGCCGCGGTGCTGGCCGCCCTGGCCGGCCGGACATTGTGGTCGGCTTGGCGGATCCGCGCCGGGCAGGAGCTCGCGGTCGAGGTGGCGACGGCCCGGCGAGCGTTCCTGGTGACCCTCGGCGCGACCGCGTCGAACCCGCTGACGATCGCGTCATGGGCAGCGATCTTCGCCGCTGCGTCGGCCGGCACCGACGCCTCGACCGGCTCGCTGCTGGTCGGTGTGGGAATGGGCAGCCTGGCCTGGATGGTGATCATGACCTCGGCCGTGGCCGCACTACGCCGGGCAGTGGGCCAGCGCGGCACGCGAATAGCCGACGTCATCGCCGGCCTGGGCATGCTCGGCTTCGCCGGAGCGCTCGGCTACCGGACCGTCCACGACTCGTAGGTCGTCTGAACAGACATCAGCGCCGTACCGGAACTGGTCCGGTACGGCGCTGACCTTGCCTCGGAGTCTTCGGCTGCCTCAGGCGTCCACGGTTGTGTTCGTGTTGCCTTCGAGCAGCGAGCGGACCTCGGACTCACGGTAACGACGGTGGCCGCCGAGCGTGCGAATCGAGGTCAGCTTGCCCGCCTTAGCCCACCGGGTGACCGTCTTCGGGTCGACGCGGAAAAGCGTCGCGACCTCGGACGGGGTGAGCAGCGGCTCTGATTCCGGACGGTGACGAGGAGTCGTCATCGCATGGCCCCCCTTCTGGGCACTATGTCACGCCGGTCCTGTTCGGCGTCACCGGTCCAGTATGCACACCGGACCAGAAAGTTCCTACGGAAACTTTCTTACGTGTCCACTGTGTGCCAACCGTCTACTCTCCTCACCTGGGCGTGACACCGGCGTTACGCCGACATCCGGACCCGGCTGCACAACGATGTAGATCCCATCCCGCCTCGGACCCGATCGCCCGATCGTGGCAAACCTAACCCGCCCGACGCGGGTTTGCCGCGTGCGCGCGGCTTAGCGGGCGAGGTACGCTGGGCGCACGAGATGACAACTTTCCCGGCGCACGCCGCTACGCCAGCCGACAAGGCAGCCGCTGCCCGGACGACCGTGTGAGCGAGGGGGTCGAGCCATGGGGCGCGGCCGTGCTAAGGCTAAGCAGCAAAAAGTGGCCCGAGAGCTCAAGTACAGCACTCACGCCACCGACCTCGACGCGTTGCAGCGCGAGCTTTCGACTTCCCCGGAACGCTCGTTCGAGAGCGAAGACGAGGACGAGGACCAGGACGACGGCTGGGCGCGCGCCCGCCGTTGAACTGACCAGCTAGTCCGGACGCCACCGTGGTGGTGCGGCGTTGAAGTGCGCCCACTGCGGCGATCAGCGCAGTCCGAGCCAGCCGAGCGCCGTAACCAGCAGAAGCTCGGCGGGTTCTGGGACGGATCGAAGCTCGGCCGGCCCAAGATCTTTACGCCGATAGCTGAATTCCGGCGCGGAGGTCGGCCGTGTCGGATCGCCGAGAGACGGCAGCGGCGGGGCGCTGGCCCGGTTCTGGCCGGCGAGGGGAGTGGTGCACCGACCAGGACGGCCGGAGCGACCGGCAGGGCGATCCGCCTCACGCGTATGCCCCGGTCAGCGTCACCTGCCCCGAGCCCAGGCGGATCTCGCCCAGTCGCCAGGCCGGCGCACCCCGTCGGGCCAGCAGGTCGATGGCCGCCGACTCGTGGGCCGCGGCCACGACGGCCACCATGCCGACGCCGAGGTTGAACGTCTGCTCCATGTCGTCCGGGGCGACGCCGCCGGTCCGGGCGATCAGCTCGAAGATCGGTTGCGGCGTCCAGGTCGCCCGGTCGATTACCGCCTCGACGGAGTCGGGCAGCACCCGGACCAGGTTGTCGGCCAGCCCGCCGCCCGTGACGTGGGCGAAGGCGTGCACCTCGCACTCGGCGATCAGCGCCAGGCAGTCGCGGGCGTACACGCGGGTCGGCACGAGCAGCTCGTCGACCAGGGTGCCGTCGCCGAACGGGGTGTCCAGTGGCGTGTCCGCGAAGACGCGGCGCACCAGCGAGTACCCGTTCGAGTGCAGCCCGGACGAGCCCATCGCGATCAGGACGTCGCCCGCACGGACCCGCTCGGGGCCCAGCACCGCGTCGGCGTTGACCACACCGACCGCCGCCCCAGAGATGTCGTACTCGTCGGGCCGCATGATGCCCGGGTGCTCGGCCGTCTCGCCGCCGAGCAGAGCACAGCCGGCCTGCACGCAGCCCTCGGCGATGCCGCTGACGATCGCGGCTATCCGTTCCGGGACCACCCGGCCGGTAGCGATGTAGTCGGTCAGAAACAACGGCTCGGCGCCGACCACGACCAGGTCGTCGACCACCATCGCCACCAGATCGATGCCCACCGTGTCGTGCCGGTCGGCCGCCTGCGCGATCGCGAGCTTCGTGCCGACCCCGTCGGTCGAGCTGGCCAGCACCGGCTGCGGATACCGGGACAGATCGAGCTGGAACAGCCCGGCGAATCCGCCGAGTCCGCCCAACACCTCCGGCCGGTCGGTCCGTTTCACCTGCGACTTCATCAACTCGACGGCGCGAACTCCGGCCTCGATGTCGACGCCGGCCGCACGGTAGGAGGTCACGCCTCGTACCGTACCGACCGTTCGGCAGGCACGATGTTTCGGTGACCGCTTGGACACAGCGCATCGACCCGCGCGCATTGCTGGCGCTGCGGATCATCGCGGCCGTCCTGGCCGGGCTGTGCGTCGTGACCTTGGCGGTGGCCGGCACAGCTCGCACGACGCTGCTCAACCGCAAGTACTACCAGGTCGTGCTCGACGACGAACGGGCCTACGACCGGCTCTACGACCAGGTGCTGGTCGACCCCGCCGCGGCGAAAGTCACCAACGACCTGCTGGCCCGGCTGCCGGTGCCCGATGCGGCGGTGCTGTCCAACCTGAAGATCGTGCTGCCGCCGACGACGTTGCGGCATCTGGTGAACGAGCAGATCGGGCATGCCCTGCGCTACCTGCGCGGCGAGGACAAGACGCTCAGCCTCACTGTCGACCTGCATCCGGTGCTCAACAACATCGAGGTGCTGGCCGAGACCTACCTGAGCGACCTCGTCTCGTCGCTGCAGGAGCGGGACAGCCCGGATTTCCCGGCGTTCCGCAAGGAGCTCGATACTGCGCTCAAGAACCTGGCCGCTGGGCGCCGGCCGGCCGATCTACCCACCATCCAGCTGGACGCCAAGGAACGGAACACCGTTCAGCAGGCGCTGCTCAAGGTCGTGCCGGCCAAGTCCCAGGCCGACGTGGCGCCCACCGTCATGGGCGCCCTGGACACCGGCGACATCGCGTCGGCGCTGGCCGCCGTCGGGCCGTACGTGCTGCGCGACGAGGCCACCGGCGCCACCGTGGACCTGAACACACTGGTCGGCGACGGCACCTGGGAGATCATCCCGGATCTCGAGCAGGCCGGCGTCCGTCTCGGTGCGGTCAAGACCGCCCGGTCGTTCACCCAGCTGGCGCTCGGGCCGATCCAGATCGTCGCCATCCTGCTCGGTCTGGCCGCCTTCGCGTTCCTCTGGCTGAGCGGGCCGGCCGACACGCATCGGCGGATGGTCGTCACGGGTGCGGTGCTCGCCGTCTCGGGCGTCGTGGTGTTCCTGCTCATGCTGGCGGTGCGCTGGCGGGTTGATTCGGTGGTTCGCCGGACGCCGCCGGGCTGGCCGCCGTCGCTGCGCTCGCTGGTCGGCGACCTGCAGGATCGCGGCGCCTTCCTGGTGTTCTGGTCCGGCGTGATCGGCGCGGCGATCCCGCTCGGCATCGGCCTGTTGCTGATCGGCGGCGGCTGGCTGTGGCGCCGCTTCGCGTCCGGCTGGCGGCTGACCCGCAAGCACCGCGTGGCGATCCTCGTCGGAGTCGGCGTCATCGTGGCGGGCACCCTGATCGGCGGCACGGTGGCCCCGGCCGCCGCCGGGCACAACCGCCAGCGCTGCCAGGGGTCGGTGGACATGTGCAAGCTGCGCTACGACCAGGCGGCCTACCTGGCGACCCACAACTCCATGTCGACCACCGCCTCGCGGTTCATCGGCCCGCTGCAGGATCCGGACATCGTCAGTCAGCTCGACGAAGGCGCTCGCGCTCTGCTCATCGACACGCACGCCTGGGAGCAGCCTGACCAGATCCTGGCCAACGTGGCCGAGGACCTCGACTTCCCGCCCGACCTGAAGCAGCAGCTGCCGACGTTGATCAATCGCGTCAACCCGCCCAAGCCGGGGCTGTGGCTGTGCCACGCCGTGTGCCGGGCCGGCGCGATCCCACTGGTGCCGACGTTGAAGGCGATCGGGGCGTGGATGGACGCCAACCCGACCGAGGTCGTCACGCTGATCATCCAGGACGAGATCAGCGGCGAGCAGACGGCGTCGGCGTTCGCCCAGGCCGGGGTGGACCGGCTGATCTACACGCCCTCGCCCGACCCGTCGACCCCGTGGCCGACGCTCGGGGACATGGTGAGCAGCGACCGCCGCCTGGTCGTGTTCGCCGAGGTGGGGTCCGGGCCGGCGCTGTGGTATCGCAACTTCTACGAGTACGGCATGGAGACGCCCTACGCCGCGTCGTCGCCGTCGGAGCTGACCTGCGCGCCGTTGCGCGGAGGTACAGGCAAGCGGCTGTTCCTGCTCAACCACTTCATCACCACGTCGGGGGGCAGCCGGATCGGGGCCGGCGAGGTGAACGAGAAGCAGTTCGTACTGGACCGGGCGCACAAATGCCAGGCCGAGCGACATGCGGACGTGAACTTCGTCGCCGTCGACTACGCCGCCATCGGCGACTCGCTGGGCGCCGTCGACGCCCTGAACGCCGAGCGAATTCGTGCCCTCTGAGCGGACCGTCAGGGACGGGTGAGCGCGTCCTCGGCGGCGTAGCCGGCCGCCTGCTCGGGCTCGCGGCCGACCACCGTCTTCTCGATGCCCTCGAGTACGTGCTTGCCGACGATCTCGGGCAGCGGAATCGGGTACTCGCCGTCGAAGCAGGCCCGGCACAGCCGCGACTTCGGCTGCTCGCTGGCCGCGATCAGGCTCTCCAGCGAGACGAAGCCCAGCGAGTCGGCGCCGATCGAGGCCCGGACGCCTTCGACGTCCAGCCCGTTCGCGATCAGTTCGGCCCGGGAGGCGAAGTCGATGCCGTAGAAGCAGGGCCAGGTCACCGGCGGCGCCGAGATCCGCACGTGCACCTCGAGCGCTCCCGCCTCGCGCAGCATGCGCACCAGGGCCCGCTGGGTATTGCCGCGCACGATCGTGTCGTCGACGACGACCAGCCGCTTGCCCCGGATGATGTCGCGCAACGGGTTGAGCTTGAGCCGGATGCCCAGCTGCCGGATCGTCTGCGACGGCTGGATGAACGTCCGTCCCACGTAGGCGTTCTTCACCAGGCCCACGCCGTACGGGATGCCCGAAGCCTCGGCGTACCCGATCGCGGCCGGCGTGCCCGACTCGGGAACCGGCATGACCAGATCGGCGTCGGCGGGGTGCTCGCGGGCCAGTCGACGGCCGGCCTCGACCCGCGCGGCGTGCACGCTGCGCCCGGCCAGCGTCGTGTCGGGACGGGCCAGGTACACGTACTCGAACAAGCACCCCTTGGGGTCGGGGTTAGCGAACCGGCTCGAGCGCAGGCCGTCGTCGTCGACCGCGATCAGCTCGCCGGGCTCGATGTCGCGGACGAAGCTCGCGCCGACGATGTCCAGCGCCGCCGTCTCGGACGTGACCACCCAGCCCCGGGCCAGCCGGCCCAGCACGAGCGGATGAACGCCCTGGGGGTCGCGGGCGGCGTAGAGGGTGTGCTCGTCCATGAACACCAGGCTGAACGCGCCCTTGAGAGTGGGCAGCACCTCTAGCGCGGCCTGCTCGACCGAGACGTCCGGCCGGGCGGCCAGCAGGGCTGTGATGAGATCCGAGTCGGACGTCGAGCCCAGCCCGCCGGCGACCTCGAGCCGTTTCGCCTCGGTGGCCAGGTCGGCGGTGTTGACCAGGTTGCCGTTGTGCCCGAGGGCCAGCCCGGTGCCGGCGCGCGTGGTACGGAACGAGGGCTGCGCGTTCTCCCAGGTGGTGGACCCGGTGGTGGAGTAGCGGGTGTGGCCGACCGCGATGTGCCCCTGCAGGGTGTTCAGCGTCGCCTCGTCGAAGACCTGCGACACCAGGCCGAGGTCCTTGTAGACGACCATCGACGCGCCGTCGCTCACCGCGATGCCGGCCGCCTCCTGGCCCCGGTGCTGCAGGGCGTACAGGGCGAAGTAGGCCAATTTCGCCACTTCTTCGCCAGACGCCCACGCGCCGAAGACTCCGCAGGCATCCTGCGGTCGCTTGTCGTCGGGATGGAGGTCGTGGGTTAGCTTGCCGTCACCGCGAGCCACGCCTCGAGTGTACGGACCCAGCGCGAGCAGGTCATTTTGGCGCGACGATCGTCAGATCCAGGCGCGACTACGGATCGCTTGGCGGCACGCGGCCGACGCGCCTCGACAGCGCGGTCGCGCGAACTGATCAACTGCCGGGCTCGGCCAATTCGCCGAGGCGGACGGGCTGGGCGATCGGGCGATTGGCGAACGTGGCGTGGTCGGCGACCGTCGGCGCCCGGCCGTTGAGGTGAGCGGTGAGGCAGGCGACGACCGGCCCACAGGTGCGGCCCTGGCACCAGCCCATGCCGACGCGGCTGAGCAGCTTGGCCGCGCGGGTGTCGGTGGCGCCCAGATCGACGGCCCGCTTCAGGCTCTTATACGACACTTCCTCGCAGCGGCACACGAGCGTGTCGTCGGCCAGCCGCTCGATCCACGCCGGCGGGCGGTGGACGTCGTGCATGACGGCGGCGAACCGCCGGGCGTGGTTGCGTTTCCGCCGCACGCGCGGGTCGACCGCCTGGCCCGTGACGGCGCAGCCGGCGACGCCGCCCTCGAGCTGGGCCAGCACCGAGCCGCCCACGCCGGTGACCTCGCCGGCGGCGAACACCCCGGGCACGGACGTGCGCTGGTCGACGTCGACGGCCACGACCAGGCTGCCGTCGACGTCAAGGCGGGTGTCACAGCCGAGCGCGACGGCGAGTTCGAGCTGCGGGGCGAACCCGTAGCTGATGGCCAGCGCGTCGACCTCGATCCGGCGCTGCCGATCGCCGCATGCGACGGTGATCGCCTCGACGGACTCGTCACCGTGGGCGGCCACCACGACGTGTCCGCGCCGATACGGCACGCGATGCCGGGCCAGCACCCGCGCGTAGTGCCCGCCCTCGATCAGCTTGGCCGGACTGAGCGCCCGCGGATGGCCGGCATAACCACGCAGCCGGCCGGCCTCGAACACGCCGACCACGGTGGCCCCCGCTTCGGCCAGCCCGGCGGCGACGACGAGCAGGAACGGCCCGGCGCCGGCGACCGCGACCCGGCGCCCGACCAGAACGCCGTGGCCCTTCAGCAGCGCCTGAGCGCCGCCGGCGGTGACCACGCCGGGCAGCGTCCAGCCCGGGAACGGCAGGCTGCGGTCGTGCGCGCCGGTGGCCAGCACGATCTGATCGGCGCGGACCGGACCGCCCGGGCTGTGCAGCCGGAAGCCGCTGCCGGGACCCGGCTCGACGAACCACACCGGGCTGTTCGGCAGGTGGTCGGCGGCGCTGCGGGCTTGGCGCAGTTCGGCCGGCTCGGCGCCCGGGCGGTGCCGCCAGTACTGGCCGCCCAGGCGAGGCGCCGCGTCGACGATGGCCACGCGAGCGTCGCGGCGGACCGCCGCCGTAGCCGCGGCCAACCCGGCCGGACCGCCGCCCACGACGGCGACGTCGTAGCGGATCACGGCTGGGCCTGCACGACGTCGCCGTTGCGCACCCCGACCAGGCAGGCCCGCTGGCCGGCCACGCCGTTGACGACGACCAGGCAGTCGAAGCACACACCGATGCCGCAGAACAGACCGCGGGGCTGCCCGCCCTGACGGGTGCGCCGCCAGGATCGGACCCCGTCGGCCCACAGCGCGGCGGCCACGCTTTGCCCGGGCTCGGCGGTGACGGACCGGCCCTCGAACGTGAAAGTCATCATCGTCGCCGTCATGCCGCGAACCGTACGGCGGCGTACGGGGCCGGGTCCAGCGCGGGCGGCGTGCCGGTGATGAGGGCTGCGATCAGCTCGCCGGTGGCCGGTGCCAGGCCGATGCCGGCGCCCTCGTGCCCGCAGGCGTGGAACAGCCCGGGACGACGCGGATCGGGGCCGATGATCGGCAGATGGTCGGCGCAGTAGGGCCGGAAGCCGCGATACGCCCGCAGCGTGTGCACGCCGGCGAGCACCGGGAACAGCGCCACCGCCTGGGCGGCCAGCCGGCGCAGCACGCCCAGCGGCCGGCCGGCGTCGAAGCCGACCCGTTCACGGCTGGCCCCGATCAGGATGGGCCCGGCCGGCGTGCCTTCGACCACGGCCGACGCCTGAAGGTCGGCGTCGCCGCTGGCCACGTCGGCCACATACTCGGCGGCGTACACCTTGTGCCGGATGATCGGCGGCATCGGCTCGGTGACGAGCACGAAGCCGCGCCGGGGCTCGATCGGCACCGGTGCCCCGAACGCCCGGGACAGCTCACCCGACCAGACGCCCGCGGCGTTCACCACGTGCTCGGCCGGGATGACGTCGTCGCCCAGGCGTACGCCCACCACGCGATCGCCGCGGAGGTCGAGGCCGGTGACCTCGCCGGTCCGGACGGCGAGGCCGGCGGCGTGCAGCAGTCGGGCGGCGGCCAGCGCCGGTTGCACCTGGGCGTCCTGCGGGTAGAAGGCGCCGCCGGCCAGGCCGGGCGCCAGCTCGGGCTCGCGTTCGCGGGCGTCGTCGACCAGTTCGGCCTGGACGCCCAGGGCCCGGTGGGCCTCGACCAGGGCATTCAGCTCGGCAACGCCGGCCGCGGTCGCGGCCACCATCAGGCCGCCCTTGTGCTCGAACTCGAATCCGCCGACGTCGGCGTCGAGCTCGGCCCAGCGGGCCAGCGACACCAGCATGAGGTCGAGCTCGGGGCCGGGTGGCTTGTCGGACACGAGCAGGTTGCCCTCACCGGCGCCCGAGGTGCCGCCGGCCACCGGGCCCCGATCGACGACGGTCACGTCCAGGCCGGCCCGGGCGGCGTAGTACGCACACGCGGCGCCCACCATGCCGGCGCCGATGACGACGACGTCGCTCACGAGTGCGCCCAGATGCCGCGGACGTGGCCGAGGTGCTGGCGCATCAGCTTCTCGAGCACCTCGGCATCGCCGGCCTCCAGGGCGTCGAGCAGGGCGGCGTGCTCGCGAGCCGAGGTCGCCAGGTCGCCCTGACGGGCCAAGCGGTGCAGGCCGAAGAGCCGGGCCCGGGCGCGCAGCTCGCCGACGATGGTGACCAGCTGCTCGTTGCCACTCAGGCCCAGCAATCGCAGGTGGAACTCGCGATCGGCCTCGACGTAGCGGATCAGATCGCCGGCCTCCGCCGTCTGCTCGATCCGGGCCACAAGTGAGCGCAGCGCGTCGATGTCCGTTGCCGACAGCCGGCCGGCCAACCGGGTCACGGTCGGGACCTCGAGCAGTTCGCGGATCTCGGTCAGCTCGTCCAGGGCCCGGTCGGAGACCACCGTGACCCGGAAGCCCTTGTTGCGGACGGCGTCGACCAAGCCCTCCTTGGCCAGGTCGAGCATCGCCTCACGCACCGGAGTGGCCGACACCCCGAACCGGGCGGCCAACGTGGGCGCCGAGTAGACGGTGCCCGGCTCGAGCTCGCCCGACACCAGGGCACCGCGCAGCGCGTCGGCCACCTGCGAGCGGAGGCTGCGGTGCGCGACGGTGGGTGAGCCGCCCGATTCGTCGCTCACAGCAGGAACCCGGCCGGGAACGGGTCGTCCGGGTCGAGGAAGTACTGGGCCGTGCCGGTCAGCCAGGCCCGCCCGGTGAACGACGGCACCACGGCCGGCCGGTCGCCGACCGTCGTCTCGTCGAGTAGCCGCCCGACGAACCGCGTGCCCAGGAACGACTCGTTGACGAATTCGGTGTGCAGGGGCAGCTCGCCCCGGGCGTGCAGCTGGGCCATCCGGGCGGACGTGCCGGTGCCGCACGGCGAGCGGTCGAACCACCCGGGATGGATGACCATCGCGTGCCGGGAGTGGCGGGCGTCGCTGTCCGGCGCGGCGAGGTAGACGTGATGGCACCCGCTGATGCCCGGGTCGAGCGGATGCACCGGCCGGGCCGTCTCGTTGATCGCCGCCATGATCGCCAGCGCGGCATCGAGCAGTTGCTGCTTGGCCCCGCGGTCGTACGGCAGGGCGAGCGAGTCCAGCGAAAGGATCGCGTAGAAGTTGCCGCCGAACGCCAGGTCGTAGCTGACCAGCCCGAAGCCCGGCACCTCGACCTTGGCGTCGAGCGACACGGCGAACGACGGCACGTTGGTGAGCGTGACGTTCTCGGCCCGCCCGTCGCGTACGGCCACCTCGGCCACGACCAGCCCGGCCGGTGTGTCCAGCCGCACCGTCGTCACCGGCTCGCGGACCTCGACCAGCCCGGTCTCGACCAGCACGGTGGCCACGCCGATCGTGCCGTGCCCGCACATGGGCAGGCAGCCGCTGACCTCGATGTAGACGACGCCCGTGTCGGCGTCCGGGCGGGTGGGCGGTTGCAGGATCGCGCCGGACATGGCCCCGTGTCCGCGCGGCTCGTACATGAGCAGGGTGCGCAGATCGTCCTGCCGAGTCATCACGTGCTCGCGCCGTTGCGCCATCGTCGCGCCGGGAAGGACGCCGACCCCGCCCGTGACGACGCGGGTCGGCATGCCCTCGGTGTGCGACTCGACGGTCTGGATAATCCGTCGCGAGCGCATCAGCCCGTCGCTCTCTCAACCGCGGCGCGGACGATCGCGGCGTGCTCGTCGGTGAGCGGCACGCGCGGCGCCCGGCACGGACCGCCGTAGCGGCCCACCAGATCCATCGCGTACTTGATCGCCTGGACGAACTCGACCCGGGAGTCCCAGCGCAGCAACGGATGCAGCTGCCGGTACAGCGGCACCGCCTTGGCCAGGTCACCGGCCGCCGCGGCCCGCCACAGGTCCATGCACTCGGCCGGCAGCGCATTGGGGAAGCCGGCGATCCAGCCCTTGGCCCCGGCGATCGCCAGCTCGAGCACGACGTCGTCGGCGCCGGCGATCAGGTCGAGCTCGGGCGCCAGCTCGGCCAGACGATAGGCGCGGCGAACGTCGCCGGTGAACTCCTTGACGCCGACGATCAGCCCCTCGCCGTGCAGCCGGGCCAGCAGCTCGGGCGTCAGATCGACCTTGGTGTCGATCGGGTTGTTGTAGGCCACGACGGGCAGCCCGACGGCGGCCACCGCGCGGTAGTGCTCGACCACGGCGCGGTCGTCGGCCCGGTAGGTGTTGGGCGGCAGGGCCATGACGGCCGGGGCACCGACCTCGGCCGCCTGCTCGGCCCAGCGGCGGGCCTCGTCCGAGCCGTAGGCGCCGACGCCGGGGATGACGCTGAACCCGTCCGGAGCGGCCTCCAGCGCGGTGCGGACGACGGCCGACCGCTCGTCGACGCTCAGCGTCGGGTATTCGCCGAGTGAGCCGTTGGGGATGGCGCCGTCGCAGCCGTTCTCGGCCAGCCAGCGAATGTGCGCCGCGTAGCGCTCGAGATCAGGCGCGCCCGCCTCGTTCCAGGGCAGGGCGGTGGCGACCAGGACTCCGTGCCAGGGCTTGTTCATGCTGTGCAATGTTACATAACACAGGCGGTCCGTGGAACCCCCGAATCAGAGCACCGGCAGGTACTCGCTCAGGTCGGCCCGCTGGCCGCTGGCTTGCACCGGCGCGTCGGCCCAGGCGATGCGGCCGGTGGCCAGCCGGACCCAGGTGAGCGGATCGGTCTCGACCACGTTGGGCGGCGTGCCCCTCGTGTGCCGCGGCCCGGCGATGGCCTGCACAGCGACGAACGGCGGTACGCGAAGCTCCACCGACCGCCCCGGCGCCTGCGCGGCCAGGATCTCGGCCAACAGCCGGGTCGCCGTGGCCAGCGCCGGACGGACTAGTGGCACCGGCGTCCGGTCGGGCATCGATCGGGACAGGTCGTCGGCGTGCGCCACCATCTCCACGACCCGGGTGGCCAGCCAGTCGTCGGCCCGGATCGGGCCGCGCGGTCCCTGCAGCACGGTCGCCGGCGTGACTGCGTCCAGTGCCAGATCGGGCTCGTCGCGCAGCGCGCTCAGCAGCTCGGCCGCGCTGCGGTCGCCGGCGATCTCGACGGCCCGCTGCGCGATGGCCTCGGCGTTCGGGCGGTAGCGACGGACGTACTCGGCGACCGGGGTGGGCGGGCCGTCGCCGCGGGTGCTCATCCGCTCGATGGTGCCCGTTACCGCGTAGAGCACGTGGCCGGTCAGCTGTCGCACATCCCACCCGGGCAGTACCGACGGCAGCGTGTAGGCGGCGTCGGGCAGGTCGGACAGCCAGTCGGTGATCGTGGCTCGCTGCTCGCGGAACGCGGCCGCGAGTGAGTCCAGCGCGCTCACGGGTAGAAGCGGAACTTCCAGTTGCCGTCGGTGTCCTTGCGCATGTCGACGGTTCCGATGTCCGACGGCGAGCCGGCGTCACTCGGGATCTCGGCGTTGTCGCCGTTGATCGTGATCTCGTCCGGGGCGGTGACCGAATACGTCTGGTACTCGGCCTTGTTGGTCGAGTCGGTCAGCTTGATGTCGCTGCACCGGCCGAGGTGCTTCTCCTTGAGCAGCCGCTTGAGATCAGTGGGGTCGATCAGCGGGCAGAACGCGGACGGCTGGTCATTGCCGAGGCCGTGCAGAACCGTCTCGGCGTTCTGCGCGATCACCACCTTGACCGAGTCGCCGCCTCCGCCGCCTCCGCCGGTAGCGGTCGGAATGCCGGAGCTCGGGAAGCCGGTCGAGCCGTTGGTCGGGAAGTCGGGTGCACTGGTGCCGCCACCGGTCGGTGGGGGGAAGTTGGTCTGCCCGCTCGGGTGAGTCGTCTGCTGCGTGTCGTGCTTCTTCTTGCCACCGGTGGCCACGATGATGCCGGCGACCGCACCGCCCACGACCAGCACGCCGATGATCGCCAGCACGACGATCAGCGTGGTGTTGCGCCGCCGGGGCGGCTGGCCCCACGGCGGTCCGGGCGGGCCGGGCGGTCCGGGCGGGTACGGCGGCTGGTAGGGCGGTCCCGGCAGGCCCTGCGGTGGGCCGCCCCACTGTCCGGGCGGCGGCTGGTACGGCGGCAGCGGCCGGGTCGGGTTCGGGTACTGCGGTTCGCCGTACCCGGGCGGCTGTTGACCGGATCCCCAGTCGGGCAACTGCTGCGTGGGACCCCACTCGGGAAGTTGCTGGGTGGGTCCCCGTTCCGGCTGTTGCTGGGTGGCGCCCCAATCGGGCAGCTGCTCGGTCGGCCCGGGGTCGGGCCGGCGCTGGGTGGCATCCGGGTCCGGCTGTTCGCCGCCTTGCTCGGGCGGCCAGTTCGAACCGTACGGCGGCTGGCTCACGCGGCACCCCCCACCGATCCGTCGTGATGTACCGCGGAAATCCTATGCCTGTACTTCACGCATCGAACAGCGTGCGCAACGGCGTCGACCACGCCGCCCGAAGCTCGGCGAGCGAGACGCTGAAGTCGTCCTGCAACTCGAGGTCGGCGCTCAGCAGGTCGACTATGCCGATGGACGTGTGCGGCAGGCCGCGGGCCGCGCACAGCTCGGTGAATCGCGCCTCTTCGCTGCGCGGCACTGTGACGATCGCGCGGCCGGCCGATTCGGCGAACAGGAAGACGAACGGGTCGACGCCGTCCGGCACGGCGACGCGCGCCCCGGCGTGACCGTGCAGGCAGGACTCGACCAGCGCCGCCGCGAGCCCGGCGTCGGCCAGGTCGTGGGCTGAGTCGATCATCCCGTCGCGGGACGCGTCGACCAGCACGTCGGCGAGCAGCCGCTCACGTTCGAGGTCGACGGCCGGCGGCTTGCCGCCGACGAACCCGTGCACGACATCCATCCACTCGGAGCCGCCGAATTCGTCACGGGTGTCGCCGAGCAGGTAGATGTGTGCGCCGTCGGTACGAAACGCGTGCGGGGTACGCCGGGTGACGTCGTCGATCACGCCCAGCACGCCGATGACCGGCGTCGGCAAGATCGACGAATGTCCAGTCTGGTTGTAGAAGCTGACGTTGCCGCCGGTGACCGGGATGCCCAGCTGCTGGCACCCGTCGGCCAGCCCGCGAACCGCCTCGCTGAACTGCCACATGACCCCGGGGTCCTCGGGCGATCCGAAGTTGAGGCAGTTGGTGACGGCGAGCGGACGAGCCCCCGTCGTCGCGACGTTGCGGTACGCCTCGGCCAGCGCCAGCTGAGCGCCGACGTACGGATCGAGCAACGTGTACCGGCCGTTGCCGTCGGTCGAGATCGCGACGCCCCGGTTGGTGTCTTCGGACAGTCGCACCATTCCGGCGTCCTCGGGCTGGGCCAGGACGGTGTTGCCGAGCACGTAACGGTCGTACTGGTCGGTGACCCACGACTTGTCGGCGATGTTTGGCGAGGCCATGACCTTGAGAAGCGTGTCGCGCAGCTCGTCACCCGTGCGCGGACGGGGCAGCTTCGAGCCGTCGTGGCGGACGTAGGCGTCCTGCTCCGGCGGCTTCTGGATCGGCCGCTCGTACACGGGACCCTCGTGCGCGACTGTACGCGGCGGTACATCGACGATCTGGTCACCGTTCCAGTAGATCTGCAGCCGTCCTGTATTGGTCACCTCACCGATGACCGTGGCCAGCACATCCCACTTGCGGCAGACCTCGAGGAACGCGTCGACCTTGCCCGGCTCGACGATGGCGCACATGCGCTCTTGCGACTCGGAGGCCAATACCTCCTCGGGCGCCATCGACGCCTCCCTCAGCGGGACGCGATCGAGGTCGATGCGCATGCCGCCGTCGCCGGCGCTGGCCAGCTCGGTGGTAGCGCAGGACAGGCCGGCCCCGCCGAGGTCCTGGATGCCGGTGACCAGGTCGGCGGCGAAGATCTCCAGGCAGCACTCGATCAGAACCTTCTCGGCGAACGGGTCACCGACCTGCACGCTCGGGCGCTTCGCGTCACCGTCCTCGAACGTGGCACTGGCCAGCACGGACACGCCGCCGATGCCGTCGCGGCCGGTTTTCGCCCCGAACAGGATGACCTTGTTGCCCTTGCCCTTCGCGCTGGCCAGCTTGATCGCGTCGGTGCGCATGACGCCGACGCACAGGGCGTTGACCAGCGGGTTGCCGGCGTACGACTCGTCGAAGAACACCTCGCCGCCGATGTTCGGCAGGCCCAGGCAGTTGCCGTATCCGCCTACGCCCGCGACCACGCCGGGCAGGAGCCGGCCCGTGTCGTGGGCGTCGGCCTTGCCGAACCGCAGCGAGTCCATGACCGCGACGGGACGCGCGCCCATCGTCAGGATGTCGCGGACGATGCCGCCCACACCGGTGGCCGCGCCCTGGTAAGGCTCGACGAACGATGGGTGGTTGTGCGACTCGATCTTGAACGTGACCGCCCAGCCCTCGCCGGCGTCGACCACGCCGGCGTTCTCGCCGATGCCGACGAGCAAAGCGTCGGTCTTCGGGGCCTTGTCGGCGAACTGCTTCAGATGGATCTTGGACGACTTGTACGAGCAGTGCTCGCTCCACATGACCGAGTACATGGTCAGCTCGGAGCTGGTCGGCCGCCGGCCCAGGATCTGCCTGATGCGCTCGTACTCGTCGTCCTTGAGGCCGAGCTCGGTGTACGGCTGTTCCTGCTTGGACGATTTCTTGGCCGCCTTGACCGTGTCGATGGTCATTTGCCGCTCATCCAACTGAAGAACCCGAGCCCGTCCGTTCCGGAGCCGGTCAGCGCCTCGACGGCGTGCTCGGGGTGCGGCATCAGGCCCACGACATTGCCGGCCTCGTTGGTGATTCCGGCGATGTCGCGCAAGCTGCCGTTCGGGTTGCCGTCGGTGTAACGAGCGACGACGCGGCCCTCGGCCTCGAGCATGTCGAGCACGTGCTCGTCGGCGACGTAGCCGCCCTCGCCGTTCTTGATGGGGACGACGATCTCCTGGCCCTTCTGGTAGCCGGCGGTCCAGTGCGTCGACGCGTTCTCGACGATCAGGCGCTGGTCGCGGCAGACGAACTTGCGGTGGTCGTTGCGGATCAGCGCGCCGGGCAGCAGGTGCGACTCGCACAGCACCTGGAAGCCGTTGCAGATGCCGAGCACCGGCAGGCCGTCCTTGGCCGCCTTGACGATCGCCTCCATGACGGGGGCGAACCGGGCGATGGCCCCGGCCCGCAGGTAGTCGCCGTACGAGAAACCACCTGGCAGGATCACGGCGTCGACCTCGGACAGCGTCGAGTCGCCGTGCCACAGCGGCACCGCCTCGCCCCCGGCGACGCGCACCGCCCGGGCAGCATCTCGGTCGTCGAGGCTGCCCGGAAAGGTCACTACCCCCACGCGGCTGGACACTCGGCAAGTTTGCCATGCGAGCGCGGGTTGCTTCGCAGCGAGCGCCACCAACGTCCGGTTTGCCGGGACACGCTAACGTCTGCGCCGTGTCCGCACCGGTGCGCCGGCCGCCCGACGGGGCGCCGAATCTGCCGTCGCATCCGGGCAGCGCCGCGCCGCCGCGCACCCGCCGGCTCAAGAAGCGCCACCATACGGGGCTGATCGTCGTGGCCCTGATCATCGGGTTCAGCATCTACGCGTCGAACCGGAGCCACCACTACCACCCAACGCCGGTACAGCAGGACAAGTCCGACCTCAGCGTCGTGCCCGCGGCGGTGAGCATCCGGCCCGGTGGCACGGGGAACGTCAGCCTCCGGCTGGCCAACGCCGGCCCCGACGACCTCGACCACAACGTGACGTTCACCATCACGACCAGCGACCGGTTGGCCCTCACCGGGCCCGGCGAGGTACTGGAAAACGGCGTCGACGACCGCTTCTTCCCTGACAGCGACTGCAAGATCTCCTCGCCCCGACTGATGCGGTGCGAGTCGTTCGTCACAGTGAGCGTGGGCCGGCAGGTTGTGTGGACGGTGCCAGTACGCGTCGCCCTCGGCACACCGACCGGTACGTCCGAGTCGCTCACCGTCACCGCGGTCGGCAACACGCTCTACACCGACCCGAACACCGGCAACAACCGCGACATCGCCTACCCGGTGTCGGTCGGGCGACCCGGTGCGCATGGATCGGGCCGGCCGACGGAGCCGAGCGGTCCGGTTGCGTCGACGCCGCCGCCGTCCCCAACGCCGACCGCCACGCCGCCCTCCGTACCTGGGCGTACGGTCGGCGGGTCGGCCACCAAGCCACACACGCCGGCGAGCAAGAGCATCCGCAATGCCGCGCGCGACGCCCTGGTCCGCGTCTCGATCGTGGTCGCGATCGTGCTCGGCCTGGCGCTGCTGATCGTGATCGCTCTGGCGTTCGTCGCCCGGCAGCAACGCAAGCAGCCGCTCAACTACATGCCACCGCCGCGCGAGTAACGACCCTCAGCGGTTGATCGTGAAGTCCTCGATCACGGGGTTGGCCAGCAAGGTGTCGGCCAGCTTGGAGATCGCCTCGTCGTCCAAGCTGTCGTCGACGTCGAGCTCGAAGTGCTTGCCCTGCCGTACGGCGTTCACGCCCTCGATGCCCAGACGGCCCAATGCCCCGAGAATTGCCTGCCCCTGCGGATCCAGGATCTCGGGCTTGAGCACGACATCGACCACCACGCGAGCCACGGCACCTCCTCGGTTCTTAGCCGGCGACAGCGTACCCGGCCGCCGCACCGCTGCGATCCGAGCGCTATGCAACGATCGACAAGTGACGCACGATTCACCCGGTCTTCGTTCGGTCGGCGCGGATACGACGAGCGCTCGGTCGACGCGTTTCTCGACCGGGTCGTTGCGGACTGGCCGGGCTGAGCCGCCTCAGAGGATCGGCTCGGGGTGGTACGCCGCCGCCTCTGGCGTCATCTGAGCGTCGACCGCCGCGACGACGGCGGCCACCTGCGCCCGGGCCGTACCGGTGAACGTCAGCGGATCGGCCAGCAGCGCGTCGAGATCGGCGGCCGACAGCTGCAGCCGCGAGTCGGCGGCCAGCCGGGCGAACAGGTCGTTGCCCTCGGTGCCCTTCTCGCGCATCTCGAGGGCGACGGCCACCGCGTGTTCCTTGATCACCTCGTGCGCGGTCTCGCGGCCCACACCGGCCCGGACGGCGGCGATCAGCACGCGCGTTGTGGCCAGGAAGGGCAGATAGCGGTCGAGCTCGCGGGCGATCACCGCCGGGTAGGCGCCGAAGTCGTCGAGCACGGTCAGCGTGGTCTCGAGCAGACCGTCGAGGGCGAAGAACGCATCCGGCAGGGCGACCCGACGTACCACCGAGCACGACACGTCGCCCTCGTTCCACTGGTCGCCGGCGAGCTCGGCGGTCATCGACGCGTATCCACGCAGGATCACCATGAAGCCGTTGATGCGTTCGGCCGAGCGCGTATTCATCTTGTGCGGCATGGCCGACGAGCCGACCTGCCCGGGCCGGAACCCTTCGGTGACGAGTTCGTGGCCGGCCATCAGCCGGATCGTCTTGGCCAGCGACGACGGCGCAGCGGCCAGCTGCACCAGCGCCGACAGCACGTCGAAGTCGAGCGAACGCGGGTACACCTGCCCGACGCTGGTCAGCCCCCGGGAGAAGCCCAGGTGCGTGGCCACCCGGCGCTCCAGCTCGGCGACGGCGTCCGCTGACCCGAGCAGGTCGAGCATGTCCTGGGCGGTGCCGACCGGGCCCTTGATGCCGCGCAGCGGATAGTGCTCGATCAGGTCGTCGAGCCGGGACAGCGCGACGAGCAGCTCGTCGGCCGCCGTCGCGAAGCGCTTGCCCAGCGTGGTGGCCTGCGCCGCGACATTGTGCGAGCGCCCGGCCATGACGAGTGCCTCGTACTCGGCCGACCGGCGGGCCAGACGTCCCAGTACGGCAAGGGTTTTCGTCCGGACGAGCAGCAGCGACGAACGCACCTGCAACTGCTCGACGTTCTCGGTGAGGTCGCGGCTGGTCATGCCCTTGTGGATGTGCTCGTGGCCGGCCAGCGCCGAGAACTCCTCGATGCGGGCCTTCACGTCGTGGCGGGTCACCCGCTCGCGGGCCGCGATCGAGTCGAGGTCGACCTGGTCGACCACCCGCTCGTACGCCTCGACCACGCCGGACGGCACGTCGACGCCGAGGTCGCGCTGGGCCCGCAACACGGCCAGCCACAGTTGGCGTTCGAGCACGATCTTGCGTTCCGGCGACCACACGTCGGCCATCGCGCTCGACGCGTACCGAGCGGCCAGAACGTCAGGTATCACGAACCCACGTTATACGTGAGGTTGGCGAACTGCTCGTCCTGCTCCACGCCGACCAGGGTCAGCCGGCCGACCAGCCGCCGCGGCAGCACCGGCGCGCCCGCCCCGAGCGTCACCGGCGCGACGCCGAGGATCAGCTGGTCGAGCCGCCCCGCGTCGGCGAATTGGCCGACCAGATCACCGCCGCCAACGATCCACACGTTGCGATCGCCCGCCGCCTCGACCATCGCCGCATGCACCGGCGCCACGTCGTCCTGTACGAAGCGGATGTCGGCGCCCCGTACCGCCGGCAACGACCGGTGGGCGAACACCCAGGTCGGCGTGTCGCCATACCAGCCCTGCCACTTCGCCGGCTCGTCGAGCAGGCCCTCGTGGTCGAGCACCCACTGGTAGGTCGTCGCGCCCATCGCCATCGCGCCGACCTCGGCGAAGAACGCGTCGAACCGGCTCTCCGCGCCGACCGCGCGTTCGACCTGGAACAGCCAGTCCAGCGAGTTGTTCTCGTCCGCGATGAAACCGTCGATGGTCGTCGCCGTGTAGTACTGCGTCTGGCCCATGCCGTGAGGATCGCAGCCGGCACCGACAGACCGACGTCAGACTCCGGGCAGCGGCGCCTGGGCCGTCCACCTGATCGCCGGGCCGATCGGCAGGGCCTGGTCGCCGCCGGCAATGAGCGTCGCGGTCACCAGCCAGAACCCGCGCCGGGTCGTCACGATCGCACTGCGCCGGATGGGGTGCGGCAATCCGTGCCGGTAGTCGGGCATGAAGTCGACGGTAGGCCCGAACGACATCGAGGTCGTGCCGAGCAGTCGCTGCTCCACCAGCGAGATGGTCACGCCGTTGCCCGACGCGTCGAGTTCCTGGTAGTAGACGGTGCCGGTGCGCGGCTCGAACCAGACGGTGCCGCCGTCCAGTTGCGTCTTGTCGAACAGCGTGTCGTAGCTGTCCCACAGGTCCTGCCGGGGGCGGCCCAGGATCGTGCAGGTGATCCCGACCGGGCAGTGACCGCGGTCGGCGTAGACGAAGCCGGCGGTCGGCGGCTGTCGCAAGGGATACGGGAACGGGGCGGTCGGGGGCACGTCGTGCCGCACTACCTGGTCGGCCGTGAGCAGGCCGCCGACGACCACGGCCAGCAGGGCGAGCGACCACACGCGTGGCATCGCGGCGACGATGCGGGCGAACCAGGCCGGCGGTTTCCACGCCCGGCGGTCCGAAAGCGTTTCCTCGCCGTCCGGCGGACCGTCGCCAGCTGCGAGTTCGACGAACACCAGGCGCTCGGCCACCCGTCAACGGTGCGCCAGCGGCGCGGCGCCGCGCAACCAAGGCGGGACTAGGTGTCAGACGAGACCGCCCGTAAGGCGATGTCCGTGCGCATCTGCCCACCTGGCAGGTGCACGCTGCGGGCGAGTGCGTACGCGCGGTCGCGGGCCTCGGCAAGAGTCGCCCCGACGGCGGTCGCCGACACGACCCGCCCGCCCGACGACACGATCACGCCGTCGTCGCGGCGTCGCGTTCCGGCGTGGATGACGCCCGGCTGCTCGGCGCCGGTGATCGGGTCGCCGGTCTGCGGCGGGCCGGGGTAGCCCGGGGCGGCGATCACCACCGTGACCGCGGCACCGTCCCGCCACTGCAGTACCGGCACCGGCCCGCCGCCCCCGGCGGCCCCGGCGGCCCCGGCGGCCCCGGCGGCCCCGGCGGCCCCGGCGGCCCAGCGCAGCACCCCGGCCAGCGGCGTCTCGAGCAAGGCCAGCAGTGCCTGCGTCTCGGGGTCGCCGAACCGCGCGTTGAACTCGACCACGCGCGGTCCCCGACTCGTGAGCGCCAGCCCGACGTACAGCAGCCCGGCGAATGGCGTCCCGCGCCGGCGCATCTCGTCGACGGCCGGCTGAGCGATCGTGGCCACCACGTCCGGCACCGTGCCGGGCGGCAGCCAGGGCAGCGGAGCGTACGCGCCCATGCCACCGGTGTTCGGGCCCGTGTCGCCGTCGCCGATGCGCTTGAAGTCCTGGGCGGGAAGCAGCGGGACGATGCTCGTCCCGTCGGTGACGCAGAACAGGGACATCTCCGGTCCGTCAAGGAACTCCTCGATGACGACGCGCTCGCAGCTGACGGCGTGGGCCAGCGCGGCGTCCCGGTCGGACGTGACGACCACGCCCTTGCCGGCGGCCAGGCCGTCGTCCTTCACCACGTAGGGCGGCCCGAATTCGTCGAGCGCCGCGCCCGCCTCGGTTTCGTCGGTCGCGACGATGGCCCGCGCCGTCGGGATGCCGGCGGCGGCCATGACGTCCTTGGCGAACGCCTTGCTGCCCTCGAGGCGAGCCGCCTCGGTGGACGGTCCGAAGCAGTCGATGCCGGTGGCGCGCACCGCGTCGGCCACCCCGGCCACCAATGGGGCCTCAGGCCCGATCACCACGAACTCGGCGCCCAGCTCCTTGGCCAGCGCCGCGACGGCCGCCCCGTCGTTGGCGTCGACGCCGCGCTGCTCGGCCACCGCGGCCGTGCCCGCGTTGCCGGGCGCGCAGACGAGCGACGTGACGGTCGGGTCGGCGGCGAGGGCGAGGCACAGCGCGTGTTCGCGGGCGCCGGATCCGATGACGAGAACGCGCACGGTGGGCCAGCCTAGTCAAGCGCCGCTAGCCTGGCCCGAATGGCGGCTTATCTGAAACCACCGTTCATGCAGCGGCACGTCGGCAACCGAATCGCGCCGCTGTTCCAACCGGCGATGATCTCGAAGCTGTCCGTGCCGGGCCGGCGCACGGGTCGCTGGCACACCACGCCGGTCGCCGTCCTCGAACTCGACGGGGCGCGCTACCTCGTCTCGTACCGTGGCGAGAGCGACTGGAGCCGCAACCTGCGCGCGGCCGGGCGGGGGCGCCTGCTGCGCAAAGGCCAAACCGAACAGATCACGGTGACCGAGGTGCCGGTCGAGCAACGGCCGCCACTACTCGAGGTCTACGGCGAGCGCTTCGGCCGGATGCCGACGGTCGGCAAGGTGCTGCGGCAGCTACCCGATCCGACCGATCACCCCATCTTTCGCATCACGTGAACCCCATCGTGGATTCTGGACATGTATAGTCCAGAATTATGCGGATGAGCGCAGGGGTGGAATGGGCCGTGCACAGCTGCCTGAACCTGGCCTGGGCCGAACCCGACGAGGCGAAGACCGCCGTTGCCCTCGCTGCGTTCTACGACCTGCCGGCCGCATACCTGAACAAGCAGCTGCAGGCGCTGGCCCGGGCCGGCATCCTGACCTCGACGCCCGGACCCCGCGGCGGATTCCGGCTGGCCCGCGATCCGAGCGCGATCACTGTTCTCGACATCGTGACCGCGATCGAGGGCGCGGAAGAGGCGTTCCAGTGCACGTCCATCCTCCGCAACGGCCCGAGCGGGCGAGCCAACGCGGACTACCCACGGCGGTGCGCGATCTCGCAGGCGATGCGTCGCGCTGACCTGGCTTGGCGACACGAGCTGGCCGGCACCACACTCGACGATCTGCGCCAGGTCGTCGAGCGACAGGACTCCCGGGTCCCGAATCGCACCCGGGAGTGGTTCACCCACCAGCGGCGCTGACCGCTCTGCGATTGTCCAAATTCTGGATATTCACTATCAGGATAGGAGAGGAACCATGCAACCTCGGATGAACATGCGCGAGGCGGCGGCGCCCGGGTACAAGGCGCTGGTCGCGCTGGAGGCATACATCAACTCCAGCGGCGTGCCGCGGGAGCTGCTCGACCTGCTCCGGCTACGGGTCAGCCAGATCAACGGCTGCGCGTTCTGCGTGGACATGCACGCCTACGACTTGAAGCAGGCCGGCGAGACGGATGAGCGGATCTGGTCGGTAGCCGCCTGGCGTGAGGCGCCGTTCTATACGGACGACGAGCGCGCGGCCTTGACGCTGGCCGAATCGGCGACCCGGCTGCACGACAACCCGGACGGCGTCACCGACGAGGTGTGGAACGCCGCGGCCAAGCACTTCGCCGAGCCGCAGCTCGCCGCGCTGGTGGCGGCGATCGCGGCGATCAACGCATGGAACCGCATCAACATCAGCAACCGGCAGGTGGCCGGCGCGCTCCGCACTGCCGCCTGAGCGGGCGTGGAGCCGGGAGAGCGGGCGTGGAGCCGGGAGAGCGGGCGTGGAGCCGGGAGAGCGGGCGTG
>DATBER010000122.1:0-19295 GCA_036558905.1 Jatrophihabitantaceae bacterium | reverse complement strand
CTAGGGGTGGCGCACCCGGTAGCGCAGGTGCGCCACGTCCCGGCCGAGCAGGCGCCGGACCAGGTCGAGCTCGATGTGCTGCGGGCCGAGCGCGTCGAACAGTCGTCGGCCTTCGCCGAGCAGTACCGGCACGAGATGGATCTCCAGCTCGTCGAGCAGCCCCGCGCGCAGAAGCGCCTGCGCGGCACCGGCCCCGTGCACCATGACGGCTCGATCGCCGGCCGCCGCCCGGGCCTGCTGGGCGCAGGACTCGACGTCGGTGACGAACCGCGCGCTGCCCGGCGGGACGTCACCCGCGTCGACGTGATGGGTCAGGACGAAGATCGGCACGCCGTCGTGGTGGTCGCCCTGCCAACGTCCGGCCAGCTCGAAGGTGCGCCGGCCGGAGATCACCGCGCCGGTCGCCAGCGCCTCGCGGAACACCTGCCCGTTCGGGCCGTCGGACATCCGGTCGTCGAGCCAGTTGAACACCCGCCCGCCGCCGCGGCCGAGCTCCTGACCCGGCCGGTCGTCCGGTCCGGCGATGAAGCCGTCGAGGGTCATCGACATGTAGAGACGGATCGGGGCGCTCATGCGTACCGCGCCTCGTACCGCAGCAGCAGCGCCGCGGGCGACTCGAGCGTCCGAACCAGTTCGAGCTCGACGCGGTCGGACCCGGGATCGTCGAAGAGCAGGCGCCCCGCGCCGAACAGCACCGGGACGAGCTGGATCTCCAGCACGTCCAGCACGCGGGCGCGCAGGCACTCCCGGGCCGTGTAGGCGCCGTGCAGCATGACGTCGCGCTCGCCCGCGGCCACCTTCGCCCGTTCGACGCACGACGCGACGCCGTCGCTCACGAAGTGGACGTTGTCCGGGACCGGACCCGCCGGGGCGTGATGGGTCGGGACGAAGATCGGCACACCGTCGTGGTGGTCGCCGCCCCAGTAGTTCACGTAGTCGCCGGTGCGCCGGCCCGTGATCACCGCGCCGGTCGACAGCATCTCGTCGAAAAGCGTTCGGCCCGCCTCGTCGCTCGGCCGGTAGCTGCGCGGATCGTCGCCGCCGTGGCCGAGCCAGGCGTGCAGCCGTTGCCCGTCGTCGCCGAACGGGTTGTCCTGGCCGTCCCCGGGACCGGCGATGAACCCGTCGAGGGACATGGACATGTACAGCACGAGCCTGCCCAATGGTCTGCTCCGTTCCGTGCGATTGTTGTCGTTCAGGTAGACGCGGCGGGCCACGAAACTCATCGGTCCGGCGAAGATCGCGAAGGAGGCGCACGGTGGGCCCTGCCGCACCGGTCGACTTCGACGAGTTGGTCCGCCGCCACCGGCGCGAGCTGCACGTGTACTGCTACCGGATGCTCGGGTCGTTCGACGAGGCCGAGGATCACGTCCAGGAGGTGCTGCTGCGGGCCTGGCGCGCCCGGGCGGAGTTCGCCGGCCGGTCCAGCATTCGCACCTGGCTGTATCGGGTCGCGACGAACGCCTGCCTGGATACATTGCGCCGGGACGCCCGCCGGGCCGCCGCGGTGGGGCCGAGCTCGGCGGCCGGGGTGGGGCCGTCGATCGCGGCGATGCCCTGGGTGCAGCCCTACCCGGACACGGTGCTCGACGAGCTGGTCGCCGACCGACCCGGTCCGGAGGCGGTGGCGGTGAGCCGGGAGACGATGTCGCTCGCCTTCCTGGCGACGATTCAGCTGCTTCCGCCCCGGCAGCGGGCCGTGCTGATCCTGCGCGACGTCGTCAGCTGGCCGGCCGCCGAGGTCGCCGGGCTGCTCGACATCAGCGTCGCCGCCGTGAACAGCGCGCTGCAGCGGGCGCGCACGACGCTGCGCGATCAGTGGCCGGACGGCCGCCTGAGCTGGGCCCCGCCCGCCGAGCCCGACGCCGAGCAGCGCCGGCTGCTGCAGCGCTACATCGACGCGCACGAAAAGGCCGATCCGGAGGCGCTGATCGCCCTGCTGAGCCCCGACACCCGGCTGGCCATCTCGCCGCAGGTCGGCGAGTGGAACGGCAAGCCGGACGTGGGCGACGCGCTGCGCGGCGGCATGAACTCCCTCGGCCGGTGGCGGTTGTTGCCGATCCGGGCCAACGGCCAGCCGGGGGCGGCCGGTTACCTGCGCCGCCCCGGCGCGTCCGGGTTCACGCCGTTCGTGCTCAGCGTGCTGCGCTTCGACGACGGCGGCCTGGTCGATGTCGCCGCGTTCGAGCAACCCTCGATGTTCAAAGCGTTCGGCCTGCCCGCCCAGCTGTGACTAACGTGGGCAGAATCATGCCCGAGCTGCCGAGCGATCTGCCCATCGTCGAACGTGACTGCGTGCGGATCGTCGTGCGCGACGCCGACGACCGGGTGCTGCTGTTCCACACCCGCGACCCCACGTACCCGGAGCTCGGTACCTGGTGGGAACTGCCCGGCGGCGGCCTCGAACCGGGCGAGAGCGGCCCGGATGCCGCGGTACGGGAGCTGCGCGAGGAGACCGGCATCCGGATTGCCCCGCATCAGGTCGGCGCTCCCACCTGGCAGCGGGACGCGTCGTTCCGCTACCGCGGCCGGCGGCACCTGCAGCACGAGCAGGTGGTCGCCGTACGCCTGGACGTGACCGCCCCGGAAATCGACGGCTCGAACCGGGTCGACTTCGAGGACGAGGACTACTTCGGATTCGCGTGGTGGCCACTGGCCGACGTGGCCAGCAGCGACGCCCGCTTCTACCCCGGCCGGCTGCCCGAGCTGATCGGGCCGTTCCTGGCCGGACAGCGCATCGACGAGCCGTTCGAGCTCTGGTCGTGAACGGGGCTCACGCGGCCCGATCGGCGCCGGCCAGCTCGAACGCCTGCCACATCCGGGCGTACACGCCGTCGGGCTGATCGAGCAGCTGCTCGTGCGTGCCGGACTCGCTCACCCGCCCGTCGGCGAGCACGATGATCCGGTCGGCCAGCCGAGCGGTCGGCAGCCTGTGCGCGATCACGATCGTCGTGCGGTCACGCGCGACCGAGTGCATCGCGGCCGTGACGCGGGCCTCGGTGGCCAGGTCGAGGTTGGACGTCGCCTCGTCGAGCAGCAGCAGGGCGGGGTCGGCCAGCTCGGCGCGGGCCAGCGCGATGAGCTGACGCTGCCCGGCCGACAGTGATCCGCCGCGCTCACCGAGCAGGTTGAGGTACCCGCCGGGCAGGCTCGCGATCATGTCGTGGGC
Source organism: Jatrophihabitantaceae bacterium (assembly GCA_036558905.1). Classification (GTDB taxonomy): domain Bacteria; phylum Actinomycetota; class Actinomycetes; order Mycobacteriales; family Jatrophihabitantaceae; genus DASXRA01. The sequence goes on along the minus strand of DATBER010000122.1, from coordinate 16,126 downwards.
ACCGACCGCCCGGGCGGCCGCCTCGACCTGGGCGTCGGTGGCGTCCGGGCGGGCGTACGCGATGTTGTCGCGAATCGTGCCGCTGAACAGAAACCCCTCCTGCGGCACGTAGCCGAGACGGCCGCGGAAGTCGGACAGCTCGAGCGAGCGCAGGTCATGGCCGTCGAAGGCCACCTTTCCGGCGGTCGGGTCGTAGAAGCGGGCCAGCAGCTTGATGATCGTGGATTTGCCGGCGCCGGTCTCGCCGACGAGCGCGACCGTCTCGCCCGGCGCGACCGTGAAGTTCACGCCGCGCAGGGCCTCGTCGGCCGCCGAGTTGGGGTAGCCGAAGCGCACCCTCGTCAACCGCACCGCGCCGCGCACGTCGCGCAGCGGGGCCGGATCGGCCGGCTCCGGAGTCAGCGGATCGAGCGCGAACAGCTCGGCGATCCGGGTCACCGACACCCGGGTCTGCTGCCACGCGTCGAACACCTGCGACAGCTGCTGGATCGGCGAGAAGAACATGTCGATGTAGAGCAGGAAGACGATGAGCCCGCCGACGGTGAGCGAACCGGACGGGATCAGCGTGGCGCCCACCCCGAGCACCAATGCGTCGGCGACGGCGGACAGGAACTGCACGAACGGAAAGTACGTCGCCACCATCCGCTGCGCCGCGACCCGCGAGTCCAGGTAGTCGTGGCCCAATGCGTGGAAGTGGGCCGTCGTCTCGCCTTCGTGCACGAACGCCTGCGACTCGCGGACGCCGGACAGGCTCTCCTGAAAGGCGGCGTTGACGATGGCGATCCGCTCGCGTGACAGGTCGTACAGCCGAGCTGCACGTCGGCGGAACCATGCTGTGGCGAACGCCAGCGGAATGACCACCGACAGCGTGATCAGCCCGAGCTCGAGGTCGACGACCAGCAGCACGATACCGACGCCGACGAAGGTCACGAACGCGACCAGCGCCGAGAGCAGACCGTTCTCGACCAGCGACTCGAACTGGTCGATGTCAGTGGTCATCCGGGTCATGATCCGCCCGCCCATCTCGCGCTCGTAGTAGTCGAGCGACAGGCGTTGCAGTTGCCCCCACACCCGCAGGCGCAACGACAGCATGATGCGTTCGGCGGTGCGTCCCGTCACGAAGGTGGACGCGACGTTGTCGACCAGGTCGGCCAGCGCGATGACGAGGAAGATGCCCGACGCGGCGAACAGCACGCCCTGCGAGCCGGTGACGATGCCGTGGTCGACGCCGGTCTTGACCAGGTACGGCCCGGCCAGCCCGAACAGCGCGTCGAGCACGACGAGGACCAGCCCGAGCAGCAACGGCCGACGGAACTGGCGCAGCAGCCGCAACAGCCCGAACTCACGTTGCCGCGCGCTCTCGGCCGGCAGGTCGATGTCGGCCTCATCGCGCACCGGCCGCAGGGCAGCGACCTGGGCCAGCAGCTCCGGGGTGGCCGGCAGCCCGGCGAGCACGCCGCGCGAGCCGCCTCCGCCGTGCAGCCCGGCGCCCAGGCTGACCGGTCCGGCGGCCCGGACGGCCGGCGTCGGTGCGGCCGGCCCGCCCCGCCAGGCCGCCGCGGTCACGCCGTCCGGACCGGTCAGGGCAGCCAGCGCCTCGATCCGGTCGCCGGCCTGGCGCAGCGGCTCCACGTCGATGCCCGACAGCAGGGCCCGGTAGCGCTCACTGTCGCGCAAGAGGTCGTCGTGACGGCCCTGCTCCACGACCCGGCCCCCGTCCACGACCACCACCCGGTCGGCCAGGTGCAGGGTCGAGACCCGGTGCGCGATCAGCAGGGTGGTCCGGTCGGCCAGGACCGAGCGCAATCCGTCGTGGATGGCCGCCTCGGTGCGCGCGTCGACGGCGCTCGTGGCGTCGTCCAGGACGAGCACGCGCGGGTCGGCCAGGATCGCGCGGGCCAGGGCCACCCGCTGGCGCTGCCCACCCGACAGGGTCAGGCCGCGCTCGCCGACCACCGTGTCGTAGCCCTTCGGCAGCGCGGTGATGAACTCGTGCGCCTGCGCGATGCGTGCCGCCTCTTCGATCTGCTCGTCCGACGCGCCGGGGCGGCCGTAGCCGATATTGGCCCGGACCGTGTCGGAGAACAGGAAGCTCTCCTCGAACGCAACGCCGACCCGGCGGCGCAGCGAGTGCAGCGTCACCGTCCGCAGGTCGTGGCCGTCCACGAGCACCTGCCCGGAGTCGGGGTCGCGGAACCGCGAGATCAGCGCGGCGACCGTCGACTTGCCACTGCCGCTCGCCCCGACCAGCGCGACCCGCTCGCCGGCGGCGATGCGCAGGTTGAAGCCGTTCAGCACCGGGGCGTCGGGCGTGTAGCCGAACCGCACGTCGCCGAAGACGATCTCGCCGCGCACGTCCGGCAACTCGACGGCGTCCGGGGCGTCGGCGATCTTGGGGGAGAGGTCGAGCAGCTGGAAGATCCGCTCGACGCCGGCGCGGGCCTGCTGGCCGACCGTGAGCACCGCGGCGAGCTGACGGGCCGGGGCCGAGAACTGGGCGACGTAGCTGGAGAACGCCAGGAACGTGCCGATGGTGATGTGGCCGTGCAGCACGAGCAGCCCGCCGACGAGCAGGATCGCGACCTGGCCCAGCGTCGGGATCGTCTCCAGGACGGGCTGGTAGCGGGCGGTCAGCCGGGTGGCCCGCATCCGCGAGCCGTACAGCTGCTGGGCCGAACCGGCCAGCCGGCGCAGCTCGCGTTGCTCCTGGCCGAACGCCTTGACGACGCGCACGCCGCTGACACCCTCGTCGACGATCTGCGCGACATCGCCCTCGCGCTGCTGGGCGTCCCACGTGGCCGGGAAGACCCGTCGCCGCATCCGGTACGACACGGCGAACAACGCCGGCACGATCACCAGCGCCAGCACCGCCAGCGGCGGCGACAGCACGAACATGACCACCAGCGACAGCAGCATCATCAGCAGGTTGCCGGTCATGATCGGCAGGATGTTCAGCAGTCCCTGCACGAGCGCCGAGTCGGAGTTGGCCCGCGACACCAGCTGACCGGTCGGCATCGTGGCCAGCGTCTCCATGTCCAGCCGCTGCAGCTGGTCGTGCATCGCGTTGCGCAGGTCCAACTGCACGCCCAGCGCCACCTTGCCGCCGCGGTAGCGACGCACGTAGGCCAGCGCGAACGCGAGCACCGCCGCGGCGAACAGCAGCACCAGCCAGGGCCACAGCGCGTCCGTGCGGGCGACGATCACGTTATCGACGATCTGCCGGGCGATGAGCGGCACGACGATCAGCGACGCGCTGCCCAGCACGGCCGCGCTCACGGACAGGATCAGGTCACGGCGATGCCGCATCACCTGGCCCCACAGGCGGCGCACCCAGCCTGGATGCTGGCTCATCCGCGCCGCCGCTCGGCCACCAGGGCGTCCAGTCCGGCGCCGAGCCGGTTCAGCGCGGTCAGTGCTCCGGGGGCGTCGTCGGTGTGGGTGAGCACCGCATCCAGCCGGGCGAGCATCGCCGTCTCCGCCTCGTGCAGCGCCGCCTGCCCGGCCGGTGTCAGCCGCAGCGGCGACACCCGCTGGTCGCCCGAGGTCGGCTGCCGCACCAACAGGCCCCGCTTGCACAGGGCATCCACGCTCGCGCTGATCGCCGGCTTCCCGAGGGCCAGCCGCTTGGCCACGAGCGAGGCCCGCTCGTCGCCCTCGGCCACGGCCGCGAGCACCCGGTAGTGCGGCAACGACAGATCGCCCGACGCCCTCTCGAACAGTCGGGACAACCGGACGACGGTCCGGACTGCTTCGCGACGACTCACGTGAGCCCACAGTACCTGAAACAGTTCGAGTGTCGAACTAGTTCGCCAAGACCTTCTCCACCATTGCGTCCAAACAATCCGCCGCCGCTGGCGCGACGCCCCGGTTCCTGGCACGGTCGGCGGAAGCGTCAGGGGGAGGCGCACATGGCGACACCCGCGTATGTCGCGCAGATGCGTGACATCGAGTCGGACGGCGGGCGGCGGCTGCGCCTGGAGATCGCCGGTGACGGCCCGCGGGTGATCGTGGCCCAGGTCGGATCGCCGAATGCAGGCGTGCTGTACGACCGGTGGGTCAGCGACGCCGCCCGGCGCGGGCTGACGTTGATCGCCTACGACCGGCCCGGTTACGGCGGATCCTCCGCTCAGCCCGGACGTGGCGTCGCCGACTGCGTGGCCGACCTCCGGGCGATCAGCCGGGCGATCGGATTCGAGCGGTGCGCCGTGTGGGGCTTCTCCGGGGGCGGCCCGCACGCGCTGGCCGGCGCCGCGCTCGGGTCCGACCTGGTGGCCGCTGCCGCGACGATCGGCTCGCCCGCCCCGTGGGACGCGCAAGGGCTCGACTATCTGGCCGGGATGTCGGCCGAGACCCGGCAGGACCTGGAGCTCTTCGAATCGGATCGGCCGGAGTGGGAACAGCGGGGCCGCCGGCAGGCCGAGGAGTTGCTGGCCGCGACTGCGGGCGAACTGGCCGACCTGTGGTCGGCCGGCGCGTCTCCGCCGGACATCGCCACCCTGGACACCGAGTTCGGCATCTGGCTGCACAGCGCGGTCCAGGCCGCGGTGGCGCCGGGCGCCGACGGTTGGATGGCCGACGACATCGCCATCTTCCACTCGTCGTGGGGGTTCGACGTGTCGTCGATCGCCGTGCCGGTCAAGGTCTGGCACGGTCGCGACGACCGCTTCGTGCCCTACCAGCACGGCTGCTGGCTGGCCGACACCATCCCAGGCGCGCAGGCCGAACTGCGCGACCACGACGGTCACCTGACGGTGGTCGCGAACCGCATCGGCGACGTGCACGACTGGCTCGCGCGCTACCTCTGATACGCGTTCGTCGAGGCGTGGCGGATCCATGCCACGACCGTGCCGTCGTAAGGCGGTCCGCGCTACGAGCTGCGGCAATCTGTGGATAGCCGACGGGCCTGTGGACGAGCGCGCGCGTCATGTCGGGCCCCGCATGATCAACAGCCGGTAACCATGCGAGCGCGTCCGCTCATGGCTGTTGATCATCGAGAGGGGATGGCGGGCGCGGACAGCGAGGGGCCCGGCCCGGTACGGCGAGCGGCTCCCAGAGGGACCGGTACGGTGCGGGGCCGGGTCGGCAGACGGGCGGGAGTAATAGGTCGACAGCGCGGGTTACGTTAGAGCCATGCAGGTCAAGCAGCAGTTTCTGGCCGCGGCCGCGCGAGCTATCGCCTCGCCGGCCGCCATTTCAGCCTGACCTGAATCCACCATCCATCGGCGGACCGGAGCGGTTCGCCGATGCGTCGTCGTGCGCAGTGGCATCGCCGGTCCGCCCATTCCCGGAAAGCGCACGATCATGGACACCAAGACAACGCTCACCATGTTCCGCGACTTCTACCTCGAGCGCGGGCACGTCGAAGTCACCGGCACGTCGCTGCTGCCCGAGCCGGGCGATCCGGTGCTGTTCACCACCTCGGGCATGCATCCGCTGACCCCGTACCTGGAGGGTCGGCCGCATCCGCAGGGACGCCGGCTGCTGAACCGGCAACGCTGTCTGCGTACCACTGACCTGGACGAGGTCGGTGACCTGTCGCACCTGACTGTGTTCGAGATGCTCGGCACCTGGTCGTTGGGCGACTACGGCCATCCGCAGAGCGTCCGCTGGGGCCACGAGCTGCTCACCGACGGCTTCGGCGTCCCGCGCGACCAGATCTACGTGACCGTCTTCGGGGGTGACCCCCAGGTCGGCCCGGACACCGGTTCGGTCGAAGTCTGGGACGAGCTCGGCGTGCCGGTCGAGCTGCTCGGCGACGACAACTGGTGGTCGAACGGCCCGACCGGGCTGTGCGGCACCGACACGGAGATCTTCGTCTGGACCAGGCAGGGCGACCCGACCGGCACGCCGAGCACCGACGATCGCTGGGTCGAGGTCTGGAATCACGTCAACCTCCGGTTCCGGCGCGACGGCGACGGACTGTTGCGGCCGCTCGATCCGCCGAACGTCGACACGGGGATGGGGCTGGAGCGGCTGCTGATGGTGCTGCAGGACAAGCACTCGGTGTTCGACACGGACCTGTTCGAGCCCTGGCGCGACCTGCCCTGGACGCTGCCCGACGAGTCGCGCCGGCTGGTCGTCGACCACCTGCGCTCGAGCATCGTGGTGATCGGCGAGGGCATCCGGCCGTCGAACACCGGGCGCGGGTACGTGCTGCGCCGGCTGATCCGCCGCTGCCTGACCACCCTGCGGCGCGTCGACCCGGGCTACACCCTGTCGGACCTGCCGCTGGACGTCGTGAGCCAGACGCTCGACCACTTCGGCCCGTCGACCGATGTGCGCACCGTCCGGTCGATCCTGACCGGTGAGGAGCAGAAGTTCGTGACCCTGCTCGAGCGCGGGCGGGGCCAGGTCCGCAAGCTGCGCCGCCGGGGGCCGCTGACCGACTCGGACTACCACTTCCTGCTCGACACCCACGGCCTGCCCCGCGACCTGGTCGAGGCCGTGCTGGAGGACCAGACGTGACGGCCCCGCGCACCGAAACCCATGTCCGACCCCGTGGTTATCGTCCGACTGTGGACGATCGAACCCTCAAGGCCCCGACGATCACATCGGGGGTGGACGTCATGACGGTGTCTGCCGACCCGGTGCACCTGTTCGTCACCGACATGCCCACCGCGAGCGACCTCGCGGTGGTGGCCGATTCGTTGGACCAGTTCAACGTCGCGCAGACAGGAACCCGGGACGGGCGGCCGCTCGCGGTACTCGTCCGCGATCCGGACACCCGCCGGGTGGTGGGCGGTCTGACCGGGCGGACGTCGCTCGGCCTGTTCTTCGTCGACCTGTTCTACCTGCCCGGCCGGCTGCGCGGTGCCGGCCTCGGGCGCGAGATCCTGCAACAGGCCGAGGCCGAGGCCCGCGACCGTGGCTGTCGCACCGGCGTGCTGTACACGATCAGCTTCCAGGCGCCCGGCTTCTACGCGCGGCAGGGCTGGCGGGTGTTCGGCGAGATCCCCTGCGACCCGCCGGGCACCAGCCGGGTGTTCATGACGAAGGAGCTCGGCGGCTAGGTCGGCCGGCTCAGCCGAGCCCACTGCCCGGGCGGGAGGCCGTGCGCGAGCTTGAACTGTCGGGTGAGATGGCTCTGGTCGGCGAAGCCGGCATCCGCGGCGGCGCGGGCCAGGGGCGTTCCGACCCGGATGGCGGTGCGGACCAGGTCGAGGCGACGGGCCAGCCGGTAGCGGTCGGGGCTCGTGCCGCAGACCCGGCGGAAGTGGCGGGCCAACGTGAAGCGGTCGAGCCCGGTGAGCAGTTCGAGCGCACGCGACGACACCGCCTCGGCGGCGTGCGCATCGAGGTATTCGCGGGCGAGTCCGACTGCCTTCCGGTCGACGGCGCTGCGGTTCGACTCTCGCCGATCGCCCAGTCGGACCAGCGTGTCGGCGAGGTAGGCCGCGGCCTCGGTGCGGGCCAGGTCGCTGATCGGCTCGTCGATATCGGCGAGCAGCGTCAGCAGATGCGCCGGCGGACGGTCGTGCACCGGCCGGGCCACGAACGGCAGCGGCCGGCCGTCAAGGGCCGCGCCGACCAGGTCCGGCTCCAGGTAGACGATCCGGTACCCGAACCCGGCTTCGGTCGCGGTGGTGCCGTCGTGCGTCTCGTCCGGGTGCAGGATGTGCATCTGCCCGGATAGGCACAGATGACGCTCGCCGCGGTAGCGAAAGGCCTGCACGCCGCTGGTCGTGACACCGATGCCGTAGGTGACGTGCCGGTGCGGCGCGAATCCGTCGGTCGCGAAGTAGGCGGCCAGCCGCTGCAGGCCGTCCGCGCCGGTGCCCGGGCGGATGCACGATCGTTCAAGAGACTCGGCTCCGCGCCGGCCTAGCGTCCCGGGCATGACTCGACGGTATCGCGGTTGTCGTGTCTGACGGGGCGCTCGCGGCTCTCGTCCTGACCTCGCTGGCGATCATGGGCAGCCCGGGGCCGGCCACGATCAGCTTGACCGCGGCGGCCGCGGCGTACGGCATCAGGCGTTCGCTCGGCTACCTGGCCGGCATCATCGTCGGCACGGCCGTCGTGCTGGTGGCGGTGGCGACCGGAGTCACCGCCGCGCTGCTTTCGGTGCCGGCGCTGCGGCCGATCCTCATCGGCGCGGCGGCTGCGTACATCCTCTGGCTCGCGTACCATCTCGCCACCGCGCCCCCCTTGTCCGATCAATCGGGCGGCGACGCGCCGTCGCTGCTGGGCGGCACGTTCCTCGGTGTCGCCAACCCGAAGGCATGGGTCGCGATCGCGGCCGTGTTCGCGACGGCCCGGCTGGCGAACAGCGCGGCGCTCGACGCGGTGGCCAAGGCGGCCGTGTTGAGCGTGATGATCGCGCTGATCAACACGCTCTGGTTGCTGGCCGGGGCCTCACTCGCGCCGCTGCTGCGGCATCCGCGACGATCCCGGATCGTCAACCGGGTGCTCGCCGCCGCGCTGGTGGCCGCGACGGCCCTCGCCCTCGTCCACTGAGGCGATCGCGCCCGGAAGTAGTGGCCCTGGTCCGGGCCGTCGAGCTTGAGCGGGAGAGCAGCGCGCGGCGGGCTACCCGCTCAGCGCGATGAACCGCTTCAGCTTGCCGGTCGAGGCGTGTCGCGGGATCTGGTCGACCACCCGGACGGTGATGCCCGGATTCGCCAGCCCGTACGGCAGCAGCTGGGCGGCCAATGCGGCGGTCACCGTCGAGACGTCGGGCGATCCGACGACGAGCACGTTCGCGCCGTCCTGGGTCTGGTGCACCTGGTACTCGGAGATCCGCGGGTCGGTGCCCAGCACGTAGCGGAACGCGCTGGCCGGCACCGTGCGCCGGCCGTACCGGAAGTCGTCGTCGCGCCGTCCGGCGATGTCGGCGACGCGCCGCATCGCACTGCCGCACGCGCACGGTCCGGGCAGCAGGGTGACCTCGTCGCCGAGGTCGTAGCGGATGAACGGGAACGTCCGGCCGGCCAGCCCGGTGGCCAGCGTGCGTGCGGCCGGCTCGTCCGGGCCGACCGGGCGTCCGTCCGCGTCGACCCGTTCGAGGATCACCTCGTCGTCGCTGATGTGCAGCCCGTCGCCCTGCCCGCAGCCGACCGCCTGGACGCCGATCTCGGTCGAGCCCCAGAGGTTGTGGATCGGTGCGCCCCACGCCGTGGTGATCGCGTCGCGGTCCTCGTCGCTGAGCGGTTCGGAGTTGGTGCTGACCCGGACCGGGTGGATGTCCAGTTCGCCGGCGACGGTGGCGCGGGCCAGGCGTCCGATGACCGAGGCGTAGCCGACGAGATGGGTGGGCCGGGCGTCGGCGACCGCCCGCCGTACCTGCTCGAACGGTGCCGCGGCCGCGATGACGACGGTTTGCATCGACGGCCCGGTCGCCACGTCGAACAGCGGCGTGCTGGCGTGCGGCGGCTCGCCGGCCTCGAGCACGGCCAGCCGGGCCGGCTCCGGAGACGACCCGGACGCACGCTCGGCCCGCACCTGCCATCGCCAGGCCAGGCAGGCGAGCGTGACGAACAGGTCCCAATCCCAGATATACACGCCGCGCACGCCGCTCGAACCGCCCGAGCTGAAGACCTGGAGGCTGCCCGGCGTGTAGGAGAACCAGGGTTGCTCGGCCAGTACCCGCTCGGCGCCGGCCCGGTCGATGTCATTCGTGGTGACGATCGCGTCCCAGTTGTCCTGGGCCTGCTTCTTGAGCATCGGGGGCAGCCGGGACAGGTCTTCGACGGTGGCCGTTGCCGGGTCGAGGCCGGCCATCCGGGCCGCGTGGAACGGCGAGCGCTCGCGGGCGAACCCGAGCAGGGCCCGCAGCCGTTCGGTCCGGTACTGCTCGACGCGCTCGCGCGGCCAGTCGAGCCGGGCCGCATGGTCTTCGAGTGCGGCACGCACCGCATTGAGGTGGGCCGCGCGCAGCTGCTCGTACGCCGTCCTGGGATCCCCCTTGCCCATGTGGTTCAGGGTGCCTGGCCGCCCGGCCACGGTAAAGCTACTGGACCCAGATCTGGTCGTAGAGCGGATTGAACGGCGTGATCTGGACGTTGCCGACGCGGCGGGCGGTGTAGTGATAGAACGTCTCGGCGCCGAGCACGATCCACGGGGCCTGGTCGGTCACGAGTCGATCGATCTTCTTCCACTGCTCGCGCGCTTCGCTCGGATCGGTCAGCGCGGTCCGGCGGGCGGCTGCGGCGAGCGCGTCGATGTCCTTGTCGCAGAACCCGTGCGCCCAGGCGTACCGGACGCGGCACGAGAGCAGCGGCTCGTAGAGGGCGTCGGGGCCCGGGTAGTCGGCCAGCCAGCCGTCCTTGCCGGCGATCTGCACCCCGTGCCGGGGATCCGTCACGAAGTTGTAGTGCTTTTCGTCGAAGGGAACCGGCTTGACCGAGGCGTGGTAGCCGATGGCGTCAAGGGTCTGGGCGATGTCGGCGAGCAGGGCGCGGTCGCCGGAGTTGTCGATCAGCCCGTACACGACGACGTGCGCACCGCGTGTTCCGGACTGCTCAACCAGTCTGCGGGCCTTGGCGAGATCGGGTCCGTTGTAGGGCAACGGGCCGGGGCGGGTGTACGGGCAGTACCACTCGAAGCTGGGGAAGTTCGCCGGAAGCATCTGACAGTGCGGCTCGGGCCTGGCCGACCCGAACACGTCCGCGGTGACCTTGCGCCGGTCGATGGCGTAGTTCACCGCGCGCCGGGCCAGCACATTGTCGAAGGGCGGCACCTGCGTGTTCAAGTCCTCCCACCAGGCGCCCGGGCCGTTCTGCCGGTACAGGTGGGCCGGGTCGTTCGTTTCGATGTTGGTCACGGCCCGGGTGAGGCTGGCCGGGTCGTCCGGCGGGAGACGGCTGATGTCGACGCGACCGGCTCGCACGTCGCTGGCCGCCTGCTCAGCCGTGCTGTATTTCCGGAACTGGATGACGTCGGGATAGCCGGCCGGTTGGGCGGCGAACGACCATTGCTGCCGGAAGTACGGATTGCGCACCAGCCGGTCGAAGGTGGTGTCGGTCCTCGAACCCGTCCGGGTGGACCGGATGCTGGTCCGATCGATCTGGTACGGGCCGGTGCCGGGCAGCGCCGTGGTCAGCTGCGCGGCGGGCGTCCCGGCGGGTGTCGGCACCAGGAAGTACGTGAGCTTGGGCAAGAAGTCGGCGTCGGGACCGGTGAGGTGGATGGTGAGCTCATGGCGCGCGTCGTCGGCGACCACGCCCCGGCTGAGATCGCAGGTCGCCGGGTCGTCGAGACAGTGCGCCGCCCCGACCACCCCCTTGAACAGCGCGGCGGGGTTACCGGCGCCGCGCACGGTGAAGACCCGCTTGAACCCGCGCGCGAAGTCCTCCGGACGGACGACCAGCCCGGTGGAGTAGCGGATACCGGTGCGCACGGTGAACGTGTAGGTCTTGCCGTCTCGTGACACCACGGGCATCCGGGCCGCCAGGTCGGGCACCAGCACGAAGCCGGCCGCGCCGTCGGCCGCGTGGTAGGCGACGAGTGAGTCGTACACGAATCGTTCGGCGGCCGTCGTCCAGTAGTAGTAGAGGTTGGCCGGATCGATCCCGTAGTCCTTGCCGGGGAGGTCGATGTTGCCGACTGTCAGCGTGCCGCCGGCGTGCGACGCGGCGGCGTACGCCTGCGCGGCGACGTAGACGGAATGTCCGTTCGTGGCCAGGCCGACCGGTGCAGCGCCCACGCCGAAGCGACGCACGTCGCCGGTCTTCAGCTCGATCCGGGTGACAGTGCCGGCGTGCGACGCCGCGACCCAGACGAACCGGCCGTCGCTGACCGGGTCGGTGGGCCCGTCCCCGACATCGGCGACGGTGTTGACGGCTTCGGAGGTCGGGTCGATCCGGCTCAGCGACTGTTCCAGGCTGTTGGCCACCCAGACGGATCCGCCGGCAATCGCCAGACCGGTCGGGCCGGCCCCGACGTGGATCGGCGCGCGCACGATGCCGGTCCGTGGATCGAGCCGCATCACCGTCCCATCGAGGCCGTTGGCCACCCAGACCGAGTCGGCGTCGACCGACAGCACGCCGTCCGGCCCACCGCCGACGCCGATCGGCCGGCCGGCCGCGCTCGAATGCGGGTCGATGCGCTGCACCGTGTCGTCGCCGGTGTTCGCGACCCAGACGCCGCTCGGCCCGACCGCGACGGCACCGGGCTGATTGCCGACCTTGATCTCGGCCACCCGGCGGTCGACCGTGGTGTTGATGCGGGTGACGGTGCCCTCGCCCGCGTTGACCACCCAGACGTCGGTATCGGAAGCGGCGAGGGCCACCGGGTCGCGGCCGACCTCGATCTGATCGACCACCGCATGGGTTCGCGGGTTGATGCGCATGACGGTGTCCGCGCCCCCGTTGGCCACCCAGATCGATCCCGCGCCGTACGCGACCGCGGTCGGGCTCTGGCCGACGGGTACGGCGTCGTGCAGGCTGCCGTCGGCCCGGATGACGCCGATGCCGTTGGGCGGCAACGCATCGATGCTGTTGCTCCGGTCGTTGTGCGTGATCGTCACCCCGACGATCGCGCCGGCGCCGACCACCGCCACTGCCACCGAGGCGAGCCACACCCACCGTCGCCGTTGCCGCCGGCGCCGGGCCGGGGCGGGCCTCGGGCCGGCCTTCTGATCTACAGACCGGCTGTAGGCCAGGCTCGGGTCATGGGACAAGATCTTCTGGTGCAGCTCCCGGAGCGGCGGCGACGGCTGCACGCCGACCTCGGCGTCGAGTACTTCATGCAGATGCCGGTACGCAGCGAGCGCGTCGGCCTGCCGGCCACAGCGATAGAGCGCGAGCATGCGCTGGGCGTGCAGCCGTTCCCGTAACGGATTGGCCGTCGTCAGTTCCTCGAGTTCGCCGACCGCCACGGCGTGGCGCCCCAACGCCAGCTGCGCGTCGATCCGCGCTTCGACGACGGTGAGCCGCAACTCGTTCAGGCGAGCGGCGACCGGGCCGATCGCCTCGAGCTCGGCGACGTCGGCGAGCACCTCGCCGCGCCACAGCTCCAGGGCTGCGTCGAGATCCAGCAGCGCCCGCTCGTGGTCGCCGCTTCGCCCGGCGTCGATCCCGGCGCGGGCCAACTGCTCGAACTCACGCGCGTCGAGGCCCACGTTCCGGACGTCCAGCCGGTAGCCACCGCGTTCGCTAACCAGCACCCGGGCGGGCGAGCCGCGCGGACGATCGGGTTCGAGCGCCTCGCGGAGGTGGAACACGTACGTCTGAATCGTCGCGGCACTGCCGGGTGGTGGACGCTCGCCCCACAGGCCGTCGGCGAGCTGCGCGGTCGGAACGGCGGTGTCGCGCTCGATCAAGAGCAACGCCAGCACGGCCCGTTGCTGCGGCCCGCCCAGATTCACCGGTACGCCGTGCCGGGTTACCCGGATGGTTCCGAGCATCTCGAAGCGAAGACCGCTCGAGCTGTCACTCGTGGGCCGGCTCGTCCCGATATCGCGTTGGGGCCGCACTTGCTCAGACATGTCCCCCCCGGGGATTTCCCTTGCCCGACAAGGCTATCCGTCAATGTCGCGCTCGTCGCCGTTCCAAGGTCTTCCAAGCCCGATGCCGGTGCAATCGAGGCAATCCCGCTCACCGCGCGCCGTCGGCGCCCTTTCTCGAAGGGACCTCGACGATGGCCGTACATCCCTGTCCGGTGCGATGGCGCCGCTCGGTCGCGGTGCTTCTCGCCGCGACGACGGCGGCGGCGCTCGCGCCTGATGCGCACGCGACCCGCAGCGACCGCTGCCGAGTTGGCAACCCGTGTCGTCGTCCACCGGCGCGGCATTGCGCACGTTGAACGCCGTGAGCCGGCAGACCGCGTGGATCGGTTCGGACGACGGCACCGTCTTGCGCACGGTCGACGGCGCCGGTCGTGGCGCGAGGTCTCGCCGCCGAATACAGCCGGGCTGCACTTCCGCGACCTGGCGGCCCGCGACACCAATCGAGCCGTCGCGATGACAGCCGGCGCGGGCGGCGATTCGCGCCTGTACGTGACCTCGGACGGCGGGCGGACCTGGCGGCTCACCTACCAGGCAAGCGACCCGGCCACATTCTTCGACGCCATGGCCTTCTACGACGATCAGCACGGCATCGTCGTCGGAGATCCGATCAGCGGCAAGTTCCAGGTTCTCGCCACGCCCGACGGCGGGAACTCCTGGACCGTACTGCCAAGTACGGGCATGCCGGCGGCGCAGCCCGACGAGTACGGATTCGCCGACAGCGGCACAACTGTCGTGACCGCCGGCCACGACGCGTGGTTCGCCAGCGGTGGCTCGGTATCGCGCGCGTTCCACTCGCGCGACGGCGGGCGCACCCGGGACGTCCGGACCACCCCGATCCTCAGTGGCTCGGACGACGGCAACGCCGGCATATACGGGCTGGCGGTCCGCACGGCCGCGCTCGGGCTGGCCGTTGGCGGCGACTTCTCGACCCCCGACGTCACGCGGCACGTCACGGCCGTCTCGTACCTGGGCGGACCGTGGACGAGTCCGGCCGGCGAGCCGTCAGGGTCCGGTTCGCCGCCGCCTGGCTGCCCTTCACCGGGGGCGACCGCGGTCACGATAGGCATCAACGGCTCGGACGTCTCCTACGACGCCGGCCAGCACTGGGCCCGATTCGACGGCGGAGAGCTCAACTCGATCGACTGCGCGGCCGACGGAGCGTGCTGGGCGGTCGGCGGAGCGTGCTGGGCGGTCGGCGATTCCGGACGCGTCGCCGTTCTGCGGCGCTGACCTACGTCTGCGACAGCGCGGGGCGGCCGCGAACCGGCGCGACCGTCCCGCGGGTGCGTGGCGGGCTGGGTGCCGGCTCGGTGCGGCGTGAGCGCGATGCGGACCCAGCAGGCCAGAATGGGCGAATGCCAGCGCAGCGACGGGCGAGGATGACCGGGTGACCTTGCCGGGAAAGTCGAAGTCTCGTTCATCCGCGAACCCGGGCCCGGGGCCGCAGCGCCGCGCCGTGGTTCGGCCCGATGGCGCAAAGGCGCCCTCCGCGCAGAGCCGCGACCCGGTCGACGGCGTGACCTGGCCGATCCGGGTGGCGGCCGCCTGGACCTGGCGGCTGCTGGTCATCGCAATCGGCGCCTACGTGCTGATCCGGGTATTCACCGCGATCTGGCTGGTCGTCTTCTCGTTCATCCTCGCGTTATTCCTCACGGCCGTGCTGCACCCGCTCGAACGTCAGCTGCGTACTGTCATCCCGCGCCCCCGTTCGCTGCCGGCCCTGCTCTCGTTGCTGATCGGCGTCGCCGTGCTGGGCGGCATCGGATGGTTTGTCGCCTGGCAGGTCAGCACGCACTGGGCCCAGCTGGGCGACCAGATCTCGTCGCTGGTCGACCACGCCAAGCACTGGCTGCAGACCGGTCCGCTGCACCTGAAGTCCAGCGACATCGACAAGGTCAGTAAGAGCATCACCGACCGGGTGACGCAGCATCCGGGCGACCTCGTCAGCGGCGCGATCACCACCGTCCGGGCGGTGTCGGAGTTCATCACCGCGCTACTTCTGATCCTGCTGTCCACGTTCTACCTGCTGCGCGACGGCAACCAGGTGTGGCGCTGGGTGGTCAGCCTGTTTCCGCGGGCCGCCCACGAGCGCCTCGACCGGGCGGGCCAGGCTGGCTGGAGCACCTTCGGCGGCTACATGCGCGGGCAGATGCTCATCGCGCTGTTCCACGGAGTGACGATCACGATCCTGCTGTTCGCCCTGCGGGTACCGCTGGCGGCCGCGCTGGGCGTGCTGATCTTCCTGGGCTCGTTCGTGCCGCTACTCGGTCTGCTCGTGACCGGGGCGCTGGCGGTCGCCGTGGCGTTGCTGGAGAACGGGCTGCTCAGCGCGATCGTCGTCGCCATCGCGATCACCGTGCTGGTGCAGATTGAGGGCCACCTGCTGCAGCCGTTCATCATGAGCCGCAGCGTCAAGGTGCACCCGCTGGCGGTGTTGCTCGGCGTGGTGGCCGGGACGACCCTGGGTGGCATCCCCGGCGCGTTCATCGCGGTGCCGCTGATCGCGTTCGTCAACACGTCGGTGCGCGCGCTGCGCAGCCCGCCTTCCGCTCCCGAACCGCCGCCGAGTCCGCGCGCGGCCGCGAAACAGCGCGGTCCGGCGGCGGACGAGATCGCCTAGGCCGTGTCTGGCAATTCCATGCTCTGCTGCGCGGCGGCCAGGCACGCGATCTGCGGCGTCCT
>DATBER010000121.1:0-12535 GCA_036558905.1 Jatrophihabitantaceae bacterium | reverse complement strand
CTCCTCCTCCGCGTTGCGAGCGCACACCTGGATCACCGGACTTATTCGCCCAATTCCGGCCCGGGACACTAGCGCAGCGCCTCGGCCAGGTCGTGGACGGTCCGGTCCCAGCCGGGCAGTGTCGACCGGCGCTGTAGCGCTGCCTGGCCGAGCCGATTCCGGTACCGCTCGTCGCGCAGCCAGCAAGCCAGCGTGGACGCCAGCGCGCTCACGTCGTCCGGGGGGACGAGCTCGCCCGGGCGGGATCCGTCGGGGGCCAGGCCGAGCGCCTCGGGTAGTCCGCCGACGTCGGTGGCGACGACCGGCCGGCCGTGGGCGAGGGCTTCGGCGACGACCATGCCGTACGTGTCGAACCGGGACGGCACCACGAGCAGGTCGGCCTTGGCGTAAGCCCGGTCCAGAGTCGAACCGGTCAGCGCGCCGGTGAGCCGGACCCGATCGCCCAGCCCCAGCCGGGCGACGCGCCCCCGAAGCTGGTCGACGAAGGCCGGCTCACGATCCAGCGGCCCGACCAGAAGGCACGTCCAATCGGTGTCGGCCAGCTGGGCCAGTGCCTCGACGAGCAGATCCTGGCCCTTGTGCCGGGCCAGCGTTCCGACGCAGAGCAGGTGCCGGCCCGCGGCGCGGCCGGGTGCGACGTCGGCTCGGTCGACGCCCGGGCGGGCGACTCGCACCCGGTCCGGGGGGATCGCGAACCGGGTCAGCACCTGCCGGCGGGTCCACTGGCTGGTGACCACGACGCCGGCGGCCGCGTCGAGCACGGCCCGCTCCGATCGCGGCATCGCGGCGGTGTGCTGCCCGGCCAGGGCCAGCGGCATGTGCAGCAGCACCGTCAGGCGCAATCGCTCCGCGTGCGGGAGCAGCTGTGCGGCCGAAGGCGAGGCGATCAGGCCGTCGATCAGGACGGTCTCGCCGTCCGGGATCGCGGCGATGATGCGGGCCAGCTCGACGCAGTCGCCGGCCGGCCACGGCCCGGCCACGGTAACGACGTGCACGTCCCAGCCCGCCTCGGCCAGCCCGGCGCAGATCCGTCGGTCGTAGACATTGCCGCCGCTGGGCCGGTCCGGGTCGTCGAAGCGGTCGGGCGCGATGACGTATACCTGTCTCACAACGTGCGCTCGTAGCCGGCCCAGGCCACGTGCGACTCGTGCAGGGTCACCGCCAGACCGGTCAGCCCGTGGGCCGCGGCGCCGAGGCGGCCGTCGGTGACGAGCGCGGCGAGTCGGTCGGCGACGACGCGCGCCAACGTCTCGGTCGTGGTGTTCACCCCGCGCAGCGACGGCTCGTCGTCCAGGTTGCGCAGGTTCAGCTCGCCGAGCACGTCGTGCAGGGCGGTCGCGGCCCGCTCGATGTCGACCACGATCCCGTCGGCGTCCAGCTCCGCGCGGCGGAACGTCGCGTCCACCACGTACGTCGCCCCGTGCAGCCGCTGGGCCGGGCCGAACGCCTCGCCCCGGAGGCTGTGCGCGATCATCATGTGGTCGCGCACGGTCACGCTGAACATCGGCTCACTCCTCGTACCGGATGAGATGACAGAGTCCCGTCCGTCCGGCCAGTTCGGGCAGCAGCGCGGGTAGCTCGGCGAAGTCGGACGGGCCTTCGATCAGGCAGTCGTAGGCCGGATCCTTCAGCAGTTCCAGGGCAAGGGCGAGACGGTCGCGGCTCGACCGGGTGGCCCGGCGGGCGGCGGCCACGACGCCGACCTGGCTGGCCCGGATGCCCAGCCGCCGGGAGTGGAAGGCGCCGCCCAGAGGCAGGCTCACATTGCCCGTGCCGTACCAGCTCAGCTCGAGCACCTCGCCGCCCGGGGCCAGCAGGTCCAGGCAGCGGCGCAGGCCCGCCGCGGTCGCGCTGGCGTGCACGACGATGTCGTGTTCCCCGTCGACATCGTCCGGACGGGCGAAGTCGGTGCCGAGTGCGGCGGCGATCGGCGCCCGGGCCGGGTCGACGTCGACCAGGGTTACTCGCGTGCCGGGAAGCTGGGCCAGCAGTCGGGCCACGCAACAGCCGACCATCCCGGCGCCGACGACGCAGGCACGGTCACCCACCCGGGGAGCGGCGTCCCACAGCGCGTTGACCGCCGTCTCGACCGTACCGGCGAGTACGGCGCGCTCGGCCGGCACGCCGTCGGGCACCGGCAGCACCGCCGTCGCGGGCACTACGTAGCTCGTCTGGTGGGGGTAGAGGCAGAACACGGTGCGGCCCAACAGATCGGGCGGACCGGCCTGCACCACGCCGACGTTGAGGTAGCCGTACTTGACCGGACCCGGGAAGTCCCCGTCCTGAAACGGCGCCCGCATCGCCAGTCGCTGATCGGGCGGCACCCGGCCGGCGAACACCAGCAACTCGGTCCCGCGGCTGACGGCCGAGTAGCGGGTGCGCACCAGCACCTCGCCGGCCGCCGGTGCGGGTAGCGGCACCGGGCGGAGCTCACCGTGGCCGGGCGCGCTCACCCAGAACGCCTGCGCTTGCTGCACCGGTTCAGCCTCCACCCTCCTGCCGGGTTTTGAACTTACTCATTGTCGTAGAAGTTACGCAGGCCGGCTGGATACGGCTCGATCTCGAGACGGGGCTTGGGTGTGAGACAGGACAACCGCGCTCCCTTTCGCCTATTCCTCGAGCCGGCTCCCGGCAGACCGCCTACCCGCCGGGCGAGTACGTGGGCCAAAAGCTTCATGCGGGCCGGCGAGATCCGGCGCCTGGCTCGTCGGGCCGGGATCGGCCGGGCGTTTCGGTGCTCGACGCGTGTTGCGGGTGGCCGGTCCCCGACGGTTGATCACGACCGAGTCCGGCTGCGGCTATCTCGGGGTCGACTACTCCGCCGATGCACTGCGGATCGCCCGCGACCTGGCCGGCGATCTGCCTTGCCGTTTCGAGCAGGCTCACGTCCCGCCGCTGCCCGACGGCCGCTTCGACGTCGTGCTGTTCTTGGAGACGATGCTGGCGTTTCCCGACAAGCGCGCGCTGCTGGGCGAGGTGGCCCGCGCGCTGGTCGCCGGCGGTCGTTTCGCGTGCACCGTCGAGGCCGGCCGGCCACTGGCCGCGACGGAACGCGCCCGGATGCCGGACGCCGACACCATCTGGCTCGTTGAGTTGGCGAAGTTTACAGCCATGCTGTGTGACGTCGGATTGACCGTGATCTGGCAGGAGCCCTGCACCGCGTCCCATCACGCGACGGCCCTGGCGTTGTTGCGGGCGTCCCGGGCCGACTCGCCGCGGATGGCCGGCGTGATCGGGAAGCGCGCCCTGGACGATCTGATCGCCGCCCTCCAGGGCCGCGATCGGGTGCGCTCGCCGGCGGTCACGATCCCGGCGGCCAGCAGCCCGATCGCGAACAGCACCGCGAGGTCCGGGGGTGAACTTGACGAGCGCGTCGTCCGGCGCCAGCAGTCCGACGGTCACCACCACGGCCACCATGGCGATTGCGCTCACCCGCCGGACGATGAGCAACAGCAGGGGCAGCAGGATGTAGAGCTGGGCCTCGACGACGATCGACCAGAACGCGCGGTTGGGAACGGCCGCGGGGACGGCGTCGCCCGCCGGTGCGCGAACCGCGCGACCGAGTCGAACCGCCCAGCCGGACCGGGCGGGCGCGAGGCCCAGGGAGAAGCCGGACAGCACGATGAAAACGACCACCGCGCGTAGATGAACTCCGATGCCCAGAACGGCGCGTGATCGGCCGGGTAACCCGGCCAGGCCCGCAGGAAGATGTGGTTCAGCACGACGAACACGGCGGCCAGTCCGCGGATGCCGTCCAGGCCGCGGATGCGGATCGGCGCGGCCGTCGGTGCGGAAGCGACGTCCGGCCGGACCACCGCGGCAGTCATGTCAACGTGATCCCGGCGCGCCGGCGGCGTTCGGCCGTACGGTCGAGCGCCCGGGACAGCGAACCGTGCCCGCCCCGCCGCGCCTTGGCCGCCAGATACGCCGCGTTCGCCTCGGTGAGGTGCAGCCCGGTCGCGACCTGCTTCTCGATCGTGACGCCGAGCCGGGCGAGTTGGGCCCCCTTGTCCGGGTTGTTGCTCAGCAGCCGGATGCGGCTCGCGCCGAGCGCTCGTCGGCCCGGTGACCGAGCGCGACGTTCGCGTCGTAGGTGTCCAGGCCCCCGTCCTGCAGCGCGTACGCGTCGAGCTTGGCGTAGAGCCCGATGCCCCGTCCTTCCTGCCGCAGAGGTGAAGCTGACGACGTGCGCCGAGGTGGCGTATCCGTCGGCGAACCGCAGCGGGACCGGTCTGCGTCGCCGGATCGATGCGGCGGCGACCGGCCCGGTCACGGGTCCAGCCGTTCCGCCTCGTAACGGGGCGAGAGCGCGTACCGCAGCAGCACTACGTCGCCGATGCGCCGGACGTCGGCCAGTTCGGCCCGCCGCTCGGCGGTCCAGGGGTAGCGCCCGTCGAGCGCGAAGCGCCGCGCCCGCGAGTCGCCGACGAACAGCGGGGCGACGACCAGTTGCAGCTCGTCGGCCAGGCCCGCGGTGAGGAACTGGGTGTGCAGGGTGCCGCCGCCTTCGACCATGAGCCGGTTCACACCACGCGCACTGAGGTCGTCGCTCAGCTCGCGCATCATTAGCGGGGCGTCGAGATCGATCACCGTCGCGTGGTGCTCCAGCCGGGCGCGCACCGGGTCGGCGATGCCACGGGGGCAGTAGACGAACTTGTCCGTCTCGCCCGCGGTGAAGAACTGCGAGCGGGGGTCGAGGCGTCCGGACGCGGTGACCGTGACCTTGGCCGGCGACGGGGTCAGGCCGCGGGCGACGCGATCCGCGCGACGATCCGGCGAGCGCACGAGTAGCCGCGGGTTGTCGTTGCGGACGGTCGCGGCGCCGACCAGGATCGCGTCGCTGCCGGCGCGGACGGCGTCGACCCGGTCGAAGTCGGCCGCGTTGGACAGCGGAAGCCGCGCCGTGGCCGGGCTGTCGAGGTACCCGTCCAACGAGACGCCGCAGCTGAGCAGGGTGTAGGGACGGTCAGCCACCGACTGCCTCCCACGCCACCGACGGAACCGGATCGGCTCCGGTCGAGCTGCGGGGCGCGGCGTCACGGCGCAGGCGGCGGCCGGCGTCGACCAGCAGCAGGCCGGCGCCCGGGGCAACCGCGGCCAGGCCGAGCACGGCATAGATGGTAGTGACAGTCACGCCCGGGGCGGCGCCGAATCCGGCGGCGGCGAAAGCCCAGGCGGCGGCGCCTTCGCGCGGCCCCCATCCGCCGACGCTCAGCGGGATCACCACCGCAGTCTGCACCAGCATCGCCAGTGCAACCACGGTGCTCAGCGAGGCTGTACAGCCGGCCACCCGGGCAGCGATCACGAACGTGGCGGTATGTCCGACGACCACCAACACCGACGCCAGCAAGACCGGGGGCCACGCGTCACGGGCGAGCAGGCCGCGCCGCAAGTCGTCGACGACCGTGCGGGCAGCGGCCACGAGCTTCGGCCGGCCGCGCCGAGCCGCAATGCGGACCGCCAGGGCGACGAGCAAGATCGCGCCGACGACACAGGCCGCGATCTCGGGCAGGAGCGGGCGTACCGGAGACGGCGGCGACAGCAGGACAATACCGGTCAGTACGGTCTGAACCACCTGGCCGCTGATGCGCTCCCAGGCCACCGCACGCAGGCCGCGACCGAGGTCACGGGCGCGCCGGCCGTGCACGACCCCGCGATGTACGTCGCCGAGAATCCCGCCCGGAAGCACGGAGTTGAGGAACTGGGAGCGGTAGTAGGCGCCGACCGCAGCCGCGTTGGGCGCGGTCTGGGCGATGTGCGCCGGCCTGTCGCTGCAACTGACGCCGGGGCGCGCCGCTCGCCTCGTCGAGCGCGGCCGACCTGGCGGTGGCCCAGGTCCGCGACGCGCGCGGAGCCGTGCAGGACCAGCAGCGCTTCGAATCGACGATCCACGCGGCCGACCCGCAAGCGGCCATCCCGGCCGGGAACCTGCTCTCCGCCCTGCGCGGCAAGGAAGTCGTCATCGCGTTCGACGAGAGCTACGGCCAGGTCGCCGTCCAGGGCACCAGCTTCTCGCCCGGGGTCGACGCCGTGCTGCGCAGCGGCGATACGGCGCTGGCCCGGGCCGGCTACTCGGCCCGCAGCGCGTTCCTCACCTCGCCCACATTCGGCGGCATCAGCTGGCTGGCCCACTCGACGTTGCAGTCCGGGCTGTGGGTGGACAACCAGCAGCGCTACAACCAGCTCGTCGGCAGCGCTCGGTTCACGCTCAGCACCGCATTCGGCAAGGCCGGCTGGCGCACCGTCTGCGACATCCCGGCCGACGACAACCGGTCTTGGCCTCCGGGCAGGGACTTCTACCACTACGACCAGCTCTACAACCGCTACGACGTCGGCTACCAGGGTCCGAAGTTCAGCTACGCGACGATGCCCGACCAGTACAGCCTGGCTGCGTTCCAACGGCTCGAACTACAACCTGGTCACGCCCCGGTGATTGCCGAGATCGACCTCGCACACCCCGTGGACCCCGCTGCCGCACATGGTGCCCTGGGACCAGCTCGGCGACGGCTCGATCTTCGACCCCATGCCGGCGCGGGGACCGTCGCCCGACGTGGCCTGGGGCGACGCGGGCACGGTCCGCCGGCTGTACGGGCAGTCGATCCAGCACACGATGCAGGCGCTCACCTCGTGGGTCGCGCAGCTCAACGACCCCGACCTCGTGCTCGTCCTGCTCGGCGATCACCAACCGGCGACCACGGTCAGCGGGCCGGGGGCCAACCACCAGGTACCCATCTCCATCGTCGCCCACGACCCGACCGTGTTCAGCCAGATCGCGTCCTGGCAATGGCAGAGCGGGTTGCTGCCCGGTAGCAGTGCCTCGCTCTGGCCGATGGACGCGTTCCGCGATCGCTTCCTGGATGCCTTCAGCAATACGCCCGCGTCTGTGGCGTTCCGACCGCGCCGGTGACCCGCGTCCAGCGGCCCCGTCATGGACCGGTCACCGTGACGAAGGCTTGGCGGCGAGGAAGACGTAGCGGTTCAGGCTGAAGAAGTAGTCGTGGCCGAGTGCGGTGAGGTCGTCGACCCAGGCGGTGACGTCGTGGTCGGTGACGCCGCGGTGGCCGGCGACGTAGCCGGCGATGGCTCGGATCAACCCGGCGCTGAACGCGTTCTCGTCGTATCCGGCGTTGAACAGAGGGATCGTCGAGCGGTCGGTGACGGCGAATCCGGCGGACTCGAGCGCCGCGGTGAGTCGGCGCGGCACGTAGGGGTCGGCGAGGTGCTCGTCCCAGGCGGCCAGGACACGGCGCATCCGTTCGGGGTCGGAGGAATGCCAGACGATCGAATCCCAGTCGGTGTCGAGCACGAGCAGCCGGCCGCCGGGGCGTAGTACCCGGGCCGCTTCGACGAGGGCCCGGTCGATGTCCGGCACGTACTCGTAGACCTGGGTGGCGGTGACGAGGTCGAACGTCGAGTCGGGAAACGGCAGGCGGTCGGCGGAGCCGGTGCTGTATTCGATCGGCGCTGCGTCCGGACCGCATTCGCGCGCGCGGGCCAGCGCCAGCATCGCGTCACTGGGGTCGACGCCGTGAACGCGGCCGGTCGCGCCGACGGCCTCGGCCAGCTCGCAGGCCAGGAAGCCCGGCCCGGATCCGATGTCGAGGATCGCCTGGCCCGCGGTCGGCGCTACCAGGTCGATCACGACGCGGCGCTGCGCGATCATGTCGGCGGTGGTGTAGGTCGACTCGACCCGGCGCGATGTCTCTTCGTCGAAGGGCAGCATGCTGTCTATCGTCGGGGTTCGGCGGTGACGGTGGCGCGGCGACCCGCTAGAACGCCCAGAACGGGTCGCGCGGGCATCGTGTCGAGATGGCGTGGCCGGTTCCGTCCTCGGTACGAACGGCGGCACGATAGCTGCCACGGACACGAGGAGTGACGATGCCGAAGTACCTTCTGCTCAAGCACTACACGGGTGGCCCGGAGCGGCACCCGAACTCGGCCAGCCCGATGAGCGAGTGGACCGAGGACGAGATCACCGCGCACGTGGCCTTCCTGCGCCAGGTCGCCGACATGCTGCGCGAGCGGGGTGAGTTCGTCGACGCGCAGGCGCTCAGGCCGGAACGGACGTACGTGCAGTACGGCGGCCCGGACGCGGCTCCGGTGACCACGGACGGCCCCTTCCCCGAGACGAAGGAGCTGGCCGCCGGTTGGTACATGGTCGACGTCGAGTCCGAGGCCCGGGCGATCGAGATCGCGGCGTACGTCTCGTCCGGTCCGGGCAAGGGCGGGCTGCCGCTCTACGAGTGGATCGAGGTGCGGCCGGTGATGACCGACATCCCGGCCACTACGGAGTGAACGAGGACGTCGTCCGCGTCCTCGCGCCGCAGGTGCTCGGCATCCTCGTCCGTCGCGGGAACGACTTCGCGGCGGCCGAGGACGCTGTGCAGGACGCGCTGCTCGAGGCCCACCGGACCTGGGGCGACGCGCCGCCCGACGACCCGAAGGGCTGGCTGGTCACGGTCGCCGGTCGCAAGCTGATCGACGCGCGGCGCTCGGCCGCGGCGCGGCGCCGGCGCGAGGACGTGCTGGCCCTGGAACCCGAACCCGGGCCGGCCGAGCAGGTCGACGACACCCTCCTGCTGCTGTTCCTGTGCTGCCACCCGGCGCTGACGCCGGCGTCGGCCATCGCGCTCACGCTGCGCGCCGTCGGCGGGCTGACGACCCGGGAGATCGCCGAGGCGTTCCTGGTCCCGGAGGCGACGATGGCCCAGCGCATCAGCCGGGCCAAGCGGACCGTTAGCGGCCGCCCGTTGGCGCAGCCCGGCGACGTCGCGGTCGTGCTGCGCGTGCTGTACCTGATCTTCAACGAGGGCTACTCCGGCCGGGTCGACCTGTGCGCCGAGGCGATCCGTCTCACCCGCCAGTTGCAGCTCGCCTGCGACGAGCCCGAGGTCGCCGGGCTGCTCGCGCTGATGCTGTTGCACGACGCCCGCCGGGCCGCCCGTACCGACGAACACGGCACGTTCATCCCGCTCGGCCAACAGGACCGCACTCGGTGGAACCAGGGCGAGATCGCCGAGGGCGTGCGCATTCTGCAGACGGCGCTGGCCCGCGAGCGCCGCGGCGAATACCAGATCCAGGCGGCCATCGCGGCCCTGCACGACGACGCCCGCGCTGCCGAGGAGACCGACTGGCCGCAGATCCTGGCCTGGTACGACGAGTTGCTGGCGCTCACCGACAACCCGCTCGCCGCGCTCAGCCGCGCGGTGACGGTCGGCGAAGTCGACGGCCCGCTCGCCGGGCTGAGCGCCGTCGACGATCTTGCGGCTCGGCTGGGTGACCACCACCGGGTCGACGCGGTGCGCGCCTACCTGCACGAGCGGGCCGGCCATCTCGACCTCGCCGCCGAGCACTACACCCGCGCGGCCGCCCAGGCCCGGAGCACCCCCGAACGCGACTACCTCACCAAGCAGGCGGCCCGGCTCCGTCGCCGCTGAGCGGTGGCAGGCAGGCGACGCCCCCCTTGACACGACCTTCCGGTTGGTGAACATTGCGGCTTGGCTCGGTGGTCCGACGTGCGGCCCGACCCCCGGATTCGCCCTTACCGCCGTGCGTATCTCCGACCGCCGGGTATTGGTCCGCGTCGGCAGGAGAATGCCATGACTCGCCGGTTCGTCTGCGCACTGACCGCCCTCGGCACCGCGTTCGCATTATCGGTCGCTGTGCCGCCCGCCGCCCGATCCGCACCGAGTGACCCAGCCATGGGCCCGGAGCTGTCGGTGTCCACCCGGTTGGCTGACCGCCGTGAAGTCGCGGCCGGTACGCGGGCGTACTCGATCGGCTTCGAGGACGGGCGGTTCTACGCCAACGGCTGGCACACCACCGGCGAGATGGGAGGCATCTGGACGCCGCCGCTGAAGTTGCTCGACGGCGTGTGGTTCGGGCTGGACGGCCAGTGGGTCGGCCCGGCCACGAAGTTCTCCAGCGGCTACGGCTACACCCGCTACGACCTGCCCAGCACGTCCGGCCTCGGCGTGCAGCGCACCGACTTCGTCCCGGACGGACAGCGCGGCGTGCTGTTCGGGCTCGAGCTCACCAACCCGGGCGGCGCCCGCACGACGAAGCTTGCCGTGGACGCCCACTCCGAGCTGATGGGCCAGTACCCGTGGGGGTTCACCGGCGTCACGCCGAACGCCAGCGACAACCTGCCCGACAAGGGAAGCTTCGACGGGCAGAACCTCGCGTTCACCGACGACGGGGCCCTGCCGGGTGCCCCCGTCCACCACTACGCGGCGCTCGTCGGCACGTCGGCCAAGCCCGACTCGGGCACGATCGGCGAACAGTTCTGGGGCCCGCAGCCGGGCCATCGCTGCACCGGCACCGAGCCGGGCGCGCCGGCCGACCCCAAGCCGTCGGCGTGTGACGACGGACCGTTCGGGAACGGCACCGGCGGCGAGCTGACCTACACGGTGTCCCTCCCGGCGCACGGAACGAAGACGGTGTGGCTGGCAGTTGCCGGCTCGGACACCGGCATGAACTCCGCGCGCCAGGAGCTGGGCAAGGTGCTGAAGGACCCGGCCAGGCAGCTGGCCGCAAAGGCGGCGTCGCGCGCGGAGATCGCCGGCCAGACGCAGCTGTCCCTGCCCGGTGACCCGCTCGTGCAGCAGGCCGTCGACTGGGGCAAGCAGAACCTCGCCGACCTGACGCTGTCCGCTCAGAACCTGCAGGTGCGGTGGACCAACCAGGGCAAGCAGTTCCCGGCGCCCCTCGGCACGGTGCGGAACGCGACGTGGATCGGAGCTGGTTACCCCGACTACCCGTGGATCTTCGGCACTGACGCGGAGTACACCGCGTTTGCGGCCGTCTCGGTCGGCCAGTTCGACGCGATCGAAGACCACATGCGCACGCTGCGCGACATCTCCGACATCCTCAACAACCGATCGGGGGTGGTGGTGCACGAGTCGGTCTCTGACGGCTCGATCTGGTTCGGGCACGACTCGCAGACCAGCGGCGTCAACGACTTCAACACCGACGAGACGGTGAAGTTCCCCAGCACGGTGGCGATGATCTGGCGCTGGACGGGTGACAACAAGTTCCGCGACGACATGTACGACTTCACCAAGCGCAACCTGCACTACGTCGTGAACAACCTCGATGCTGACCACGACGGCTGGCCCGAGGGATCCGGCAACGTCGAGCGCACCGGCATGGGCCCGGAGAAGCTCGACAACGCCGTCTACCTGATTCGCGGCCTGTACGACCTGGCCGACATGGCCCAGTCGAAGCGCGACACGGCGACCTACAGCTGGGCTGTGAATCTGGCCAGCCAGCTGCGGCAGCGGTTCGACAGCACCTGGTGGAACGCCGCGGCATCGCAGTACTCGGACTCGATGGACGGCAGCCCGCTGTTCCAGCAGTACTGGATCGGTCAGACGCCGATGGAGGCCGAGCTGCACGTCGACGGGCACACGGTGCCCGGCGTGGCCCCGTTCGACCACGGCGACGCCGCACTGGCCGGCCGCGAGAACGACTGCTACAGCGGCACCCCGCCGTTCAACCCCGGGCTGTTCCACACCGGGTGTACCGGCCCGCCGAGCGGCCAGGGCGAGAAGGTCATCTACGGCCTGACCACGTCGATCCAGTCGGTTGGTGAGGGCAACTACGGCCGGCTCGGCCCCGACCAGCAGGGCCGGTACATACACGCCCTGGCCGAGACGATGTTCGGCGAGCCGGCCACCGGTGGTACCCCGGACGAGCAGCCCGGCGCCATGCCGGAGATCTTCCCGTCACCGGACCAGGGCGCGAACATCGACCGCTGCTGGACGTGCCGCTCGATGTTCATGCAGGCGTGGGGCAACTACGGCACGGCCTGGGCCGTCGTGCACCAGTGGCTGGGCGTACAGCCCGACCTGGGCAACGACCTGGTCACGATCGTGCCGCAGGTACCGCAGGGGCAGACCTCCGTGCAGGGCAAGGACATCCGGCTCGGTCGCGGTTCGGCTGATGTGCTGGCCACCCACACCGGCAACGTCTACACGACGCAGATCGACGTCGGCCACGGCGTGCACAGCGATGTCGTCGTCGGCCACACGCTGCCACGCGGCGTCACGCCCAGCACGGTCCGGCTGGACGGCCAGGTCGTGCACAACTTCCACGTGCGCCAGACCAACCGAGGCAACGAGGTGACGGTGCCGACCGGCGACGGTCAGCACACCCTGACGATCATCGCCTAGATAAGCCCGTAGAAAGGGACAACCCCCGGTCGCCTCGCGGCGGCCGGGGGTTGTCTATTGGGGGTTGGGGCTGGCTAGTGCCTCGCGCCGGAAATTCAGACGATAATTCCGGCGCCCAGCTGCACCCTCGCGGCGTTGTCGTCGTCGCCGATACAACAGCGGTATCGGCTCCTCCTCCGCCTTGCGAGCGCACACCTGGATCACCGGACTTATTCGCCCAATTCCCGGCGCGGGACACTAGGCGATCTCGGCTCTCCGCCTCGCATCGTCCGGGAGGCGCAGCGCGTCGTCGCGGTTGAGAAGTGGCGGCTGCTCACCGAGCAGGCCGCGGCTCGTCTTGCCGACACGGCCGGGGTGCAGGT
>DATBER010000120.1:0-42717 GCA_036558905.1 Jatrophihabitantaceae bacterium | reverse complement strand
TCGCGCGAGCGCTCTTCGCGCGAGCGCTCATCGCGAGAATTTGCTGCGCGTCTCGCCGAACGCCGCTCGCTCATTGCCCCTCCTGCGGGAAGCCGTTGATGTGGACGATCACCCGCCGGGCGCCCCGGGCGTGAGCCGTCTCGTCGACGCGGTACGACTCGACCAGTTCCTCGAGCTTCTCCAGCAGATCGCGCAGCTGCCGGGCGGTGAGGTGGAGCGTGTAGTTGTCCATCGTGCTGGCTTCCTGCCAGTTGGTCGGCAGGGTCGGCAGCTCGTCGATGAAGCGCACCAGGTTGGCCGTGTTCTCGCGGGCGATGTTGTGCATGAACGTGGTGGTCAGGTCCGGCTCGGACCGCACCAGGTCGATGTCGTCGAACCGCGTACCGCGGAAGGCGGCCTTCCACCACCGGTCGCGCGCGTTGCCCCGCTCGGCGTCCTCGATGACCAGGCCGGCCTCGGCGAGCTGGCGCAGGTGGTAGCTGGTCGCGCCGGTGTTCACGCCCAGGCGTTCGGCCAGGGCGGTGGCCGTCGATGGCCCGAAGCGCTGCAACGCGGACATGATCTGAGTTCGCATGGGGTGGGCGAGCGCCCGTAGCAGGGGAGCGGTGAGCGCGATCTGGCTCGACGGGTCGGGCCGCGGCGTCTGAGCAGGCATGCTCGTGACCCTAAACTGCACAGAGAATTTTGCAAAGAGAATTCTGCAAAATCTTCTGTGCGATCCGGTTCCGACCTTGACCCCCTGCTTAGCAGCTGACCAAACGACCGTTCGGGGGTCGAAGTCGCCGGTGGGCGGCCGGGGTTTACGCAGGGCCTACCCTTGAAGACCGTGGGTTTGCGTTCAGCGGTGTACTCGCTCTACGAACGACGGTTGCGCACGCAGATGGAGGACCTGCCGGTACCCCGGCACGTCGCCGTCATGCTGGACGGCAACCGCCGCTGGGCCCGGGCGGCCGGCTTCGAGGATGTCACCGAGGGTCACCTCGCCGGCGCCGCGCACATCGCCCACCTGCTGGACTGGTGCGCCGAGGCCGGCGTCGAGCACGTCACCCTCTGGCTGCTGTCCACCGACAACCTGACCCGCCCGTCGGACGAGCTGAACCCGCTGCTGAACATCATCGAGAGCGTCGTCGAG
The DNA here is from genome assembly GCA_036558905.1 of Jatrophihabitantaceae bacterium. Classification (GTDB taxonomy): domain Bacteria; phylum Actinomycetota; class Actinomycetes; order Mycobacteriales; family Jatrophihabitantaceae; genus DASXRA01. The sequence continues at coordinate 41,585 of DATBER010000120.1, read as the reverse complement.
GAGTTGGCCGCCGACGGTAAGCCGTGGCGGGTCAGCGTCGTGGGCGCCCTGGACCTCCTGCCCCACCAGACGGCCGCGACCCTGAAGGCGGCCGAGGAGCGCACCGTCGACCGGCAGGGACTCGCAGTGAACGTGGCCGTGGGCTACGGGGGCCGGCGCGAGATCGCCGACGCCGTGCGCTCGTTGCTGCACGAGCACGCCGCGGCCGGGACGTCGATCGAGGAGCTGGCCGAGATCATCGACGTCGACCACATCGCCGACCACCTGTACACGCGGGGCCAGCCCGACCCGGACCTGGTCATCCGTACGTCGGGCGAACAGCGCCTGTCCGGGTTCTTGCTCTGGCAGTCGGTGCACTCGGAGTTCTACTTCTGCGACGCCCTGTGGCCGGAGTTTCGCAAGGTCGACTTCCTGCGGGCGCTGCGTGACTACGGCAGCCGCGAGCGCCGCTACGGCCACTGATGCGGCCGGTATCGTCGACTACGCACTGTTAGCCGACTTGTTTCATTGCCGTAACCGCGTGGCTGCAGTTGTACCGAAGATTGACGCCGTAGCGTCCGCGATGGCGACAATAGGTTGGGCACGAACTCCACAAGCCAGCCGCCCGGGAGGTCCCGCACGGTGGTGACGAACGGCAACAGGGCGCAGGACCGGCCCCTGTCGAATCAGTCGAGCGAGTACTTCGACAGTGCTGTCGCGGCCACAGCATGGGGCGGGGCCCCAAGACGAGGCAATTCCGCGCCGGTGCGGCCTGCCTCCTGCCTCGGCGTTACCCACGCCGTTCCGTCTGCCGCGAGGCGCCGAACCTCGACGTCTGGTGCTGCAGATTCCCTCTACCGTTCAGGAGGCTCCGATGAGCCCTGCCCGAAAGCCGCAGGACGCAGCACCCGCGGTGCGCACGTTCGTGATCGACACATCCGTCCTGCTCTCGGATCCGGGAGCGCTGGGCCGGTTCGCCGAGCACGAGGTCGTGTTGCCGCTGGTCGTGATCAGCGAGCTGGAGGGCAAGCGACACCACCCCGAGCTGGGCTGGTTCGCGCGGCAGACATTGCGGCTCCTGGACGACCTGCGCATCAAGCACGGCCGGCTCGACTCGCCCGTCCCGATCGGTGACGACGGGGGCAGCCTGCATGTCGAGCTGAACCACGCGGACCTGGCCACCCTGCCGCAGGGGTTCCGGGTCGACAGCAACGACTCGCGCATCCTGGCCGTGGCGCTCAACCTGGCCGGCGAGGGCCGCGACGTCACGCTCGTCACCAAGGACATGCCGCTTCGGGTCAAGGCGGCCTCCGTCGGGCTGAAGGCGGACGAGTACATACCGCACGCGCCGGTCGATTCGGGCTGGACGGGCATGGCCGAACTCGACGTCGGGGCGGCCGCCATCGACGCCCTGTACACCGGCGACCGGCTGTCCGTCTCCGACCACGAGCCCCTGTTCGCGGCCGCCGACCTGCCCTGCCACACCGGACTCGTGCTGCACTCCGAGCGGGGCTCCGCGCTGGCCCGGGTCACCCCGGACAAGACGATCCGGCTGGTGCGCGGCGACCGCGAGGCGTTCGGCATCCACGGCCGGTCGGCCGAGCAGCGGGTCGCCCTGGACCTGTTGCTCGACCCGGACGTGGGCATCGTCTCGCTGGGCGGCCGGGCCGGCACCGGGAAGTCGGCGCTGGCCCTGTGCGCCGGGCTCGAGGCGGTGCTCGAGCGGCAGGCCCACAAGCGCGTCGTCGTCTTCCGCCCGCTCTACGCGGTGGGCGGCCAGGACCTGGGTTACCTGCCGGGCAGCGAGAACGAGAAGATGGCGCCCTGGGCCCAGGCCGTGTTCGACACGCTGGGCGCGCTGGTCAGCCGCGACGTCATCGACGAGGTGCTCGACCGCGACATGCTCGAGGTGCTGCCGCTCACGCACATCCGCGGACGGTCGCTGCACGACTCGTTCGTGATCGTGGACGAGGCCCAGTCACTGGAGCGCAACGTGCTGCTGACGGTGCTGTCGCGTATCGGGACGGGGTCGCGGGTGGTGCTGACGCACGACGTGGCGCAGCGGGACAACCTGCGGGTCGGCCGGCACGACGGCGTCGCGGCCGTGATCGAGGCGCTGAAGGGCCATCCCTTGTTCGCGCACGTCACGCTCACCCGCTCCGAGCGTTCGCCGATTGCGGCGTTGGTCACGGAGATGCTGGAGGGTCTGCCCCTCTAAGGTCTGGGCATGGTTGCTCGGATCCGGCACGTAACCCTCGACTGCAAGGACGCCTACTCGCAGGCCCGGTTCTGGAGCGAGGTGACCGGCTGGCCGATGTCGCCGGACGACGCGCCCGGTGACGCCGAGTGCCTGGTGCAGGCCCCCGACTCCATCGAGGGGTTGCTGTTCATCCAGGTCCCGGAGGGCAAGGTCGTCAAGAACCGCGTCCATCTCGACCTGCAGCCCACCGACCACACACGCGACGACGAGGTCGCCCGACTGCAGGAGCTCGGCGCGACGGTCGCGGCCGACCACCGGACTCCGGACGGGGCCGGCTGGGTCGTCATGGCCGACCCGGAGGGCAACGAGTTCTGCGTCGAGCGCAGCGCGGCCGAACGCGCCGGGGCGTGACTGTGGCCGACCTCGTCGCGCGCGATCTCGACGCCGTCTGGCACCCGTTCACCCAGCACGCCCGGTGGCCGGCCGACGAGCCACTGGTCATCGAGCGTGGTTCTGGCGTGTACCTCTACGACGCGGAGGGCCGGCGCTACCTCGACGGCGTCTCGTCACTGTGGGTCACTGTGCACGGCCACGGCGAGCCGGCCATCAACGAGGCGATCACCGCGCAGCTGGCCCGGCTGGACCACTCGACGTTCCTCGGCCTGACCCACGAGCCGGGCATCGTCACCGCCGAGGAGCTGCTGCGGGTGGCCCCGCCCGGCCTCTCGCGGGTGTTCTTCGCCGGCGACGGCTCGTCGGCCGCCGAGGCCGCGATCAAGATGGCCTACCAGGCGGCCGCCCAGCGCGGCGAGGACCGCCCGCTGTACGTGCACGTTGCCGAGGGCTACCACGGCGACACGCTCGGGGCCGTGTCCCTCGGCGGGGTGGAGCTGTTCCACGCGACGTACCGGCCGTTGCTGATCGAGACCCGGATGATCTCCTCGCCCGGCGTGCTGGCGCCGGGGCAGTCGCGGGCCGATCGGGCGGCCGAGGTGCTGGCCGAGCTGGCCGCCTTGCTCGAACGGGAGGGCGAGCGGGTGTGCGCCGTGGTCGTCGAGCCGATGGTGCAGGCGGCCGGCGGCATGCTGACCCACGACGCGTCCTTCCTCCGGGGGGTGCGCTCCGCCTGCGACTCGTCCGGTGCCGCGATGCTCGTCGACGAGGTGGCCACCGGTATCGGCGCCACCGGCAGGTGGTTCGCCCTCGAGCACGCCGACGTGGTGCCCGACCTGATGGTGGTCGGCAAGCGGCTGACCGGCGGGGTGCTGCCGCTGTCGGCGGTGCTCACCCGCGAGTCGGTGTACGACGCGTTCCTCGGCGGGTCGGTGCGCACGTTCTTCCACGGCCACACGTACACGGCCAACCCGCTGTCGTGCGCGGCTGCGATCGCGAACCTGCGGCTGATGCACTCGCGCGACACGGTCGCGCACGCCGCGGCGATCGGCGACGAGCTCGGTGTGCTGCTCGAGCCGCTGGCCGGCTACGACGGGGTGGTCGAGGTACGCCGGGTCGGCACGATGACCGGCATCGAGGTGCGCTCTGTGGGTGAGCGGACCGGGTTCGACGTATGCCGGGCCGCCCGCCGTCGGGGCGTCATCGTGCGACCGCTCGGCGACGTCGTTGTGTTGATGCCGCCGCTGGGCATCACGTCTTCCGAGCTGGCCTCGCTCGCGGGGGCGGTCTCCGACAGTGTGCGAGAGGTCGTGCAGTGAAGCGGGTGAGTGAGGCGCTGGCCGCCCGTGACGCAGCCGGCTTGCGTCGCGTGCTGCGACCGCGCCCGGCCGACGAGGACGTGCTGGACCTGGCCGGCAACGACTACCTGGGGCTGGCCCGTCATCCCCGGGTGACGGCCGCTGCGGCTCACGCGGCGCGCGAGTGGGGCGCCGGCAGCACCGGTTCGCGGCTGGTTACCGGGACGACCGAGTTGCACGCCGCGCTGGAGGCCGAGCTCGCCGCGTTCGTCGGCGCGCCGGCCGCGCTCGTGTTCTCGTCGGGCTACCTGGCCAACGTCGGAGTGCTGACGACCCTGGGCGGCCCGGCCGTCACCATCGTCTCCGACGCCGGCAACCACGCGTCGATCATCGACGGCTGCCGGCTGGCCCGCTCGCCCGTGGTGGTCGTGCCGCATCGTGACGTGGACAAGATCGACGCCGCACTGTCCACAGTGGACACCCCGGATGCGATCGTCGTCACCGACGGCGTCTTCTCGGTCGACGGTGACCGGGCGCCCTTGCGCGCACTGCACGACGTCGCGGCGCGGCACGGCGCGCTGCTCGTCGTCGACGAGGCGCACGCTCTGGGCGTGGTCGGGGCCGGCGGGGTCGGCTCGGTGGCCGCCGCCGGGCTGGCCGGCGCCCCCGACGTCGTCCGCACAGTCACCCTGTCCAAGTCGCTCGGGGCGCAGGGCGGCGCGGTGCTGGCCTCGCCCGACGTCGTCGACCTGCTCGTCAACGCGGCCCGGACGTTCATCTTCGACACGGCGCTCGCCCCGGCGTCGGCCGCGGCCGCGCGCGCCGCGCTGACCGTGCTGCGGGCCGAGCCGTACCGGGCCGACGACGTGCGCGTGCACGCGGCCGCCCTGGCCGGCGTCGTCCGCGACCTGGGCGTCGAGACGGTGGTGCCCGACGCCGCAGTCGTGCCGGCGTACCTGGGCGATCCGTCGTGGGCCGTCGCAGCGGCGGCGAGATGCCTGGAGGCCGGCGTCCGGGTCGGCTGCTTCCGGCCGCCGTCCGTACCGCCCGGGCGCTCGTGCCTGCGCGTCACGGCCCGGGCCGACCTCACCCCGGCCGACCTCGACCGGGCCGCGGCGGCGCTGCGGACGGCCCTGCGATGAGCGTCGACCCGGCTCGATCGTGCAACCCTCGGCCGCCTGACGCGGCCGAGAGTTGCACGATCGACAAAAATGTCCTGGTCGTCACCGGCACAGGCACCGACGTCGGCAAGACGGTGGTTACCGCGGCGATCGCCGCGCTGGCCCCCGGCTCGGTCGCGGTCGTCAAGCCGGCCCAGACCGGGGTGGCTCCCGGTGAGCCGGGCGACCTGGCCGAGGTGGGCCGGCTGGCCGGGGTGACGTCCCTGCACGAGCTCGCCCGTTACCCCGATCCGCTCTCGCCGCACCATGCCGCGGCGCGCAGCGGGTTGCCGCCACTCGACGCGGCCGCGGCCGTCGAGAGCATCGGCAAGTTGGCCGCCGACCACGACCTGGTGCTGGTCGAAGGTGCGGGCGGCCTGCTCGTGCCGTTCGACCCGGCCGGCACGACGCTGCTCGACGTCGCCCGCGAGCTGGCCGCTCCGGTGGTCGTCGTGACCCTGCCTGGCCTGGGCACCCTGAACCACACGGCGCTCACCCTCCGGATCCTGGCCGGGGTCGAGGTCGCCGGCGTGGTGATCGGGCGCTGGCCGGAGCAGCCCGGGCTGGCCGAGCGGTGCAACGTCGCCGACCTGGCCGCATCCGGGCTGGTGGGCGCACTGCCCGACGGCCTGGCCGCGGTGGAAGACTTCGAGGCGGCGGCCCGCGCCGGGCTGGCGCCGCAATTGGGCGGAACGTTCGACGCGGCGGCCTTCGCCGCCCGATGGGAGGCGCGATGAGCGACATCCTCGGCGTGGCGCGGAGCCAGGTGCTCGAGCAGGGCATCGGGCTGGACGAGCCGCAGGTGCTCGAAGTGCTGCGACTGCCCGACGAGCGGGTGGACGAGCTGCTCGATCTCGCCCACGACGTCCGCATCAAGTGGTGCGGCGACGCGGTCGAGGTCGAGGGCATCGTCTCGCTCAAGACGGGCGGCTGCCCCGAGGACTGCCACTTCTGCTCACAGTCCGGCGTCTTCGACTCGCCGGTACGTTCAGCCTGGCTGGATATTCCGGCACTGGTGCGCGCCGCTCGCGAGACGGCCGCGACCGGTGCCACCGAGTTCTGCATCGTCGCCGCAGTGCGCGGTCCGGACGAGCGGCTGATGCGCCAGGTCCGCGACGGCGTAGCCGCGATCAACGCCGAGGTCGACATCAACATCGCCTGCTCAATCGGCATGCTGACCTCGGACCAGGTGGACGAGCTGGCCGGCCTCGGCGTACACCGCTACAACCACAACCTGGAGACGGCGCGCTCGTACTTCGCCCAGGTGGTCAGCACGCACACCTACGACGAGCGCTGGGACACCTGCCAGCTGGTGCGCGCGGCCGGAATGGAACTGTGCTGCGGCGGCATCGTCGGCATGGGCGAGACGGTCGAGCAGCGGGCCGAGTTCGCCGCGCAGCTGGCCGGGCTGCAGCCCGACGAAGTGCCGCTGAACTTCCTCAACCCGCGGCCCGGGACGCCGTTCGGCGACCAGCCGACGATGTCGGCGGTTGACGCGTTGCGGGCGGTGGGCGCGTTCCGGCTGGCTCTGCCGCGCACCATCCTGCGCTTCGCGGGCGGCCGCGAAATCACCCTGGGCGACCTGGCCGAGCGGGGCGTGCGCGGTGGCGTCAACGCGTTGATCGTCGGCAACTACCTCACCACGCTCGGCCGCCCGGCCGGCGAGGACCTGGCCATGCTGGCCGACCTCAAGATGCCGATCAAGGCCCTGACCCGCGAGCTGTAGGTGTACTGCGACCGCTGCGGTGAGCGGGGCGTCCACGCCGAGTGTCGGCGGGCCCGCGAGCTCGAACCGCCCCGCTACTGCGCGCAGTGCCGTCGCCGGATGGTCGTGCAGGTGACGCCGACCGGCTGGACCGCCCGCTGCGTCGAACACGGCGACGTCACGTCGGCCGGATGACGCTGGGTAGTTGCACTGCCAAACGGAAGTTCACTCCACGACGGATATGCCGGTAATGTGCGCCTGAGTCACGAGGAGGGGGCAGTCATGTCCGATGGCGAGACAGTTCAACCCGAGGCCTTGCGCCAACTGGCCGAGCAGCTGGAGAGCCAGCTGCACCCACTGCTCGAGCGGGCCGCGCACAGCTTCGAGGCGGCCGAGATCGAGGGCGAGAAATTCAGCACCGCCGGCATCGCGATGCAAATCGCCTATCCGGGCACGCGGGAGTTCGCCGCGACCGACGCCGACAGCAAGATCGAGGTCGTCTCGGCGATGAAGGAGAAGCTGAGCGCCACTGCCGAGGAGTGGGACAAGGCCGAGCACGCCAGCACGGTCAAGCCGAGCATCGTCGAGGCCTGAGGAGGTTGCCATGAGCGAGAGTTCGTTGGCCAGCGGCCTCGACCTGACCATCGGCTACATGATCGACGCGGCCGGCATCATGATCGCGGTCGCGATCTGCTTCCCCGACTCCAAACCCATCGGCACGCTCATGCCGCTGGGCAAGGGCGGTCCGGGCACGCTGGCCGACAAGTCCACCGACTGGACCGATGCGGCCGACGCGCTGCAACAGGCCCAGCAGGTGGTGGAGCAGCTGTCCGAATCCCTGACCGCCGACCAGTGGAGCGGCGACGACCGCTACGCGTTCAACAAGCAGGCCACCGACTTCGCCACCCAACTCGGCGACAGCCACAACTACGCGATGGCCGTAGGGGCCTGCCTGGCCGGACTGTCCGTGCCGCTGGCCGTGTACGGGCCGGTCTGCCTCGGCGTCGGCCTGGTCATGCTCGACCTCGCACTGGACTTCTACGCCGCCGCGGCCAGCGTGCTCGGAGATCTCGGTGCCTCCGAGGCGATCTACGCGGCAGGAATGGCCGCGGCCGGCGTCTGCATAGTGGTCGTCGCCGCTGCGCTCGCCGTGATCGCGGGCCTCATGGATGCCGCGACCGGCGTCATCGCGGTCGCCGACGTCGCGGACATCGAAGCCCAGATGAAGGCCGGCAACACCAAGATCCTCGACGACTTCGAGCAGGCTCAGGTCAAGGCCGCGGGTGAGGTCGCCCAGAACGTGCTGAACGCGGGCATCAGCGTCGGCGCCGACCTCCTCGGCGAGAAGCTGGGCGAGGGCGTCGGCGAGCACGTCGCCGAGGACATCGCGAGCCAGGCCGAGAAGAAGCTCGTCGCCTCGGTCGTCGGCCACGCGGTCGGCGGCGCGATCAGCAAGGGCATCGAGGGTGACACCAAGGGCATCGAGGACCTCATTCACGGCGAGGATCCCAGCAAGGTGATCGCCGACGTCACCGGCCACAGCGGCGAGTACGAGTTCGCGAAGTCGTTCACCGAGTCCGACGACGAGGGCGAGTCGGGGGATGAGGGCGAGTCCGGGGACGACGGTGAGTCGGCCAGGGACGGTGAGTCGGGAAGCGCCGGCGAGTACGGCGATCAGATCCCGGCGAACCTGCCCAGCCTGATCAACTCTGGTTCCAGCGGAGTTGACCAGAGCCGTCCCGCCACTGGCGGGTCCCACGGCGACGCATCGACCGAGCCGGCGTGGTCGGACAGCGGCGAGGTATAGCCACGATGGCCGACGCTCCGCTCGGCCCAGGTCGAGCGGGGCGTCGATGCTCGGCTCAGCGCCGGCGCAGCTGCTGACCGTAGGCGATCTCTTCGGCCGCCGAGCGGGCCGAGCTGGTGAATCGCTGGCTGGCGCCCCGCAGCCGGGCCTGCAACTGCTCGACGTCCACCGCCTCGTGCTCGTCGGCAATCGCACCCGTCCGCTTGAACAGCTCCTGCATCTGAGCCCGCAGGTCGTCGTTCGCCGCGCGGATCGCTTCCAAGATCCCCTCGGCCAGGTCGGTGGACGGCAGGCGCATGACCCGCGGGCTCAGTTCGAGCGCGCGCAGCCCGTCCGCCGTCGTCGCCTCGATGGACACCAGGCCGTCGAGGGCCTCACCGCGGCCGACAACGCCAGCCATCTCCTCCTGGGCCTGTTTGATGTGCCCCAGCCGCTCCTGCGCGCCCCGCATGGTGGCCTCGGCGTCCTCGATCTGCCGATACAGGTCGTCCAGCATTGCTTCCTCCCTCTCGTTCGGTCAGTTACCGCAGCACGATCACCAGAATTGCCACGAGCACCAGGACGGTCAGCACTGCGCTGCTGATCAGCGCCCACTTGAGCGCGTTCAGGCTGCCCCGCACGCCCGTCGACCGACCGGCCGAGGTGCCGGAGAGCCAGCTGTATCGCGCGCCGGTCTCGTTACGCAGCCCGATCTGTTGCTCGTCCTTGGTGCTCACCAGCAGCACGTCGTCCGGGGTGGCCCGCAGTTGCCACCCGGTACCGTCCCGGTACGCGGTGCCGAGCGCGAACAGAGGCGCGCCGACCGGGATGATCCACTCCTGCTCGAGCGTCCGCGTGGACAGCGCGCCGGGCACCGGCACGAACCGGTTCACCGGCAGCACCGAAGAGTCGACGTCAGCGCCGGCCGGCTCGACGAGAATCGACGCCGAACCGTCGGCGATCCGGAACGGTGCGGTCGACAGGCGCTCGTCCGGGTCGTGCATCAGGCTGGTGCGGACGGCCGGAAGGTCCGACGGCGCGAAGTCGGGCGGCTCCTGGCCCAGAAACGGGGTCGGCGTGGGCATGTTGTTGTCGAAGCGGCTGACCACCGAGCGATACCAGACGCAGGGCGCTTGCGAGATCGGTGCGGTCAACACCTCGGCGCCGGGCTGCGCCGTCCCGCGCAGCTTCACCAGGCCCGACTCCTGCCCGGACGTCACCGTGGCAACCGACGCGACCCGGGCGCGCTGCAGGCTGGCGAGGATTCGGCGCGGATCGGGGAAGCCCGTGACATGCGGCCGACTCATGACCGAGCCTCGGCGTACCCTCGCATGGAATTGACCTTAGCGGGCGGGTATGCCGGGATTCAGTGGGTGGGCAATCCGTCGATGCTGGCGCCGTTGCGCGCGTCCCAGTACTCGTCGAAGTACGCCGTGGGCTTCCTGAGCTGGCGCAGGTCGAGGATGTCGCGGTCGGCGACGAAATCCAGGCGGGGCACCGAGTAGCCGCACGAGTCGGCGACCCGGTCGAGCTCGACGACGATGATCGAGCGCTGGGCGTGGGTGCGCTCCTTCCGGAACTCGGCCCGTAGCGGGGCGAACTCGGCGTCGTCGGGCAGCACGACCCGCCCCCGCCCGTGCAGCCGGACGATCTTGGGTGGCCCGTCGAACGCGCAGAACATGATCACGATGCGGCCGTTCTCGCGCAGGTGGGCCACCGTCTCGGCGCCGCTGCCGAAGTAGTCGAGGTATGCGACGCGGTGCGGGCCCAGCACGGCGAACGTGCCGGCCATGCCCTTGGGCGAGACGTTGACGTGCCCGTCGCCGCTGAGCGGGGCGGTGCCGACGAAGAACATCGGCTGCTTGCCGATCCAGCTGCGCAACTTGTCGTCGATGCCCTCGTACACCTTGCCCATGCTGATCAGCGTCGCACGCAGTCCGGCGTCCTGCGCGTGAGTTTCCCGACGTCCGGCCGGCTTTATGAATTTCTTGACGTAGTTCAGTAATGGCGGCTAGCGTCCCTCGACGGGGGAGAGGTATGGCCGGAAAGGAGAATCTCGTGCGTCCGATCCGTATCGCCTTCGCTGCCACTGCGGCCGTGACGGCCGCCCTGTTGACGTCCACCGCGGCGTCGGCCGCACCGGCGGCGGGCCGAGCGATCTACCACGACCCCAGTCCGCGCGAGGTCGCCCGCTACATCGCGCGCAACGCCAACCAGCCGTATATGGGCTGGAGCAGTTGGAGCATGCAGTCGTCGCACTACCCGGGCCTGAACCCGCAGGGCGACTACAGCTGGCTGACCGAGCAGCACGTGCTCGAGCAGGGCCAGGCGATCGCGGCGACCCTGAAGCAGCACGGCTACACCTACGTCAACATCGACGCCGGCTGGTGGCGCAAGTGGGACTGGACGCCCGAGTACGACCAGTACGGCCGCCCGGCGGTCGACCCGGCCCGGTTCCCCGACGGCATCGCGTACGTCGCCCAGCAGCTACACCGCGAGGGCCTCAAGGTCGGCATCTACATGCCGGTCGGCCTGGAGAAGGGTGCCTACGACAACGGCGACTTCCCGATCTACGGCGCGCCCGGCTGCTCGACGCACGACATCGTCTACCCGGATCTGCGCACGACCAACGGATGGGACAGCTCGTACAAGATCGACTTCTCCAACCCGTGCAGCCAGTACTACCTCGACTCCATTGCCCATGAGTTCGCGTCGTGGGGCATCGACTTCCTGAAGCTGGACGGCGTCGGCCCGGGCTCGTTCAAGTCCGGCCCGAACTACGACAACCGCTCCGACGTGCAGGCCTGGGCCACCGCGCTCGCCGGCACGCACCGCCCGATCCAGTTCCTGCTGTCCTGGGCGCTCGACCACTCGGCCGTCGCCGACTGGCAGCAGTGGTCGAACGGTTGGCGTATCGACACCGACGTGGAGTGCTACTGCGACACGCTCGTGCAGTGGGACCACTCGGTGAAGCAGCGGTTCACCGACGTGCTGCCCTGGCTGTCCGACGCGGGGCGGGGCGGCTGGAACAACCTCGACTCGCTCGATGTCGGCAACGGCCGGATGGACGGCCTGACCGATCCCGAACGCCAGACGTACATGACGCTGTGGGCCATCGAGGCGGCGCCGCTGTACACCGGCGACGACGTCACCCAGCTCGACACGTTCGGCCGGTCGCTGCTGACCAACGACGAGGTCATTGCGATCGACCGGTCGGGCACAGTGGCCAAGCCGGTCAGCACGGCGAGCCCGCAACAGGTCTGGTCGGCCCGAAACCGTGACGGCTCTTATACAGTCGCGCTGTTCAATTTGGGCTCGACGCCCGCCCCGGTGACGGCGACGCTGTCCGACCTGGGAGTGTCCGGCTCGGCCTCGGTGCGCGACGTCTGGGCCCACCGGTCGATGGGGACGGCGAGCGGCTCGATCACCGCGCAGCTGCCGGCGCACGGCTCGGCGCTGTACCGCGTGACGCCCAAGCACGGCTGAGGTCGTCGAACGGCTCGGTGAACGACACGCCAGTTCGTCTCGCGTGAACGCGATCGGCGGATGATACTGGGGACAGTCATGGACACCGAGCCCCGTCGCCGGCACCCCGTTGCGGGGATCGAGTCACCTCTTTTGGACCCCGAGGACGACGACTCGTCAGCCGACGATCCCGACGGTGATGCGAGCTTGGCGGTCGAGCGTCGCATCACCGTCTCGGCGTTACTCACCGGCCGGGCAACCGGGTTCGACCGGCCCACTCGGCGGGGGCTCGTCCACCGTCGCAGCGGGCCGGCCGATATTCGGCCGGGCGACGACGAGGACCCCGCGCCGCCGGTCGTGCCCAGCCGCCGGGCCCGGCGGATCGCCGCGCTGCTGGGCCAGCGCCCGGCCTGGGAACGGGTGCCCGCGGCGGCGCCCCTGCTCGAGGTGTTCCGCCGCCAGCATCCCGACGCCGACGCCGAGATGGAGTTATTGCGCCGCTCGTACCAGGTGGCCGAGTTCCTGCACGGGGAACAGCAACGCCGGTCCGGCGCCCCCTACGTCAGCCATCCGCTGGCGGTGGCCGCCGTCCTGGCCGAACTGGGCATGGACGTCTCGACTCTGGTCGCCGCCTTGCTGCACGACACCGTGGAGGACACCGACTACACACTGGCCGAGTGCCGGGTCGACTTCGGCGCCGAGGTGGCCCGGCTGGTCGACGGCGTGACCAAACTGGACGGTGCCCGGCTCGGCAAGGACGTCGCCGAGCGCGAGACGTTTCGCAAGATGGTGCTGGCCGCCGGCGTCGACCTGCGCGTGCTGCTGATCAAGCTGGTCGACCGGCTACACAACCTGCGCACCCTGGCCGCCCAGCCGCCGCACAAGCAGGTCCGGATCGCCCGCCAGTCGATGGACCTGCTCGTGCCGTTCTGCGATCGGCTCGGGCTGTACCGGCTCAAGCGCGAGATGGAAGACATCTCCTTCCAGTACCTCAACCCCAACGCCCATGCCGCGACCGCGGCGGCGGTCGCGGTCGGCCGCAAGGAGCGCGACGAGTTCTTCGCGGCCGTGCGCAAGCGGCTGCGCGCCACGCTGCGCAGCTACCAGGTGCGGGCCACGGTCACCGCTCGGCCGCGGCACCTGTACTCCATCTACGAGGAGAACGAGGACCGCCCGGTGGCCCTGTCTCCGGGCCGGGTCTGCCGGGTCGTGATCGTGATCGACGGCGACGAGCAGGACTGCTACCTAGCCCTCGGCGCGGTACACGCCGCCTATCCGCCTCTGGCCGGGCGCACCCGCGACTACATCGCCGCGCCGAAGTTCAACCTGTACCAGTCGCTGCACACGTCGGTGATCGGCCCCTATCACGAGCGGATCGACGTCCTGGTGCGGACGACGTCGATGCAGGACATCGCCGAGGACGGCATAGCGGCGGCGATTCGTGACATCAGCCGGGCCGGCGATCACGTCCAGGCCGGCGAGCAGGCCCGGCACCGGCGCGACCTGGCCTGGCTGCAGGGCCTGCTGGTGTGGCAGGGCGAAGAGCCGTCGGAGGAGTACCTCGACGAGCTGCGCACCGAACTGCGTGGCGGCAGCATCGTCGTCGTGTCCCCGAACGGCGAGCTGGTCAGCCTGCCCGCCGGCGCCACCGGAATCGACTACGCCTTCGCCCGGGGCGGGCGCGTCGGCGACCGGCTGATCAGCATGCGGGTCAACGGCATGCTCCGCCCGGTCACGTCCGAGCTCAACAACGGCGACCTGGTCGAGGCGCTGACCACCGAACGGGCCACCCCCGACCCGGAGTGGCTCAACGCCGCCCGGACGGCGCGCGCCCGCCGCGGGCTGCGCGCGATCTTCGACCTGGAGAGCGACCTGCGTGCCGGCGACATCAGCGAGGCCGGCGACGCTTGACGCTGCCCGGCCGAGATTATCGGGTTCGCGCCGCTGATCCGGTCGCTCGATCGGGAAGCAAACCGAGGTCGGGGCCGCTCGGCCGGAGGGAGCGCCTACGTCCCGGCCGGGACCTCCTGCAGCACCCAGGTGTTGCCGTCCGGGTCCTCGAAGTCGGCGAACGACTCGTACTTGCCGCGTCCCGGATGGGGTCCGGGCTGCCAGCCGTCCGGGCCCATGTGCCGGATCTCGCCGACCTCGACGCCGCGCCCGACCAGCTCGTCGCGGGCGGCCACGATGTCGGCGACGACCAGGTGCGTGCCGACGACCGACCCGGGAGCGGCCGACGTGATGCCGACCCCGAAGCTGATCGAGCAGGCCGACCCGGGCGGCGTCACCTGCACCACCCGGAAGTCGCCGGCCTGGTGGTCGACGTCGACCGCGAAGCCCAGCTGCTCGGCGTAGAACGCCTTGGCCCGGTCGACGTCGGCGACCGGGATCAGGACCAGCTCGAGCTTGAAGTCCATCGGGCCGGATCAGCCCTTGGGGCGGGTCATCGACAAGACGTCGAGCACCCGCTCGAGCTCCTCCTCGGTGATCGCCGACGGCACGTGCCCGCGCTCGATGACCACTTCGCGGATCGTCTTGCGCTCGGCCAGCGCCTGCTTGGCCACCTTGGCCGCCTCGTCGTAGCCGATGTAGTGGTTCAACGGCGTGACGATCGACGGCGACGACTCGGCGTACTCGCGGTCGCGCTCGACGTTGGCGGTGATGCCGGCGACGCAGCGGTCGGCGAACACCCGCGAGACGTTGGCCAGCAGCCGGATCGACTCGAGGACGTTGCGGGCGATCACCGGCAGCATCACGTTCAGCTCGAAGTTGCCGGCTGCGCCGCTCCAGGCCACGGCGGCGTCGTTGCCGACGACCTGGGCCACGACCTGCAGCACGGCCTCGCACAGGACCGGGTTGACCTTGCCCGGCATGATCGACGAGCCGGGCTGCAGGTCGGGCAGGAAGATCTCGGCCAGCCCGGCGCGGGGGCCCGAGCCCATCCAGCGGATGTCGTTGGCGATCTTGTTCAGCCCGACGGCCACCACGCGCAGCCCGCCGGACAGCTCGACCAGCGCGTCGCGGGCGCCCTGCGCCTCGAAGTGGTCGCGCGCCTCGGTCAGCGGCAGCTGCAGGTCGTCGGCCAGCCGCGCGATGACCTGACCGGCCAGGCCGGCCGGCGCGTTGATGCCGGTACCCACCGCGGTGCCGCCCAGCGGCAGCTCGCCGACCCGGGGCAACGTCTCGCGCAGCCGGTCGACGCCGTACCGCACCTGGGCCGCGTAGCCGCCGAACTCCTGCCCGAGCGTGACCGGCGTGGCGTCCATGAGGTGCGTGCGCCCCGACTTCACGACCGCGGCGAACTCGTCGGCCTTGGCGCCGAGCGTGTCGGCCAGGTGGGTGAGCGCCGGCAGCAGGTCGACCGTCACGGCCCGGGTGGCCGCGATGTGGATGGCGGCCGGGAACTGGTCGTTGGACGAGAACGGGTCGTTGACGTCGTCGTTGGGGTGGACCGCCGTGCCCAGGCGCTCGGCGGCCAGCGTGGCCAGCACTTCGTTGGTGTTCATGTTCGACGAAGTGCCCGATCCGGTCTGGAACACGTCGATCGGGAACTCGGCGTCCCAGTCGCCGCGCGCCACCTCGAGCGCGGCGTCGTGGATCGCCTTGGCCTTGTCGGCGTCCAGGCGGCCGGCCTCGGCGCGCAGCAGCGCGGAGGTGCCCTTGATCGAGGCCAGTGCGCCGATCAGCTCGCGTTCGATCGGACGTCCCGAGATCGGGAAATTCTCGACCGCGCGCTGGGTCTGGGCCCGCCACTTCGCATCTTTCGGGACTCGGACCTCACCCATCGAATCTTTCTCGACGCGGTAGTCCTGATCGCTCGTCATGTCCCGATCGTAGAAGCCGACCGGCCGCCGATGACGCCCGGTGTGATCGATCAGCCTTGCGCGGCCGGCTGCCCGTAGCCGAGCTGAGCGGCGGTCTCGCGGGCGCCGTCGTCGACCGGGACTGCGACGACAGCGGTGCCGTAGGCGCAGATCTCGGTCCAGGTGTCGCCCATCTCGGAGGTGTCGAAGCGCATCGCGATAACGGCGTTGCCGCCGCGGGCCCGCGCCGCCTCGAGCATGCGGCCCATGACCTCGTTGCGGCTGTTCATGAGGTTCTCGGTCATGCCCTTGAGCTCGCCGCCCATCAGCGACTTGAACCCGGCGCCGATCTGAGAGAACGCGTTGCGCGAGCGGACCGTCAGCCCGAAGACCTCACCGCAAACGCGCTGGATCTCCCAACCCGGAATCTCGTTAGTCGTCACAACCAGCATGGGTCACACCCTCAGTTTCGGTCGAAATCGATTGATGAGTAGGCGCGGAGCTTGCCCAACTGGTGCAACGACGTGATCGCACGGATGGTGCCGGACTTGGAACGCATCACGATCGACTCGGTCTGCACCGAGTCGGCGTAGTAACGCACGCCGCGCACCAGCTCGCCGTCGGTGATGCCGGTGGCGCAGAAGAACGTGTCGTCGCCGCTGACCAGGTCGCGGGTGGTCAGGACGCGGTCGAGGTCGTGGCCGGCGTCGATGGCCTTCTGCCGCTCGGCGTCGTCGCGGGGCCACAGCCGGGCTTGGATGACGCCGCCCATGCAGGACAGGGCCGCGGCCGCGATGATGCCCTCGGGCGTGCCCCCGACGCCCAGCAGCAGGTCGATGCCGGTGCCCGGCCGGGCGGCCATGATCGCCCCTGCGACATCGCCGTCGCTGATGAACTTGATACGAGCGCCGGCATTGCGAACCTCGTCGACCAGCTGCGCGTGCCGGGGCCGGTCGAGGATGCAGACCGTGACGTCCTCGGGATGGCCGCGCTTGGCCTTGGCGACGCGCCGCACGTTCTCGGCCGGCGGCGCGGTGATGTCGACGACGTCGGCCGCCTCGGACCCCGTCGCGATCTTCTCCATGTAGAAGACCGCGGACGGGTCGAACATGCTTCCCCGCTCGGCGACGGCGATCACCGCGAGCGCGTTCGGCATGCCCTTGGCCATAAGCGTTGTGCCGTCGATCGGGTCGACCGCGACGTCGCACAACGGGCCGGTGCCGTCGCCGACTTCTTCGCCGTTGTACAGCATGGGTGCGTTGTCCTTCTCGCCCTCGCCGATCACGACGACTCCGCGCATCGACACCGTGCCGATCAGCTTGCGCATGGCGTCGACGGCCGCCCCGTCGCCGCCGTTCTTGTCGCCGCGGCCCACCCAGCGACCGGCCGACATCGCCGCCGCCTCGGTGACCCGGACGAGCTCGAGGGCCAGGTTGCGGTCCGGCGCCTGCCGGGGCACCGCGAGCTCCGGCGGAACCCCACCGGTCGCTTGGGCTGGCGTTTGGTCCGTCATGGCAGCCATCCTCACGTCGCACCGGAATTGGATGCGCCCATCCTCGCAGACCGGCGTGATTTCTCGGTCGCTCCGACACCGGCCGACCCCGTAGGCTGTCGCCCGTGACGCCCTTCCACGGCATCCTGCCGCCTCCGCGCTCCTGATCGGGGCCGCGGACTCTCACAGCCTGACTCTCTGATCGCGCACCGGCACGTCATCGCCCCGTGCCCGCGATCGGTCCGACGCGCCCCGAAACGCGACCCATTCGGATCGATCTCGGAGCGCATCTCATGGTCTTGTCTGTTCGACTCAACACCCGGGCCGGCCTGCTCGCGATCAGCGCGGGTGCCGTCCTGTGGGGCACGTCCGGCGTGGTCATGCACGCCGTCCACGACCGCAGCGGCCTGTCCGCCGCGGCGGTCGGCTTCTACCGCCTGTTCACCGCCGCGCTGGTGCTCGTCGCCGTGCGCGGCCGCGACGCCGTCCGGCTGGCCCGCCGATCCGGGCCGCGCCGGCGCTGGGCGCTGGTCGCGGCCGGGGTGGGCCTCGGGGCCTACCAGGCGCTGTACTTCGTGTCCGTCGAGGACGTCGGGGTCAGCCTGTCGACACTGATCAGCATCGGCGTGGCGCCCGTCGTGCTGACCGCGGGCGCGGCGCTGGCCCGACGGCGTTGGCCCAGCCGGTCGTCCGTCACCACACTGGTCGCCGCGATTGCCGGCCTGGCCCTGATCTGCCTACCTTCCGGAACGGCCGGGGCCGGGCCGCGCCCGGTGCTGGGCGTGGTGGCGGCGGTGGCGTGCGGGCTGGTGTACGCCGGCGCCACCGCGGTGAATCAGCGACTGGCGGTCGCCGATCCGCTCACCCTCACCGGGGCGACCAGCGCCGTCGGCGCCGTCGCGCTGCTGCCCGTGGTGCTGCCCGGCGGCATCACGTTCGCGGCGACGCCGTCGACGATCGGCGCCCTGCTCTACCTGGGTGTGGTGACCACCGCCGCCGGCTACGGGCTGTTCTTCACCGGACTGCGCTCCACGCCGGCCGAGGTCGCGGCGGTGCTGACCCTGCTCGAGCCGCTGGCCGCCACCGTGCTGGCCATCGCCCTGCTCGGCGAGCGGCTGACCGCCGCCGGCGCCGTCGGATCGGCGCTGTTGCTGGCGGCGGTTGCCTGGCTCTACCTTCGCCCGGGTCAGTCGGCCAGCGCCGCCGGTTCGTCCCGCGGGGTACCGGCGACCTGTGCCCGGGCCGCCTCGGGCGACAGCTTCGACCGCAGCGCGAGCAGGTAGATGATCACGGTCAGCGCCCCGACCACGAGGAACGCCCAGCCGAAGTCGATGTTGTTCTGCTGGCCCTGCGCCGTGTCGTCGGAGCTGTAGATGCCCTGCCACGAGATCAGGGCCAGCCCGCCGAACCAGAGCAGGATCCACCAGCCGTGCCGCACGTCGAGCTTCCTGCGCAGCTCGGGCCGCAGCACCAGCTGGATGCCGAGCACCACCAGGCCGATTCCCACCGTGGCGAACAGCTTCCAGTCCACGTCCCAGCCGGCCCAGTAGACCATCAGGTTGGCCGCGTAGAAGGCGAGGAACGGGATGACGTGACCGCCGGGCAGCCGGAACGGGCGCTCCTGGTTGGGCAGCTGGTGGCGCATCGCCATCAGCACGACGGCACCCGATCCGAACGACAGCACGGTCGACGACGTGACGAAGCCGACCAGCTTGCTCCAGCTCGGGAACGGCAAGAAGATGATCAGCCCGACGATGAAGGTCAGGAACACGCTGACCCACGGGACACCGCGCGAGCTCGTCCAGGCCAGTCCACGCGGCGCGTTGTCGTTGCGGGCCATCGCGTAGGACAGCCGGGAGGTGACCGTGGTGTAGATCAGGCCGGTGTCGGCCGGCGACACGACGGCGTCGACCAGCAAGGTGGTGGACAACCACCCCAACCCGATCAGTGACGCGATAGCGGCGAGCGGTCCGGCGTCGTTGGTGAACGCGAGGTTGGTCCAGCCGTGCGCCTTGGCCAGGTCGCTCGGCTGCACGGCCGCGATGTAGGCGATCTGCAAGAGGATGTAGATGATCGCGGTGAGCACGATCGAGCCGATGACCGCGAGTGGGATGTTGCGCTTGGGGTTGTCGCTCTCGCCGCCCAGCTCGACGCCTTGCCGGAAGCCGAGGAACGAGAACACGATGCCGGCGACGACGATGGCGTGGAACATGCCCTTCGCGCCGTCGGTGGCGAAGCCGTACTTGTGGAAGTTCTCGGCGTGGAACGCGGTGAACAGGAACGCGAAGATCGTGATGAGGATGATCGCCAGCTTCCAGACGACAATCACGTTGTTGAGCCGGGCGAACCATCTGATGCCGACGAGGTTGACGAACGAGAAGAACAGCATGCCGGCGGCGGCGACCAGATACCCGCCTGGCCAGCTCAGCACGCCCTTGTCGGTCATCAGCCAGGGGGCGTAGCTGCTGGCGTACTGGATCGCTCCCTCGACCTCGATGGGGGCCACGACCGCGGCCGCCAACCAGGTGACCCAGCCCATGGTGAAGCTGGCGAAGGAACCGTACGAGTAGTGCGGGAAGCGGACGACGCCACCGGACACCGGGAACATCGCGCCCAGTTCGGCGAACACCAATCCGATCAGCAAGATCATGACCGCACCGAGCAGCCAGGCGAAGATCGCGATCGGGCCGGCGATGACCGTGGCGTTGAAGGCGCCGAACAACCAGCCCGAGCCGATGATCGAGCCGACGCCCGCGAACAGCAGTCCGACCGGACCGACGTGCCGTTTCAGACCGCTGGTGGCGTCCTCGGCCGCGTAGGCGAACCCGCCCTCGGTCATGACCGGGGCCGAGCCGGGGCTGGTGGAAAGCGACATGGCAGCCTCCTCGTGTGCTCCGCGCGGCCGGGTCCGGTTGCCCGTCGACGAAGCGTCCGGGTGTTCACATAGGTGGTTAAGGGATGCACCACCCGGAAACGGTTTACCCAAAATCGCCCGAGAGTAGACATCTGCCGCGGCGCGGCGCGAGGACTACGGGATGACGGCGAGCGCCTCGATCTCCATCAGCAGCTCGGGGCGGATCAGGCTGACCACCTGCACCGCGCTGCTCGCCGGCGGGCGGGCCGGGTCGACGAACGCGTCTCGCACCCTGCGGACGGCCGGCAGCCAGGCGACGTCGGTGACGAAGTAGGTCAGCTTGACGACGTCGTCGAACGTGGCGCCGGCGGCGTGCAGACAGCGGCGCAGGTTCTCGAAGACCTGCCCGGCCTGCGCCTCCGGGTCGCCGGGCCCGACCAGCTCGCCCGCCTCGTCGAGTGCGATCTGCCCCGAGATCGCGATCAGCCGGCCGTTGCCGGCGACCACGTGGGTATAGCCGCTGGCCGGCGCGACGTCGGACGGGTTGATGTGATCGAGCACGGTTCGACCCTATCGGGCCGGTGCGGCCGTCGTGCCGCGCACGATCAGGTGCGGGGTCAGCACCGTCTCGCGCTCGGGCACCGTCTCGCCCTCGAGCCGGGCCACCGCGCGTTGCACGGCCAGTGTGGCGAGCTGCGCGGCGTCCTGGCTGACCGTGGTGAGTCGTCGGTAGGGCGCCTGGCTGTCGTCGTAGCCCACCACGGACACGTCGTCCGGAACGGCGAGGCCGCCACGCACGAACACGTCGAGCAGCCCGACCGCGCACCGGTCGTTGTAGGTCAGCACGGCGGTGGGCGGGTTGTCGACGAGGGTCCGACCGGCGCTCGCCCCGTCCTCCTCGGATTGCCCGCCCGGCACGACCCGCGGCGTGAGCCCGTGCCGGCGCAGGCCGGCTCGGTACGCGTTGCGCCGAGCCGCCGCTCCGGGACCCCGCCCGCCGTCGATGTGCGTGATGTTGCGATGCCCGAGTTCGACCAGGTGCTCGACGGCCAGCCGGATGCCCGCTGCGTCCGATGTCCGGACGACGTCCACCGCCCGGCTGCGCGTGCCCTGACCGACCACCACGACCGGCAACCGTTCGCCGAGCGCGGACAGCCACGGCTCGCGCACGAGCGCGCCGACCAGGATCGCCGCCTCGCAGCGGTAGTCGAGCAGCGTGTCGATCGCCCGGCGCGGCTCACGCTGCGGCGTGATGGCGCTGAGCACCACCTCGTAGCCGAGTTGCTCAGCCGAGCTGTAGATGCCCTCGGCTAGGTCGGCGTGAAACGGATGGTTGAGGGTGAGCGTGACGCCGAGTAGCCGTGGCCGCCGTCCGGCCAGCAACCGGGCCCGCGAGTCGGGCCGGTACCCGATTTGCTCGGCGACCCGCAGCACGTGCTCGCGGGTGGCCGCGCTCGCACCGGGCACGCCGCGCATCACGATCGACACCAGGGCCCGCGAGACGCCGGCGCGCGCGGCGACGTCCTCCAGGGTCGGATGGGTCCGCAATCCAGCCTCGCAACGGCGTTGACAGCACGGCAGTGCGGCGATGATACTTCGAAGTCAGCTAGAGCGCTCTAGTAGTTCGGGAGACAGCATGACGCTCAACGAGCGGGTCGCGGCCGCGCCCATTTCCTGGGGCGTTTGCGAGGCCCCCGACTGGGGCCTCGAGCTGCCCTCCGAACGCGTCCTGACCGAGATGCGCGCGGTCGGGCTGCGGGCCACCGAGCTCGGGCCGACCGGCTATCTCGGCGCCGACCCCGCGCAAGTGCGCGCGTTGCTGGATCGGCACGAGCTGAGCCTGGTCGGCGGCTTCCTGCCCGTTGTACTGCACTCCGACGCGACCGACTTCGCCGAGGCCGAGGCGGCCATCCGCACCCTGGCCGAGGCCGGCGCCGAGGTGGTGGTGCTGGCCGCCCGCTCGGTCGACGGCAGCTACGACCGCAAGGTGCCGCTGGACGACGCCGAATGGCGCACCCTGCTCGGCAACCTCAAGCGGGTGCGCGACCTGGTCGGCGAGCACGGGCTGCGCGCCAGCTTGCATCCCCACGTCGGCACCGCGATCGCGGACCGCGCGGCGGTGTACCGGCTGCTCGACTCGAGCGACATTGCGCTGTGCCTGGACACCGGCCACCTCGTCATCGGTGGCACCGACCCGCTCGAGCTGCTGCGCTCGGCCGCCGGACGGGTCGAGCACGTGCACCTCAAGGACGTGCGGCTGCCCGTCGCCGCCACCGTGAGCGCCGGCGACACCAGCTACATGGGCGCCGTACGCCAGGGCCTGTACGCGCCGCTGGGCGACGGCGACCTCGACATCGCCGGCATCGTCACCGTCCTCGAAAGTGCCGGCTACGCCGGTTGGTACGTGCTCGAGCAGGACATCGCTCTCCACGACGCGCCGCCGCCCGGCGCCGGTCCGATCGACGACGTGCGCCGCAGCCTCGACTTCCTGGCCCGGCTGTGAGCGTCCGACTGAGCGCACCGTCTTTGATCAACAGCGGATTCTGGTCGCTGGAGCGACCACGTTCTGCTGTTGATCAAGGCAACGGAGGGCAAGGGTGACCGTCCGGGTCGGGCTGATCGGGGCCGGCGTGATGGGCGCCGACCACGCCCGGGTGCTCGCCGGCTCGATCGACGGTGCCACGGTCGGCGGCGTCCACGACGTAGACGCGAAGCGGGCCGAAGCCGTCGGAACGCACGTCTACGCCGACCCGTTCGTGCTGATCGACGACGGCGACATCGATGCCGTGCTGGTCGCGTCGTCGGATCCGACGCACGAGCAGTTCGTCTTGGCCGCCCTGGCCACCGGCAAGCCGGTGCTGTGCGAGAAGCCGCTGGCTCCGGACGTGGCCGGCTGCCTGCGCATCGTCGACGCCGAGCTGGCCCTCGGGCGGCGGCTCGTGACGGTGGGGTTCATGCGCCGCTACGACCCGGGCTACGTCGAGCTGAAGCGCACCCTGCACGCCGGCGAGATCGGCCCCGCGGTGCTGATGCACTGCGTGCACCGCAACGCCACCGCGCCCAGCACGTTCACCAGCAACATGCTGCTGACCAGCTCGGCCACCCACGAGATCGACATCAGCCGCTGGCTGTTCGGCGACGAGATCGTGGCCGTCACGATTCACCGGCCCCGCGCGTCGAACCGGGTCGGCGACACGCTGCAGGATCCGCAGCTGCTGATCATGGAGCTGGCCGGCGGAGTGCTCGTCGACGTCGAGGTGTTCGTCAACGCGCAGTACGGCTACGACGTGCACTGCGAACTGGTCGGCGAGAAGGGCACGGCCGGCGCGTCCGGCTCGGTCACGCCCGACTGGCGCGACCGCTTCGCCGAGGCGTACCGCCGCGAGCTGCAGGACTGGGTGGACGGTGTGGCCCAGGGGCAGGCGCGCGGTGCGTCGGCTTGGGACGGCTACGTTGCGACCGCCGTGGCGCGGACGGCCGTCAGCGCGCTCGATGGTGGGCGGAAGCCGGTGCGGCTCGCGACGAAACCTGTGTTTTACAAGTGAGAGTCCGCTCACGATCGGGAGCAACCGGACGGGCCGTGCCGTTGACACCTTCGTAAGCGTTTACAGACAAGCGAAGGAAGCCATGAGCACCATCCAGGCCATCCGTCAGGAACTCGCGACCCGTCGCGCCGCGCGTCGGGATCGCCTGAACCTCGAGCGCGAGCTCGCCGCGTACGACACGCCGGCCGCGCGTCTCGAGATCGAGACGATCGTCGCTCGCCACGACCCCGAGGAGTCCCGCGAGGTGCGCGACATCCTCAACCGCCAGGCCGCCGAAAAGCTGCTGCGCGGCTGATCCGAGCGTCGAACGGCCCGCCCCTTTCCGCAGGGCGGGCCGTTCGTCGGTTCAGCCCAGCGACTCGGTGTCCTGCGCCAGCTCGCGGCCGACCTCGCCCAGCTCGCCGGGGTCGCGCTCCAGCTCGTGGGCCAGCGCCTCGAGTTCGGCGCCGCCGGCCATGAGCCGGGTGAGTTCCTGCAGCGAGATCTCGGACTTGGCGAAGTCGCCCAGGCTGCGTCCCCGCTTGAGCAGCAGGAACCGGTCGCCGACGGGGTAGGCGTGATGCGGGTTGTGGGTGATGAAGATGACGCCCAGGCCGCGGTCGCGGGCCTGGACGATGTACTTCAGCACGACACCGGCCTGCTTGACACCCAGCGCGGACGTCGGCTCGTCCAGGATCAGCAGCCGGGCCCCGAAGTGCACCGCCCGGGCGATGGCCACCGACTGGCGTTCGCCACCCGACAACGTGCCGACCGGCTGGTCGGGGTCGCGGATGTCGATGCCCATGTCGGCCATCTCCTTGCGGGTGATCTTCTTGGCGGAGGCCGAGTCGAACCGCTTGAACGGTCCCCAACCCTTCGTCGGCTCCGAGCCGAGGAAGAAGTTCCGCCAGATCGCCATCAACGGCACCATCGCCAGATCCTGGAACACCGTTGCGATACCGGCGTCCAGCGCGTCGCGGGGCGTGCCGAACCGGGTCGGCTTGCCGTCGACGAGCAGCTGGCCGCCGTCCGGCTGGTGCACCCCGGACAGGATCTTGATGAACGTCGACTTGCCCGCGCCGTTGTCGCCGAGCACGCAGGTGACCTGCCCGGCCCGCACCGTCGTCGAGATCTCGAACAGCGAGATGACGCTGCCGAACGTCTTGGTGACGTCGCGGATCTCCAGCATCGGCACGTCGGCCTTCTGCGGATCGGTGACTTCCTTGACCTCGAGATCGGTCATGGCGCTACCTCCTCGACTGTTCGGCGAAGCGGCGGACGAACTGGTTGGCCAGCACGGCGAGCAGCAACATCACCCCGACGAACAGCTTGAACCAGTCGGAGTTCCAGTTCAGGTTGACGATGCCCACCTCGGTCATGCCGAAGATCAGCGCGCCGAGCGAAGCGCCGATCGCCGAGCCGTACCCGCCCGTCAGCAGGCAGCCGCCGATCACCGCGGCGACGATGTAGTACAGCTCCTGGCCGATGCCACTCTGGGCCTGGATGGTGGCGAACCGCACGATCTGCGTGCTGCCCACGAACCAGGCCATGAACGACGTCATCATGAACAGGGCGATCGTCGTGCGGTCGGTGCGCACGCCGACGTTCTTGCTGGCGTTGGGCTCGCCGCCGGTGGCGAAGATCCAGTTGCCGAACCGGGTCTTGAGCAGCAACCACGAGGCGACGATGGTGAAGCCCACCCACCAGATGATGGCGACGGGGAAGTCAGCGCCGCCGATCGTCACCGTACTGCCCAGTATGTTGTTCAGGGCGTGGTAGCCGGGCACCAGGTCGAGGTTGCCGACCTGGACGGTATTGGTCACCTGCTTGGTCACGCCCAGGTTCAGGCCCTGCAGACCGAGGAACATGCCGAGGGTGATGATGAAGCTGGGCAGTCCGGTGCGCGTGACCAGGAAGCCGTTGATGAAGCCGATCGTCAGCATCAACGCCAGCGACACAGCCCACGAGGCATAGAGCTGCAGACCCCAGTACGTCGTCATGATCCCGGTGGCCAACCCGGCCGTGCCGACCTGCACACCGGCCGACAGGTCGAAGTGGCCGCCGATCATCAGCAGGGCCACCGGCACCGCCATCAGACCCAGCGTCGCCGAGACGTCCAGCCAGTTCGCCGCGCCCGTCCACGAGCGGAACACGTCCGACTGGGACGCGAAGAAGACGAAGATGACAATGGCGCCGATCAGCGCCCCGAACTCGGGCTTGAGCAGTATCCGCCGCAGTATGCCGACGTGGGCGACCCGTTCGTCGACGGTGGCGGTGGCCGCAGTCATCGCGTGCCTCCCGCCGCGAGCTTGAGCACCTGGGCCGCGTTGGCCTTGGTGATCAGGTTCGGCCCGGTCAGCACCGGCTGGCCGCCGCCGAGGACATTCAGGTTCGAGTTGTAGAGCGTCAGCATCACGACGGCCAGGTAGCCCTGTAGGTAGGGCTGCTGGTCGACCGCGAACGCGATCTTGCCGTCCTCGACGCCCTTGGCCACGTCGGCGTTGAGGTCGAAGGTAGCCAGCTTGGCTGAGGACCCGGACTGCGAGATCGCGCCCTCGGCGACCTGAGCCACCTGCGCTCCGAGGGTGACGACGCCGTCGATCGACTTGTCCGACTGCAGCTTCGTCTTGATGATCGTCTGGGCGGCCGGCAGGTTGTTGTTGTCGACCTGGATGTTGCTGACCGTGCCGCCGAGGGTGTCCTTGACGCCGGCGCAGCGCTGCTCGAGACCGACGTTGCCGGCTTCCTGGATCACGCAGAGGACGTTCTTGACGCCTTCCTTCTTCAGTTCGGTTCCGACGGCCTGCCCGGCGATCGTCTCGTCCGACCCGATGTGCGAGAGCGCACCGTAGGGCTTCGACTGGGCCTCGCCCGAGTTGATCGTGATTACCGGGATGCCGGCCTTCTCGGCGTTCTCGATCGAAGACTTGAGTGCCTCGGGGTTGGCCATCGACACGACGAGGCCGTCCGGCTTGGCGTTGGCGGCGGCGTCGATCAGCTTGGCCTGCTGGGTCGGGTCGCCGTCGCTCTGGTAGGTGACCGTGTCGCCCATGTCCTTGCCGGCCTGGACCGCGCCGTTCTTGACGATGCTCCAGAACGAGTCGCCGGCCCCACCGTGCGTGACGACGGCGATCTTGTAGCCGTATCCGCCCTTGCCGCCGCCCGACTGGTTGTGCGGCTTGTTGACGGCGTTGCGGCTGCTGCACGCCGACACCACGAGCATCGGCGCTGCGATGGCGGCAACGACAACCCACATGCGTCTCTTACCGATCATCGACTTTCCCCCTTCGCGGGATTGGCTGCCGCCTCAGGTGGCGGTCGGGAAGTGGTAGCTCGCAGCCACCGTGTGCTCGACGTGCGGCCAACGGGCCGTCACGACCTTCGCCCGGGTGTAGAACCGGACGCCCTCCGGTCCGTGTATGTGCGACTCGCCGAACAGCGAGTCCTTCCAACCGCCGAACGAGTGGTACGCCATGGGTACCGGGATCGGTACGTTGATGCCGATCATGCCGACGGTGACCTCGCGTTGGAAGCGCCGGGCCGCCTCGCCGCTCGACGTGAAGATGGCCGTGCCGTTGCCGTACGGGTTGGCGTTGACGAAGGCGATCGCCTCGTCGACGGTGTCGACCCGGGTGACCGACAGCACCGGCCCGAAGATCTCGTTGCGGTAGGCGTCCATGTCGGCGTTGACGTGGTCGAGTACGGTCGGCCCGACGAAGAATCCCTTATCCACATGGAGGTTCCGGCCGTCGGCGACCAGGCTCGCGCCCTGCTGCTCAGCGGAGTCGATGAACCCGACGATGCGCTCGCGGGCCTCGGCCGTGACCACCGGGCCCATCTCGCTGGACTCGTCGCGTCCCGGACCCACCCGTACTGCGCTGGCCTTCTCCTTGAGCCGGCCGACCAGCGCGTCGCCGGCCTCGCCCACCGCCACGGCGGCCGAGATCGCCATGCACCGCTGTCCGGCCGACCCGAACGCCGCGGCGGTCAGGTGGTCGGCCGCGAACTCCAGGTCGGCGTCGGGCAGCACGACGGCGTGGTTCTTCGCCCCGCCGAGCGCTTGCACCCGCTTGCCGTTCGCGTTGGCCCGCTCGTGGATGTAGCGGGCGATCGGGGTCGAGCCGACGAAGCTCACTGCCGCGATCGGCGGCGAGTCGAGCATGCCGTCGACGGCCACCTTGTCGCCGTGCACCACGTTGAACACACCGTCAGGCAGGCCGGCCTGCTGCCACAACCGCGCGATATACAGCGAGGCTGAGGGGTCGCGCTCGCTCGGCTTGAGTACGAACGTGTTGCCGCAGGCGATGGCGATCGGATGCATCCACATCGGCACCATCACCGGGAAGTTGAACGGCGTGATGCCGGCGACGACGCCCAGCGGCTGGCGGAAGCTGTACGAGTCGACGCCGGACGACACCTGGTCGGAGTAATCGCCCTTCAGCAACTGGGGGATACCGCAGGCGAACTCGACGACCTCCAGGCCGCGCTGCACCTCGCCGCGACTGTCGGAGATGACCTTGCCGTGCTCGTCGGAGATGACCCCGGCCAGCTCGTCGATGTGCTCGTGCACCAGTTGGCGGAAGGCGAACAGCACGCCGCTGCGCTTTGAGAGCGATGCGTCCCGCCACTGTTCGAAGGCGCGGGCGGCCGTATTCACTGCGGCTTCGACGTCGGCCGGCTCGGCCAGCAGCACCTCCGCCTGCTGCTCGCCGGTGGCCGGGTTCCACACCGGCGCGGTGCGGGTGGACGCGCCCGTGGTGAGCGTCCCGCCGATCCAGTGCTGGATGGTCTTCACGTTGCGATTCCCCTTCAGAGGTAGTGCTTCTGAGCGCGCTTGTGCTTCTCGTACTCGGCGCGCGCTTGCTTGGTGCTGTCCAGGGTGGCGACCTCGGCCACCGGCACGTCCCACCAGGCGTCGCTGCTCGGTGCGTCGACGATCGGATCGGTCTCGATGTGCACCACCGTGGTGCGGTCGGCCGCCTTGGCCTTGGTCAGCGCGGCCCGGAACTCGTCGATGGTGCGGGCGCGCAGCACGTCCGCCCCCAGGCTCTCGGCGTTGGCGGCCAGGTCGACCGGCAGCACGTCGCCGTCGAGTCGGCCGTCGCCGCTGCGGTACCGGTACGCCGTGCCGAAGCGTTGCGAGCCGAGCGATTCGGACAGCCGGCCGATCGAGGCGAAACCGTGGTTCTGCACCAGGACGACGATGAGCTTGATTCCCTCCTGTACGGCGGTGACGAGCTCCTGGGCCATCATCAGGTACGAGCCGTCGCCGACCAGCACGAACACGTCGCGATCCGGGGCGGCCAGCTTGGCGCCGAGGCCGCCGGCGATCTCGTAGCCCATGCACGAGTAGCCGTACTCGACGTGGTAGCCCTTGGGGTCGCGGGTGCGCCACAACTTGTGCAGGTCGCCCGGCATCGATCCGGCCGCGCAGACGACTACGTCGCGCGGGGCGCTGATGTCGTTGACGGCGCCGACAACTTCGGACTGGGCCGGTAGTGGCACATGGCCGAGGTGGTAGGCGCGCTCTACGGCGGCGTCCCACTCCGTCGCCTTCTGCGTGGCTTCGTCGCGGTACGTGGCGTCGGTCGTCCAGCCGCCGAGTTGTTCGGTGAGCGCGGTCAGGGTGGCCCAGGCGTCGGCGGTGACCGCGATGCCGGCGTTCTTGGCCGAGTCGAACGCCGCGACGTTCACGTTGACGAACCGGGCCCGGCCGAACGCCGTGCGCGACGCCGTGGTGAAGTCGCTGTACCGGGTGCCGATGCCGAGGACGGCGTCGGCCGCGCGCGCGAGCGCATTGGCGGCGGTCGTGCCGGTGGCGCCGATCGCGCCGACGGCCAGCGGGTGGTCGTAGGGCAGTGATCCCTTGCCGGCCTGGGTTTCGGCGACGGGTATGCCCGCTCGTTCGGCGAAGTCGCGCAGGGCGTCGGTCGCCTCGGAGTAGATGACACCGCCCCCGGCGACGATGAGCGGCCGGCGGGCCTCGCGCAGTACCTCGACCGCGCTTTCCAGGACGGCGGGTTCCGGCACGGCTCTGGGCACGTGCCACACGCGCGGCGCGAACAGCTCGTCCGGCCAGTCGTAGGCCTCGGCCTGGACGTCCTGCGGCAGGGCCAGCGTGACGGCGCCCGTCTCGGCCGGATCGGTCAGCACCCGCATCGCGCTCATCAGGGCACTCGGCAGCTGCTCGGGCCGGACGATGCGGTCGAAGTAGCGCGACACGGGGCGGAACGCGTCGTTGACGCTGACGTCGCCGGATCGCGGATCCTCGAGCTGCTGCAGCACCGGGTCGGGCGCCCGGGTGGCGAACACGTCACCAGGCAAGAGAAGTACAGGCAGCCTGTTGATTGTGGCCAATGCGGCGCCGGTGACCATGTTCGTGGCACCCGGTCCGATGGACGACGTGCAGGCCAGCATGGACAGCCGGTTGCGCATCCGGGCGAACGCCGACGCGGCGTGCACCATGCCCTGCTCGTTGCGAGCCTGGCGGTACGGAAGCGCCGCCGGATCGGTCAGCTCGGCCTCGAGCAGTGCCTGGCCGATTCCCGCGACGTTGCCGTGCCCGAAGATGCCGAAGCAGCCCTCGAACAGCTTGTGCTCGACGCTGTCACGCTCGCTGCGCTGGACGGCCAGGAAGCGCACGATCGCCTGGCCCACGGTGAGTCTCATGCTGGTGCCTCCGTCATCGGCAGGCGTGGATCGATCGGCTGATCGGCCCAGGTGCGGCGCACCCAGGCGTGGGCCGGGTCGTCACAGATCAGCCAGACCCGTTCGCCCGGTCCGGCCATCACGTTCAGGTAGTAGAGGTCGTAGCCGGGTGTGGCCATCGACGGACCGTGCCAGCCGTGCGGGATCAGCACGGCGTCGCCGCTGCGCACCTCGGCCAGCACGTCGATGCCCGGCCCGTACACCCGCTGGTAGGCCATGCCCTCGCCGGCGACTTCGAAGTAGTAGATCTCCTCGAGCACGGACTCCTGACCCGGGCGGTCCTCGTCGTGCTTGTGTGGTGGGTACGACGACCAATTGCCCGACGGGGTAAGGACTTCGCAGGCGATCAGCCGGTCGGCATCGAGCACGTCAGGGGTGGCGAAGTTGTTCACCTGCCGCGAGCAGTTACCGGCGCCGCGCAGCTCGATCGGCACGTCCTTGGCCGCGACATGGCGGAACGGGCGCCGCCGGGTGGCGCGCGCCGTGGCCAGCGCGAAGCGGCCGCCGCCGGGCGACGTGAGCGCCAGCTCCGTACCTTGGGGTACGTAAGCGAAGTCGCTGACGCCGTCGAACACGCTGCGGCGGCCGGCGAGCTGGGCGCCCTCGTCACCGGCCTCGACGGTGCACCCCCCGGAGAGCGGCAACACGACCACCTCGTCCGCGCCGGTTTCTGCCCGGTAGGTACCGCCGGGGGCCAGGGTGACAAGGCGCAGGCCGGAGTAGCTCCAGCCGGCGTCCTCCGGGGTGATCGTCTCGACGGCGCGGCGCACATACGTCATGTCGGGCTCCCGGCTCGGACCAGTGAGACGGCCGCGTCGACGGCCGCGGCCACGTCACCGTCCGGCGGGTACAGCAGCGCGCGCCCGACCGTCAGGCCGCGCACGCCGGGCAGTTCGAGCGCGCGTTTCCACTGCGCGTACGTCTGTTCGGGATCGCCGGACGGGTCGCCGCCGAGCAGCAGTGTGGGCAGCGTTGTCGCGGACATCACCAACTCCATGTCGTCGACGACCGGCAGCTTCAGCCAGGTGTAGGCACTGGTCGCGCCGAGACCGCTCACCACGGCGACCGACTTGCGGACCGCCGCCGCCGTCAGGTCGTTGACCACCCGGCCGCCCTCGCGGTGGGCCAGAAACGGCTCGACCATGGCCATCAGCCCTCGCCCGGCCAGCTCGGTGATCGCCTGCCCGCACGCCTGGAGCGTGGCCGCCGAGCCGGTGTCGCCCAGGTCGATGCGGGTCAGCATCTTGCCGCCGTCGAAGCGCATCGCCTCGATGGTGGCCGCGTCGTAGCCGGTGAACCGGTCGTCGAGCTCGAACGTCGCGCCCTGCAATCCGCCCCGGTTCATCGAGCCGATGACGATCTTGTTGTCGAGGGCGCCGAGCAGCAGCAGGTCCTCGATGATGTCGGGCGTGCCGAGTACCCCGTCGACGCCGGGTCGTTGCAGGGTGATCGCCAGCCGGCGCAGCAGGTCGTAGCGGTCGGCCATCGCGTCGGCGACGCCGCGCACGCCCAGGGCGCCTCGGGCCGGATGGTCGGCGGCCACGATCATCAGCCGGCCGTCGTGGTCGAGCAGGGTGGCGCGTCGTTCGCGGACGGCCGCCGCCTCGGCCACCGCACCCGGGTGGCGCGCCCGCAGCTCGCGCAGCCGGTCGAAGTCAAGCATCGCCGTGCCCTCCCCGGTTTTGGTCACCAGGCCGGCTATTTGAGACCTGGTGACCAAAACCGGAGTCGGTGAGCAGGGCCTCGACCTCAGCCGGCGTCGGCATCGCCGTCGAGCACTCCAGCCGCGACGCCACGATCGCGCCGGCCGCGTTGGCGTAGCGCAGCGTCTGCTCGAGCGGCCAGCCGGCCAGCAGCCCGTGGCCCAGCGCCCCGCCGAAGCCGTCGCCGGCGCCCAGCCCGTTCACGACGTCGACCGGCGTGGGCGGCACCTCGACCAGTTCGGTGCGGGTGCGGGCCAGAACGCCCTTCGGCCCCTGCTTGACGACGGCCAGTTCGACGCCGGCGTCGAGCAGCAACTCGGCCGCCCGGGCCGGCTCCCGGGACCCGACGGCGGTCTCGCACTCGTCGAGGTTGCCGACCGTGACCGTGACGTGCGGCAGCGCGCGCTGCACCTCGGCCCGCGCCGCCGCGCGCGACTCCCAGAACATCGGCCGGTAGTCGAGGTCGAGGACGGTGAGCGGACGTCGCGCGCGGGCCGCCCAGGCGGCGTGATGCGCGTCGCGGCTCGGCTGTTCGGTCAGCCCGGTGACCGTCGCCCAGAACACGCCGGCCTCGCGAATGGCATCCGGGTCGAGCTCGTCCGGGCTGATCGTCAGATCGGGAGCCTTCGGGAACCGGTAGAAGTAAAGGGGAAAGTCGTCGGGCGGGAAAATCTCGCAGAACGTGACGGGGGTCGGCAGGCCAGCGACCGTGCCCACGTACCGGGCGTCCACCCCGAGGCGGGTCACCTCGCTCCGCACGTATCGCCCGAACGGGTCATCGCCGACGCGCGTGATCACCGCGGTGCGCCGACCGTGCCGGGCGGCGGCCACTGCCACGTTCGTCGCGCTGCCGCCGAGGAACTTGCCGAACGACGTGACGTCTTCGAGGCCGACGCCCACCTGCAGCGGGTAGAGGTCCACGCCCACCCGCCCCATGGTGATCACGTCGAAACTCATCCGCGTTCCTTCCCGATCGAGCGACTCTCGGCCGCGTGAGACGGCCGAGAGTCGCACGATCGATCCGCGGTCATGTGCGCACCTCGTCGACGCCGACCGGGCGGTGTTCGGCGCGAGACAGCTCGCACGCCTCGGCGATCAGGAACGCCTCGAGGGCGTCGGCCACCGTGCACGACGGCTCGGCCCGCCCGGCGACGATGTCGGTGAATCCGGTCAGCTCGGCGACGTACGCCGCGTGGAAGCGGTCCATGAACATCGGATAAGGCGTCCCGGCCGGGAACGTGACCCCCGGCTCGGTCGAGCGCAGCGGCAACCGATCGTCGAGGCCGACCGAGATGCTCTGTTCGGAGCCCAGCACCTCGAGCCGCACGTCGTAGCCGGCCCCGTTGTAGCGCGTGGCCGCCACGTGTGCGAAGCCGCCGTCGGCCAGGGTCAGCAGCGCCGCGGCCGTGTCGATGTCACCGGCGTCACGGAAGAACGACGCGCCGCGGTTCGCACCGAGCGCGTATACCTCGACGACCTCCTGACCGGTCACCCAGCGGATGGCGTCGAAGTCGTGCACGCTGCAGTCGCGGAACAGCCCGCCCGACGAGGCCACGTACTCCGGCGGCGGGGGCGCCGGGTCGAGCGTGCCGGCCCGCAGGGTGTGCACCCAACCCAGCCGGCCGGCCGCCACCGCGTCGCGAGCGGCGGTGAATCCGGCGTCGAACCGTCGTTGGAACCCGATCTGCACCGGGACGGACGAGCCGCGCACCTTGTCCAGCACGGCGCGCGTGCCAGCCGCGTCCGGGGCGACCGGCTTCTCGCAGAACACCGGGATGCCCGCGTCGACCGCGCCGAGAATCAGCCCCGCGTGCGCGTCAGTGGCCGCGGCGATGACCAGTCCGTCGACGCCGGCGGTGAAGAGGTCGTTCGGCGTGGCGACGTGTTCGACGTTCAGCCCGGCGGCCACATCCGCCGCGCGCGAGGGCACCGCGTCGGCCAGGACCAGACTGTCGATCTCGTCGATCGCCTTCAGCGTCTGCGCGTGGAACGCGCCGATCCGGCCGACCCCGGCTACCCCGATACGCATTGTCAAAGACCTCTCGCCGTCAGTCACGCTTGCTATGACTGTCCCGGTCGGGAAACCGCGCTGTCAAGAGTTTGTTCTGACATATTTACATCCTGGTGACAAGCGGTCAGTATGTATGTCATGCCAGTCCCGGCTATGCGCGTCGACCGGACCAGCCCGATCCCGCTGTACTTCCAAGTGACGGCCCAGCTCGAGGCAGCGATCGACGCCGGCGACCTGGCTCCCGGCGACCGCTTGCCCAACGAGATCGACCTGGCCGACTCGCTCGGGCTGTCCCGTCCGACCATGCGGCGGGCGCTGGAAGAGCTGGTCGGCAAAGGTCTTCTGGTCCGCAAGCGCGGCTACGGCACCGAGGTGGCCAACACCCAGGTGCACCGACGGGTCGAGCTGACGAGCCTGTACGACGACCTCGACGCCGCCGGGCAGAACCCCACGACCGAGGTGTTGAAGCTGGATCCGAGCCGGGTGAACGCCATCGCCGCCGGGGCGATCGGGGCCGACCCGGCCAGCCCGCTGGTCTACGTCGAGCGGCTGCGGTACGCCGACGGCCGGCCGCTGGCGCTCATGCACAACTGGCTGCCGTCACCGTACGCCGACGTGTCGAAGGAGCAGCTGGCCGACGACGGGCTGTACCGGATCCTGCGGTCGCGGGGCGTGCAGCCGCAGGTGGCCAAGCAGCGAATCACGGCCCGGTCGGCCAACCAGCGCGAGGCCCGGCTGCTCAAGATCCGGCGGGGGCAGCCGCTGATCGCGATGCAGCGCACCGCCTACGACGCCGACGGCCAGGCGATCGAGTTCGGCGACCACGTGTACCGGGCCGACGGCTACGCCATCGAGGTCACCGTCTTCGACCGCTGACGCTCGGCCCTCGAGGGCCCGCTGGCCGCTTGCGCCAGCGGGCCGTGAAGGGCAAAGCCCTTAGTTCACCTGCCGTTCGTGGCCGGCCCAGTACGGCTCACGCAGCTTGAACTTCTGCAGCTTTCCGGTCGCGGTGCGGGGCAGCGTCTCGACGAACTCCACGCGTTTGGGGCACTTGTACCCGGCCAGCGAGCTGCGGCAGTGGGCGATGAGCTCGTCAGAGGTGACGCCGTCGGCCACCACCAGCGCGGTGACCAACTCGCCCCACTTCTCGTCCGGGATGCCGATCACGGCCACCTCGCGCACCGCCGGGTGCGACGTGATCACGTCCTCGACCTCGATCGACGAGACGTTCTCGCCGCCGGAGATGATCACGTCCTTCTTGCGGTCGGAGATCGTCAGGTAACCCTCGTCGTCGATGTAACCGCCGTCGCCGGTGTGGAACCAGCTGCCGGCCTGGGCCTTGGCCGTCTCGTCGGGCTGGTTCCAGTAGCCGTCCAGGTTGTGGTTGGACTGGGCGAGCACCTCGCCGTCGATGTCGACATCGAGGCGCACGCCGAGCGCCGGTGCGCCCGCGCGCACGAGCCGCCGGGCCTGCTCGCCGGCGGACAGCCCGTCCCACTCGAGGCGCTGCCGGTTGATCGTCAGCAGTGGCGCCGTCTCGGTCAGGCCGTAGATCTGGACGAATTCCCAGCCGAGCTCGTCGAGTACCCGCTCGATGGTGCGCGTGGGCGGCGGCGCTCCGGCGACGATGATGCGCACCCGGTCGCGGCCCGGGATCTCGCCCTCCCAGGACGCCGCGCCGTCGAGGGCGGCGTTCACGACGGCCGGCGCCGCGCACATCATTGTCACGCCGTGCCGCTCGACCCGGCGCAGGATCTCGGTGCCCTCGACCTGGCGCAGCACGATGTGCGAGCCGCCGACGCCGGTCACGCCATAGGGCATGCCCCAGCCGTTGCAGTGGAACATCGGCAAGGTGTGCAGCAGCACGTCGCGGTCACTGATCGTGGTGTGCAGACCGAACACGGTGGCGTTCAGCCACAGGTTGCGATGGGTGAGCTGCACGCCCTTGGGGCGCGCCGTCGTGCCCGACGTGTAGTTGATCGTCGCCGTGGCGTTCTCGTCCGGATCAGCCCATTCGCGCGGGGTCGCGTCGTCGGAGAACATGGCTGCGTCGTCGCCCAGCACGAACTTGTACTCGACGTCGAGCGAGTCGAGCACGTTCTTCACCGACGGGTCGGCGTAGACGACCGACGCGCCACTGTGCCCCACGATGTACTCGATCTCGGCCGGCGCCAACCGGAAGTTGATCGGCACCAGGATGCGTCCCCACCCGGACACCCCGAAGAACGAGGTGAACAGCCGGGCTGAGTTCTGCGAGATCACCGCCACGCGCCCGCCGGTCGGCACGCCCAGCTGATCCAGCCGGGCCGCCTGCGCCCGCGCCAACCCGGCCAGCTCGCGGTAGGTCAGCTCACCCAGACTGGGCGCCGGCTGATCGGGCTCGTCGACAATGGCCAGCCGATCCGGATAAACCTGCTCGGCCCGGTCCAGAAAGTCACGAACGGTCAACGGAAAGAACACGGCGCACCTCCGACTGGTTATCTGCGATTACACCCGCAGACCGCGCGCGTCGCCAGTGCCCTACGCCTGCTCGGCGTCGTGCTCGGCGATTGCGGCGTCGAGCCGGGCGGTGGCGCCCTCGAGCCAGCGCTCGCACACGTCGGCCAGTTCCTCGCCGCGCTGCCAAAGGGCCAGCGACTCCTCGAGCGACTGCCCGCCCGTCTCGAGCTTGCGGACGATCTCGGCCAGTTCGGCGCGGGCGTCCTCGTATCCGATCTCACTCATCGCCGCCCGAGCCTAACGGCTGCCGCGTCGGCCAGGATGGACGCATGACACGATGGGCGACCTTCGACTGTTTCGGGACTCTGATCGACTGGCGGCACGGCATCGCCACGTCGGCCGATCTGCTCTGGCCGGGCCGGGGCCGGGCGGTGCTCGACGCCTACAACCGGCACGAGGCGCAGGTCGAGGCCGAGCAGCCGGACCGCCGCTACCGGGCCGTCATCGCCGAGTCGCTGCGGCGGGCGGCCGGCGACCTGGGCCTCGAGCTGTCCGCCGACGACGCGGCGGTGTTGGGCGAGACGATCCCGTTCTGGCCGGTGTTTCCCGACACCCGGCGGGCGCTGGCCGAGCTGCGGGCGGCCGGCTGGCGGCTGGCCCTGTTGACCAACTGCGACCGCGACATCATCGGGCACACCCAGCGCCGGTTGCGGGTGCCGATCGACGTGGTGATCACCGCCGAGGACGTCGGCGCCTACAAGCCGGCGCACGACCACTTCATCCGGTTCCGGGACGTCTTCGGGGCGGACGCCGAGCGCTGGGTGCACGTCGCCCAGGGTCATTTCCACGACATCGTCCCGGCCCACCAGCTGGGTCTGCCGAGCGTGTGGATCAACCGGGTCGGCGACCCCTCCGACGCCTCGATCGCCGGCGTCGTCCGGCCCGATCTGACCGGGTTGGCCGGCGTATTGGCCGCCTTCTAGCGCGCCCTTCTAGCGCGGGTCGGCCTCGAACTCGCCGCGGGCGACCCGGATGCGTAACGGCCCGGTGGCCTCGTCCGGATCGCGCACCACCAACCCGTCCGCGCGCTGTACGACGGCGTAGCCGCGGTCGAGCGTCGATTGCGGCGACAGCGCGCGGACCCGGGCCCGCACGTGGCCCAGGTCGTTGACCGCCGCCTCGACGAGCGAACGCGCGCGGCGATGGGCCCGACCGCGCAGCGCCTCCACATCGGTGCGGTCGCGGGCGATCCGGGCGTGTACGGCGTCGCGCATCCGCGACGGCAGCCCGGCCATCAGTGCCGTCTCGGCGCGCAGCCGCTGGCGGATGCTCTGCCGGGCCCGCTCGCGCAGATCGGTCAGCCGGGCCCGCTCGTCGGCGACGTCCGGGACGATGCGCCGGGCGGCGTCGGTGGGCGTGGACGCGGCCAGGTCGGCCACCAGGTCGAGCAGCGGCGAGTCGGTCTCGTGCCCGATCGCGCTGACCACCGGCGTCCGGGCGGCTGACACGGCCCGGATCAGCGACTCGTTCGAGAACGGCAGCAGGTCCTCGAGGCTGCCGCCGCCCCGGGCGATGACGATCACGTCGACGGCCGCGTCGGCGTCCAGGCGCTCCAGGGCGGCCACCACCTCGTTGGCCGCCGAAGGTCCCTGCGTGGCGACGTTCTCGATCTCGAACGCCACCCCGGCGAACCGGCGGCGGGCGTTCTCGACGATGTCGCGCTCGGCGGCGCTGGCCCGCCCGGTGATCAGGCCGATGCACCGGGGCAGGAACGGCAACGCGCGCTTGCGGTCGAGCGCGAACAGCCCCTCGGCGGCCAGCAGTCGCTTGAGCTGCTCGAGCCGGGCCAGCAGCTCGCCCAGGCCGACCTGTCGGATGTCGGTGGCCCGCAAGCTGAGCGAGCCCCGTTCCAGGTAGAAGTCCGGGCGGGCCCGCAGTACCACCCGGGAACCCTCGCCGATCTCGTCGCCCAGGATGGCCCGCGAGCAGGTGACGGTCAGCGAGATGTTGGCGTCGGTGTCGCGCAGCACCAGGAACTGGGTGGCCATGCCGGGCCGCCGGGTGAGCTGGGCGATCTGTCCCTCGACCCAGACCTCGCCGAGCCGGTTGATCCACTCCGCGATCTTCTGGGCCACGACCCGTACCGGGACGGGCTGCTCGGGCGAGGTCTCGAGCCGCGCCACCGACTGCCTATTCGTTGTCGGTGCGATCGAAGGCCGACGGCTCGGCCTGCCGCGGTGCGCGGACCGTCTTCGGGGCCTTGTCCGTCGCGGCGCTCGCCTTCTTGACCGGCGCTTTGCGGGCGCGGGGCTGCTTGGCCGGGCTCTTGATCGGAGCCGCCGGGTCGTCCGCCGGGCCGATCGGGATGTCGTCGGGCGGCTCGGCCGCCGCCTCGGTCGGCACCGGGTCGCCCGACATCTCCGGCGGCACCTCGGCCGCCGCCTCGGTCGGCACCGGGTCGGTCGGCACCTCGGCTCCCGCCTCGGCGGTCACCTCGGCCGCCGCCTCGGTCGGCACCGGGTCGGCCCCGGCCTCGGCGGTCACCTCGGCCGCCGCCTCGGTCGGCACCGGGTCGGTCGGCGCAGCCGACGCGCCCGTCCCGTTCGGCTCGGCCGGCGCATCGTCGAACGTGGCCCAGGCCGGCGGCTCGTCGGGCGGCCCGTGGAACCGGTCGATCACCTCGTCGCCGCGCATCGCCAGCTCGGCGTAGCGCTGCTGCGCGCGCAGCGAGAACTGCAGGGCGGTGCTGACGGCGAGCACCGGCAGCTCCACCGCCCGGTCGGGCAGCGTGCGGGCCGCGTCGACCGCGTTGGCCAGCAGGCCGAGCGCCGCGCGCACCGGGGTCGGGATGGGAGGCACGTCTTAGATCGTGCACCATCCCGGCCGATCGATGTGCAGTGGTGGGCGTGACACCCGGTCGTGTCCCGTTGGCGCGGTCACGTCCGTACCATCGGGGGCATGACGGTGACTGGCGACGCCGCGACGGCGGCCCGACGCCCCGGGCGGGTTCTGCTGGCCAAGCCGCGCGGCTACTGCGCCGGCGTCGACCGCGCCGTGCAGACCGTCGAGCAGGCGCTGGACCACTACGGCGCCCCGGTCTACGTGCGCAAGCAGATCGTGCACAACCTGCACGTCGTGCGTTCGCTGGAGGCCCGCGGCGCGATCTTCGTGGAGGAGACCGACGACGTCCCCGAGGGCTCGATCGTCGTCTTCTCGGCGCACGGCGTCGCCCCCGAGGTGCACGCCCAGGCCGAGAAGCGCAACCTCAAACCCATCGACGCCACCTGCCCGCTCGTCACGAAGGTGCACAACGAGGCCAGGCGCTTCGCCGCCGACGACTACGACATCCTGCTGATCGGCCACGAGGGGCACGAGGAGGTCATCGGCACCACTGGCGAGGCGCCCGAACGCATACATCTGGTCGACGGGCCCGACGACGTGGCGAACACGCAGGTACGCGATCCGGCCAAGGTCGTGTGGCTGTCGCAGACCACCCTGTCGGTCGACGAGACGATGCAGACGGTCGACGCGCTGCACAAGCGGTTCCCGCTGCTGCAGTCACCGCCGAGCGACGACATCTGCTACGCCACCCAGAACCGGCAGGCCGCCGTCAAGGTGATCGCCCCCCAGGTCGACCTGTTTCTGGTGGTCGGTTCGGCCAACTCCTCGAACTCGGTGCGAATGGTCGAGGTCGCAGTGGCGGCCGGCGCCCCGGCGGCGCACCTGGTCGAGAACGTCGCCGCGATCGACCCGGCCTGGCTCGAGGGTGTGTCGACGGTGGGCCTGTCGAGCGGGGCGTCCGTGCCCGAGGTGCTGGTCCGCGAGGTCGCGGCCTGGCTGGCCGACCACGGTTACACCGACCTGGAAGAGGTCACGCACACCGACGAGCGGCTGACGTTCGCCCTGCCGAAGGAGCTGCGCCGCGACCTGCGCGGCGCGCAGTAGTCCCGCGGTCAGCGTCCGGTGATCAGCCGGATTCCGCCGATGATCAGCACGGCCGCCGTGGCCCCGGCGATGGCCGGGAAGCCGTAGACGAGCCAGTTGGCGGCCGCGTCGAGCAGCACCTTGCGGTCATGCAGCCCACCCGACCGGGCATAGAGCAGCACCGCCGACGCCGCGAAGTAGACGAGTGGCGGCGCCACCACCACCGGGAACATGGAGCTGCGCCGCACGATGATGATCGCCACCACCGAGGCGACCACCACGCTGATGTTGAAGCCGCCCTTGACCTCGGAGTGGTTGGCCAGGTCGATGCCCCCGCCGATCGCCGCGATCGCGATCAGGATGACGATGGCCATCCAGCTCGGCACCCCGCGCTCGTGGGGGCGCGGCGTTCCGGGGGCGTGAGCCGCATCGCTGCGCTGCCGGGCCGGCGACTGGGCCGCGTAGGCCGACGAGACGTGCTGCGTGGGCGCGTCCCAACCGTCGTCGGAACGGGCCGGCCGGGGCGGCGCGGGTTGCCGCGCGGGCGGCGCCGGAGGGTGGTACCGGGTCGGCTGGTACCCGCTGGGCTGCTGCGACGGCGGCTTGTAGCCCGGGTAGTCTCCGGAGCCCGACGGCTGGCCGTACCGGGCGCCTGGCGAGGCGGGTACGTGGGCCAACGGTCGCTCCTTCGCGGCGTGGTCGGTGGTCACGACCGGGCGGGCCGCAATCCGCCGGTCTCGTTTCGTGCGGGCAGACGACCCACACGGTACCTGCCGATGCCTTGAGCGGGGATTAAGCGAATGATCTCGCGCCGCTGAACCCGACATTTCGGGCAGCCGTCGACCCGACTCT
Source organism: Jatrophihabitantaceae bacterium (assembly GCA_036558905.1). GTDB lineage: Bacteria > Actinomycetota > Actinomycetes > Mycobacteriales > Jatrophihabitantaceae > DASXRA01. Next base: position 289 of record DATBER010000120.1, on the reverse strand, counting down.
CCGGTCCGCGCTATCGCGGATCAGGCGCCCGACGCCCCGGGCACCGTCGGCAGCTCGGCCTGCCCGACGGGTACGCGCTGCTTGGACAGCGACACGACCCGCTGCTCGGTGAGCTCGGGCGCCTGGGTCGAGCGGGCCGTGTCGGTGACCTGTTTGGGCGTGGCCAGCTCGTCGTCCGGGCTGACCACCTTGAGATCGGTCATTCGCCGGGCGGTGACGAGCACCCGGCTCTCCAGCGACGACACGGTCTGGTTGTAGGAGCCGACGGCGCTGGACAGCGACCGGCCGA
>DATBER010000119.1:0-27831 GCA_036558905.1 Jatrophihabitantaceae bacterium | reverse complement strand
GCGGCCAGCGCCTCCTGGCGCCAGGTGTAGGCCACGGTCCGGAGCATGGCGACCAGCGTGGACGGTGTGGCGAGCACCACGTTCCGGGAGAACGCGTGCTCCTGCAGGGTCGGGTCCTCGCGCAGAGCGGCGTCGAGGAAGGCATCGGCCGGTACGAAGCAGACGACGAATTCGGGGGCCGGCGAGAACCGCTCCCAGTACGCCTTGGCGCCGAGCGAGTCGATGTGATCGCGCAGGTGCCGGGCGTGCGCCTTCAGGCGGGCCGCCCGGGTGCGCTCGTCGCGGGCTTCCATCGCCTCGAGGTAGCCGCTGAACGCGACCTTGGAGTCGACGACCACGTTCTTGCCGCCGACCAGGCGCACCACCAGGTCGGGCCGCACGGTGCCGCCGTCGCCGGATGCGGTGGCCTGGGTGACGTAGTCGACGTGCTCGGTGAGCCCGGCCGCCTCGACGGCCCGCTCGAGCTGCAGCTCACCCCAGCGCCCGCGGACCTGCGGGGCCCGCAGCGCGGTGACCAGCTGGGCCGTCTCGGTGCGCAGTTGCTCGGACGTCTGGCGCATGGTGCCGATCTGTTCGAGCAGCGCCGAGTAGGAGCCGGCCCGCTCGCGTTCGACGGCGTTGAGCTGGTGCTGCACGCGATCCAGCGACTCGCGCAGCGGCCCGACGATGCCCTCGATTGCCTGCTGCCGCTGGGCCAGATCGCCGTCGGCCACGGTCTTGGCGGCGGCCAGCCGGGCCTCGGCCAGTGCGACGAACGCCTCGTTGTTGCGGCGCAGCGCGTCGCCGGCCAGCGAGTCGAACGCCTCGCGCAGCCGCTCGTCGGACCGGGTCTGCAGCTGCTCGCGGGTGCGGGCGGCCGAGCGCTCGGCGTCCAGCGCCGCGCCCAGCCGGGCCACCTCGGCGCTCGTTCGCGACGCCTCGGCGCCGGCGCGCTGCCGGGCCATGAGCCACCCGACGGCGGCACCGGCCAGCGCGCCCACCAGCAGGCCCACGATGAGAAGCACGACCTCCATGCCTCGATGCTGACAGCGCCGACCGACAATTTCGGGAAGCGACGCGCGGACCCGCGATTTCGGGCCGTTCGCCCGCGGCCGGGCGCAGAACGCGGCCGGCTGCGCCCGTAGACTGGCTGGTCGTGGCTCTCACCATCGGCATCGTCGGCCTGCCCAACGTGGGCAAGTCGACCCTGTTCAACGCGCTGACCAAGAACCAGGTCCTGGCGGCCAACTACCCGTTCGCGACGATCGACCCGAACATCGGCGTGGTCGGTGTACCGGATCCGCGCCTGGACGTCCTGGCCAAGATGTTCAACTCGGCCAAGATCGTGCCGTCGACGGTGTCCTTCGTCGACATCGCCGGAATCGTCAAGGGCGCGAGCGAAGGCGCCGGACTGGGTAACAAGTTCCTGGCCAACATCCGCGAGGCCGACGCGATCTGCCAGGTCATCCGCGCGTTCGACGACCCCGACGTGGTGCACGTCGACGGCAAGATCTCGCCCCGCGATGATATTGAGGTCATCGAGACCGAATTGATCCTGGCCGACCTGCAGACCATCGAGAAGGCGTTGCCCCGACTGCAGAAGGAAGCCCGGCTGCAGAAGGACAAGGCCGCGACCGTCGCCGCGGTCGAGGCGGCCGAGCAGGTGCTGCAAAAGGGCCAGACCGTCTTCGGCGCCGGCCTGGACCCGCAGCCGTTGCGTGAGCTGCAGCTGATGACGGCCAAGCCGTTCCTCTATGTCTTCAACGTCGACCCGGACGAGATGACCAACCAGGCGTTCACCGACGAGCTGCGCGCCCTGGTCGCGCCGGCCGAGGCGATCTTCCTCGACGCCAAGACCGAGTCCGAGCTGATCGAGCTGCCCGACGACGAAGCACTCGAACTGCTGCAGTCGATGGGGCAGGAGGAGTCGGGCCTCGACGTCCTGGCCCGGGTCGGCTTCGCCACGCTCGGCCTGCAGACTTTCCTGACCGCCGGCCCGAAGGAGTCGCGGGCCTGGACGATCAAGCGCGGGACCACCGCCCCGCAAGCCGCCGGCGTAATCCACACCGACTTCGAGCGTGGCTTCATCAAGGCCGAGATCGTGTCCTATGACGAGCTCGTCGACGCCGGCTCCATGGCCGAGGCGCGCGCCCGCGGCAAGGTGCGTATGGAGGGCAAGGACTACGTCATGGCCGACGGCGACGTCGTCGAGTTCCGCTTCAACGTCTGAGGGGATCGCCGTGGAGTACCGGATGCTCGGCCCGACCGGTGCGGTCGTGTCGACGCTGGCCCTGGGGACGATGACGTTCGGCACCGAGACGGACGAGGTGGGCGCCCACGCCCAGCTCGACCGCTACCTCGAGGTCGGCGGCAACCTGATCGACACCGCCGACGTGTACAGCCGCGGCGAGAGCGAGCACATCATCGGCCGCTGGCTGGCCGCCCGGGCCGGCGCGCGCGACCAGATCGTGCTGGCCACCAAGGCCCGGTTCGCGACGGGTGGCCAGCCCAACGACATCGGCCTGTCCCGCCGCCACCTCGGCGCCGCGCTCGACGCCTCGCTGCGCCGGCTGGGCGTCGACACGATCGACCTGTACCAGCTGCACTCGTTCGACCCGTTGACGCCGCTGGACGAGACGCTGCGCTTCCTCGACGACGCCGTGCAGGCCGGCAAGATCCACTACGTCGGGCTGTCCAACTTCACCGGCTGGCAGTTGCAGCGGGCCGTCGACCTTGCCGAGTTCCGCGGCTGGTCCCGTCCGGTCACGCTGCAGCCGCAGTACAACCTGCTGGTGCGCGAGATCGAGTGGGAGATCATCCCGGCCGCGCAGGCATCCGGGCTGGGGCTGTTGCCCTGGTCGCCGCTCGGCGGCGGCTGGCTGACCGGCAAGTACAGCCGCGAGGAGGCCCCGACCGGCGCGACCCGGCTGGGCGAGAACCCGGAGCGGGGTGTCGAGGCGTACGCCCGGCGCAGCCCCGTCGAGCGCACCTGGGACGTCATCGACACCGTGCGCGAGATCGCCGAGAAGCGGGGCGCGTCGATGGCACAGGTGGCCCTGGCCTGGGTGGCCGACCGCCCCACCGTCACGTCGGTGATCCTCGGCGCCCGCACGCTCGAGCAGCTCGACGACAACCTCGGGGCGGCCGACCTGCACCTGGCGTCCGACGAGACGCAGCGCCTGGACGGGTCCAGCGATCCCGGCGCGGCCGACTACCCGTACGGCGCGCCCGGCATCGACCAGCGCAGTCGCAGAGTCCGCCCGTAACGCACCTGGGACGATGTTTCCGTGACCACCGCCGTGACGCCGACCGCGCCGATGCGCGGTAGCTCCCGGCTACCGAGCATCGTGGCAGTGCTGTTCTGGGTCGCGCTGCCGATCCTGTGCCTGCTGATGCTGTGGCAGGGGGCCAACCAGCTGGCGACCCGCATCCACCACGCCCCGCCCGGCCTGCGCGGCAACTTCGTCGTCACCACGCACAACTGCCAGCAGAAGCTGTGCATCACCGGCGGCACGTTCACCAGCGACAACAAGAAGCTGGTGGCCGGCGACCTGCTCGGCGACGGCCGGTGGAAGCTCGGCACCACCCATCGCGTCGTCTACAACCTCGACGCCGCCGACGTGATCCCGCTGCCGGCCCAGTGGGACCCGACCAGCGCCGTGCTGGGCATCGTCGGGGCCGGTGCGCTACTCGGCGTGTGGGGCTGGTTCCTGCGCGCCGAGATCCGCCGACGTCGGGTACGGCCCGCCGCTCCGTCAAGTCCCGCCGGAAAGGTAGTCAATGACGCTGCGAACTGACCTGCGCAACGTTGCGATCGTCGCGCACGTCGACCACGGCAAGACGACGCTCGTCGACGCGATGCTGTGGCAGTCGGGCGCGTTCGGCGCGCACGACCACGTCGCCGAACGGGCCCTGGACTCGATGGACCTCGAGCGCGAGAAGGGCATCACGATCCTCGCCAAGAACACGGCAGTGGGCTACCGGGGCACCACGATCAACATCATCGACACCCCCGGGCACGCCGACTTCGGCGGCGAGGTCGAGCGCGGGCTGTCCATGGTCGACGGGGTTGTGCTGCTCGTCGACGCATCCGAAGGGCCGTTGCCGCAGACCCGGTTCGTGCTGCGCAAGGCGCTGGCCGCCAAGCTGCCGGTCATCCTGGTGATCAACAAGGTCGACCGTTCCGACGCGCGCATCGCCGAGGTGGTCGACGAGACGTACGAGCTGTTCCTCGACCTCGATGCCGACGAGCACCAGATCGAGTTCCCGATCGTGTACGCCTCGGCCAAGGCCGGGCGGGCGTCGCTGGACCGGCCGGCCGACGGGACGATGCCGGACAGCCCCGACCTGCGGCTTCTGTTCGAGACGATCCTGGAGACCATCCCGCCGCCGTCCTACGACGAGAGCGCGCCGCTGCAGGCCCACGTCACGAACCTCGACGCGTCGCCGTACCTGGGTCGGCTGGCGCTGTGCCGTGTCCACAGTGGACGGATCGCGCGGGGGCAGGTCGTGGGCTGGTGCCGCACCGACGGCAGCGTGCAGCGGGTCAAGATCAGCGAGTTGCTGATGACCGAGGCGCTGGAGCGGGTTTCGGCCGAGGAGGCCGGCCCGGGAGACATCATCGCCATCGCCGGCATCGACGACATCACGATCGGCGAGACGCTCACCGATCCCGACGATCCTCGCCCGCTGCCGTTGATCACGGTCGACGAGCCGTCGATCTCGATCACCATCGGCGTCAACACCTCGCCGCTGGCTGGGGAATCCGGCACGAAGCTCACCGCGCGACTGGTCAAGTCGCGGCTGGACGCCGAGCTGGTCGGCAACGTGTCACTGCGCGTGCTGCCGACCGAGCGGCCCGACACCTGGGAGGTCCAGGGACGGGGTGAGTTACAGCTGGCCGTCCTGGTCGAGCTGATGCGCCGCGAGGGATTCGGGCTGACGGTGGGCAAGCCGCAGGTCGTGACGCGGGTCATCGACGGGACCGTGCACGAGCCGGTCGAGCGGCTCACCATCGACGTACCGGAGGAGTACGTCGGCGTGGTCACCCAGCTGCTGGGCCTGCGCAAGTCGCGCCTGGAGCAGATGGTCAACCACGGCACCGGCTGGGTGCGTATGGAGTACCGGGTACCGGCCCGCGGCCTGATCGGCTTCCGGACCGAGTTCCTGACCGAGACGCGTGGCACCGGCCTGCTGCATCACGTGTTCGACGGCTATGAGCCCTGGGCCGGCGATCTGCGTACCCGGCCCACCGGGTCTTTGGTGGCCGACCGCCGGGGTCCCGTCACCGCCTACGCGCTGTTCAACCTGCAGGAGCGGGGCACGCTGTTCGTCGAGCCCGGCACCGAGGTCTACGAGGGCATGATCGTCGGCGAAAATGCGCGGTCCGACGACATGGACGTCAACCCGACCCGGGAGAAGAAGCTGACGAACGTGCGCTCGTCCACGGGCGACGAGCTGGTGCGCCTGATCCCGCATCGGCAACTGTCTTTGGAGCAGGCCCTGGAGTTCTGCCGCGAGGACGAGTGCGTCGAGGTCACGCCCGCGGCGGTCCGCCTGCGCAAGGTCACCCTGAACGCCCAGGACCGCGAGAAGCAACGCGCCCGCGCCCGCCGGTGACCCGTCTCCCCCTGCCACTTCGACCCCCCCGGAAGCGTCGCGTAGGCGGCGAGCGTGCGGGCGAGCTCGGCCGCTGTGATCCCGCCGGGCCAGCGCCCACCGATCGAGGCCCTGGGTATCCACGTGGCGTAGACGCCTCGGCGCGCGCGGTCGAGCCGGCCAGAGCGCACGGCGTGCCGGAGAGCGGCCATGGTCCAACCCGCGGCCCGGGCCCGCTCGAGGGTGGAGACGCCGCCCTGCCGGCTGGCCACCTACGGGACCTCGCGCACCGGCCAACCATGCCTGGAACGCGTACACCGGGGCGTCAGTTGTCCACAGCGGCCCCGCCCCGAAGACGGCAGCACGTAGGCTCGCAGGGTGAGCGCTGAGCAGCCGCTGGTCGCCCGGATGCAGGGGTTCGGTACCACCATTTTCGCCGAGATGTCGGCGCTCGCCGTGACGACGGGCAGCGTCAACCTCGGCCAAGGGTTCCCCGACACGGACGGCCCGCCCGAGCTGCTGCAGGCGGCGGTCGACGCGATCCGCGACGGTACTCACAACCAGTACCCGCCCGGCCCCGGCATCCCCGAGCTGCGGCAGGCCATCGCCCAGCACCAGCAACGGTTCTACGGGCTGGAGTACGACCCCGACGCCGAGGTGCTCGTCACGGCCGGGGCCACCGAGGCGATCGCCGGCGCACTGCTAGGGCTGGTCGAGCCGGGTGACGAGGTCGTCACGTTCGAGCCGTACTACGACTCGTACGCCGCGTGCATCGCGCTGGCCGGCGCGCACCGCAAGGTCGTCACGCTGCGCCCGGACCACGACCGCTGGATCTTCGATCTCGACCAGCTGCGCGCGGCGATCACCCCGAAGGCCCGGGTGATCCTGCTGAACACGCCACACAACCCGACGGGCAAGGTGTTCGACCGGGTCGAGCTGCAGCTGATCGCCGACCTGGCCATCGAGCACGACCTGCTCGTCGTCACCGACGAGGTGTACGAGCACCTCACCTTCGAGGGCACGCACATTCCGATCGCGAGCCTGCCCGGCATGCGCGAGCGTACGGTCACGATCTCCAGTGCCGGCAAGACATTCAGCGTCACCGGCTGGAAGATCGGCTGGGTCACGGCGCCGCCCGCGCTGACCGCCGCCGTGCGCACCGTCAAACAGTTCCTGACCTACGTGAACGGCGGCCCGTTCCAGCCGGCCGTCGCCCACGGGCTGGCCCTGCCCGATGGCTACTACGAGGGCATCGCCGTCCAGCTGCGCCATCAACGCGACCTGCTGTGCGACGGGCTGGCCGGCCTCGGCTACGACGTGATCCGCCCGCAGGCCACGTACTTCGCCACCGTCGACGTCCACACCGACGGCGTCGAGTTCTGCCGCAACCTGCCGATGGACAAGCGGGTGGTCACCATACCCAGCAGTGTGTTCTACGACTCGTCCGCCGGCGACAACTACGTCCGGCTCGCCTTCTGCAAACGCCCTGAGGTTCTTGACGAGGCATTGATTCGCCTGAAGGGAGCGTCGTCGTGAAGATCGCCGCGGTCCAGCACGACATCGTTTGGGAGGACGACGCAGCCACTCGCAAGCGCGTCACGCCGCTGATCGCGCAGGCCGCCCGGTCGGGTGCCCGGCTGGTCGCGCTCACCGAGATGTACGCCACCGGGTTCTCGATGCGTCCCGAGCGGATCGCCGAGGACGAGGGCGGTCCGAACGAGCAGTTCCTGATTGACCAGGCCCGCGAGCACGGGTGCTGGCTGGTCGCCTCGATCGCGCAGAACGGTGCCGACGGCAAGTCTCGCAACGTGGCCGTGCTCGCCGCCCCGGACGGCACCGTGCACCGCTACGCCAAGATTCATCCGTTCAGCTACGCCGGCGAGCACGCGCGCTACGAGGCCGGCACCGAGTTCGTCACGGTCGACGTCGAGGGCGTGCGGGTGAGCCTGTTCGTCTGCTACGACCTGCGATTCGCCGACGAGTTCTGGGCGTTGGCCAACGACACCGATCTGTACGTGGTGGTGGCCAACTGGCCCGAACCGCGCCGCGAACACTGGCGCACCCTGCTGCGGGCGCGGGCCATCGAGAACCAGGCGTACGTCATGGGCGTCAACCGCGTGGGCGCCGCCGGATCGTCGGAGAGCCTGAACCACGTCGGCGACAGCGCGATCGTCGACCCGCTCGGGCGCACGCTGGCCGAGGCGTCGCTGGTCGAGACGGTGCTCGTCGCCGACGTGACGCCCCAGCAGGTAGCCGAGGTACGCGAGACGCTGCCCTTCCTGCCGGACCGCCGCTGACCGTGCCGGCGCAGCGGATCCGGGTCGCGGCAATCGTCAGCGGCCCGTTGGAAGCGGTCCGCGAGGCCGTGGCCGGGCTGCCGGCCGCCGTGACGAGCTACGTCGTCGAGACGGGCGCCGGTGTGCTCGTAACCCTGGAGCGCGAGCGGCGCTGGCCGCTGCCCTCGCGGCGACGGGTGATCCGGGAGTTACAGCGGCAGCTGGGGGCGATCCGCCGGGCCGTGCGCTGAGCAGCCCGGCCCGGGCCATGACGACGATCGACCGCGGGTGACCCTGCGCGCACGAGCCCACGCGGACCACACGTAACGGATCGGCAACCTCCCTAACGCCCCGGCTCAGGCGGCTACTAATGTCACTGGCACTGAGATGTCAAAAGATAGTGCGAAGTTCCCATATCTTTCCGGACCGTCAGCGGTTAAGCGGTGCCCAGATATCGGATTCGGCGACGCTGCATCACGAAATGGCGACGGCTGAGTACCGAGGTTTCTCTAGGTGTGAGCCAAGGCCTAGGCTGCATCGCTGAGCCACAAGCGATTACTTACCGGCACCACCCCCCGCTGGTCCGCGACTAGGAGGTCTCTGCCCGATGGCTGCGCCGCTTGGCCAGATCGAGCTCGACGCCGACGCCGCCGAGAGCGTCGAGGGACCGCAAGTAGTAGAGAAGGCGGTTGCGGGCCGATCGCCGGCTCAGATCGCGTGGCGGCGCCTGCGGCACGACACCGTGTCGATGATCGCGCTCGTCATGTGCATCCTCTTCGCGCTGCTCGCCATCGCGGCGCCGTTCATGGCCAGCGCGAAGATCCTCCAGCCCTACACGTTCCACAACAACCTCATCGGCGGGCTCGGCTCGATGCCCACCGGCGGTTGGGGCGGCATCGGCTGGAGTCACTGGTTCGGGGTCGAGCCGCAGACCGGGCGGGATGTCTTCTCCCGGGTCGTGCTGGGCGTGAGCTTCTCGCTGCTGATCGCCACGACGGCCACCCTGCTCAGCGTGCTGATCGGCGGCACTCTCGGCATCATCTCCGGCTACATGGGCCGGTCCACGGACTTCTGGATCAGCCGGTTCATGGACCTGATCCTCTGCTTCCCGCAGACGCTGATGCTGCTGGCCCTCTCGCCGGTCCTCAAGCAGCGGATCACCGACCTGGGCGTACCAGCCGGAACACCGACCAGCGCGGTCTACCTGATCCTCGTGCTCGGATTCTTCAGCGGCCCCTATTTCGGCCGCATCATGCGCGGCCAGGTCCTGTCGCTCCGCAATCGCGAGTTCGTCGAAGCGGCCCGAAGCCTCGGTGCCAGCCGTCGGCGTATCTGGGTTCGTGAGCTGCTGCCCAATCTTTGGGCGCCGCTGATCGTGTTCGCGTCGCTGACCCTGCCACTGAACGTCAGCGCCGAGGCGGCTTTGTCATTCCTCGGCGTTGGCCTGCAGGCTCCCACTCCGAGCCTCGGCAATATTCTCTTCAATTCGGTGAACTTCTACAGCGCGGATCCGGCGTTCTTCTACCTGCCCGGTATCACGCTGGTGCTCATCGTGTTGTCATTCAACTTGCTCGGAGACGGGCTCCGGGACGCGCTCGATCCGAAGTCGACGCGATAAGGACCACGGAACGGCCGTTCCGCGGAAACGTGTACTGCAACAGAGCGGTACTCGAGAAAGAGGACGATTGGATGACCAGTCTGAACAGACGGGTAGCGGTCTGCGCGATCGGCGTCGCGCTCGCCGTCACCGCGACGGCGTGCTCGTCGAGCAAAAAGGGGGGTGGCAACAGCAATCAGAGTGGATCCGCCTCTAACTCCGGTACCGGGGCGCTGAACACCACTAAGGGTGGCACCCTCTACTACCTGACCAAGCGGCCGGTGGAGCACTGGGATCCGCAGCGGACCTACATCGGTCGTGACCTGGCCGATGCGTCGCGGTTGTTCTACCGGACGTTGACGCAGTTGAAGCCGGACAACACCCTGGTGCCGGATCTGGCAACGGACACGGGGAAGGCGTCGGACGGCAACAAGACGTGGACGTTCACGTTGAAGTCGGGTCCGAAGTGGCAGGACGGTTCGCCGGTCACGTGCGCGGACATCAAGTACGGGGTGTCGCGGACGTTCGCGGTGAACACGATCACCGGTGGCCCGAACTACGCGATCCAGTTCCTGGACATCCCCTCGAAGCCGGACGGCAGCTCGCAGTACGAAGGGCCCTACACGAAGAAGGGTCAGGCCCTCTACGACAAGGCTGTCACGTGCTCGGGCAGCACGATCACGTTCCACCTGAAGAAGCCGGTCGGTGACTTCAACTACGCCGTCTCGGGTGCTCTGTCGGCGTTCGCGCCGTTCAAGGCGTCGCAGGACAAGGCCGCGCAGTCGAACTACCAGATCTTCTCCGACGGCCCGTACATGCTGCAGGGCACCTGGCAGGAGGGTAAGGGCGGCACGTTCGTCCGCAACCCGCAGTACGACGCCAGCACGGACACGCCCGGCATCCGCCTGGCCCTGCCGGACAAGATCGTGTGGACCGAGGGTCTGACCGACGAGACGATCTTCGACCGGCTGCTCAAGGACCAGGGCACCGACCAGTTCGCGGTGACCGACCGGTCGGCCCCGCCGGCCTACCAGGTGCGGGTGGCGGCGGAGAAGAGCCGGGTGACCAACCCGGACACGCCGTTCGTGGACTATCTGCTGCCGAACTTCAAGAAGCTGACCAACCCGCTGGTTCGCCAGGCGCTGGCCGTGGCCGTGGACAAGACGAGCTGGATCACCGCCTATGGTGGCCCCGCGTTGGCCAAGCCGGCCAACAGCATCATCTTGCCGACGGTGACCGGGTACAAGGACTTCGGCAACGTGTTCGGAGCGCCCGACAGTGGTGACCCGGCCAAGGCCAAGGCGCTGCTGCAGCAGGCCGGTGTGCCGACGCCGTACCCGATCCACTTCACCTACAACGGTGGTACCCCGACGACCGATGCTGAAGCGTCGTCGATGAAGCAGGCCTGGGAGAAGGCCGGGTTCAAGGTGACGCTCGAGGGTCTGACCGACACGTACTACGACGTGATCCAGAACCCGAGCAACAACCAGAAGTACGACGTGACCTGGGCTGGCTGGGGTGCTGACTGGCCGAACGCCTCGACGGTCGTCCCGCCGCTGTTCGACAGCCGGGTCAACCTGTCCACGTCGTCGAACGGTCAGGACTACGGCTGGTACGCCAGCAACACCACCAACTCGGCCATCGATGCGGCCTACAACGAGCAGGACACCAGCAAGCGCAACGCCATGTGGGGTGACCTGTCCGAGACGCTGGCCAAGGACGTGGCCTACATCCCGCTGGACATCGAGAAGTTCCTGCGGCTGCACGGGTCCAAGGTGACCAACTACGGCGAGAACGCAGCGTCGAACGGTTACCCGGCCATCGGCCAGATCGGTGTAAGCGGCTGATCGCGGCGTAGTAACCACGTGCATCGTGGGTGGGGACGGAGAGTCCTCACCCACGATGCACACCTCGGTGGTAGTCCAGCAGTAGTGGGAAAGAGGGGTGAGACGCTCGGTCCCGGGCGGCGACCATGTTCTTCTATACGATCCGGCGCCTGATCGGCGCGGTCGGGTTGCTGATCGTCATGAGCATCGTGACGTTCCTGCTCTTCTACGCGACCCCGACCGACCCCGCGCGCCTCACCTGCGGCAAGAACTGCACGCCGGCGGGCATCGAAGCCAACAAGAAGTTCCTCGGCCTGGACAAGCCGATCTACCAGCAGTACACGGACTTCGTCGGTGGCCTGTTCCACGACCGGAAGTTCCCCGAGGACGAGGCCCTGCAGAAGGCGCGCCCCGACCTGATCGTGAACTGCGCCGCGCCCTGTCTGGGCTACACCTCGTATCACAACCAAGAGGTGTGGTCCTATCTGAAGCCGAAGGTGCCGGTGACGATTTCGATCGTGGTCGGAGCATTCCTGATCTGGGTATTCTGCGGCGTCTTGTTCGGCGTCATCGCCGCCCTCTTCCGAGGTAAGTTCCTCGACCGCTTCCTGGTCGGCGGATCGGTGTTCTTCTATTCGTTCCCGACGTTCTTCATATCCCTTCTGCTGCTGCAACTGGTGGTGTACCAGTTCGACTGGATGACGACGCCTAGCTATACCGGCATAGCCCATTTCGGCTCGTGGGCATACAACTTGATCCTGCCCTGGATAACGCTTGCCGTCGTCGTGGCGGCGGCTTATGTCCGGCTCACCCGCGCCTACATGCTCGAAACAATGGGCGAGGACTACCTGCGCACAGCGCGAGCCAAGGGCGTCAAGGAACGCAAGGTGGTCGTCAAGCACACGCTGCGCGCGGCCTTGACCCCGATCGTCACGATTGCCGGGTTGGACTTCGCCATCCTGCTCGCCGGCGTACCCATCACCGAGACCGTCTTCAGCTACCAGGGGCTCGGCTACGCGACCGTGCAGTCGGTGACGATCTTCGACCTGCCGGTTACCGTGGTCATTGTGCTGTTGGCCGCGTGTTTCGTGATCTTGGCCAACCTCGTCGTTGACCTGCTGTACGGGGTCATCGATCCACGGGTCAGGTACTAGGGGAAGCGGATGACAATCCAGGACATCGAGGTAGCCGAGGTCGATCCCCGGGGTGGTAAGCCCCGCCCGTACCTCGACGTGGTCGATCTCAAGGTGCACTTCCCGACCGACGACGGTCTGGTCAAAGCGGTCGACGGCGTCAGTTTCTCGGTCGAAGAGGGCAAGACCCTCGCGATCGTCGGTGAGTCGGGATCGGGCAAGTCGGTCACCATGCAGGCCGTCATGGGGCTGCTGCGTCGGACCCGGGCCAAGCTGCAGGGCGAGGTTTGGCTGGACGGCACGGAACTGCTGCAGGCCAGCAACGAGCAGCTGCGCCGCCGTCGTGGCTCGGCCATGGCGATGATCTTCCAGGACCCGCTGTCGGCATTGCACCCGTACTACACGATCGGCAACCAGATCGAAGAGGGGTATCTCGTCCACCACGACGCGTCGCGAAAGGAGGTGCACAAGCGGGCCATCGAGATGCTCGACCGGGTCGGCATTCCGAATGCCAGCCGGCGAATCGACCAGTACCCGCACGAGTTCTCCGGCGGTATGCGGCAGCGGGCCATGATCGCGATGGCGCTGATCAACGATCCGAAGCTGCTGATCGCCGACGAGCCGACGACAGCGCTCGACGTGACGGTGCAGGCACAGATCCTGGAGCTGATGAAGGACCTGCAAAAGGACTTCGGCTCGGCCATCGTCATGATCACCCACGACCTGGGCGTGGTCGCAGACATCGCCGACGACATGCTCGTCATGTATGCCGGCAAGGCGATCGAGACCGGCTCGTCCGCCGACGTGTTCTTCCAGGCGTCGCACCCGTACACCTGGGGGTTGCTGCGCTCGATGCCGCGGCTGGACCGCAGTCGCGAGAGCCGGCTCGACCCGATCCCGGGGAGCCCGCCGTCGCTGATCAGGCTGCCCGGCGGGTGCTCGTTCCACCCGCGGTGCCCGTTCCCCGAGGTTGTGGGCGGCGACAAGTGCCGGACCGAGATGCCCGAGCTGGACGAGGTCGGCGCCCAGCACCGCTCGCGCTGCTTCCTCACCGCCCAGCAGCGGGCCGACGTACTCTCCAAGCAAGCCACGGCCGTCGCCGCGGCGCCAGAAGGTAACGAGGTCGCCCGGTGACCGCATCCCCAGAGGCTCCGGCCCATACGCCACTGCTCGAGGTCGCCGACCTGCGCAAGCACTTCCCGCAATACACGCAGACGCTGATCAAGCGCAAGAGCGCGCCGGTCAAGGCCGTCGACGGCGTTTCGTTCAGCCTGGAGGCCGGCGAGACGCTCGGCCTGGTGGGCGAGTCCGGCTGCGGCAAGTCGACCGCCGGGCGTTCGGTGCTGCGGCTGATCGAGCCGACCAGCGGCGTCATCAAAGTCGACGGGAACGACATCACCAAGGCCAACAGCGGCCAGCTGCGGCGGCTGCGCCGGGACCTGCAGATGGTGTTCCAGGACCCCATCGGGTCGCTGAACCCCCGGCATCCGGTGGGCTCGATCATCGGCGCGCCGTTCTCGATCCAGGGCGTCAAGCCCCCGCGCGGGGTCAAGGCCGAGGTGCAGGGCCTCATGGAGCGGGTCGGGCTGAACCCCGAGCACTACAACCGCTACCCGCACGAGTTCTCCGGCGGGCAGCGGCAGCGCATCGGCATCGCCCGGGCCATCGCGCTCCGGCCGAAGCTGATCGTGTGCGACGAGCCGGTGTCGGCCCTGGACGTGTCGATCCAGGCCCAGGTGGTCAACCTGCTCGAGGACCTGCAGGCCGAATACGACATCGCCTACGTGTTCATCGCGCACGACCTGTCGGTGGTCCGGCACATCTCCGACCGGGTCATGGTGATGTACCTGGGCAAGCCGATGGAGCTGGCCGACCGGGACACGCTTTACGGGCAGCCCATGCACCCCTACACGCAGGCGCTGATGTCGGCCGTGCCGGTGCCCGACCCACGCCGCGAGAGCCGGCGCGAGCGGATCCTGCTCACCGGCGATCTGCCCAGCCCGATCAACCCGCCGTCCGGCTGCGTGTTCCACACCCGCTGCCCGAAGTACCGCGAGCAGCTGGGGGAGAGCGACAAGGAACGGTGCCGCACCGAGGTCCCGCTGTTCGAGAGCAAGCGCCCCGGCCACGCGGTCGCGTGCCACTTCGCCGAGGTGCACACCGACATTGGAGCGGTCGTGACGCCGGACGCCGTATCGGCTGCGGACACCCCGGCGCCGGCGTCGGCCTACGCGCGGCCGTCGGCGCCCGCCTCGACGGAGGGGAGCGGCGCGGACGCGGAGTAGGCGGGTCGCGGCCGTCGGTCGGCGAGCCGGCCCGACGCCGTACCCTTCGACGCTGTGAGCGATGAGCGGCCGCGCGAGGAGCGGAACGGGTCCGGGCCGTCGCGCCGACTGCTGGTCGTCCACGCCCATCCCGACGACGAGACGATCGGCACCGGCGCGACCATGGCGCACTACGTGGCCGACGGCGCCGGCGTCACGCTGCTCACCTGCACGCTCGGCGAGGAAGGCGAGATCCTCGTGCCCGCGCTGGCCCAGCTGGCCGCGGGCGAGGGCGATCAGCTCGGCGGCTACCGCATCGGCGAGCTCGCCGCAGCGATGCGCCACCTCGGCGTACGCGATCACCGTTTCCTCGGTGGCGCGGGGCATTTCCGGGACAGCGGCATGATGGACACCCCGGCCAACGACCACCCGCGGGCGTTCTGGCGGGCCGCGCAAGATCCGGCCGTGTTCGACGAGGCGGTGACGGCCGCCGCCGACGTCATCCGCGAGATCCGCCCCCAGGTCGTCGTCACCTACGACCCGAACGGCGACTACGGCCATCCGGACCACATCATGGCCCACCGGGTGGCCACAGCCGCGGTCGAACGGACCGGCGACATCGTGCACAAGGTGTACTGGACGGCCACGCCGCGGTCGGTGCTGCGCCGGGGCTTCGAGGCGTTGCAGGGCTCGAGCTCGTCCTACTTCGGCGTCGACCGGGTCGAGGACCTGCCGTTCGGCGTGGAGGACGACGAGATCACCACCGTCGTCGACGCCCGCGAGCACGCCGACGCGAAGACGGAGGCCCTGCGCGCGCACGCGACCCAGATCAGCGTCGACGGGCCGTTCTTCGCGTTGTCGAACATGCTCGGACGCGAGGTCCTGGCCGTGGAGTACTTCCGGCTGGCGCGGGGCAAGATCGGCCCGGAGCGGGACGCCGACGGCCGTGAGACCGACCTGTTCGCCGGGGTGGACGAATGAGCGAGCGCCCGCAGGAGACGACGCGACGTCCGGGCGGCCGGGCGCTGGACATCGCCGGCATCGTCGCGGTGGCGCTCAGCGGCGTGCTGGCGGCCGTCATCGCCGTGTTCCTGACACCGCTGTATTGGGGCACGTTCCTGTCGCCCCTGGCGATCGTGGTGGCCATCGCCGCCAACATCGTGCTGCCGCTGCTGGCCCGGTCGCTCGGCATGTCACCGATCGGCTCGGCGCTGCCGTACGTGTTGTGGCTGCTCACCGTGATCGTGCTGGGTACGTCCCGGCCCGAGGGTGACGTGCTGCTACCGGCCGGCAACGGCGCCCAGCCGCTGGTCACGTACGGCATGCTCGCGGGCGGTGCGCTGGCGGGGGGCCTGACCGTGGCGATCATGACGTTGGGCCGGGCGACTGCGCGGCCGCCGGTCGACGGCTCGGCTACTGATCGGCCGGCGGCGCAACCGGCGGCGCAACCGGCGGAGCGGCCGGCGCCCCCGGCCCGGCCGGCGGAGAAGCGGCCGGCGCGCCCGTCGGGGCGGCCGCGGGGGCGTCGCTGAACGGCTGACGGTTCGCCTCGGCCAGCGCCTCCTGTACGGCTACGACGGCCGCCGGGGGCAGATCGGTCTCGACCAGGTCGGCGCCGGGGAACCGGGCCAGCTCACGCTGCAGATCGGCCAGCGACACGTGGCTGACCAGCAGGGCAAGGCCGGTGCGCCCGGGCGGCACAACGGTGCGCAGCTGGGCGACGGTGGAGTCCTTGATGCCCGTGTCGACCAGTTTCGCGTAGAGGGCGCCGCCGCCGGCCGTGGCCGCTCCCACGATGACGCCGCCGATCGGGCCGCCGAACAAAGTGCCGAGCAGCAGCCCCCAGACGCCGCCGCCCAGCGCGCCGCGGGTGGGCGTGACGTCGGTCGTCTCGGTGACGTGCGACCGGCCGTCGGCATCGCGCTGCACGAACACGGCGTCGTGCATCTGCAAGTCGTTGTCCTTCTGCAGCCGGACGGCCGCGAGCAGGAACTCCTGGGCCTTGAGGCGATCGTCGAAGGAAATGACGAGCAGCTTGTTACTCGACGGCTCGGGCATGCCTCAAGCGTACGGGGGTGCAGCGCCGCAGGGCAGGCCCGATGCCGGCCGGCGAACCCGGCGCGGATGTCCGGGTTGACAGTCGTTTGTCGGGCCGCGCGGTAGTCACGATCCGGAGACAAAGCCAGGGGGCCTGGCGGACCGGCCCGGTCATTGAATAACCTGCCCGACTGTGCCCTGTTCCGGGCTCTTCCGGGCCAATGACCGGACGTCACCGCCGGCCGAGACGCGGGAATGCGACCCGGCCGACCTCCGCGCCGGTCAGCGCCGCTCGAAGCGCCCAAGCCGTTCTCGACGACCCTCCGGTCGACGAGCCGGTGAACGACCCCGCTGGCGTGGACGCGATGACAGCGGACATCGAGGGACGCTCGCCGGCCCGCCTCGTCTGGCGGCGCATGCGGCGCGACCGGGTCACGATGGCCAGCCTCTACGTCGTCGCGTTCCTCGTGCTGCTGGCCGTGGCCGCCCCGTTCCTGAAGGCGTTCGGTGTCATCGACCCGTCGACTCCGCACCCGGAGCTGGTCCAGGGCGTGGGCTCGCTGCCGACCGGGCCGTTCAGCGGGGCCAGCGCCGAGCACTGGCTGGGCGTGGTGCCCGGGGTCGGGCAGGACGTGCTGGCCCGCGTGCTCTACGGGCTGACCTTCGACCTCACGATCGCCCTCGCGGCCACCGCCCTGACCGTGCTGATCGGCACCACGATCGGGGTGATCGCCGGCTTTTCGCGCAACTGGGTCGACGGCGCGCTCAGCCGGTTCATGGACCTGGTGCTGGCGTTCCCGCAGCTGATCATGCTGATCGCGCTGTCGCCGATCTTCCTGGGCCAGCCGCCGAAGAACGCCCGCGTGGTGGTCTACCTGATCGTGGTGCTCGCCGTGTTCGGTTGGCCCTATCTCGCCCGGATCGTGCGCAGCGAGGTGCTGTCGCTGCGCGATCTCGAGTACATCGAGGCGGCCCGCTCGCTCGGCGCGAGCACCCGGCACATCCTGTGGAAGGAGTTGTTGCCGGCCGTGCGCGGGCCGGTGCTCGTGTACGCCACGATCATCCTGCCCGTCTACATCTCGTCGGAGGCGGCGCTGGCCTACCTGGGCATCAGCCTGCAGCCGCCGTTCCCGACGCTGGGCAGCGTTCTCAACGACGCGTTGCCCTACGTGACCAGCGATACGACGTACTTCCTGGTGCCGGGCATCGCTCTGGTCATCGTCGTGCTGGCGTTCAACCTGCTCGGGGACGGGCTGGGGGATGCGCTGAACCCCAGGTCGGACCGGATGTGAATCGGATGTAACGATGTACGACGACATTCGCCCGCCGAGCGCCCGGCGGCGCACTCTCGAGGAGCGTGGATGAGGCTAGCTAGGGGCGGGGTGATGTGCCTCGCCGGCGGGATCGTCGCCGTCCTGGCCCTGACCGCGTGCACCGGCAAGTCAGGCAAGAAGGAGACGGCCGGCGGCACCGGTGGGGACCAACAGCGCGGCGGGACGCTTTACCTCAACACGTCGCGCGCGTACACCCACCTCGATCCGCAGCGGAACTACTTCGGCGACGCAATCGAGTTCGAGTCGCGCACGTTGGCCCGGACGCTGACCACCTTCCCGGCGGCCGAGGGGGCGAAGTCGACCGAGGTGGTGCCCGACGCGGCCACCGACATCGGCACCCGGTCGGCCGACGCCAAGACCTGGACGTTCAACCTCAAGCCCGACCTCAAGTGGCAGGACGGCAAGCCGGTCACCTGCGCCGACTTCAAGTACGGCATCTCGCGCACGTTCGCGACCGACACCATCACGGCTGGGCCGATCTACGCCCTGGACTACCTCGACGTGCCGCGTGACGACAAAGGTCAGCCCGCTTACAACGGGCCGTACAAGAAGGACGGCCAGGCCGGCTTCGACAAGTCCATCGACTGCCCGTCGCCGAGCAAGATCGTCTTCCACCTGCGCCATCCGGTCGCCGACTTCTACCAGACGCTGACCATGCCGGCGTTCGCCGCCGTCCGCCAGGACAAGGACACCGGCGGGAAGTACGACTCCAGCGTGTTCTCCGACGGGCCGTACATGATCCAGGGCAAGTGGGACCCGGTCCGCGGCGGCACCCTGGTGCGCAACCCGAACTGGGTCGCCTCCAGCGACACGGTCCGCAAGGCGTACCCCGACAAGATCGTCGTGACGTTCGGCGACACCGCGGAGACCGTCTACCAGAAGCTCGAGGCCAACAACGGGCAGCAGAAGAACGCGGTGACGACGACGGCCGCGCCGCCCCCGGCGATCCCGACGGTGCTGAGCGGCCAGATGCAGAGCCGTTCGGCCAGCGTCACGGACGGGTACATCAACTACCTGTCGGTGAACGTCGTCAAGGTGCCGGACAAGCAGATCCGCCAAGCCATCGCGATGGCGGTCGACCGCAACGCCTACGTCACCGCGTGGGGCGGCTCGGCGGCCGGCGCGCCGACGAACTCGCTGATCAGCCCGCTGCTCAAGGCGTACACCAAGTACGACCCGTTCGGGGTGGGCGACAAGGGTGATCCGGCCAAGGCCAAGGCCGTGCTGCAGGCGGCCGGCGTCAAGCTGCCGTACAAGATCACGTACCAGTACAGCAAGGACAACACCCAGGACAAGGCCGCCACCAACATCAAGAGCGAGCTCGAGGCGGCCGGCTTCCAAGTCACCCTCGACGGGCTGAACCCGGACACCTACTACGACGTCGTCGCCAACCCGAAGCAGACCGCCGACGTCACGTGGGCCAGGTGGGCGGCCGACTACCCGTCCGGGTCCGCCGTGATCCCGCCGCTGATGGACGGGCGGATCAACATCTCGGCCGACACGCTCGGCAACGACCAAGCCGCCTACAACGACCCGTCGGCCAACAAGGCCATCGACAACGCGCTGGCCCTGACCGACGACGCGGCCCAGCAGCAGGCGTGGACGGCGCTCGACCAGCGGGTCGTCAAGGAGGGCGTGATAGTCCCGATGATGGCCGACAAGTCCCTGTACCTGTACGGGTCGAACGTCAAGGGGTTCCTGCTGAACGCCGCGTTCGGCGGGTTCGTCGACCTGGCCGTCGCCGCTGTCCGGTAGCCGGGGCCGGGGCCTCGCGTGCTCGCCTACGTCGTCCGGCGCTGCGCCGCGATCGTGGTCATGCTGGTCGCGGTCAGTCTCATGACGTACGTGCTGTTCTTCGCGATTCCCCGCGACCCGGCCCGGCTCACCTGCGGCAAGGTGTGCACGCCCGAGCTGATCAGCCAGAACCGGCACGCCCTCGGGCTGGACCGCTCGATTGCCGTCCAGTACGGCGACTTCCTCAAGGGCTTGGTCGTCTCGCGCGACTTCCCCGACGACGCCGAGCTGAAGCGCACCCACCCCGAGCTGATCACGCACTGCCACGCCCCGTGTCTGGGGTACTCGCCGTCGCAGCAGACCACGATCAACAACATCATGGGCCGGGCCGCTCCGGTCACGCTGTCCCTCACCATCGGCGCCCTCGTGCTGTGGATCCTGGTCGGGGTCGGCCTGGGCGTGATCTCGGCGGTGCGGCGCGGCACGGTCCTGGACAAGCTGCTGCTGGGCGTGTCGCTGATCGGCTACTCGTTCCCGACGTTCTTCGTCGGGCTGATCCTGTACGACATCGTCTCGGTCAAGTACGGCCTGCTGCCCGAGCCGGGCTATGTGTCGCCGGGTAGCGACCCGATCGGCTGGGCGTCCGGGATGCTGGCGCCGTGGATCACCCTGGCGCTGGCCTACAGCGCGCTGTACGTCCGGCTGACGCGGGCCAAGATGCTCGACAGCATGTCCGGCGACTACATCCGCACCGCGCGGGCCAAGGGACTGCCCGGCCACCGGGTGGTGCTCAAGCACGGCCTGCGGGCCAGCCTGCCGCCCATCATCACGATCGCCGGCCTGGACATCGCCGGTGTTCTGGGCGCGACGGCCATCACCGAGCAGGTGTTCAACCTCAACGGGGTGGGTAGCACGGTGATCGCCGCGGTCAAGGACGCCGACCTGCCGATCATCGTCGTGGGCGTGCTGATCGCCGCGACGGCGGTGGTGGTGCTGAACTTCGTCGTCGACCTGCTCTACGCCGCCATCGATCCGAAGGTTCGCTACACCTGAGTCGGCTGCTCCCACTGGTGGTCGGCGCCCGCTGGTGGTCGGCGCCCGCTGGTGGTTGGCGCCCGCTGGTGGTTGGCGCTCGCTGGTGATCAACAGCAGAAGTTGGTCGCTGGAGCGGCCATTTCTTGCTGTTGATCATGAAAAGGGGAGCGCGTCAGTCGGGCCGGGGCTGCCGGAGCGGGGCCCGCCCGAACCCGGGCTGCCGGAACGGCGGCGCGCCGACCGTAGGTCCAGGCGCCTAGGCCGTGTCTGGCAATTCCATGCTCTGCTGCGCGGCGGCCAGGCACGCGATCTGCGGCGTCCTCGTCGTCGTCCACAGCGCTGCTATGGCCTCCTCCTCGTCCTTGCATCTCGCGCACCTGGCCGCCGCTCGCGACGAGCGGGAATTGCCAGACACGGCCTAAGCAGGCATGGTGCGGTAGCGGTAGACGTGGTGCTGCCAGTAGCCGAGGCGCTCGTAGAGGGTCAGCGCGGCGTCGTTGTCGGCCACCACCTGGACGTAGCTGCGCGTCGCGCCGTGCTCGTCAGCCGCCCACCGCCACAGCGCCCGCATGATCGCCTGGGCGAGGCCCTGCCGCCGGGCGTCCGGGTCGACCTCGACGGCGGTGATGCCCAGCCAGCCGCCGTCGACGGCGCCGCGCCCGATGGCCACGGTGGCCCCGTCGCGGCGGATCTCGGCGAAGCCCGCCCGGTCGTGGCGGGTCAGTAGCTCCCGAGCCGCGGGCGGCATCGCGCCGTCACGGAAGCGGGCGACCCAGGCGTCGTCGGGGGCGGCGGCGATGTGGACGTCGTCGCGAGCCGCTCCGTCCGCGCGCAGCGTGTCGATCCGACCGGCCAGGACCCACGTGTCCGGCGTGGCCGGCCAGCCCCGTTCGCCGAGCTCCGCGTCGAGCAGCCGCCGGGCGTGCAGGGGCAACTGGATCTGCAGGGGCAGACCGCGGGCGGCGTACCACTCGCGGGCCTCGTCCAGGGCGGCGTCCAGCGGAACGGTCAGCTGGGCGCCCGGCAGCACGGAGTTGGCCCGGCTGGTGTAGCCGGCGTCGGCGCGCAGCAGCCAGCCGTGGCTCTCCAGCGTCTCGCGGGCGCGCCAGCCCTGCGCCGCGGTGGCCTCCAGGGCCAAGATCTCGGCGGCGGCCGGCTCGACGACCTTGGCCACCGCGACGTGGGCGACCGGCACGTCCCGGCGGCCCGCCCTGGTCTCGACGGTGGCCTTCTCGTCGCTCAGCGCGACCAGGTCGCCCACCACGTCGGCGAATCGCAATCGGCCCGATTCGTCCCGATCGACCGCGTGCCTCATCACGATGCGCCGCCCAACCCAAGCCGGTTCCACCACGAGCGGCATACTAGGTCAGCGCAATAGCTTCACATCCCGCCCGGAGGACCGCAGTGACCTACGTGATCGCCGAGCCGTGCGTCGACGTGCTCGACAAGGCGTGCATCGAGGAATGCCCTGTCGATTGCATCTACGAGGGTGGCCGGATGCTCTACATCCACCCCGACGAGTGCGTGGACTGCGGCGCCTGCGAACCGGTCTGCCCGGTCGAGGCGATCTTCTACGAGGACGACCTGCCGGACAAGTGGCGCGACTACACCCAGGCGAACGTCGACTTCTTCGACGAGCTCGGCTCGCCCGGCGGCGCGGCCAAGGTGGGCAAGATCGACAAGGACCCGGGCCTGATCGCCAACCTGCCCCCGCAGGCCGCCGACCACTGACGCCCGCCGCCTGAGCGCACTTTCCCCCCGACGCGTCGTTTGCTGCGGCCGTAGACGACTCCTCGGGGGTCGAAGTCGCGGGAGGCCCAAGTCGCGGGAGGGCCAGGTCGCGCGGGTCAGCTTTGCAGGGTGGCGACGACCGCGCCGGGGGACGCCTTCTTGTCCTCGCGCCAGCCGTGCTCCCGCGTCCACTCCCGCCCGGAGTAGGCCACCGAGTCGATGCCGAATCGGTCGGCGTTGGCCACGAACCAGGCGGCGGTGGCCCACGAGGCACCCGGCACGCTCACCTGCACGCCCGCCGCCTGGGGGTGGCTGATCGGTAGGTCCTGCGCCACCGCCGCGGCGACGGCGGCCACCGTGGCGACCTGCGACGGCTTGCCGAATGTGCACGTGAGCCCGGCCGGCGACTTGCCGGTCAGCGCGTCCGACAGCGCCTGGGCCTCGCCTTCGTGCCGGGCGTAGTAGCTGCCGTCGATCGAGATTTGCACCTTCTGGATGGCATCGGCCAGCGGCATCCGCTCCCAGCCGTCGATCTTGACCAGGGCGTCGAGGAACTTGCCGGTGGCGAACTGGACGTTCTGCAGCTGGGTCGGCGTGCCCCAGCCCTGCGACGGGCGCTGCTGCAGCACGCCGACCGAGTCGCGGTCGCCCTCGCCAGGGCCGAGGTTGGTCAGCTTGCTCTCCTGCAGGCCGGCGGCCAGGGCCAGGACGGCGGCCCGCTCGGGCAGGTCGCGGCCGATGACCACGCCGACCATGGTGGCCGCCACCGACGCCTGATCGGGCTCCACCGAGTAGTCGCCGGCCGTGCACTCCTCGGCCGTCGAGTGCGACTGGGCGGCGTGCCACAGCTCGTACAGCCCGAATCCGACCGCGGCGAACACGACCAGAACGACGAATGCGGCGATAAGGCCTCGACGGACGGCGCTGTTCATCGAGGGCTCAGGCGTTGGCGTGCAGCGCGGCGTTGAGCTCGACGCGGCCGCCGGTACGCGGGCGGGCCTCCAGGGCCCCGGTGACGCTGTTGCGCCAGAACTGCAGCCCGGACTGCCCGGACAGCTCGGACGCCTTCACCACGGTGCCGTCCGGCAGGGTCAGCTTCGAGCCGGCCGTGACGTAGCAGCCGGCCTCCACGACGCAGTCGTCGCCGAGCGAGATGCCCACCCCGGCGTTGGCCCCGATCAGGCAGCGCCTGCCGATCGAGATCACCCGCGCACCCCCGCCGGACAGCGTCCCCATGATCGAGGCGCCGCCGCCGACGTCGGAGCCGTCGTCGACGATCACGCCGGCCGAGATGCGCCCCTCGACCATCGACGCGCCCAGCGTGCCGGCGTTGTAGTTGACGAAGCCCTCGTGCATGACCGTCGTGCCCTCGGCCAGATGAGCGCCGAGGCGCACCCGGTCGGCGTCGGCGATTCGCACCCCGCTCGGCACCACGTAGTCGGTCATGCGCGGGAACTTGTCGACGCCGAAGACGTGGACGGCGCCCCGCCGGCGCAGGGCCAACCGGACCTGCTCGAAGTCTTCGACCGGGCAGGGGCCCATCGAGGTCCACACCACGTTGGGCAGCACGCTGAAGATGCCCTCGAGGTTGAGCCCGCGCGGCGGCACCAAACGGTGCGAGAGCAGGTGCAGGCGCAGGTACGCGTCGGACGTCCCGGCCGGTGGTTCGTCCAGGTCGATCTCGCACAGCGTGACGTCGATGCGGACGCCCCGGTCGGCAACGTCTTCGCGGACGCCGGTCATCGAGGCCAGTTCGTGCTGGGGGGCGGCCGTGGGCGGTGTGTCGCCCAGGGCGGGCTCGGGGTACCAGGTGTCGAGCACCGTTCCGGCCGCGCGGCCGGCGGCCACGGTGGTCGCCAGGCCGAAGCCCCAGGCGCGGCGGGTCGTGGCAGTCACCCGGCAACCCTAACCGTAGGTTCTTAGCGTGCTGGATTTGAGCCTGCCCGGACACGCGCTGACTGCGGCACTCGTCGACGTGCCCTCGGAATCCGGGGACGAGACGCCGCTGGCCGACCTGGTCGAAGCCGCCCTGCGCCGCTATCCGGACCTGAACGTCGAGCGCGACGGCAATGTCGTCCTCGCTCGCACGACGCTGGGTCGAGACCAGCGGGTGGCGCTCGCCGGGCACCTCGACACGGTGCCGATCGCCGACAACGTGCCGTCCCGGCGCGAGGGCGACCGGCTGTTCGGCTGCGGCACCTCGGACATGAAGTCCGGGGTGGCCGTCCAGCTGCGGGTGGCCCACCTGGTCGGATCGCGCCAGCTCGATCCGGGCGTCGACCTGACCTGGGTCTTCTACGACTGCGAGGAGGTCGAGGCCGAGCGCAACGGCCTGGGCCGCCTCGCCCGGACCCGGCCGGACGCGCTGGCCGCCGACCTGGCCGTCGTGCTCGAAGGGACGTCCGGGCGGGTCGAGGGCGGTTGCCAGGGCACGCTGCGCGCAGTCGTGACGGTGCGCGGCGAGCGGGCGCACAGCGCGCGGTCCTGGCTCGGCGTGAACGCCATCCACGCGGCCGGCCCGGTGCTGGCCCGGCTGGCCGCATACGAGGCCCGGACGGTCGACGTCGAAGGCCTCACCTATCGCGAGGGGCTCAACGCCGTGGGCATCGCCGGGGGAGTAGCCGGCAATATCGTCCCGGACGAGTGCACGGTCAGCGTCAACTTCAGGTTTGCCCCCGACCGGTCCGAAACGGATGCCGCCGCGTACGTCCGGGAGGTGCTCGGCGACTGGCCGGTGGAGATCGTCGACTCGGCGCCGGCCGCCCGCCCCGGCCTGGACGCCCCGCTGCCGAAGGCGTTCGCCGCAGCTGTGGGCGGCGAGCCGCAACCCAAGTACGGATGGACCGACGTCGCCCGGTTCGCCCAGCTGGGCATCCCGGCGCTGAACTTCGGGCCGGGCGAGCCCAACCTGGCCCACAAGCCCGAGGAGTACGTCGAGGTGCCCAGGATCGCCGAGGCGGAGGCCGCGCTCATCCGATTCCTGCGTGATCTACCGTCACGGGCATGACGGAGGAACCCAACTCGGGCCGGCTGGCCGAGCGGCAGCGGGGCCCGGTGATCCTGCGCCGGGCCCAGGTGCAGCCGGGGACCACCGACCAGCGACTGCTCGACTCGCGCGGTCCGTCGGACTGGGTGCACACCGACCCCTGGCGGGTGCTGCGCATTCAGAGCGAGTTCGTCGAGGGCTTCGGTCTGCTCGCCGAGCTGCCGCACGCGGTGTCGGTGTTCGGTTCGGCCCGGACTCCGCACAACCATCCCGAGTACGCCGCGGCCCGCGCCCTGGGCGGCGCGTTGGCCCGGGCCGGCTACGCGGTGATCACCGGCGGCGGTCCCGGCTCGATGGAGGCGGTCAACCGCGGGGCGTCCGAGGCCGGTGGGGTTTCGGTCGGGCTCGGCATCGAGCTGCCGTTCGAGCAGCGACTCAACGACTGGGTCGACATCGGCATCAACTTCCGCTACTTCTTCGCCCGCAAGACGATGTTCGTCAAGTACGCCCAGGCGTTCGTGATCATGCCGGGCGGGTTCGGCACCCTGGACGAGCTGTTCGAGTCGCTGACCCTGGTACAGACCCGCAAGGTCACCCGGTTCCCGGTCATCCTCTACGGCACCGACTACTGGGCCGGCCTCGTGAACTGGCTGCGGGGCAGCGTGCTGCCCGGTGGCAAGGTCAACGCCCCGGACATCGACCTGCTGACGGTCACCGACGACATCGACCACATCGTGGCGCGCATCGTCGAGTCGACCAAGGAGCAATCCGAACAGGCCGAGGCCGAGGCCCGCGCGACCTGGACCGACGCGCACGACGCCGAGTAATCCGGCATGGCGACGATCTGCGTCTTCTGTGCCTCGTCCGAGCGCATCGAGGCGCGCTACGTGCTGCTGGCCGAGCAGGTCGGCGCCCGGCTGGCCAAGGGCGGCCATACCCTGGTGTCCGGTGGCGCGCGCGTGTCGATGATGGGCGCGGTCGCCCGGGCGGCCCGGGTCGGCGGGGCCCCGACGGTGGGCGTCATGCCGCAGGTGCTCATCGACATCGAGATCGGCGACACCGATTCCGACGAGCTGATCATCGTCCAGACCATGCGCGAGCGTAAGCAGATCATGGACGCACGCGCGGATGTCTTCGTCGCGCTGCCCGGCGGTATCGGCACGTTCGAGGAACTGTTCGAGGCGTGGACGGCCGGCTCGATCGGCCTGCACGGCAAGCCGGTGTTCGTGCTCGACCCCGACGACTTCTACCGTCCACTGTGGACGTACCTGGACTCGCTCGTCGATCGCGGCTTCGTCCGGCAGGCCGCGCTCGACTACGTGCGGCGAGTGTCCACAGTGGACGAGCTGTTCGCCGCCATCGAAAGCTAGGCCAGGCCGCGGCGGGCCACGGCCGGCGGGCGGGTGCCGCGGATGCTGGCCACCATGTCGAGCGCCCGGCGGGTGGCCCGGACGTCGTGGGTGCGGAACACGCTCGCTCCGTGCCAGGCCGAGATCGCGGTAGCGGCCAGCGTCCCCTCGAGCCGCTCGTCGGGCGGCAGGTCGAGCGTCTCGCCGACGAAGTCCTTGCGGGACAAGGCAACCAGCACCGGCCACCCGGTGGCGACCAGCTCGTCGAGGCGGCGGGTCAGCTCCAGCGAGTGCCGGGTGTTCTTGCCGAAGTCGTGGGTCGGATCGATCAGGATGCCGTCACGGCGGACGCCGGCTTGCGCGGCCCGGGCCGCGGCCTCGGTGACGGTAGCGATCACCTCGTCGACCACGTCGTCGTAATGGACGCGGTGCGGGTCGGTGCGCGGACCGAGCCCGCCGGTGTGGCTGCACACCAGCCCGGCGCCCGTCGTGGCAGCGACCTCGACCAGCTCCGCGTCCGAGCCGGCCCAGGTGTCGTTGATCAGGTCGGCGCCGGCGGCGACCACCTCGCGGGCGACGTCGGCCCGCCAGGTGTCGACGCTGATCACCAGGTCGGGGAACCGGGCCCGCACGCCCTGCACCACCGGCTGTACCCGGCGCAGTTCCTCGGCCGTGTCGACCGGCGGCCCGTATCCGGCCCGGACGCCGCCCACGTCGACGATGTCGGCCCCGTCGTCCACGGCGCGGGCCACGCTGGTCAGCGCGGCGCTCAGGTCCACATTCGCCCCGCCGTCGTAGAACGAGTCCGGGGTGCGGTTGATGATCGCCATGACGGCGAACTCGCCGGCGGCGAACGTCCGCCGGCCCAGCCTCAATTGCACCCGCTCACCGTGCCACATCGGCCTTCGTGACTCGGATCAGGTTCCCGCAGACTCGTTGATCAACAGCGAAA
>DATBER010000118.1:0-36592 GCA_036558905.1 Jatrophihabitantaceae bacterium | reverse complement strand
GGCACCAAGCTGGGCTACGAGAAGGAGGGCGACGCCGACCTGCGCTGCCCGAACACCCGCTCGTGCCCGGCCCAGCTGCGCGAGCGGCTGTTCCACCTGGCCGGACGCGGAGGCTTCGACATCGAGGTGCTGGGCTACGAGGCGGCCGTCGCGCTGCTCGACGCCGGCGTGGTACACGACGAGGGCGACGTGTTCAGCCTGGACGCCGACACGCTGCGCGCCGTCGACCTGTTCACCCGGGCGGCCAAGAAGAGCGACCCCGAGGACCAGGTGCGCGACGGGCGGGTGTTGTCGGCCAACGCCCAGCGCCTGCTGGACAACCTCGACGCGGCCAAGCACCGACCGTTGTGGCGGGCCCTGGTCGCCCTGTCGATCCGGCACGTGGGCCCGACCGCGGCGCAGGCGCTGGCCCGCTCGTTCCGGTCGCTCGACCGGATCGCGTCCGCTTCGGCCGAGGAGCTCGCCGCGGCCGACGGCGTGGGGCCCACCATCGCCGAGGCGATCCGCGAGTGGTTCGAGGTCGACTGGCACCGCGACATCGTCGAGAAATGGCGCGCCGCCGGGGTGTCGCTGGCCGACGAGGCGGCCGACGACGGCCCCCGTCCGCTCGAGGGCCTGTCGATCGTGATCACCGGATCGTTCGCCGGCTTCTCCCGCGACTCGGCCACCGAGGCCATAACGTCGCGGGGCGGCAAGGCGTCCGGGTCGGTGTCGAAGAAGACGGCGTTCGTGGTCGTCGGCGATTCGCCGGGCAGCAAGCACGACAAGGCTGTCCAGCTCGGGGTGCCCATCCTCGACGAGGCCGGCTTCGGCGTGTTGCTCGAGCAGGGCCCCGACGCCGCCCGCGAAGTGGCCCGGATCGGCGCTCCCGAGGAGGCCAGCGCCTGACCCGGCGGCGCGCTTCCCGGGGCTTGCCGGATTCAGGGCCCGGATGTGGTCATCCCGGCCGGCCGGTTGCTTCCCCGATGAGCTGACCAGATCGGGCGCCCTGCGTGGTGATCTGATCGGGGAGGCGGGCCTTCGGCGCCGGCCCCCCACACCGCTTCCCCTCCGCTCCAACCAGAATTGGGCGCCGGATTTGGTCGGAGGGGAGGGGAAGCGGCCGACCCGCGAAGCGGCCGGTCAGCGCGGGGCGGCCGACCAGCGCGGGGCGGCGACGGCCCGGCCGGTCAGTGCGGGGCGGCGAAGTAATGCACCAGCGTCGGCTCGTCCTCGGGGCGCAGCCAGGGGGCCGGGCCGCTGCCGGTGTGCCGCCACCCCAGCCGGCGGTAAAGGGCAATCGCCGCCGTGCCGGAGTCGACGACCTCGAGGGTCACCGTCAGTCTGCGCTCGGCGGCGGTCGCGAGCGCCCCGGCGATCAGCCGCTCACCGAACCGGTGGCCACGGCCGGCCGGCGTCACGAACAGCCGGCCCAGCAGGGCGGTTTCCGGATCCGATCCGGGTGTCAGCAGGACCTGCCCGACGATCGCGCCGTCCAGTTCGGCCACCCAGCCCTCGGCGTCCGGCAACAACCACGCGAACGGATCGGCCGGCCAATGCATCGGGTAGCCGTCGGCTGCATGAACGGAAGCCAGCGCCGCGACGCACCCCGGCATATCGGACTGCTCACGCGGACGTATCAGATCACCCACTAGCCTATCGTCGCAAAGCCGCTTGGGCGCGCCGCGATCACCCGCAAGAGCCGCGCTGCCAGGATTGTCTGTCGGTCGTGCTGGTAACCCGAGAGTTGAGGTAGTGAGCAGAGCAGCCGCTGGACGTTCTTGGTTCGCCGGGCTGGATGGCCTGCGCGCGCTGGCGGTCTCGGCGGTCGTGGTGTTCCACTTTGCGCCGAAGAGTCTGCCCGGCGGATTTCTCGGCGTCGACCTGTTCTTCGTGATCAGTGGCTACCTGATCACTCGCATGCTGCTTGCCGAGATCGACGCCACCGGACGAATCTCGGCGCGCGACTTCTACCTGCGCCGCGTCCGGCGACTGCTGCCGGCCGTCGTCGTCCTGCTGGTCGTCACCGCCACGGCGAGCGTGCTCGTGTGGCGCGACGAGCTGTCCACAATGCGAGGCGGTCTGCTGGCCAGTCTCGGCTACGTCACGAACTGGTGGCTGATCGGCGATCACCAGTCCTACTTCATCGCCAGCGGCCGTCCGTCGATGCTGCAACACCTGTGGTCGCTGGCCATCGAGGAGCAGTTCTACCTGGTCTGGCCGCTGGTCCTGACCCTCGTCACCGGCACCGTTCTGATGTGGCGGCGCCGCGATGCCGAGGCGAAGGCGAACGCCGTGCTGGCGTCGGGCCGCCTGTACCGCGTGGTGGGCGTCGCCACCCTGCTGGCGCTCGGCTCGACACTGCTCATGGCGATGATCGCGATCAGCTCGGACGTGCCGTACGGGGCCGACTCCGGGCGCGTCTACTTCGGCACCGACACGCACTCGATGGGCTTGTTGCTCGGCGCGGCGGCCGGCGCCCTGGCCACACGCGGCACCTGGCCGTTCGCGCGGCGGCGGCCGCTGCTGCGGGGTGCGTTCCTCACCGACCTCGCCGCCGCGATCGCCCTGTTCGCGCTGATCCGGATCGTGACGAGCGTCGACGAGTTCACTCCCTGGCTCTACCGCGGCGGATTCTTGCTGTTCAGCGCGCTGTGCGTGGTGGTCGTGGCCGCCGCGCCGCGGCCGAGCAGCCTGCTCGGCTGGGTGCTCGACCGGGGTCCCTTGCGCTGGCTGGGCCGCCGCTCGTACTCGATCTACCTGTGGCACTGGCCGGTCTCGGTGGTGACCCGGCCCGACATCGACCTCTCGCTGCCCGGCTGGCAGCTGTTCGGGCTGCGCGTCGCGATCACCCTCGCCTTGGCCGAGGCCAGCTTCCGGTTCATCGAGCAGCCGTTCCGGACCGGTGGCCTGACCGGGGTCATGCAGGCCTGGGGTTGGCGACGGCTGTCTCGGACCGCCCGGGTGCGGCTCGTGCCGGCCGTGGTCGCCGGGCTGGTCTTCGTCGCCGGATCGATGATCTCGGTGTTCGTCACGTCGGCGCCCCGGTCGGCGCTGGCCTCCGCCCCGCACCTGCCGGCCCCGACCTCGGCCCACCCGACCACGACGCCACCGGCCGCACCCCGGCCGGCCGCCCGCCGGCCGGAGCCCCGCCCGGCCGGACACGTCGCGACCCGCCCGCGGACGACGCCCCCCGCCGCCCCGGCGCCGACGGTCAGCGCGTTCGGCGACTCGGTGATGCTGGGCGCCAGCTCGGAGCTGTCCGCCGACATCGCCCATCTGACCGTGTCGGCGATCGAGGGGCGTCAAGCCCGTGACGTGTTCGCCGACATCGCCGACCAGCACCGGGGCGGAACCCTCGGCACCTGCGTGGTGATCCACACCGGCAACAACGGCATCATCTCGCCGGACGACCTGTCCTCGACGCTCGATTCGCTGCGCGACCGCAAGCGCGTCGTCGTGCTGACCGACCGGGTTCCGCGCGACTGGCAGGACCCCAACAACGACATACTGCACGGTACGGTCAGCCGGTTCAGCAACGCCGTGCTTGTCGATTGGTACGGGCTTTCCAAGCACCACAAGGACTGGTTCTACGAGGACGGCCTGCACCTTCGTCCGGACGGCGCGCAGGCCTACGCGGCCGCCGTGGCCGCCGCGCTCAAGACCTAGCGTCGGCCCGGGTGACCGTGGCGGCTATGCCGGCCAGATGGGTTAGCCGGATCAGCTCGGCCGGCAGCCAGCGCAGGGCCGGGCGGCCGACGAGCAGCGCCCCGTCGCCGAGCGGGGCCACCGCGAGTTCGGTGCCCAGATCCGACCACACCGGTGGCGCCCACGGCTCGCCGGCGTCGAGCAGCCGGGCCGGACGCGGCGGCCACCAGGGCACGCTCAGCTCGGTCATCTCCGGTGCGGCGGTGCTGCCGGCGATGATCGGTGCAGAGCCCGCGGTCGGGGCGCCGAGCACCATCGACCAGCCGGCCCGGAAGATGCGCGTGACGCCGTCGGTCAGCACCTGCAACGGATCGTCTGGCCCGGTGGCGAGCTGATCGAGCACTTCGAGCTCGCGGTGCGGGTCGATGGTGCCGGCGTAGGGGCGGATCGACTCGACCTCAACTCCCGGCACCGAGCCGGCGGCGGTCACCAGCGAGTCGGCCAGCCGATCGGGTGGCAGCTCGATGACCAGGTCGTCCACCGCGTCGCCGGATCGGCGCTGCACGACGTCGACCGACGTGATGTCGGCGCCGACGTCACCCAGGGCAGTGGCGACCGCGCCGAGGGCTCCCGGACGATCCGGCAACACCAGGCGCATCAAGTAAGACACTCGACCAGCTTTCCGTACGCACATGTCCGCTGAGTTAAGGGGCGCCCGATCAGGCTAATCCGCCTGACCGGTCGATGTCGCGGCTCGTAGACTGCCCCATCGTGCCGGATGAATCGACTTCGAACATCAGCCGGGCCGACGTGGCCCACCTGGCCCGCCTGGCCCGACTGGCGGTAACCGACGAGGAATTGGACGTCTTCGCCGGGCAGCTGGACGTCATCCTCGGGGCGGTGGCGCGCGTCGGCGAGGTGGCGGCGGCCGACATCCCGCCGACGTCGCACGCCGTGCCGATGACCAACGTTCTGCGCCCGGACGAGCTGCGGCCCTGTCTGCCCCGCGACGCGGTGTTGGCCGGGGCGCCGGCGGTCGAGGACAACAAGTTCCGGGTGCCGCGGATCCTCTCGGAGGAGGCGTGATGTCCGAGCTGACGCAGCGCACGGCTGCCCAGATCGCGGCCGCCATCGCCGACGGCGAGACGTCGGCCGTCGAGGTCACGCAGGCCCACCTGGACCGCATCGCCGCCGTCGACGAGCGCGTACATGCGTTCTTGCAGGTCGACGCCGACGGCGCTCTGGCCGCGGCCAAGGCGGTCGACGCCAAGCGGGCGGCCGGCGAGCCGCTCGGCCCGCTGGCCGGCGTGCCGCTGGCCATGAAGGACGTCGTGGTCACCGAGGGGCTGACCACCACGGCCGGCTCGAAGATCCTCGAGGGCTGGGTGCCGCCGTACGACGCCACGGTCAGCCGCCGGATCAAGGACGCCGGTCTGGTCATGCTCGGCAAGACCAACATGGACGAGTTCGCGATGGGCTCGTCCACCGAGAACTCGGCCTACGGTCCGACGCACAACCCCTGGGACCTGGCCCGCGTGCCGGGCGGGTCGGGCGGCGGATCGGCTGCGGCGGTGGCCGCCTACGAAGCGCCGCTGGCCATCGGCACCGACACGGGCGGCTCGATCCGGCAACCGGCCGCGGTCACCGGCACGGTCGGGGCCAAGCCGACATACGGCGGCGTATCGCGCTACGGGCTGATCGCGCTGGCGTCGTCGCTCGACCAGGCCGGGCCCTGTGCCCGCACCGTGCTCGACGCCGCGCTCCTGCACGAGGTCATCGGCGGGCACGACCCGTGCGATTCGACCTCGATCGCCGCGCCGGTGCCACCGGTGGTGGCCGCCGCCCGCGAGGGCGCGCACGGCGACCTTCGCGGGGTGCGCGTGGGCGTCGTCAAGGAGCTCGGCGGCGAGGGCTACCAGTCCGGCGTGCTGGCCGCATTCCAGACGGCCGTCGAGCAACTGCGCAGCCTGGGCGCCGAGGTGGTCGAGGTCAGCTGCCCGCACTTCGACTACGCGCTGGCCGCGTACTACCTGATCCTGCCGAGCGAGTGCTCGTCCAACCTGGCCCGGTTCGACTCGGTGCGCTACGGGCTGCGAGTCGGCGACGACGGCGTCAACTCGCTCGAGGACGTCATGTCGTTGACCCGCGAGGCCGGCTTCGGCGCCGAGGTGAAGCGCCGCATCATGATCGGCACCTACGCCCTGTCGTCCGGCTACTACGACGCCTACTACGGGCAGGCGCAGAAGGTGCGCACGCTGATCAGTCGCGATTTCGCGTCGGCCTTCGAGCAGGCGGACGTGTTGGTGTCGCCGGCCACGCCGTTCGTCGCGTTCGGCATCGGCGAGCGGGTCGACGACCCGATGGCCATGTACGTCAACGACCTGTGCACGCTGCCGGCGTCGCTGGCCGGAACGCCGGCGATCTCGGTGCCGGCGGGGCTGTCCGACGGGCTGCCGGTCGGACTGCAGATCATGTCGCCCGCGCTGGCCGACGAGCGCGGCTACCGGGTGGCGGCCGCGTTCGAAGCCGCGACCGAGCGAGTTACGCCCCCGGCGGAGGTGCTGGCATGAGCGTCACCTACGACGATGTCCTCGCCCGGTACGAGCCGGTGATCGGGCTCGAGACGCACGTCGAACTCGGCACCCGGTCGAAGATGTTCTGCGGCTGCTCGACCGAGTTCGGCGCCGAGCCGAACACGCAGACCTGCCCGGTGTGCCTGGGGTTGCCGGGCAGCATGCCGGTGGCCAACGCGGTGGCCGTCGAGAGCACCATCCGGATCGGACTGGCGCTGAACTGCTCGATCGCCGAGTGGTGCCGCTTCGCGCGCAAGAACTACTTCTACCCGGACATGCCGAAGAACTACCAGATCTCGCAGTACGACGAGCCCCTGTGCGTCGACGGATACCTGGACATCGACCTGAACGGCGAGACGTACCGCATCGGCATCGAGCGAGTGCACCTCGAGGAGGACACCGGCAAGAACACCCACGTCGGCACGTCCGGGCGCATCCACGGCGCCGACTACTCGCTGGTCGACTACAACCGGGCCGGCATCCCTCTCGTCGAGATCGTCACCAAGCCGGTGCCGGGCACCGGGGCGTTCGCGCCCGAGGTGGCGCGCGCATACGTCACCGAGCTGCGCGACATCCTGCGCACGCTGGGCGTCAGCGACGTCCGCATGGAACAGGGCAGTCTGCGCTGCGACGTCAATACCTCGCTCAACCCGGCCGGCTCGGGCGAGTGGGGTACGCGCACCGAGACCAAGAACGTCAACTCGCTGCGTTCGGTCGAGCGGGCCGTCCGCTCGGAGATGCTGCGTCAGGCCGAGGTGCTCGACGCGGGCGGCAAGGTCACCCAGGAGACGCGGCACTTCAACGAGTCGACCGGCGACACCCGTCCCGGCCGCAGCAAGGAAGAGGCCACCGACTACCGGTACTTCCCCGAGCCCGACCTGGTGCCGCTCGCGCCCGACCCGGCCTGGGTGGCGCAGCTGCAGGCCGAGCTGCCCGAGCTGCCGGCCGCCCGGCGGGCGCGCATCCGCGAGACGCTCGGCGTATCGGCCGAGGACATGCAGCAGATGGCCAACGCCGGTGTGATCGACCTGGTCGGTGCGACGGTCGACGCGGGCGCCCCGGTCGGCGAGGCCCGCAACTGGTGGCTGGGCTACCTGGCCCAGGAGGCCAACAAGCGCGAGGTCGAACCGTCCGAACTCGGTGTGACTCCCGAGCACGTGGCTCGTGTCGTGGCACTGGTCGCCGACGGCACCCTGTCCGCGGCGCTGGCCCGGCAGGCGATCGACGGCGTGCTGGAGACCGGCGCTGATGTGGATGCCGTCGTCTCCGAGCGGGGGCTGAAGGTCGTCTCGGACACCGGCGCACTGGGCGAGGCGGCCGACGCCGCGATCGCGGCCAACCCCGACGTGGCCGAGAAGGTACGCGGCGGCAAGGTGGCGGCGGTCGGCCCGCTGGTCGGTGCCGTCATGAAGGCGACCGGCGGCCAGGCCGACGCGGCCACCGTCCGCCAGTTGCTGCTCGACAAGCTGGGCGCGAGCTGATCACCCCGGACTGGACGGGACTGTCCGGTATCGACACGGCGACGCGATACCGGGTCATGGCCGAGCGCGAGCTGCACGGCTTCTCGCCCAGCTACGAGCGACTCTGCCTGGGCGTCTCCTCGGACGGCGACGTCCTGGCCCGGCTGGACGAGTTGCCGCCGCCCAAGCGGCAACCCAACCTGCTGCTCGGCGCGGTGCGCTTCCTGGGCGGGCCGGTGTCGTCGTACACCGAGTTCCGCGAGTGGGTGCTGGCCAACTGGGACGAACTGGCCGCGACGATGCGGGAACGGCGCACCCAGACGAACGAGCCGCGCCGGTGCGCCCCGCTGCTGCCGGTGCTGGCCGCGCTGCCACAACCGCTGGCGCTGCTCGAGGTCGGCCCGTCGGCCGGGCTGTGCCTCTACCCGGACCGCTACGCCTACCGGTACGAACACGGCGGCGCCGAGCATGTGCTGGGCGAGTCGCCGGTCGAGCTGCGTTGCACGATCAGCGGTCCGGTGCCGCTGCCGGAGCGGCGCCCGGAGGTGGCGTGGCGGGCCGGGCTCGATCTCAACCCGCTCGACGTGCGCGACGACGAGGACGTGCGCTGGCTCGAGTCGCTGATCTGGCCGGAGCAGACCGACCGCTTCGAGCGGCTGCGAGCCGCCGTCCAGATCGCGGGGGCCGAGCCGCCCAACCTCGTGACCGGGGACCTGCTGCGGGATCTGCCGGCGCTGGCCGCCCGGGCGCCCGCTGACGCGACGCTGGTGGTGTTCCACTCGGCCGTGCTGGCCTACGTCGACTCGGCCGGACGGGATGCGTTCGCCGCGATGACGGCCGACTTGCCCGGTTGCTGGATCAGCAACGAGGCGCCCGGGGTCGTGCGCGGCACCGCCGTCGACACGGGCGGGGCGAGCCGGTTCGTCCTGGCCCGTGACGGCGTCCCGCTCGCGCTGGCCGGCCCGCACGGCAACACCCTCGAGTGGCTGCCGGAGTGAGGTCGGCGCTCGCCCTGATCGCCGTGGTGACCGCGGCGCCGGCCCCGCAACTGCTGTTCCACATCACCGACCCGCGCATCGACGAGGCGAGCGGCATCGCCCGGGGCGTCGCGTCGCCGGGCGTCGTGTACGTGCAGAACGACAGCGGCGACTCCGCGCGCTTCTTCGCCCTGGACGCCCGCACCGGCGAGACGCTGGCCACCTACACCGTCCCGGACGCGACCAACGTCGACTGGGAGGACATCGCCGTGGCCCGCGACCGGCGCGGGGTGCCGTCGGTGTGGCTGGCCGACATCGGCGACAACGACGGCCGGCGTCCCGAGATCCGGGTGTACCGGGTGGACGAGCCGCACGTGCATGCCGGCGGCTCCGCGGTCACCGGCGCCCCCGAGGTGTGGCGGCTGCGCTACCCGAGTGGGCCGACCGATGCCGAGTCGCTGGCCGTCGCCCCGGGCGGGGCCGGCTACATCGTCACCAAGGCGCTGCTCGGGGGCTCGACCGTGTACGCGCTGCCGGCCCGGCCGAGCACCGGCGTGCAGACGCTGCGCGAGATCGGCCGGGTGCAGTTCGAGCCGACCGGCACGCCCGGCGGGCCCAACCGGATCGGGCAGTTGACCGCGACGAGCGCCGCGTTCTCGGCCGACGGCACGGTGCTGGCCGTGCGGACCTACACCGACGCCTACCTGTGGCGGGTGCGGGACGGCGACGTGGTCGCGGCGCTGCGGGGGCCGCCGGTGCGGCTGGCGTTGCCGGCCCAGCCGCAGGGTGAGGGCATCGCCGTCGACGGTCAGCGGCTGCTGATCGACTCCGAGGGCACCAACTCGGCGGTGTACGCCGTCCCGCTGCCCGCCCTGTCACCGGCAGCACCGTCGACCCGGCCGGCCCCTTCCGCGCAGCCGGCCCCGAGTGCGGCGGCGCCGGCCAAGCCCGACGAGCCGAACCACACCGTGCTGATCGCCGTCGGGTCCGGTCTCGTGGCGCTGGTGCTGATCGGGCTGGGCCTGCGCCGGGCGCGCCGTGACGGTGGTGCCGGTTAGGGTGCGCTTCATGGCCATCGCGCGATTCAAAGACCTGGTCCTGGACGCCGCGGACGCGGCCCGCCTCGGTGCCTTCTGGGGGCACGTGCTCGACCGCGAGTGGCACGCCCAGGACAACGGCGACGGATGGCTGTCCGGGCCGACTGCTCAGCACACGATCTGGATCAACCAGGTGCCCGAGCCGCTGACCGTCAAGAACCGGGTGCACTTCGACATCTACACGACCGGCCTGGCCGAGCTCGAGGCGCTCGGCGCCAAGATCGTCCAGCCCTACGACCACTGGACCGTGATGTCCGACCCGGAAGGCACCCAGTTCTGCGCCTTCCTGTGCGACGAGCTGCCGGCCGACCGCATGCACGGGCTGGTCGTCGACTGCGCCGACCCGCTGGTTGTCGGTACCTGGTGGGCCGGCGTCTACGACGCGCCGATCGAGCACGACGCGGGGCGCTGGGCCACCATCAAGAAGATCGCCGGCATGCCCATGCTGACCATGGACTTCGAAGCGGTACCCGAGGCCAAGGCGGTGAAGAACCGCGTCCACTGGGACGTCAGCGTCGACGACCTGCAGCCGCTGCTCGACGCCGGCGCCACCCTGTTGCGGGCCAGGGACGACGAGATCGACTGGCACGTGCTGGCCGATCCGGAGGGCAACGAGTTCTGCGCGTTCGTCGACTGACTCAGACCCAGTTGCGGCGCACGGCCTCCATGCCGGCCTGGAACCGGGTCTCGGCGCCGACGTCGGCCATCAGCCGGTGCACGTGGCGGTGCACCGTGCGCACACTCCAGCCCAGCGTGCGGGCGATCGTCTCGTCGGTGGCGCCGCTGGCCAGCAGGCCGACCAGCTCGGCGTCGTCGGACGGCAGGCCGTCGTCCGCATCGTCGGCGGCCGCGCGGTTGAGCGGCACCGCCCGGTCCCACAACGCCTCGAACAGCTCGCTGAACGCGTCGAGCATCGACGACGGATGCACCAGGTACGCGGCGTCGGCGCTGTAGCCCTCGGTGGTGACCGGGATCAGCGCCAGCCGGTCGTCGCACAGCACCATCTTCATCGGTACGTGGCTGGACACCCGGGCTCGCTCACCCCGCTGGATGCCCTTCCAGACGTCGGCCATACGTCCAGGTATGGAGAGCGCCGTCTGGTGGTACAGGACGCGGTAGGTCAGCCCGCGGTCGTCGATCTGACGGTTCTCCTCCGGGTTGCCGCCCACCGGATTGTCGAGGTAAGGCGGGCGATCGAAGCCGCGGATCTGCTCGCGGGCCTCGCGTTGCAGCCGGACCACGGTGTTGCGCACGTTCGTCGCGCCCTCGATCACCTCGACCAGCTCGGCCGGATGGTGCCCGCCGTCGGGGCGCAACTGCTCGGCGGCCAGCCGCTGGGCGTGCGCGCGCAGCCGGGACAGGTCACGCTCGCGCTCGGCGATGAGCGACGAAGCCACCAGGTCGGGCGGCACCGCGGCGTAGCGCAGCGGCCGGCCGGGCAGCCGGGTCGCCAGGCCGTGGTCGACCAACCGGCCCAGGATGCGCACCACTTGTCCGCGCGGCAGGTTCACGTCACTGACGACGGTGCTGATCTCGGCCTGCCGGCGCCGGGCCAACGCCTCGTAGGTCTGCCCTTCTGGGCCGGTGATGCCCATCGATTCCCACATGCGTACCCCCGTCAGGATCCGGACAGCTGTCGGAAACATGAAGCCCCGCGCCGCTTGCTGCGCTTGACGACAGAATGACACGATCTCGACGCCGACCCACGTGTCAGGTGTCGGACAAGCCATCGGGGGTACGGGATGCACACACGTCCGCTTCGGCAACTGGCACTCGTAGGTGCCGCTCTGCTGACCGCAGCCCTGACCGTCGTGACGCCGGCCGCCGCCGACCCGCAGCCGGCCGGCCCGCAACGGCCGGGCACCGCCAACTACGGCAGCTTCCAGCCGGCCGGCTGCAACGTCGCGACGCCGTCGAAGGGACAGACGTCCTACGCCCGCTGCTACGCCGAGGGCCTGACCACCAAGGACGGCCGGCTCGCGCAGCAGCAGGACGACCCGCTGCCCGGCTCGCTCGGCCCGGCCGACATCCGGAGCGCCTACGGGCTGCGCGACAGTGGCGCCGGGCGCACCGTCGCGATCGTCGACGCGTTCGGCTACACCAGCGCCGAGTCGGATCTGGCCGTGTTCCGCGCCCACTACGGGTTGCCGCCGTGCCCGTCGGATACCGGCTGCTTCACCAAGGTCGACCAGAACGGCGGCACGAACTACCCGGCCGAGGACCCGGACTGGTCGATCGAGACCGCGCTCGACCTCGACGCGGTGTCGTCGGCCTGCCCGGCCTGCAAGATCCTGCTCGTCGAGGCCGACAACAACAGCTCACCCAGCCTCGGCAGGGCCGTCGACACCGCCGCCAGCCTGGGCGCCGTCGCCATCTCGAACTCGTACGGCGCGGCCGGCGAGATCCCGTTCGAGTCGTACTACGACCACTACTACGACCACCCGGGAGTCGCCGTCACGGTCTCGACGGGCGACTACGGCAACGTGCAGAGCTATCCGGCCACCAACCCGAACGTGGTCGCGGTGGGCGGCACGACGTTGACCCGTGACTCGTCCACCCGTGGCTGGCACGAGTCGGCGTGGGACAGCGGCGGTAGCGGCTGCTCGCTGTACGAGCCGCGTCCGGACTACCAGCAGGGCGTCGACACCGGCTGCCCGGACAACCGCGCGACCGCCGACGTCGCCGCCGACGCCGACCCGGCGTCGGGCCTGGCGGTCTACAACACGCTCGGGCAGGACGGGTGGGCCCAGTGGGGCGGCACGTCGCTGGCCTCGCCGCTGGTCGCCGCCATGTACGCACTGGCCGGCCCGGCCGTGCCCGGCACGTACCCGGTCAGCTACCTGTACCGCTCGGGCGCCGCGCTCAACGACGTCACCGAGGGCTCGGACGGTTTCTGCGGCACGCTGGTCTGCAACGCCGGTCCCGGTTATGACGGCCCGACCGGCCTCGGCACGCCGGCCGGCGTCAGCGCGCTGACCCTGGGCGACTACGGCCGGATCAGCGGCGCGCTCACCGACGCCAAGCGGCACAAGGCGCTGGCCGGCGCCACGGTGGCCCTGACGGACAGCACCGGCTACACCTACCGGGCCGTCACTGACGCCAAGGGGCGCTACAACCTGGCCGCGGCCGCCGGTACGTACCACGTCGTCGCGTCGAAGTTCGGGTTCGGCGAGCAGGCCCGCGACGGCGTGACTATCAGGGCCGGCGGGACGCTTGCCGCGAACTACAGCCTGGCTGTGCTCTCGACGCGCACCGTGTCCGGAACGGTCACCGACGGATCCGGTCAAGGCTGGCCGGTGTACGCCAAGATCACCATCGACGGCGACCCGAACGGTGCCGTCTATACCGACCCGTACACCGGGCGATACAGCGTCGACCTGCCGACCGGCGCGAACTACGCGCTGCACGTCGCCCCGGTCGACATGCCCGGCTACACCACAGCGACCGCACACGTCGCGCTGTCAACCCGCGATGTTCGTCAAGATGTGCGGCTGACTGTCGACGCCTCGTCGTGCACCGCCGCGGGTTACGCGTACGCCTATCACGGCGGAGGCACCGGCTTCGAGGGTTGGAGCGCCGCGCAGGACGGCTGGTCGGTCACCGACGACGCCGGCACCGGCAAGACGTGGGTGTTCGACGACCCGGGCGGCAAGGGCAACCTGACCGGCGGCACCGGCTCCTTCGCGATCGTCGACGACTGGGTCAACCCGACCACGAACGACACCAGTCTGGTCAGCCCGGCACTCGACCTGTCGGCGCAGACTGCCCCGGTGATCGGCTTCGACACGTACTACTACGACTACGGGTTCGGCGACCAGGACGGCGACATCTACCTCAGCCTGGACGGCGGGTCGACGTGGAGCGACGCGTGGCACGCCCCGGACGCGTTCGTGACCGGCCACGTCGAGGTGCCGATCCCGCAGGCGGCCGGCCACTCCGACGTGCGGATCAAGTTCCGGTTCGCCGGCTCGTACGACAACTACTGGGAGCTGGACAACGTCTTCGCCGGTACCCGGACCTGTGACGCCACGCCGGGCGGCCTGGTGGCCGGTCTGGTCCGCGACGGCAACACCGGCGGGGTCGTCGACGGCGCGACGGTCGCGGGCGGCAGCACCCCGGCCGTTACCGCCGACGGCTTCTACTGGCTGTTCGCGCCGCAGGGCGTCACGTCGCTGACCGCGTCCGCGCGCAACTACGCCGACAACCGCGCACCCGTGGACGTCGTGTCGCACGGGGTGGTCCGGCACGACTGGCGGCTGGCGGCCGGGCACCTGAGCGTGCGGCCCGGGTCGATATCGGCCCGCGCTCGGCGGGGTGACACCCGCTACGCCACGATGCGGCTGACCAACGACGGCACCGAGCCGCTACACCTGAACCTCGTCGAGCAGAACCGCGGCTTCACCGCCGCCGGTGGCCACCACTCGAGCGCCGGCGCGCCGCTGCGCCGGGTCAAGGTGCACGCCACCCCCGGACCGCTGCGGACCGCGGGCCGCGCGTCGACGGCGGCGCCGACCCAGCCGGCCGCCGCACCGACGGGCAGCGCCTGGACCAGCATCGCCGACTACCCGGTGCCGGTGATGGACAACGTCGTAGCCGGCAACGACGGGGTGGTGTACTCCGTTGCCGGCGTGACGGACAACGGCCTGACCGCAGCCGGCTACGCCTACCACCCGGACCGCCGGTCGTGGACCCGGATCGCCGACCTGCCGCAGGCGCTCGAGGCTCCCGTCGGCGCGTTCGTCGACGGCACGCTGTACGTCGCCGGTGGCTGGGACGCCGACGGCAACCCGACATCGGCCACCTACGCCTACGATCCGGCGCGCAACACCTGGGCCACGGTCGCGGACCTGCCGGCCCCGGAAGCAGTTGGGTCGGCCACCTCGGTCGACGGGCAGCTGTACGTGGTGGCCGGTTGCGCGACCTTCGAGTGCACGCCGGCCTCGAGCGCGACGTTCCGCTACGACCCGGA
This sequence comes from Jatrophihabitantaceae bacterium, assembly GCA_036558905.1. Classification (GTDB taxonomy): domain Bacteria; phylum Actinomycetota; class Actinomycetes; order Mycobacteriales; family Jatrophihabitantaceae; genus DASXRA01. Next base: position 21,889 of record DATBER010000118.1, on the reverse strand, counting down.
CACCAACGCGTGGACGAAGCTGGCCGACTACCCGCAGGACGTGGTGTTCCTGGCCTGCGCGCCGGCCGGCCACGGCGTGGTGTGCGCGGGCGGGCTGACGCCGCTGGCCAGCTACCCGTACGAGGAGGTGACGGCGGCGGCCTACCAGTACGTAGCCGGCACCGACGCCTGGACCCGGGTGGCCGACATGCCCTACGCCGCCTGGGGCATGGCCTACACCGGCGAGGGCGGCAGGCTCCAAGTGGTGGGCGGCATCGTCGACGGCGCGGTCACCAACCAGGCCAGCCAGTTCGACCCGACCACCGGCGCCTGGTCAGCCCTGCCTAACGCGGTCAACGCCCTCTACCGCGGCGGCGCGGCCTGCGGTCTGTACCGGGTAGGCGGCTCACTACCGTCGATCAGCGGCCTCTACCCGGCGCCCTACGCCGAGCAGCTGCCCGGCTACGACGACTGCGTCACCGGCTCGGACGTGGCCTGGCTCTCGACGAGTAACAGCCAGCTCGACCTGCCGCCCGGTCGGACGGTGACGGTCACGGTTGCCCTGGACGCCCCCGCGTCGGCGGCACTCGGCGAGTACGACGCCCGGCTGGCCGTTACGACCGACACGCCGTACGGGGTGTCGCCGGTTCCCGTCGCGTTGACGGTGCGACGCTAGGCGTCCGGCTGCGTGAGTTGGACGGACAGCTCACGCAGCCGGGCTCGCGCCTCGGGGTCGTAGGCCTGCGGATCGGCCCGGGCCTCGCGAACACCGTTGTAGTAGCGGCCGCTGACGCCGGCCAGTTCGGGCGCGGCCACCAGCCGGTAGGTCGCCTCGACGCCCTCCTCGATCGAGCTGATCGGGCTGGGGACGATCTTGGTCGGCATGAACGTCGCCGGATGCAGGGTGGTGGCCGTCACGGCCGAGCCGGCCAGCTCGTCGGCCAGATCGAAGGTGAACATGATCTGGGCGAGCTTGCTCTGCCGGTAGGCCCGCCAGCCGTCGTAGTCGTGCTCGAGCATGACGTCGTCGAAGTCGATCGGTTGCTGGCCGGCCGAGCTCACCTGCACGATCCGGGCCGCCTCGGCCTTGTGCAGCCGGGGAAGTAGCAGCCGGGTCAGCAGGAATCCGGCCAGGTAGTTCACCGCGAACCGCAGCTCGTACCCGTCGGCGCTGACCTGACGCCGCCCACCACCCGGCACGTCGGAGCCGATGCCGGCGTTGCTGACCAGGACGTCGAGGTCCGGATGGTCGGCCAGTACCGCGTCGGCCAGCGCCCGGACCTGGGCCAGGTCGCTCAGGTCGGCCAGAGCCGGCCGCACCTGCTCGTTGCCGGTCGCCGCCTTGATCTCGGACACCGCCTGCTCGACCCGCCCGGCGTCGCGGCCGTGCACGATCACCGCCCGGCCGTCGCCCGCGACCCGCTCGGCCAGCGCCCGGCCCAGGCCGTCGGTGGCTCCCGTGACGAGGACGCTCATGCGCTCTTGCGCTGCGTCTTGGCCGGCCACTGCAGGGTCAGCGACCCGCCGACCGGCAGCGCGTGCCACAGTGCGGCGTACTCGTCCAGCCGGTGCTGGATGCGCCGGGTCAGCGCGTCGCCGCCGGGCTCGGCCCCGCTGCGCTTCTCCCACACCCGGATCGCCACGGACGCCAACCGCTCCGAGATCGTCGCGTCGTTGCGCCCGGCGGCGGCCAGCCGGTCGCTGCGCTTGCGGAGCTTGCGGCGCTGGTCGGGTTCGGCCGGCCAAAACGTCCCGGCGGTGCCGCCGGCGGCGACCTGGCCGAACACGCCGAGGTCAATGCCGGCCTCGGCCTCAACGGTGAAGTGCACGAGGTCGTGCGGCAGGTAGGGGTGGTAGCCCGGAGCCGGACTCATCACCATCCGGGGCTGGCCCGGGCGGTCGATACTGACGGAGTAACGGCGCTCGCCGATCCGAGTGAAGGTCACGTCCACTCCTTCGACGGTACTGACCGCTCGCCAGGCAATTCGAGGAACTGGCATCGGTAACGATTACCGGTAAGCTCGGCGTCGTGGCAGCGACGACGCGACACCGGAACACCCGCCAGAGCGGGGCGGTCAAGGACACCCTGGTCGAGGCGGGCGGGTTTCGCAGCGCCCAGGACGTCTACGCGACGCTGCGCGCGCAGGGCGAACCGGTCGGGCTGTCGACCATCTACCGCCACCTGCAGGCGTTCGCCGACGACGGCGTCGTCGACGTGATCCATACGCCCGAGGGCGAGAGCACCTACCGCTATTGCGGCGGGGCCGGCCGCACCGGCCAGGCCCACCACCATCACCTGGTGTGCCGCAAGTGCGGCCGGGCCGAGGAGATCGAGGGTCGCGCCATCGAGCGGTGGGCCGCCGACATGGCCGAGAAGTACGGCTACACCGACGTCGACCACACGGTCGAGGTCTTCGGCGTGTGCGCCGACTGCTCCCGCTGATCCGCCGCATCACCACATCGGGCCTGCGTCGTTAAGTCCCTTGACGTCCATTTCACCTGAGTGCCGCGGGGAGCCTCATGGATGCGGTCGTGCCGATGGTGCGCAGCTGCGCGCGGCTCGCTGCGGTCGCCGCGGTGGCGGCGGGCTGCGTCGCGTCGGGCCTGCTCGGTGCCGGGACGGCGGACGCCCGGCCGGCTACGACAAGCAGTATCCGCGCGGCGGATTTCGCCGCCGGGCTGCCGTCGCTCGACATGTACCTGACCGCGTTCGCCGGCGGTACGCCGTCGGTCGCGGTGCGCGACACCGGCTACGCCGCGGTGAGCCGGTACACGCAGGTGTCGCCCGGTGCCTACGTCGTGTCGATCCGACGGCGCGGCTCGTCGCCGGGCAGCCGGCCGCTGCTGTCGACGACCATGACCGTACGTCTGGGCAAGGCGTACACGATTGCGGCCGTCGGTGCCGGCCAGGCGTTGCACGCCGTAGCGCTGAACGACGACCTGACCGCCCCTACGTCCGGGTTCGGACGGGTACGGGTGATCCAGGCCGCGCAACGCGCCTCGCGGATCACCGTCACGGTCGGGCACGGGACGGTGCTGGCATCCGGTACGGCCTTCGCGTCCGGCAGCGGTTACACCCAACTGCGCGCCGGCCGGTGGAAGGTGTCAGCCCGGTCCACGGCCAGGCCGGCGCTGACGGTTTCGGCCACCGTGCCCATCGTGTCGGGAACCGTGACGTCCGTCGTGGTGCTGGACGCGCCGCGCGGTGGGCTGGCCATGGGCACCGTGCTCGACGCGGCCGCGCCCGGGCGGCCACCTCACGGGGGAGTCCCGACCGGCGGCGGGTGGATGGCGTCGGCGGCGCATCTGGGTTCCGCCACGAACTGGCTCCCCGCGCTGGCCGTGCTCGCGATCGGATTCGCGATCGCGGGTGCCCGGCGCCGAGCGACCGCGTCGGCGCCGGTTCCCGGCCGGGTCGTGGGCGGATTCGTCTTCGTGGTGATCCTGGTTGCCGGAATCGGAGCGGCGGCCCTGGTCGCACCGCCGTGGCACACGCCGTCGACCGCTCCGGCATTGACGGGTGCGAGTGCCACCAGTGCGCCGATGCGGCTGCGGGTGCCCGCCATCGACGTCGATACCGCCTTGCAGTCATTGCGATTGATGCCTGACGGCAGCCTGCAGTCCCCGAGCGCGTGGCAGACAGCGGGCTGGTACGCGGGCGGCGTGCGCCCTGGTGCCGTGGGTCCGGCGGTGATCGCGGGGCACGTCGACTCGACGTCGGGTCCGGCCGTGTTCTACCGGCTGCGCGAGTTGCGTCCGGGCGATCGGGTGGTGGTTCAGCAGCGCGACGGACGGTCGCTCACGTTCGTGGTCGACGGCCTCGCCCGCTACCCGAAGGCCGACTTCCCGGCGCAGCTGGTGTACGGGCCGGCGCCGGTGCCGGAGCTGCGCCTGATCACGTGCAGCGGCGACTTCGACGTCCAGGCCCACAGCTACCTCGACAACCTCGTCGTGTCGGCGCACCTCGTCGGGTGATCGCTGCCCGGTGAGGGCGCCGGGCGGTCCGGCGTCGATGATCCGGCCGGCCTGGTCGGCCCCGTGAGCATTCCCCCTTCCCGGCAAGCGCCATCGGCAGCTAAAGTGATACCCGTATCGGGAATGGTTCCCGTATTCACGGGTCGACGGGAGAGACGATGGGCCGGCGATACGCCCTGACAACGGCACTGAGCGCGGCCGCGGCGCTGTTGCTGGTCGCCTGCGGATCGTCGAGCGATCCCGAGGCGGGCAACAACCTGCCCCAGCTGGCGAAGAAGTCGTCCGGATCGGCGGCGGCCGGCGGGAAGCTCGGCGTGGTCGCGGCTGAGAACTTCTGGGGCAACATCACCGCGCAGATCGGCGGCAAGACCGTCGAGGTCACGTCGATCATCAGCGACCCGAACACCGATCCGCACGAGTACGAGACGAACGCCAAGGACGGTGCGGCCATCGCCGGGGCCGGCTTCGTGATCGAGAACGGCGCCGGGTACGACGACTTCGTCGACAAGCTGCTCAAGGCCAGCCCGATGAGCGACCGCGAGGTGCTCAACGTGGCCGACGTCGTCGGCGCGGGCGACGACCCCAACCCGCACCTCTGGTACAACCCCGCCTACGTGACCAAGGCTGCCCAGGCCATCGAAGCCCAGCTGGCCAAGGAGGATCCGGCCCACGTCAGTGCGTACCAGGCCAACCTGGCCACGTTCCTGGCCGGCGAGCAGCAGGTGGTCGGCGTCATCGACCAGATCAAGGCGAAGTACGCCGGCGACAAGATCGCCTACACCGAGCGGGTTCCCGGGTACCTCGTCGAGGCCGCCGGGCTGAAGCTCGGCACACCGGCGTCGTTCTCGCAGGCGATCGAGGACGGCAACGACCCCAGCCCCGGCGACAACGCGAAGTTCCAGCTGGCGCTCAAGGACCACAAGGTCAAGGCGCTGCTGTACAACGCGCAGGTCACCAGCCCGATCACGCAGCGGCTCAAGAGCCTGGCGTCGAGCAGCGCGATCCCGGTAGTCGGCGTCACCGAGACGATGCCGCCCGACGAGAAGAACTTCCAGACCTGGCAGGCCGACCAGGCGCGTGCACTGCTGGCGGCGCTGGGTGGCTAGCGGACCGAGCGTGACCCAGGCGCCGACCCGAACCGAGGCGTCCGTGGCTCTGCGGGCTGCGACGCTGCGCTTCGGCGCCCGCGAGCTGTGGTCCGGGCTAAACCTCGACATCGTCCCCGGCGAGTTCGTCGCGGTGCTCGGTCCCAACGGCAGCGGCAAGACGAGCCTGCTCAAGGTGCTGCTCGGCCTGCAGCGGCTGACGTCCGGGTCGGTCAATGTGTGCGGGCGCACCCCGCGGCGGGGCAGCGATCTGGTCGGCTACGTGCCGCAGCAGAAGGCGTTCGACCGCGACATCCCGCTGCGCGGCCGCGACCTGGTCCGCCTCGGCCTGGACGGACACCGGTGGGGCCTGCCGTGGCCGAGCCGGGCGGCGCGGCAGCGGGTCGACCGTGCGATCGAGTCGGTCGGCGCTACCGCCTACGCCGACGCCCCGCTCGGGCTGCTGTCCGGCGGCGAGCAGCAGCGGCTGCGCATCGCCCAGGCGCTGCTGGGTGATCCGCGCGTGCTGCTGTGCGACGAGCCGTTGCTCAGCCTCGATCTGGCCCACCAGCAGGCCACCAGCGCGCTGATCGATGCCCGGCGGCGTGAGTCGAGCACGTCCGTGCTGTTCGTGACGCACGAGATCAATCCGATCCTGCCGCTGGTCGACCGGGTGCTGTACCTGGTCGGCGGCCGCTGGGCGATCGGCCCACCCGACGAGGTCATGACCAGCGAACGGCTGTCGTCGCTGTACGGCACCGACGTCGACGTGTTGCGGGTGCGCGGGCGCATCGTCGTCGTGGGCGCTCCGGACGCGGCGCACGGCGATCCGGGCGCCAGCCACCATCACCATCCGGTCGGCGACGACCACGAGGTGCCGGCATGAGCATCGGCGACTACCTGCAGTTCTCGTTCGTCCAGCACGCGCTGATCGCCGGGGCCCTGGTCGCCGTCATCTGTGGGCTGATCGGCCCGTTCGTCATCACCCGGCGGGCGGCGTTCGCGGTGCACGGCACGGCCGAGCTGTCCTTCACGGGAGCGGCGGCCGGGCTGGTCGTCGCCAACGATGCGGTCGCCGGCGCGCTCGTCGGCAGCATCGTCGTGGCGGCGGCGATCGGCCTGCTGGGCGTGCGCGAGCGGGAACGCGACTCGGCGATCGGCGTGATCCTGGCGTTCGGGCTCGGGGCCGGAGTGTGGCTGCTCGGCAAGTATCACGGCTTCGCCAGCGCCGCGACGAACATCCTGTTCGGGTACATCTTCGGGGTCAGCGACGACCAGATCTGGTTGCTGCTCGCCGTGGCCGGCGGCGTGCTGGTCGCGATGACGGTGCTCTACCGGCCGTTGCTGTTCGCCTCGGTCGATCCGGACGTGGCCGAGGCCCGGGGCGTGCGCGGCCGTCTCGTCGGGCTGGCGTTCCTCCTGGTGCTGGCGATCACCGTCACCGAGGCGGCCCAGATCGTCGGCACGCTGCTCGTGCTGAGCCTGGCGATCACCCCGGCGGCAGCCGCCCAACGGTTGTCGGCCCGCCCGGCCGTGGTCACCGGGCTGAGCGTCCTGTTCGCGCTGATCGCGAGCGTGGGCGGGCTGCTGGCCAGCCTCGAGACCCCCTCGGTCAAGGCCAGCGTCTGGATCACCACGATCAGCTTCGGCCTCTACGTGGTGGCGCGGTTGACCGGGGCCCGGGTGCTGGCTCGACGCCGCGTCGTGCCGGTACCCGCGCCGGCGGCCTGAGCCTCAGGACTTGGGGGGCTCCGGCGCGGGCGGCCAGCCCGGCTGCTCGGGGCCTGAGCCCGGCTGCGGCCCGGCATCCGGTGGTGGCCAAGTCTGGGACGGCTGTGACGGCCACGCCTGGCCCGGCGGCGACTGCGGCGCTTGTGGCGCTTGTGGCGCCTGCGGCCAGCCGGCCGGCTGGGCCCCGCCGTATCCGCCGAAGCTGCTCGGACCGCCGTATCCGTAACCCTCGCGCAACTCGCGCTTGTGGCGGCGGCGCTTGACCAGGCCGACGATCAGCACGATCAGGCCGGCGAGCAGCAGCAGCACACCGATGATCACGAAGACGCCGCCCACCACGACACCCGACGCGATCGACTTGCCGAAGGCCACCGTGGCGTCCGGAGCGGCCGCGGTGTTGTTGGTCAGCTCGACCTGGTAGGTACCGGGCTGGTCGATGTGGAACTGCCACATCGCCAGGCCCTTGTGGCCGTTGTGGTCGTAGTGCAGATACTTGATCTTGCCGTCGGAGCGGTTGCCGTACGGCGTCTGCAGCACCATTTTCTGGCCGGTGGCCTGATCGGTCAGCTGAACCGGGATCTCGGGGATCTTCTGGCTGGTGCTGTTGGTGACCTCGTCGGACTCGTAGTAGGCGACGTACCCACCGGCGTTCTTGAACGTGATCGTGCCGGTGCCGTCCTTGACCGCAACCCGCTGGAACCCGTCGACCTTGCTGTAGGCGCTGGTATTGCCGATGACGCCGCCGATGACCACGAGCACCAGGCCCACGATCATGAGGATGCCGCCGATCTGGATGGGTCGCCGGCCGCGCAGGCGCCCGCCACCCGCCGGAGTGCTCGCCGGGTAACCGCCCGGGTAGTTACCGGGGTAACCGCCACCCGCCGGGTACCCGGGGTAGCCCGACGACTGCGGGTCGTTCTGGTCCGATGGGTAGGTCACAGCGCCGAGTTTGCCGCACGCGCCGGTCCGGCAACAGCGATCCGGGCTCAGACCGGCGGCGTGTCGCTGGGCACCCGGATCTGCACGATGCGGATGACCCGCTCGTCGTCCGGGCTCGGGTGGCCGTGGCCGTCCTTGTTCGTGGTGGTCAGCCACAGCGCGCCGTCCGGAGCGGCCACGACGGTGCGCAGCCGCCCGTACGGCTTGTCGAGCGGGATGACGCTCAACCCGCCGACCTTGCCGTTCGCGCCGAGCAGGGTGCCGAGCAGGGCCTGCCCGTCAGTGGTCGCGACGAACAGCGCGTTGCCCTCGATGGCACAGCCGGCCGCTCCCGAGTGAGCCCTCGGGAGCACGCTGGCCGGCTGGCGGTCGCCCCGGGCCGGGGTCGGCCAGCCGTAGTCGGCGCCCGGACTGAGCACATTGACCTCGTTCGGCGCCTCCGTCTCGTATACGCCACCGAGCGCGGGGCCGGCGCACAGGCCGTTCACGGTGTGGTGGCCGGTCGTGTAGATCGGCGAGCCGGGTTTCGGATTGCCCGGCGCGGGGTTTCCGATCGCGTCGACGCGCAGCACCTTGCCGGCCAGGCTGTTCGGATCGGCGGCGAGTTGCCGCGAGCCGGCGTCGCCGGTGCCGATGTAGAGCAGGCCGCGGGCATCGAACAGCAGCCGGCCGGTGTTGCCGGTGGCGCCGCGCGGGATACCGGTCAGCACGTTCGCCTGCGGGCCGGTCAGGGTGAAGTCGATGACCCGGTTGTCGTGCGGAGTCGTGATGTAGGCGTAGATCAGCCGGTCCTCGTCGTAGGTCGGCGAGAGGGCGAGGTCGAGCAGGCCGCCGTCGCCCGTGGTCGACAGGCCGGTGATGGTGCGGACGGTGTCCACCGGCTGACCCGGCCGGGGCTGGACGTGGACGATGCGCCCGGTGGTCCGTTCGCCGACCAGGGCGCTGCCGTCGGGCAGGATGACCAGCCCGGTGGGCGCGTTGAGGTCCGTCGCCAGGATGCCGGAGCCCGAGCCGGTGCCCGAGGGGGCCGGTCCGCTGGGCCCGGACGGGCCCGGGAACGGCGCGCCGCCGGACGGCCCCTGCGACGGTCCGCCCGGCTGTCCCTGCGTCGAGCCGGGCGGGCCGGCCTCCACCGTCACCGACGGCTGGGGGACCCACGTCGGGGTCGCGGCCTCGCTCGCTCCGCAGCCGGCCAGCAGCCCGGCCGCGCCGAGCAGGCCGACCACTCGCCACGGAATCCGACGCATCGCCCCAGTCTGCCTTGCGAACCTGTGTCGCTGCGACGCCACCAGGACACCTCGCCTGACGCCACGCGCTGCGCCGCGGCGGGCGGGGGCCACGCGGCGTGGCCTACCCTCGCCGACGTGAGCGTGGTCTGCCTGCCCGACGCCGACGCGGTGCGTCTCGTCGGCGATCTGCCCGAAGGTGCCGACGTCGTGACGTGGAACGGCTCCGGTGATGCGCCGGCCGACGTCGAGTTCTGGGTGCCGACGTACATGTTCGCCGACCCGGCCCGGCGCGACGCCGCGCTGGCCGCGCTGCCGAAGCTGCGGGTGATCCAGCTGGTGTCGGCCGGCGCCGAGGTCTGGGTCGGGCACACCCCGCCGGGCGTCCTGCTGTGCGACGGGCGCGGCATCCACGGCGGATCGACCGCCGAGTGGGTGCTGACCGCGATCCTGTCGGTGGTGCGCGATTTCCCGCAGTTCGTACGCGACCAGGACGCGCGGCGGTGGGCCCCGCACCCCACCGACGAGCTGGCCGGCAAGCGGGTGCTGGTGGTGGGCGCCGGCGATCTGGGCGAGCACGTCGCCCGGCGGCTGCGGGCATTCGACGCCGAGCCGACGATGGTGGCCCGCCGGGCCCGCGACGGCGTGCACGCGGTGGACGAACTGCCGCAGCTGCTCCCGAACGCCGACATTGTCGTGCTCGTCGTCCCGCTGACCGATGCCACGCGGGGGCTGGTCGACGCGCGGTTCCTGGCCGCGATGGCCGACGGCGCGCTGCTCGTCAACGCGGCCCGGGGGCAGGTCGTCGTGACCGACGCGCTCGTCGCCGAGCTGTCGTCCGGGCGGCTGCGGGCCGCGCTCGACGTGACCGATCCCGAGCCGCCGCCGCCTGACCATCCACTGTGGAGCGCGCCCAATCTGCTGCTTACCCCGCACGTGGGCGGGGGCGTGAAGGGCTTCGCCGCGCGCGCCTACCGGCTGGTGCGCGAGCAGATCGTGCGCTACGTCAGCGGCGAGCCGGTGATCAACGTCGTCACCCACGGTTACTGATCCCGGTTTTGGTCACCAGGTCCCATATAACCGGCCCGGTGACCAAAACCGGCCGGCGGCGCGCGGGCTCAGCGGCGCCGACGAGACGGGGCGTACTTGGGCGTGGCCTCGGGCAGCTGCGGCACCCGCCCGCCCGATGCCCCGGACAGCGCGGCCAGGTCGGACACGCGCACGCAGGGCAGCCGCACCGCACCGTCGTCGGTCACGGCGTAGACGTTTCGCCCGGTCACTGACAGGCCGCGCACCTGGTCCCAGGGCAGCATCCGCCGTCCGATCAGCGCGCGAACCGCGATGCCGTCCTCGTTCACGATCGTCGCGGTCCGGGCGATGAACACCGTGCCGGCGACCGGGATGACGTACAGGATCGCCGCGAGCGGGTGCTGCACGAGCGGCGTCACGCACAACGCCAGGAACAGCACCGCCAGGTAGGCGGAGCGGGGCAGCCGGAACACGCGCGACGACACGCCTGAACCCTACGTCGTAGGGTGCACACCGTGAGCACCAAGGAGCCCCGCCAGCATCGCAAGCCCCACAGCAGCATCGTCACCGACGGTGTCGAGCGCGCGGCCGCCCGCGGAATGCTCCGCGCGGTCGGCATGGGCGACGACGACTGGCGCAAACCGCAGATCGGCGTTGCGTCGTCGTGGAACGAGATCACGCCGTGCAACCTGTCGCTGAGCCGGCTGGCCAAGCAGGCCAAGATCGGCGTGCGCGGGGCCGACGGATTCCCTTTGGAATTCGGCACGATCTCGGTCTCGGACGGTATCTCCATGGGCCACGACGGCATGCACTACTCGCTGGTGTCCCGGGAGGTGATCGCAGACTCGGTCGAGACGGTGTTCCGGGCCGAGCAACTCGACGGGGCGGTGCTGCTGGCCGGCTGTGACAAGTCCGAGCCCGGCATGCTCATGGCGGCGGCGCGCCTCGATGTGAGCGCGGTGTTCCTCTACGCCGGCTCGACGCTGCCCGGCCGCTACCAGGGCCGCGACATCACGATCATCGACGCGTTCGAGGGGGTGGGCGCCTGCCTGGCCGGCAAGATCACCCGCGAGGAGCTGACCGAGATCGAGAAGGCGATCTGCCCCGGCGAGGGCGCCTGCGGTGGCATGTACACCGCCAACACCATGGCCAGCGCGGCCGAGGCGCTGGGCCTGTCCCTGCCGGGCAGCGCCGCTCCTCCCGCCCCCGACTCGCGCCGCGACGCCTACGCCGAGCGCTCGGGCGAGGCGGTGGTGCACCTCGTCGACGCTGGCATCACCGCGCGCACCATCCTGACCAAGCAGGCCTTCGAGAACGCGATCACCGTGGTCATGGCCCTGGGTGGCTCGACCAACGCGGTGCTGCACCTGCTCGCCATCGCCAACGAGGCCAAGGTCGAGCTGACCCTGGACGACTTCAACCGCATCGGCGATCGCGTTCCGCATCTCGCCGACGTCAAGCCGTTCGGCCGCTACGTCATGACCGACATCGACTCGATCGGCGGCGTGCCGGTCGTCATGAAGGCGCTGCTCGACGCCGGCCTGCTGCACGGCGACTGCCTCACCGTCACGGGCAAGACGGTCGCCGAGAACCTGCGCGACATCGCTCCGCCCGACCCGGACGGCAAGATCATCCACGCGATGAGCGACCCGATCCACAAGACCGGCGGGCTGACGGTCCTGCGCGGCTCCCTGGCCCAGGAGGGCGCGGTCGTCAAGAGCGCCGGCTTCGACTCCGACGTCTGGGAGGGCCCGGCCCGGGTCTTCGACGGCGAGCAGGCGGCAATGGACGCCGTGGCGGCCGGCTCGCTGCAGAAGAACGACGTGGTCGTCATCCGGTGGGAGGGCCCGCGCGGGGGGCCGGGTATGCGCGAGATGCTCGCCGTGACCGGCGCGATCAAGGGCGCCGGTCTGGGCAAGGACGTGCTGCTGCTGACCGACGGGCGCTTCTCCGGCGGCACCACCGGGCTGTGCATCGGCCACGTGGCGCCCGAGGCGGCGGTCGGCGGCCCCATCGCGCTCGTCCGCGACGGTGACACGATCCGCCTCGACATGGCCGGTCGCACCCTCGACCTGCTGGTGGACGAGGCCGAGCTCGAGCGCCGGCGGGCAGACTGGAAGCCGCTGCCGGCCCGGTTCGACTACGGCGTGCTCGGCAAGTACGCCAAGCTGGTCGGCTCGGCGGCGGGCGGCGCCATCTGCGGCTAGCCCCGCGAGCCGGCGCCGCGCGGGGCTAGCAACGGCGCGGGGCTAGCAACGGCGCGGGGCTCGCTACAGCAGCGACGTCTGGGCGAAGTCCTCGGTCAGCCACAGCCGATGGTGGACGGTGTCGAACTGCACGTCGACGCCGACCGAATCGGCATTGCGAGCCAGGATGTTCTGCCGGTGACCGTCGTTCGGCGGCTGCTCGCTCACCATCATGTTCTCCAGGCCGAGCGCAGCCTGTTGGGTGAGGTCGCTGCTCGTCGCGATGTTCTCGCCGGCCCACCACCAGAACACTCCGGCGTTCGACTCACGTGAGCCGAGGTCGGCCTCGCCCGGCGTCTGATGCGACAGCGTGTTCGCGTTGGCCATCGCCTGGTTGTGCTGGCGGGCACTGGCCTGCAGACCGGAGTTCCAGCGCAGCGCCCGCAGGCCGGCCGCGCTGCGCGAGGCGTTGATCGCGTCGAACACGGCCTGCGCCACCTGGTCCGCGTCGGGCAGGCCGCTCGACGCGCCGGAGCCCGGGTTGGGCGCCGAGGAAGCACCGGGCGCCGCCGGGCCGGGTGAGGACGACGCGTCGAGCGACGTCCCGGTCGCCGGAGCGGCCGGTGCCGAACCAGGCCCGCCCGTCCGGCCCGAGCCGGCCGCCGACGAGCCGATCGCCGGCAGCGACTCCTGCCCGAGCTGAGGCGCGCCCCCGATCGTGGATCCGTGCCGCGGCCCCTGCCGCGTGATCGAGGCGGGCGGCGCGAACGTGGCGGCGTCGACCGGCGCGAAGCGGGCCGCGTCTGGTGCGCCCGGAACGTGCGCCAACGGGTCACCCTCGGCCGACTTGTGCGACGGGAGGGTGGCCAGGGCGAAGCCGAACAGCGCGCAGAAGACGGTGCCGGCCGCAATCAGGACGTGGCGCTGCGAGGCGGCGGGTCCGGGGATCAGCCGGTGCGTTCTCGGCCGATGACGGGCGGGTGGCTCGTCGCCGCCCTTGGGCGCGGCCCGATGACGGGCTGGCTGCTGCGAGGGCATGCCTGAGCTCCTGATCGTCAAGCCCCCGCGAAGTGCAGTCTGCCAGAGATGGCGGTTAAGTGGCTGTTTGATCGACCGCTCTCGGAATGTGAGATGACCGTCTCGCCAAGTTGAACTGGTTCGCGGGCCGCGTGTAGGGTCTGCCTCGTGCGTCATCTCGTACTTATCGACAAGCGCGTCGGCTGAGCAGTCCAGCCCACCGACGCGCTAACCCTTCGTGCCAAGGCACGGGGGGTTTTTTAGTGGGCTCATGTTGTTAGGACAATCCGAGAAAGGGCACACGATGACCGGCCACACAGCCAGCGAGGACAACATCACGGGCGCCCAGGCACTCGTGCGTTCGCTCGAGCGCGTTGGGGCCGACGTCGTATTCGGCATTCCCGGGGGAGCGATCCTCCCCGCGTACGACCCCCTCTACGACTCCACGAGAGTGCGTCACATCCTCGTCCGCCACGAGCAGGGCGCGGGGCATGCCGCGGAGGGGTACGCCCAGGCCACCGGCAAGGTCGGCGTGTGCATGGCGACGTCCGGGCCCGGAGCCACGAACCTCGTCACGCCCATCGCCGACGCCTACATGGACTCGGTGCCGATGGTCGCCATCACCGGACAGGTGCCGCGCCCCAGCATCGGCACGGACGCCTTCCAGGAGGCGGACATCTCCGGGATCACCATCCCGATCACCAAGCACAACTTCCTGGTGCAGTCGGCCGGCGAGGTGCCGCAGGCCATCGCGTCGGCGTTCCACCTGGCGGCGACGGGCCGGCCCGGTCCGGTGCTCGTCGACATCCCGAAGGACGTGCTGGCCGAGCGCTCGCCGTTCAGCTGGCCGCCGCGCATCGATCTACCCGGCTACCGCCCGGTCACCCGCCCGCACGGCAAGCAGGTGCGCGAGGCGGCGCGGCTGATCGCCACCGCGAAGCGGCCGGTGCTCTACGTCGGCGGCGGGGTGCTCAGGGCCCGGGCGGTGGCCGAGCTGCGCCAGTTGGCCGAGCTGACCGGCATCCCGGTGGTCACCACGCTGATGGCCCGCGGTTCCTTCCCGGACAGCCACCGCCAGAACCTCGGCATGCCGGGCATGCACGGCAACGTCACCGCCGTCACTGCCCTGCAGAAAACCGACCTGCTGATCGCACTGGGCACCCGCTTCGACGACCGGGTCACCGGCAAGCTCGACACGTTCGCGCCGGGCGCCGCGGTGATCCACGCCGATATCGACCCGGCCGAGATCGGCAAGAACCGCCAGGCCGACGTGCCGATCGTGGGCGACGCCCGCGAGGTGCTGGTCGAGCTCATCCCGGCCGTCAAGGCCGAGTACGACGCCGGGCGGCGTACCGACCTGACCGGGTGGTGGCGCCAGCTCGACCAGTGGCGTTCGACCTACCCGCTGGGGTACGAGGAGCCGGCCGACGGCAGCCTGTCGCCGCAGTACGTGATCGAGCGGCTGGGCCAGATCTCGGGTCCGGAGACGATCTTCGCCGCCGGGGTGGGCCAGCACCAGATGTGGGCCTCGCAGTTCATCAGCTACGAGAACCCTTACACCTGGCTGAACTCCGGGGGCGCCGGCACGATGGGCTACTCGGTGCCGGCCGCCATGGGCGCGAAGGTCGGCTGTCCGGACAAGCTGGTGTGGTCCATCGACGGCGACGGCTGCTTCCAGATGACCAACCAGGAGCTGGCCACCTGCGCCATCGAGGGCATCCCGATCAAGGTCGCCGTGATCAACAACGGCAACCTCGGCATGGTGCGTCAATGGCAGACGCTGTTCTACGACGAGCGCTACTCGCAGACCGACCTGAGCACGCACAAGCTCATCCCGGACTTCGTCAAGCTGGCCGATGCGCTGGGCTGCGTGGGCCTGCGCTGTGGGACGAAGGCCGACGTCGACGACACGATCGAGAAGGCGATGTCGATCAACGACGCGCCCGTGGTCGTCGACTTCACGGTCGGCAAGGACGCCATGGTGTGGCCGATGGTGGCCGCTGGGACCAGCAACGACGACATCCAGGCCGCCCGGG
The DNA here is from genome assembly GCA_036558905.1 of Jatrophihabitantaceae bacterium. Taxonomy (GTDB): domain Bacteria; phylum Actinomycetota; class Actinomycetes; order Mycobacteriales; family Jatrophihabitantaceae; genus DASXRA01. The sequence goes on along the minus strand of DATBER010000118.1, from coordinate 6,686 downwards.
GCATCCGGCCGGTGTTCGACGAGGACGAGTGATCACGCCATGACGACCCACACGCTGTCGGTTCTCGTCGAGAACAAGCCTGGCGTCCTGGTCCGGGTGTCCGGGCTGTTCAGCCGCCGCGGCTTCAACATCGAGTCCCTGGCCGTCGGGCCGACCGAGCACCCGGAGATATCCCGCATCACCATCCTGGTGAGCGTCGAGGGCACCGCGCTCGAGCAGGTCACCAAGCAGCTCAACAAGCTCGTCAACGTCATCAAGATCGTCGAGCTCGAGGACGCCCAGGCCGTGCAGCGCGAACTGCTGCTGGTCAAGGTGCGCGCCGACGACGCGACCCGGCGGGGCGTGCTCGAGACGGTAGAGCTGTTCCGGGCCAAGGTGGTCGACGTCGGCCCGGAGGCGCTCACGATCGAGGTCACCGGCCAGCCGGCCAAGCTCGAGGCGATGCTGCGCATGCTCGAGCCGTACGGAATCCGCGAGATGGTGCAATCAGGCGTGGTCGCGCTCGGACGCGGCCCGCGATCCATGACGCAAGCCGCCCTACGCTCGGTCGAGCGCAGTGCATAGGCACCCTAGGAGAGGAACGCAGTGGCAGTAGAGATCTTTTACGACGACGACGCCGACCTGTCGATCGTCCAGGGACGCAAGGTCGCCGTGCTGGGCTACGGCAGCCAGGGGCACGCGCATGCGCTGTCGCTGCGGGACTCCGGGGTGGACGTGCGGGTGGGCCTGCCCGAGGGCTCGAAGTCGCGGCCCAAGGCGGAGGACGAGGGCCTGCGGGTTCTGACGCCGGCCGAGGCGTCGGCCGAGGCCGACCTGATCGTGGTGCTCGCGCCCGACCCCGCGCAGCGCAAGCTCTATGCCGAATCGATCGAGCCGAACCTCGACGACGGCGACGCGATCTTCTTTGGGCACGGCTTCAACATCAGATTCGGCTACATCAAGCCCCCGGGCAACGTCGACGTCGCGATGGTCGCGCCGAAGGGCCCGGGCCACCTGGTTCGCCGGCAGTTCGTCGACGGCAAGGGCGTACCGGTGCTGGTCGCCGTCGAGCAGGACGCGTCGGGCAACGCCTTCCCGCTGGCGCTCGCCTACGCCAAGGCGATCGGCGGCACCCGGGCCGGGGCGATCAAGACGACATTCACCGAGGAGACCGAGACCGACCTGTTCGGCGAGCAGGCCGTGCTGTGCGGCGGGGTTTCGCAGCTCGTGCAGTACGGGTTCGAGACGCTCACCGAGGCCGGCTACGCCCCCGAGGTCGCGTACTTCGAGTGCCTCCACGAGCTCAAGCTGATCGTCGACCTCATGTACGAGGGCGGCATCGCCAAGCAGCGCTGGTCGGTATCGGACACGGCCGAGTACGGCGACTACGTCTCGGGTCCGCGGATCATCGACGCGCACGTCAAGGAGAACATGCAGACGATCCTGGGCGAGATCCGCGACGGCACCTTCGCGGCCCGGTTCATCGCCGACCAGGACGCGGGCGCCCCGGAGTTCAAGGCGCTGCGCGCGAAGGCCGAGGCGCATCCGATCGAGGAGGTCGGGCGTCAGTTGCGCGGCTTGATGTCCTGGGTGGCCACGTCCGACGACGACTACACCGAGGGCACCGCCGCCCGCTGACCTCGTCGATCGTGGCAACCCTCGGCCGCCTCAGACGGCCGACGGTTGCCCGATCGGTCCATTGGAGGACTCATGAAGCTCGCTGTCATCCCGGGTGACGGCATCGGCATCGAGGTAACCGAGCAGGCGCTGCGCGTGCTCGAGGCGGTCGTACCCGACGTCGACGCGAACCACTTCGACCTCGGCGCGGCCCGCTGGCACCGCACCGGCGAGACGCTGCCCGACTCGGTGCTGGACGAAATCCGCGGGCACGACGCCATCCTGCTCGGCGCGGTCGGCGATCCGACCGTTCCGTCGGGAGTACTCGAGCGCGGACTGCTGCTGCGGCTGCGCTTCGAGCTCGACCACTACGTCAACCTTCGTCCAGCCAAGCTGTACAACGGGGTGGCCACGCCACTGGCCGGCAACCCCGCCATCGACTTCGTCGTGTACCGCGAGGGCACCGAGGGACCCTACGTCGGCAACGGGGGAGCGCTGCGGCGCGGCACCCCGAACGAGGTGGCCACCGAGGTCAGCCTCAACACCGCGTTCGGCGTCGAGCGGGTGGTGCGGGCGGCGTTCGAGCGCGCGCAGTCGCGTCCGCGCAAACACTTGACGCTGGTGCACAAGAACAACGTGCTCGTCTATGCCGGCGATCTGTGGAAGCGCACGGTCGACGTGGTCGGCGCCGAGTTCCCGGACGTCACCGTGGCCTACAACCACGTCGACGCCGCGACGATCTACCTGGTCACCGATCCGGGCCGCTACGACGTGATCGTCACCGACAACCTGTTCGGCGACATCATCACCGACCTGGCGGCGGCCGTGTCGGGCGGCATCGGGCTGGCCGCGTCGGGCAACGTCGACCCGTCCCGGCGCAACCCCTCGATGTTCGAGCCGGTGCACGGCTCGGCGCCCGACATCGCCGGGCAGGGCAAGGCCGACCCGACGGCGGCCGTCCTGTCGGTGTCGATGCTGCTCGGGCACCTGGGCCAGAGCGAGGCGGCTACTCGGGTCGAGGCGGCCGTTGCCGCGGATCTGGCCAGTCGCGACGCGCACAACCCCGGCACCACCGGCGAGATCGGCGAACGGCTGGCCAAGTCCGCCGCGTCATGACCTCCGACGCCCTGGGCCGATCCGCCCTGGGCCGATCCGCCCTGGCGCCCGCCGGCCCGATCCGGTTTTGGTCACCGGGCCGGTTATATGAGACCTGGTGACCAAAACCGGGCGGCACTCAGGGCGCGGCGTCCAGGCCGGCGACGCTCAGGGCGCGGCGTCCAGGCCGGCGACGCTCAGCGGCCGGCGCTCAGCGGGCGCTGTCCAGGCGGGCGCGCTGGTCGTCGCTCAGCGTCAGCCGGGCCCCGGCCATCGCTTCGTCGAGCTGGGCCACCGAGCTCACCCCGATCATCGGCGTGATCGACGGGGTGCCGCCGATCAGCCAGGCCAGCACGACCTGGTTGCGCGAGGCGCCCAGCTCGGCCGCCACGGAGTCCAGGGCGGCCAGCCGGCGGGTCGTCCCGGGGTGGTCGTAGCCCTCGGGCAGCGGCTTGTCGGCGCGCGTGTACGCGCCCTCGATCAACGGGGTGTATGCCCAGATGTCCAGGCCCTCGACCTTCGCGTAGTCCAGCGTCTCGTCGGTCACCGACCCGAACAGGTGGCCGTGCACCAGCACGCCCGGTCGCGGCATCAGGTACGAGTGCCGCAGCTGCAGGGCCGTGTAGCCCGCCACTCCCTGGGCCCGCGCGGCCACCCGGGCCTGCTCGACCCGATAGGTCGCGTGGTTGGACGCGCCCAGCCGGCCCACCACGCCCTTCGTCACGAGCGAACCGAACGCGCCCACCGTCTCCGCGGCCGGCACCGACCGGTCGTCGATGTGCGCCCAGTACAGGTCGACGTCGTCGACGCCCATCCGCTTCAGGCTGCCCTGGATCGCGTTCGTGATCGCCGGCTCGGACAGCCCCTCGATGTTGTCCGGATAGCCACCCGGTACGAGTGGCTCGGCGCCCACCTTCGTGCTCAGGAACACCCGCTCGCGCATGCCCGGGCGGGCTGCGAACCATGCGCCGAGCAGGGACTCGCTGGCTCCGCCGTGCCCGGACGGGTGCTCCCAGAACGGGTAGTTGTCCGACGTGTCGATCATCGTGCCGCCGTTGTCCACGAAGCGGTCGAGCAGTTCGAACGACTGGCGCTCGTCCTGCCGGGTTCCGAAAAACATCGCTCCCAAAACCAGATTCATCATGCGTCAACGGTGCAACCCGGAGTGCGCTCCAGGTCAAGGTAAATAACAATGGACGGATGTACTCACCCGGACAGGTGGCCGACAAGACCGGATTCAGCCTCGACACATTGCGCTACTACGAGCGCATCGGCCTGCTCGACGGCATCGCCCGCACGCCGGGCGGGCGGCGCACGTTCACCGACGACGACCTCGGCTGGCTCGAAGTGCTGCGCTGTCTGCGCGACACCGGCATGCCGATCGCCCAGATGCAGCGCTACGCCGAGCTGTGCCGCACCGGCGCGGGCAATTTCGCCGAACGCATCGGGTTACTCGAGGAGCACGACCGGGCCGTCGAGGAGCAGATCCGGGTGCTGCGCGCCCAGCAGCAGCACATCCGCGAGAAGATCAGCTGGTACCGCTCGCAAGGTTGAGCGCGACGTCCTGCGCGAGATGTGGCAGACTAACCACCGTGCACCGCAGCGTGATCATTATCAGTTAGCGCGTCGGACCCGGTTCCATTCCGACGCGCAGACCCTTCGCCACCCGGCGGAGGGTTTTTTGTTTGGTCCGAAAGCCTCGACTAGATAAGGGAAATCATGCTCACCGACGACTTCCACGTCTTCGACACGACGCTGCGCGACGGGGCCCAGCGCGAGGGCATCACGTACTCGGTCGCCGACAAGCTCGCCGTCGCCCGGCTGCTCGACCAGGTCGGCGTGGGCTTCATCGAGGGCGGCTGGCCCGGCGCACTGCCCAAGGACACCGAGTTCTTCGCCCGCGCCGCCGACGGCGAGCTGGTTCTGAAGAACGCCGTGCTGGTCGCATTCGGGTCGACCCGCAAGGCCGGCGTCGACGTCGAGGACGACGCCCAGGTGCGGGCGCTGCTCGACTCGCGAGCGGCCGTCGTCACGCTCGTCGCCAAGTCCGACGTGTGGCACGTCGAGCGGGCGCTGCGTACCTCTCTGGAGGAGAACCTCGAGATGGTGCGCGACACGGTGGCCTACCTGCACGAGCACGGCAGGCGAGTGTTCCTCGACTGCGAGCACTTTTTCGACGGCTACAAGCACGATCCGGATTACGGGGTACGGGTGCTCGAGGCCGCGGCCGAGGCGGGCGCGGACGTCGGCGTGTTGTGCGACACGAACGGCGGCATGCTGCCGATGGGCATCCACGAGACAGTGCGCGCCGTACGGCGGCGTACGGGAATCCGGCTCGGCATCCACACCCAGGACGACACCGGGTGCGCCGTCGCCAACACGCTGGCCGCCGTCGACGCCGGCGTCACGCACGTGCAGGGCACGGCCAACGGCTACGGCGAACGGGCCGGCAACGCCGACATCTTCGCGGTGATCGGCGGGCTGGTCACCAAGATGGGCCGTGAAGTGCTGCCGCCCGGATGCCTGGAGGAGATGGTGCGCGTTTCGCACGCCATCGCCGAGATCGCCAACCTCGCCCCGGACACCCACCAGCCCTACGTCGGCGCATCGGCGTTCGCCCACAAGGCCGGCCTGCACGCGTCGGCGATCAAGGTGTCGCCCGAGCTTTACAACCACCTCGACCCGGCCGTGGTCGGCAACGACCAGCGCATCCTCGTCACCGAGATGGCCGGCCGGGCCAGCGTCGAGCTCAAGTCGCGCGAGCTCGGCGTCGACGTCACGTCTCGGCCGGACGTGGTGGGAAAGGTCGTCGAGCGGGTCAAGCGACGCGAGGCCGGCGGGTGGTCGTACGAGGCGGCCGACGCGTCGTTCGAGCTGCTGCTGCGCGACGAACTGGACCGAGACGTGCCGCAACCTTTCCGTGTCGAGTCCTACCGCGTCATCGTCGAGCGCCGCGAGGACGGCGACCTGGTCAGCGAGGCGACCGTGAAACTGCACGCCGGCGGGCAGCGGGTGATCTCGACCGACGAGGGCAACGGCCCGGTGAACGCCCTGGACCGGGCGCTGCGCTCAGCGCTCGAGACGGCCTACCCGCGCCTGGCCCAGCTCGAGCTCACGGACTACAAGGTGCGAATCCTGCCCGGCAAGTACGGCACCGACGCGGTCACCCGAGTGCTCGTCGAGACCTCGGACGGCCGCCAGGAGTGGACGACAGTGGGCGTGCACGGCAACGTCATCGAGGCGTCGTGGCTGGCGCTGCACGATGCGGTGCGCTACGGGTTGCTGCACGAGTAACGCAGGAACACCGCGCCGCCGGCGAAGCGCCGCTCGTCCAAGAACGAAAGCGGCAGCCGCAGCCCGGACGGCAATGCGGCCGTGCCTCCGCCCACCACGACCGGGTTGAGGTACAGGTGCAACTCGTCGACCAGCCCGGCCGCGAGCGCCTGGGCGGCGAGCTCCGCACCGCCCACGCTCAGGTCGTGGTCGGCCGTCTCCTTCAGCCGGCGCACCGTGTCGACGTCGAAGTCGCGCTCGAGCCGGGTGCGCGCCGTGTGCACCTCGGTCAGCGTGCGCGAGTACACGATCTTGTCCGCCGACTGCCACGCCCGGGCGAAGTCGCGGACGAACTCCGGGCCGGTGTCGGTGGGCACCGTCTCCCAGTACGTCATGAACCCGTACATCCGGCGCCCGAGCAGCCAGGTGCCGATCGACTTCTCGGTCTGGTTGAGGAACGCGTGCACCTCTTCGTCGGGCGCGGCCCACTCGAAGTTGCCGGCGGAGTCGGCCAGATAGCCGTCGAGCGAGGTGAGCGCCGAGTAGATCAGCTTGGCCAAGGCCTAGGCCGTGTCTGGCAATCCATGCTCTGCTGCGCGGCGGCCAGGCACGCGATCTGCGGCGTCCTCGTCGTCGTCCATAGCGCTGCTATGGCCTCCTCCTCGTCCTTGCATCTCGCGCACCTGGCCGCCGCTCGCGACGAGCGGGAATTGCCAGACACG
>DATBER010000117.1:0-8415 GCA_036558905.1 Jatrophihabitantaceae bacterium | reverse complement strand
GAGCGCTAGGCCGTGTCTGGCAATTCCATGCTCTGCTGCGCGGCGGCCAGGCACGCGATCTGCGGCGTCCTCGTCGTCGTCCACCGCGCTGCGTTGGCCTCCTCCGCGTCCTTGCATCTCGCGGACCTGGCCGCCGCTCGCGACGAGCGGGAATTGCCAGACACGGCCTAGGCGGTAGCCGGGCGGGGTGGACCGTCCGGGGCGTCGATCTGTTCGAGAACCTCGACCGGGTCGCCGACCCGCAGCATGGCTCCGGGGGCCGGGGCGTCCGGGATGACGTTCATCGCGAACCACGTCAGGCCGTCCCATCGGCGGTGGCGCGCCAGGGTGGCGATCGGCTCCTTCGTCTTGGCCAGCGTCTCGGGGTCGATCATGGTCAGCACGCACCGGTCGCAGCCCTTGACGACGCGGAAGGTCACGTCGCCGATGCGCATCCGGCGCCAGCCGTCCTCGGCCCAGGCCGGCGCGCCGCGCACCACCACGTTCGGCCGGAACCGGGTCATCGGCAGCGGCCCCTCGTCGGCGCGCGGTCCCTCGGCGATCCAGTCGTTCAGCGCGGTCAGCGACTCCTCGGTGGCCAGCAGCAGCGGGTAGCCGTCGGCGAAGGACACCCGGTCGTCGGGCCGGCTGAACTCGGGGTTGGGCTTCCGCCGCCGGGGATCATCCAGGTAGACGAGCCGGACCGGCAGGCCCACCACGTCGGTGAACCAGGCGTGCACGTCCGCGCTGGGGAGCGCGGCGTCCAGCGACGAGTTCCACACCTGCACCGGCGCCAGGTCGCTGCCGTCGGGGATCTTGACGGTCAGGTCCGGGCGGCCCGAGGCGCTCAGCCGCAGTCCGGTGCCGTCGATGCGCGGCGTGACCTGCAGCAGCTGCGGGTATTCGCGCGCCGTCACGACCGCGTTGTCGGAGTCGACCACCATCCAACGACGGTCGCCGGCCAGCCCCCACGGCTCGACCTCGGCCTGCTGCAGCTCGTCGCGGCGGCAGGACTTGATCGGGTACCGGTAGATGCGCGTCAGCTCCACTACTCGACGCTAACCGATCGGCTGCCGAGAAGCCGCCGATATGCGGCCAACCGGTCCGGTGTGGAGTGCCCGGAGGCCACCCAGGCGTCCAGCATGCAGCCGGCCGCCGCCGACTGGTGCTCGCAGCCGGGCGGGCACTGCACGGCGCCGTCCTCGAGGTCGGGGAATGCCCAGAGCAGGTCGTCGGCGCTCACGTGGGCCAGGCCGAACGAGCGGACACCGGGCGTGTCGATCACCCAGCCGTCGCCGTCGGGCAGCCGCAGCGCGATCGCCGAACTGGACGTGTGCGTGCCCTTGCCGACGGCACTCACCGCCCCGACCGCGCGCTGGGCGTCCGGGACCAGTGCGTTGATCAACGTCGACTTGCCCACCCCGGAGTGCCCGACGAACACCGAGGTCTGGTCGCGCAGCCGCTCGCGCAGTTCGCCCAGGTCGCCGCCCCGCTCGGTCACGACGGCCGGTACGTCGAGCTGCTCGTACCGGGCCAGCGCCTCGTCGGGCGAGGCCAGGTCGGACTTGGTCAGACACAGCAGCGGTTCCAGCCCGGCGGTGAGGCTGGCTACCAGGCAGCGGTCGATCAGTCCGTAGCGGGGCGGCGGCTCGGCCAGCGACGCGACGATCACCATCTGGTCGGCGTTGGCCACGATCACCCGCTCGAGCGGGTCGGTGTCGTCGGCCGTACGCCGCAGTACGGTCTCGCGTTCCTGCAGCCGGACGATGCGGGCCAGGGTGTCCGGCCGGCCGGAAAGATCGCCGACCACGCTCACCCGATCGCCGACCGCGATGCCCTTGCGGCCGAGCTCGCGGGCCCGCATCGCCGTCACCTGAACGTCGTCCACCAGCACCGTGTAGCGGCCGCGGTCGACGGTGATCACCATGCCCTCGGCGGCGTCGTCATGCCCCGGCCGCTGCTTGGACCGAGGCCGGCTGCCCCGCCCCGGGCGCACGCGGACGTCGTCCTCGTCGAGGCGTCGGACGTCGCGGGGCATCGACCTATCCGGCCAGCATGCGCGCCCACATGCCGGGGAAGTCCGGCAGCGTCTTGTACGTCGTGGCGATGTCGTCGACCTGCACGCCGTCGACGACCAGGCCCAGCACCGCGCCGGCGGTGGCCATCCGGTGGTCGGCGTACGCCTGCCACACCCCGCCGTGCAGCGGCCGCGGCACGATGTGCAGCGAGTCGGCGCTCTGGGTGACCTGGCCGCCCAGCCGGTTGATCTCGCTGCGCAGCGCGGTGAGCCGGTCGGTCTCGTGCCCGCGCATGTGGGAGAGCCCGGACAGGGTCGACGGCCCGTCGGCCAGCGCGGCGAGCGCCGCGACGACGGTGACCAGCTCGGTGACGTCGTGCAGGTCGGCGTCCATCGGAGTGATCACGCCGGTGCCGTGCACGGTCAGGTCGCCGCCGTCCAGCTCGACCGTGCCGCCCATCTGGACGAGCAGCTCGCGGAGGGCGTCGCCGGCCTGCGTGGTCGTCGCCGGCCAGCCCGGAACGGTGACCGTGCCGCCGGTGGCCAGCGCCGCCGCGACGAAGGGCGCCGCGTTCGACAGGTCCGGCTCGATGACCGTGTCCTGCGCGGCAATCGGTCCCGGGGCGACCAGCCACGACGCCGGGGTGGGCTGGGTGACCTCGACGCCGGCCCGGCGCAGCTGGTGGACGGTCATCTCGATGTGCGGCGCCGACACCACACCCCGTTCGCCGGAGTGGACGATCTCGACGCCCTTGTCGTAGCGGGCGCCGGCCAGCAACAGCGCCGAGACGAACTGCGACGACACGGACGCGTCGATCTCGACCTTGCCGCCCGGCACCGCGCCCGAGCCCCGCACAGTGAACGGCATCCGACCGCGTCCGGCGTCGTCGACGACCACCCCGGCCTGGCGCAGCGCCTCGATGAGTGTCCACATAGGACGGTCGCGGGCCCGGTCGTCGCCGTCGAAGGTGACCGCCGCGTCGGCCAGCGCGGCCACGGGCGGCACGAACCGCATGACCGTGCCGGCCAGGCCCGTGTCGACCACGCCGCCGCGGAACGGTCCGGGCGTGACGGTCCAGGCCGGGTCGGCGTCGTCGACGGTGACGCCCAGGGTGCGCAGCGCGTCGATCATCAGCTCGGTGTCGCGGGCCCGCAGCGGCCGTTCGATGCGCGACGGGCCGTCGGCCAGCGCGGCCAGCACCAGGGCGCGGTTGGTCAGGGATTTCGACCCCGGGATCTCGACGTTCGCGCGCACGGGGCCGTCGGCGCGGGGCGCCGACCAGGGTCCGGGAGCCGAGGTCACGTGATCAGTTTGCCCGATCACGCACAGGTACGGGTTATAGGCCGCGTCACAGGTCGAGCCGTTCCTGTTCGGGATGCAGTGCCGCGTCGATCGGCTCGATCAGCTCCGGGCCGTTGTTGCGGACGTTTCCGACCGCCTTGCCGACGACGTAGGGCTCGAGCCGCGCCTCGGGGATCTCGCGCAGGATGCGCTCGGCGACGGTCACGTCCTCGCTCGAACAGTCCAGCCACTCGTCGCGCAACTCGGGCGGGACGACCACCGGATTGCGGTCGTGGATCTGGCCGAGTAGATCGGTGGCCTGCTGAGTGATGATCGTGCAGGTCCACAGCCAGCGGGTCGGGTCGTCGTGTTCCTTGTCCGGGTCGCGCCACAACTCGTACAGGCCGGCCATTGCCAGCAGGTGCCCGTCCGGCTCGTGCAGGAAGTACGGCACCTTGCCGTCGTCGGTCTTCTGCCACTCGTAGTAACCGAGCGCGGGGACGAGGCAACGCCGCCGGGCGGCCGCCGTCTTGAACGCCGGCTTGGCCGTGACGGTCTCGATGCGGGCGTTGATCATCCGGGCGCCGCCCTTGGCGTCCTTCGACCAGTTGGGGACCAGGCCCCAGTTGACGGTGCGGATCTGGCGGATCGTGGCCGCCGGCGACTCGGCCTCGCGGGGCGGGCGTTCGACGACCACCCGGACCGGGTCGGTCGGCGCGACGTTCCACGACGGTCCCGGATCGTCGCCGACTACCTCCTCGGCGTCGAACTCCTCAGTCAGGTCGGCGTTCGAGGCGACGTTGACGTAGCGGCCACACATACCACCAGTCTGCCCCGCCGCCCCGACGTCCCCGGGTTTTGGTCACCAGGTCTCATATGACCGGCCTGGTGACCAAAACCGTAGGCTCGATCCATGACGCGCGCCGAGATCGAGACTCCGTCCGGCCCGGCCTGGGCCGACATCGACCACCCGGCCGGCGACCCGGTCGGTGTCCTCTACGCCGGGCACGGTGCCGGCGGCGGAGTCGAGGCGCCCGACGTCCGGGCGGCGCGCGCCGGGGCCCTGGACGCCGGCTTCGCCGTCGCGCGCATCACCCAGCCGTACCGGGTGGCCGGGCGGCGGGCACCGGCTCCCGCGCCGCGGTTGGACGAGGCCTGGCTGGCCGTCACGAGCACCCTGAACGAGCATTTCGCCGGATTGCCCGCTGTCCATTGTGGACGGTCTAGTGGCGCTCGCGTAGCGTGTCGTACGGCCACCGCGTCGGGGGCGGTGGCCGTCATCGCGCTGGCGTTTCCGGTGCACCCGCCGGGCAAGCCCGAACGCAGCCGGCTCGACGAACTCGACGCGCCGACCGTTCCGGTGCTCGTCGTCCAGGGTGATCGCGACGCATTCGGCCGGCCGCCCGAGGCGCCCGGCCGGCGCATCGTCGTCATCCCTGGCGACACCCACTCGCTGAGGAAGGACTCGCGGGCCGTCGCCGCCGCGGTCACCGAGTTCCTGACCGAGCTGCCCACCCGGCCCAAGCGCCGGCGCCGCACCGCGAAGGCGACCTAGCCCGCGCTTCCCCTCCGCTCTGACCAAAATCCGGGCGGCGAACTGGTTGGACGGGAGGGGAAGCGGTCTTGTCGACCTAGCCGAGCACCTCGCGCAGCGTGGGCAGCCCGAAGTCCTTCGCCGACAGCTGGGCCCGGTCGTTCACGTCGACGGGTACCGGCCAGACGATGCCCAGGTCCGGATCCAACGGGTTGACGGCCACCCCGGACATACCCGGCACCCACTCCTGATCGAAGCAGTACAGGTACTGCGACACCCCAGGGCCGACCGACTGGAAGCCGTTGCACACTCCGGCCGGCACCAGCACCTGGGTGCCCTTGACCAGCGGCACGGTGACGACCTTGCCCCGGCTGGACGAGTCCGGTCGAACGTCGACGTACGCCCCGAACGCCTCGCCGTGCACGATGGCAACCAGCTTGGTCATCGCCTCGCCGTGCAGTCCCCGGATCGCGCCGTGCTGGGTCTCGGTGGCGTTGACCTGCAACCACGGACCCACCGGCACGCCGGCATCGGCGAAGGCACTGGTCCGGAACAACTCGCGAATGGTGCCGCGGTCGTCGGTGACCTCCTTCATCCGGATCACCAGCAGGCCGTCGATGTCGGTGGGCTCGATGGCGAACGGGGTCGTCACGAGCCGGATGCTATCGGCGCGTAGCTGGCGGACGTCAGCCGGACCAGGTCGCCCGGCGCCAGTTCGACCTGCAGCCCTCGCTTGCCGGCCGACACGAACACCGTGGCCAGCGGCTCGGCCGAGGCGTCGACGACCACGGGCAGGCGGGTCTTCTGGCCCAGCGGCGATATGCCGCCCAGCACGTACCCCGTGGCCCGCTGGGCGGCCGCCGGCTCGGCCATCGCCGCCCGCTTGCCGCCGACCGCCGCGGCCAGCGCCTTGAGGTCGAGCCGTCCGGCCACGGGCACCACGGCGCACACCAGCCGCCCGTCGATGGCCGCGATCAGCGTCTTGAAGATGCGGTGCGGCTCGATGCCCAGGACGGCGGCGGCCTCCTCGCCGTACGCGTCCGCCCGCGGATCGTGCTCGTACGGATGCAGCGTGTGGGCGACCTTCTGCCGGGCCAGCAGGGCGGTCGCCGGGGTACCGGTGGCCACTGCGGCAACTTACGCCACGGGCGTATCCACCGGTCGGGCCGAAACCGCCGTACCGCGGGGGCCCTTGATCGGACCGGTCGGTCGATCCTCGGCGAAGACCGGCCGCCCGGACCGCCGGCCGCATGATTGCGGGAATGCGGGCACGGCCGGTAGCTGTTCCTTCCCCGAGAGCGAAGGAAGGGCGATGGCTGTGGTCGAGGCTCCGACGCGAGCTGCATCTTTTCGGCACTGGCCCGAGTGGACGCCGTCCACGGCGGGATCGCGAGTGACCCTCCGGCAGGTCGCCGCGGACCAGAGCGCCGTATCCTCCGTAGAGCGGGTCGACACGAATCCGTCCGACGAGAGGGTCGTAGTGCACGAGGAAACGGTCGAGGAACGCCGGGCGCGCTTCGAGCGCGACGCGCTGCCCTTCGTCGACCAGCTCTACGCGGCGGCCATGCGCATGACGCGCAATCCGTCCGACGCCGAGGACCTCGTGCAGGAGACCTTCGTCAAGGCGTTCGCGGCATTCCACCAGTTCACCGAGGGCACCAACCTCAAGGCCTGGCTGTACCGCATCCTGACCAACACGTTCATCAACAACTACCGCAAGCGGCAGCGGCAACCGCAGGAAGCCAACACCGACACCGTCGAGGACTGGCAGCTCGCCCGGGCCGAGTCGCACACGTCGAGCGGGTTGCGCTCGGCCGAGATGGAGGCGCTCGACCACCTGCCCGACTCCGACGTCAAGGAGGCGCTGCAGGCCCTGCCCGAGGACTTCCGGCTGGCCGTGTACCTCGCCGACGTCGAGGGCTTCGCGTACAAGGAGATCGCCGAGATCATGGGCACCCCGATCGGGACGGTGATGTCCCGCCTGCACCGGGGCCGGCGCCAGCTGCAGCGGCTGCTCGGCGACTACGCGCGCGAACGGGGCCTCATCCAATCCGGTTCGGAAGCCGTCGTGGGGGGCGAGTCGTCGTGAGCGGTCTTGGATTCGGCCCCGGCGGCATCGACTGCGACGACGTCCTCAAGGACGTGTTCACCTACCTGGACGACGAGACCGACCCTCGTGTCCGGCACCGGATCCGCCAGCACCTCGACGAGTGCGCGCCCTGCCTGCGCCAGTACGGCCTCGAGCAGGACATCAAGTCGCTGGTGGCCCGGTGCTGCGGCGGCGACATCGCCCCGGAGAGCCTGCGGTCGCGCATCCGGATCCGGCTCACCGAGGTCACCGTCGAGGCCGCGCACAGCGAGTACCGCCCCGAGTAGTTTTCGGCCGGCGAACCCGGTCGGCTCGAGCCGAGCTGCGCGCGGCCGCGTCCCTAGGGCGAATCGGCCCGGTGCCCCCCGGGGTTGACGCCGGCGGCTCCCACCGAAACCTGCTCGGCCGCAAGCAAGTCCTCCGACGCCGCGTCGGAGTAGTAGTCGTCGTCGGCCGTCTCGTCGCGGCCGTCCGGTGCCCGAAGCGCGCGCAGCGCGACGGTGAGCACCACCGCGAGCACGATGTTGATCGCCAGCGCCGACACGGCGATGTACAGCGTCACGTGGGTGAAGGGGAAGTTCGCCACGGACGAGCCGAAGTGGCGTTGCCCGTGCACCTCGGTGACCGGCTTGCCGTCCACCAACCTGATCTTGGTGTTCGGCACCTTCTGGTTGTAGGCGACGACGGTGCCCCACACCATCGCCGCCGCCCAGCCGACCAGCAACGCCCAGCGATGGAACCAGCGGGTGTACAGCCCGGCGACGATGGCCAGGAACGTCTGCAGGATCCACACGCCGCCCAGCAGCTGCAGGTTGATCGCGTTCTGCCGGTCCATGAACAGCACGAAGGCGAGCGCCCCGAACTTCACCACCAGCGAGGCGATCTTCGACACCAACGCCTCTTCGTGGGGCGTGGCGTCCGGCTTGATGAAGTCGCGGTAGACGTTGCGGGTGAACAGGTTCGCCGCCGCGATCGACATGATCGCCGCAGGCACGAGTGCGCCGATCGCGATGGCGGCGAAGGCCACGCCGGCGAACCACGACGGGAACACCTGCGCGAAGAAGTGCGGCACGGCCAGCTGCGTGTTGGCCAGCCCGTCCGAGCCGAATACCGACGTCTTCTTGGCGATGGCGGCGAAGCCCAGCAACGCCAGGAAGGCCAGCATCAACGAGTAGGTCGGCAGGATGGCTGCATTTCTGCGGATGACGTTGCGGCTCTTGCTCGACATCGTCGCCGTCATGGCGTGCGGGTACATGAACAGCGCCATCGCCGATCCGAACGCCAGCGTGGCGTAGGCCCAGTACGCGTTGGCGTTGCCCGGGATGAACACCCCGGTCGGCTTCCCGGCCGGAGTCAAAGTGTTCATCTTGGTCTCGGCCGCGTGGAACGTCGGCCCGAATCCGATCTTCCAGCCGACGTAGACGATGGCCACGATGATCGTGATGTAGACCAAGGTGTCCTTGACGAACGCGATCAGCGCCGGCGCGCGTAGACCGGACGAGTACGTGTAGGCG
>DATBER010000116.1:0-18590 GCA_036558905.1 Jatrophihabitantaceae bacterium | reverse complement strand
GATCATCATCGTGCAGGTCATGACGACGAGCATCTGCACCTGCTGGACGTCGTTCGTGTTGCGGGTGATCAGCGACGGCGCCCCGAAGTGCGACACCTCGCGCCCGGAGAACTCGCCGACCCGGCGGAAGATCGCCCCGCGCAGGTCGCGGCCGTAGCTCATCGCGGTGCGGGCGCCGAAGAACACGGCGGTGATCGAGCAGATGATCTGGATCAGGCTGACGGCAAGCATCCACCCACCGATGCGCATGATGTAGCCGGTGTCGCCCCTGGCCACACCTTTGTCGATGATGTCGGCGTTCAGGCTCGGCAGGTACAGCGAGGCGATCGTGCCGATCAGTTGCAGCACGACCACGGCGCCGAGCCATCGCTTGTACGGCTGCAGATAGGTGCGCAGCAGTCCGACGAGCACTAGTTTCCCTCCCGGTTGCGGACCCCGTCGAGCAGGACGGTGACGACCTGCCGAGTGGTCATCGGTCGACCGTCGGTGATGAGCGGATGGCTGCCGGCGAACACCAGCAGTCGCAGCACCCGGGCCGCCTCGGTCGGCGGGACGCGCAGCTGGTCGCGATCCGGCTCGAGCACCCGGATCAGCGCCTTGTGCACCTGCTCGGTCCGGGCCTGCGCCTTCTCGCGCAGGCCCTGGGCGTCGTCCGGCGGGACGTGCAACCGGACGGCCATCATCAGCTGACTGACCTGCGAGATGCGAGTCTGCAGGATGCGCACGGCGGCGGTGACCCGGTCGTCGAGCGAGTGCGAGCGGTTGATCGCGTCGAGCAGCTCGATGGTGGACGTCGGGTCGAACGCGTCCTCGAGCGCCGCCTGGATCAGCGACTCCTTGTCCGGGAAGACGCGGAAGATCGTGCCCTCGGCAATACCGGCCGCCTCGGCGATCTGCCGGGTGCTGACGTCGGTGCCGTGCTGGCGCAGCAACGGGATCG
The DNA here is from genome assembly GCA_036558905.1 of Jatrophihabitantaceae bacterium. Taxonomy (GTDB): domain Bacteria; phylum Actinomycetota; class Actinomycetes; order Mycobacteriales; family Jatrophihabitantaceae; genus DASXRA01. The sequence goes on along the minus strand of DATBER010000116.1, from coordinate 17,650 downwards.
TCGCCGCGACGATGGCAGCCCGCCGCTCGCCGGGCGGCAACGGCCGCGCCCGGCGGGCGGTGTCGCGTTCGGGCGCGCCGGTCTGATCGATCTTGACCACGCGCCCACGATAACAGAGTGAGTGAGCACTCACTCAGTCATTTATCAGCGGATGCCTTCGCCGAGGCTTTCTTGGCCGGGGCCTTCTTCGCCGCCTTCTTGGCCGGGGTCTTCTTGGCCGCCCGCTTGACCGGACCGCGAGCCCGGCGCTCGGCCAGCAGCTCGGCGGCCCGCTCGTCGGTGATCTCCTCCACCGAGTCGCCACGGCGCAGCGACGCGTTCGTCTCGCCGTCGGTGACGTACGGCCCGAACCGGCCGTCCTTGATCACCATCGGCTTGCCGGTGGTCGGGTCGTTGCCGAGCTCGCGCAGCGGCGGGGCGGCGGCGGCCCGGCGTCCGCGCGTCTTGGGCTGGGCGAACAGCGCCTTGGCCTCGTCGAGGGTGACCGTGAAGAGCCGGTCCTCTGAGTCGATCGAGCGCGAGTCGCTGCCCTTCTTGACGTAGGGGCCGTAGCGGCCGTTCTGGGCGGTGACCTCGTCGCCGTCGATCTCGCCGAGGGTGCGCGGCAAGGTCAGCAGCCGTAGGGCCTGGTCCAACGTCACGGTGTCGAGCGACATCGTCTTGAACAGCGACGCCGACTTCTCGCCGTCGGTGACGTAGGGGCCGTAGCGGCCGGACTTGGCCGTGATCTCGCGGCCACCGGCGCCGATGCCCAGCGAGCGGTCGCCGGACGGCGCCTTGAGCAGCTCCTCGACCTTGTCGGGGGTGAGCTCGTCCGGGGCGAGATCGTCCGGGATTGACGCGCGTTCGCTGGCATCGGCTGAGCCGCGCTGCAGGTACGGGCCGTAGCGCCCGACGCGCACCACCACGTCGTCGTCGCCGATCGGGATGGAGTTCACCCCGCGGGCGTCGATCTCCTCCAGCCGCGACTCGATCAGCCGCTTCAGTCCGCCCTGCGCCGAGATGCGCTGCTGTGTCTCCGAAGCGCCTGGACTTGCAGTCGGCGCAGCGCGTACCGCGCCGTCGTCCACAGTGGACCCGTTGGCACCGAAGTAGAACCGGCGCAGCCAGTCGACCCGGGACGTGTTGCCGCCGGCGATCGAGTCCAGGTCGTTCTCGACGCTGGCCGTGAAGCCGTAGTCGACCAGCCGGGCGAAGTACGACTCGAGCAGGCCGGTGACGGCGAACGCCGTCCAGCTCGGGACCAGCGCGGAGCCCTTCTTCCAGATGTATCCACGGTCCTGGATGGTCTGCAGGATCGACGCGTAGGTCGACGGCCGGCCGATGCCGAGCTCCTCCAGCGCCTTGACCAGGCTCGCCTCGGTGTAGCGCGCCGGCGGGTTCGTGGTGTGGCCCTCGGCCTCGAACCCGGTCGGCGTCAGTGCCTGCGACCGCTCGAGCTGGGGCAGCCGCTTTTCGGCGTCGTCCTTTTCGGCCGACTCGTCGGTGTCCTCGACGTAGGCCCGCAGGAAGCCGGGGAACGTGATGGTGCGCCCGGACGTCGCGAACTCGGCCCGCTCGTCGGTGACGCTGAGGCCGGCCAGGCGCACCGACACGGTGGTGCCCACGGCGTCGGCCATCTGGCTCGCGAGAGTTCGTTGCCAGATCAGCTCGTACAGCCGGAACTCGTCGCTGGACAGCTGGCGGGCCACCTCGCCCGGCGTGCGGAAGCTGTCGCCGGCCGGGCGGATGGCCTCGTGCGCCTCCTGGGCGTTCTTGACCTTGCGCGAATAGACGCGCGGCTCGGCCGGCACGTAGGCGTCGCCGTAGAGCTCGCGGGCCTGCTGGCGGGCGGCCGCGAGCGCCGTCTCGGACAGGTTGGTCGAGTCGGTGCGCATATAGGTGATGAAGCCGTTCTCGTACAGCCGCTGGGCCACCCGCATGGTGGTGGCCGACGACCAGCGCATCTTGCGGCCGGCCTCCTGCTGCAGCGTCGAGGTCATGAACGGCGCGTAGGGGCGGCGCCGGTACGGCTTCTCCTCGACCCGGGTGACCTCGAAGGCCCGGCCGTCGAGGCGGGCGGCCAGCCCACGGGCGCCGGCCTCGTCCAGGTGCAGGACATTGGACGGAGCCCGGCCGGTGTCGGGGTCGAAGTCGCGCCCGGTGGCGACCTTCATGTCGTCGAGGGTCACCAGGGTCGCGGTGAACGTCTCCGGATCGCCCTTTTTCGGGTTGGTCGGGGCGAACGTGCCTTCGACGTCCCAGTACTCGGCGCTCTTGAACCGCATCCGGGCCCGCTCGCGCTCGACCACGATCCGAGTGGCCACCGACTGCACGCGGCCGGCCGAAAGCCGGGGCAGCACCTTCTTCCACAGGACGGGGCTGACCTCGTAGCCGTAGAGCCGGTCGAGGATGCGCCGGGTCTCCTGGGCGTCGACCAGTCGCTCGTCGATGTCACGCGGTTCGTTTACGGCCGCGGCGATCGCCTGCGGCGTGATCTCATGGAACACCATCCGGCGGACCGGGACCTTGGGGTCGAGCGTCTGCACCAGATGCCACGCGATGGCCTCGCCCTCGCGGTCCTCGTCCGTGGCGAGGTAGACCTCGTCGGAGTCCTTGACCAGGGCCTTGAGCTTGCTCACCTGCTGCTTGCGATCCGGGCTGACGACGTACAGCGGCTCGAAGTCGTTCTCGGTGTCGACGCCCAGCCGCGCCCACGGCTGGCCCTTGTACTTGGCCGGCACGTCGGCGGCGTTGCGCGGCAGGTCGCGGATATGGCCGATCGACGCCTCGACGGTGTACCCCTTGCCGAGATACCCGCCGATCGTCTTGGCCTTGGCCGGCGACTCGACGATCACCAGCTTGTTGCCGGTGCTCGCTTTCGCCCGCTTACTCGCCACTGGTGCTCCTCGTTCGTTGCTGCATCGATCCCCAGTTCGACCATGGGGACGGGGCGGACGGTACATCACTGCCGTTACCGTCGCGTTGAACGGTACGGGTCCACGGGTTATGCCGCGAACGCAATGGGCACGTGCCCGACGTGTTCGCGGTCCTCTGCCGGGCGGCTTCGCGGTCGTATCCGCGGTGCCCGCGCGGACTCCCGCGCGGTGGTCGCACGCGCCCGTGCCGACGTCGCTGCCGGGCCGCTTCGCGGTCCTGTGCGCGGTGGTCTCGTGCCGGGTCGCCTCGCAGCTCGTGCGCGGCGGCTTCACGGGCTCGTGCGCGGCGGCCTCGCGGCTCGTGCGCGGTGGCCCTCGTGCCGGGCGGCACGGGCTCGTGCGCGGTGGCCTCGCGGCTCGTGCGCGGTGGCCTCGCAGCTCGTGCCGGCGCGGCTGACTTCGCCCCGGGACGGCAGGTTGGCCGGCGTCACCGGCGTGCTGCCGAGGGGCAATGCATGCGCTCTCCGTCCGGCGCTCAGCGAACGGTTCGGGCCGGGCGGCTCACTTGCGGCCAGTCCGCACCGGCGCCGGGTGGCGGCTCGCCCAGGACCTCGGCCAGCCGGCGCAGCCGCTTGACCGAAGTGACCCGCCACCCGGGACCCGGGTGCTGGCGCAGCGACGCCGCAGCCAGGCCGTGGCGGGCCAGCTGGGCGCCGGCCATCTGGTGGATCGGGCCGTCGGGCGACGCCGTGGCCAACAGGTAGCCGGCGTCGTCGGCCCGACCGGCCGCGATCGCCCACAGCCGCAGCCCGCCGGGACTGAGCACGAAGCCGGACGGCGGGGCCTCGTTAGCGCCTCGCATCCAGCGAGCCGCGTGCGGGGCCAGCGCCGTGGTGAATGCCGTCCGGATCGAGACGCCGGCCTGGGCCGGTTCGACCGATCGGACCACCTCGGCCACCCCGCGCCCGGCGAACGCGTCGGCCAGCGCGTCGGCCCGCCAGGTGTCCGGCACCACGATCGACAAACGGGCCGTTCCGCCCAGGCGAGCCCAGTGCCCGCCGGCGAGCAGCACTCCGTCCAGGTCGTCGAGCACCGGCTCGGCCGCCGCCGCCCCGAACAGCGAGAACTGCATCGGCCCAGCCTGGCAGAGCTGTCCACAGATGCGAGATACCGCGCCGGACCGTCCCGTCCGAGTGGTCAGACTTCGGCGGACATGCGAGGGACCGAGCCGAACGGTCGGCTCGGCCCCTGCGCGGTCATACGGGTGGTGCGGTGCTCAGGCCGCCGACGAGTTGACCGGCTCGGCCGCGGCGGCCGTGGCGGCCGGCTCGTCGCCCATCGAGATCCTGCGCCGCTTCGAGACGATGATGGCCGTCACGATGATGCCGAACGCGATGATCGCGAACAGGGCGCGCAGCCCGGCCGACGCGCTGCTGCCGAGGCTGAGCTTCACGATCGCCGGAGCGATCAGCACCGACACGAGGTTCATGACCTTGATCAGCGGGTTGATGGCCGGACCGGCGGTGTCCTTGAACGGGTCACCGACGGTGTCACCGATGACGGTCGCGGCGTGGGCCTCGCTGCCCTTGCCGCCGTGGAGGCCGTCCTCGACCATCTTCTTGGCGTTGTCCCAGGCCCCACCGGAGTTGGCCAGGAAGACCGCCATCAGCACGCCGGCGCCGATGGCCCCGGTGAGGTAGCCGGCCAGCGGGGCGACGCCGAAGGTGAAGCCGATCATGATCGGCGCAAAGATCGCCAGCAGACCGGGCGTGGCCAGCTCACGCAGCGAGTCGCGGGTGCAGATGTCGACGACGCGGCCGTACTCGGGCCGCTCGGTGCCGGCCATGATGCCTGGACGGGTGCGGAACTGCTGGCGCACCTCGAACACCACGCGGCCGGCCGCCCGGCCGACGGCACTGATGGCCAGGCCGCTGAACAGGAAGACGACCGAGGCGCCGATGATCAGGCCGACCAGGTTGTTCGGCTGGGTGAGGTTGGTGATGAACGCGAAGTTGGTGTCGGACGGCGTCGTGTGCGTCTTGAGGATCGCCGTGTTCACCGCGTCGGCGAACGACCCGAAGAGGGCGGTCGCGGCGAGCACTGCAGTGGCGATCGCGATGCCCTTGGTGATCGCCTTGGTGGTGTTGCCGACGGCGTCGAGGTCGGTCAGCACGCGGGCGCCGCTCTCGTCGATGTCGCCACTCATCTCGGCGATGCCCTGGGCGTTGTCGCTGACCGGGCCGAACGTGTCCATCGAGACGATGACGCCCGCGGTGGTGAGCAGACCACAGCCGGCCAGCGCGACGGCGAACAGCGCGACGGCGATCGAGCCGCTGCCGAGCAGGAAGGCGCCGAACACGGCGAGCGCGATCAGCACGGCGGTGTAGACGGCCGACTCGAGGCCCAGCGCGACGCCGGACAGGATGACGGTGGCCGGACCGGTCAGGGAGGTGCCGGCCACATCGCGGACCGGGCGGCGGATCGTGTCGGTGAAGTACCCGGTCAGCTGCTGGATGAGAACCGCGAGCACGATGCCGATGAGCACGGCCACGAAGGCGATGACGCCGGGATTGCCCTTGCTGTCGGCGACGCCGTGGAACCCGGAGAATTTGCTGGGCAGGTAGCTGAACGCGACGATCGCGACAAGTACCAGCGACACGGCGGCCGAGATGAAGAAGCCGCGGTTGATGGCGACCAGCCCGTTGCGGTCGGTGCTGCGCAGCTTGGTGGTCATCACGCCCACCACCGAACTGATGATGCCGATGCCGCCGATGATGAGCGGCAGCAGCAGGCCCTTGGCGCCGAAAGCGGTCTGGCCCAGGATCAGCGCCGCCACGAGCGTGACGGCGTAGGACTCGAACAGGTCGGCGGCCATACCGGCGCAGTCACCGACGTTGTCGCCAACGTTGTCGGCGATGGTGGCCGCATTGCGCGGGTCGTCCTCGGGGATGCCGGCCTCGACCTTGCCGACCAGGTCGGCACCGACGTCGGCGGCCTTGGTGAAGATGCCGCCGCCGACACGCATGAACATCGCGAGCAGGGCGCCGCCGAAGCCGAAGCCCTCGAGCACCGTGGGGGCGTGGTCGTTGAAGATCAGCAGCACGATCGACGCGCCGAGCAGGCCGAGCCCGACGGTAAGCATGCCGACGATGCCACCGGTGCGGAACGCCGTCTGGAAGCCGGCCTCGCCGCGACCGTCCCGGGCCGCGGCGGCGACGCGGACGTTCGCCTGGGTGGCGAGCGTCATGCCGACGTAGCCGACCGTGGCGGAGAAGGCGGCGCCGACGAGGAAGAACAGCGCCCGACCGAACTGGACGATGAACCCGCCGTCGTTCACCGGGAGGGCAAGCAGCAGCAGGAACACGATGATGGCGAAGACGCCCAGCGTGCGGAACTGGCGGTTCAGGTACGCACGCGCGCCTTCCTGGACCGCGTGGGCGATCTCCTGCATCTTGGGGGTGCCCTGGTCAGCCTTGAGCACGTTCTGGACCAGCCAATAGGCGAATCCGAGTGCGGCCAGGGCGACTATCAGAACCACGGCCACCAGGCCGTGCTCGCCGCCGGAAATCGCCGGTGCAGCGATCTCGGCGTGCTGGGTGGCGAGCGCCATCAGAACTCCTTAACAGGCTGTGCGTGCTCGAGGCATAGATGTCGCGCAGCAGCGCCCGCGTCGGCGACCGACGCGGCGAGACATGATCCGGGGGAGTGTAGCGGCCCTCAGAATCCGCCAGCGGCGCAGGCTACCCGGTGTGTGGCGTGAGCGCCTCGGCGGCGGATTCGGCCGAAGCGTGGATTGCGAATACCGAGTCAAGGCCGGTGATCCGGAACAACCGCAGAATCCGGTCGTCGGGACACACCAGGGGCAGCTGGCCACCCCGCTCTTCGGCCAGTTTGAGGCTGGCCACCAGAGCACCCAGTCCGGTGGAGTCGAGGAACCCGACGCCCGACAGGTCGACGATGACGGTCGGGTCGCCGGACTCGATCAGATCGGCCAGCCGATCGCGCAGGGTCGGCGCGGAGTACACGTCGACCTCGCCCGCCACCACCAGAACGGTTCGTCCGGACACCGTTGTGCGCTCGAGCGAGAGCTCCATGACCCACCTCCCAACGTCTCGGCGCGAAAGCGGTTTCCCGGCAGCCGGATCGAGCGAGCAGCCCGGCACCGACCGTCGGACCCGAATCGTCGGCCATGGTGCCACACCGGCTCATCCGCGCTGCGCGACCCGATCTGCCGGGCCTACCGGCATCCGACCGGCCCGGGCGCTGGCCGTGACCTGCTGCCCCCCGCCCAGTTCCGGCAGGTGGACCGCGAGACTCACCACGACGTCGACCGTGCCGCTGCGCCCGTCGGCAGCGAGCACCGTTCGGCAGCGCACGAGGTGGGCCCCGTTCGCGGCCGCGATCGAGCCGGCAACGGCACAACCGTCGTCCGAGCGGCCGATGCGACCAGCGGCGGCGAGCGCGGCGAAGTCAGCCGCCGACTCGGCCCGGTGCCGAGCCAGCACCGCTGACGTGCGCAGCGAGGCGACGACGCCGATCAGCACCACGACGGCTGAGCAGGCCACCACCCAGACGCTGGCCGACCCGCCGTCCGTGCGCTGTCGTGCCGCCGGTCCAGGCCCGGCGCGCCTGATCACGGCGGAATACCGAGGGGCGCGTCCGGCTCGGCCGCCGCGACTGCCCGCTCGACGACGTTCACGGCGGGTAGCCATCCGCCCATGGGATGGACGGCCAAGCGGACTTGTGCGACGACGCGCTCACCCGAACGGCTGATCGTGACCACCGCACCCGGCGCCGCCTCGGCGGCCAGCCGGCTTGCCGTCGCCGGGTCGCCCCGGGCGGCCGCGCGGGCCGCCTCCCGGGCAGCGTCGGCCGCCCGGACCCGCTGACCGGCCACCGCGACGGCGGAGAGCGCCACGCCGAGCAGGATCATCAGCACCGGAAGGGCGGCCGCCAGCTCGGCGGTGACCATGCCCTCGTCGCGCCCGGGTGAGGCGCTAGATCGCATGCAGCGCCGATCGGATGATTCCGCTCAACGCCGACTGCACGGCGCTGCTGCGCACGATCTTGTACAGGACCGCGGCGAAGGCCACCGCGGCCACCGTGCCGACGGCGTATTCGGCCGTGGTCATACCGGCGTCGATGGCGGCACGAACGGCCTTGGTCCTTCGGGCGATTCGCTTGAGGAGACTCATGCCGTAAGCCAAGCGGCCCGTCGGCCGACCCACAGCCGTCGCGGCGGATCTGTGGACGACGGACCGCCCTGTGGATGACCGACTTGACAGGTGGCGCGCTTAGCGCCGCGGGCCGGCGCGTCAGGCGCCGCACCCACCTCGGCAACCAGGTCAGGCCGGTGCGCAGCCAGGCCGGCGGACAAGCGGGGCTCGCACCCCTGTACCGGCGCGCACGCCTTGAACCAGACACATCTGTCGGAAAGTGGCAGCCGCGGCACGATCGACCACGGCATCTCGCGCACGGTCTCGATCGGTCCGGCGGGGCGACGTGGCGACGGATCCAGTCCTCGACGGCCGCGCGATCCAGCCGCCGCACTATGTCCGCGGCGTGGCCGCCCACGAAAAGGAATATCCACCCAGGCCTGTCACATACGGGTTACCTACGATGTCGCGGTGAGCTGTACGGCGGTCGTCGGGAGGGCTAATGCCTAGCGTCACCAGTCCGAAGCGGATCCTCGTCACCGGCGGCGCCGGGTTCATCGGCTCGCACCTCGTTCGCCGGCTACTGGAGACCGGCGACGAGGTACTGGTTGCCGACAACTACTACTCGGGCAGCCGCCGCAACCTGGCCGACGTGCTGGCGCACCCGAGTCTCGAGATCGTCCGTCACGACATCACGTTCCCGCTCTACGTCGAGGTCGACGAGATCTACAACCTGGCCTGCCCGGCGTCGCCGGTGTTCTACCAGCGCGACCTGGTGCAGACGACGAAGACGTCAGTCGTGGGGTCGATCAACATGCTCGGCCTGGCCAAGCGCACCAAGGCCCGGGTCCTGCTGGCGTCGACGTCGGAGGTGTACGGCGACCCGGAGATCCACCCCCAGGACGAGACCTACTGGGGAAACGTCAACCCGATCGGCATCCGCTCGTGCTACGACGAGGGCAAGCGGTGCGCCGAGACGCTGTTCTTCGACTACCGCCGGCAGCACGACATGCCGATCAAGGTGGCCCGCATCTTCAACACGTACGGGCCACGCATGCGTCCGGACGACGGCCGCGTCGTCTCGAACTTCATCGTCTCGGCGCTGACCGGGCAGCCGCTCACGATCTACGGCGACGGCACCCAGACCCGATCGTTCTGCTACGTCGACGACCTGGTCGACGGGCTGATCCGGCTCATGAACACCCCGCACCAGGTGACCGGGCCGATCAACCTCGGCAACCCCCACGAATTCACCATGCTGGGGCTCGCCGAACGCGTGATCGCCGCCGTGGGCCGCGACGTCCGGATCGAGTACCGGCCGCTGCCGGCCGACGACCCGACCCAGCGGCAGCCGAACATCGACCAGGCGATGGAAACCCTCGACTGGAAGCCACGGATCGAACTGGACGAGGGCCTGGCCCAGACGGTCAGCTATTTTCGCGAGCTTCTCACCGAGGCCGGCTGAGGCCAGCGCAGCGAGGTGACTACTACAACCGCGATCGACCCGCGTTATGCAGTAGCTGCCCCCCGACGGTTCCCCCAGCGCTCGCTTGCGATCGGCGCAATCGCGGCTGTGGCGTGCGTAGCCGTTCGCCTGGCCTATCTGCTCAGCGACCGCGACCGCTTCAACGGCGACGAGGCAGCCACCGGCGTTCTGGTGCAGCGGATCCTGCACGGACACTTCTACCTGTTCTTTCCCGGGCAGAACTACGGCGGCACGCTCGAGCAGTACCTCGCTGCCTTCGTCTACTACGTGTTCCGTCTGCCGCAGAACCGGTTCACCCTGCGATTACCGGAACTGGTCCTGGCCGGCGCGACCGCCGCGCTGGTGTATGCCGTCGGGCGGCGTGCCCTGCCGACGTCGACGCACGCAGTCATCGCCGCCCTGCTGTTCGCCGCCGGGCCCTGGTACAACGTCCAGGACGTCATGGCGATGGGCTTCTACACCCTGAGCCAGACGCTGGCGGTCGCCGGCCTGTACCTCGCGGTACGGATCAGCGACGACCCTGATCGCCGCCGGTGGGCCCTGCTGTTCGGGCTGACCGCCGGCCTGGCGTACTGGAACGCATTGATCGCCGCGTACGCCCTTGTGCCGGCCCTGCTCTGGTTACTGCCGGTTCTGCGACGACGGCTGCGCCTGGTCCCGTTGATTGCCGCCGGCGCGATCGTCGGCGCAGCCCCGCTGTATCCGTGGATGATCCGCACCGGGCACGTACTGCCGCTGCCGAACAAGTCGGTCAAGATCGGGCTGCCTGATCGGCTGGCCAACCTCGGCGGGCCGGTGCTGCGCGAGTTCACCGGGCTGGGTATCACCGACGGCGACCCCCAGCCGGGCATAGCCCTCGCGGCCGTCGAGACCGTGCTGGCGTTGCTGCTCGTCGGGTGGTTGACGCTCGTGTGGACGCGGCGCCGGGGACTCGGGGCGCTGGCGCGGCTCGACCTCGCGAACCGTTCGCCGTTGGATATGGCCATCTTGGCTGTGCCTGTCACAGCCTTGCTGTATTTAACATCCACGAGCAGCATCTGGATCGTCGATCCGAAGTACCTGCTGTCGGCCTACCCGATGTGGGCGATCCTGCTGGCGGCGCTGATCCCGTTCCGCCGCGGCATCGGGCTGATCGGTGCCGCCGTCCTACTCATCGCAGTGACCGCCGGACTGACCATCCGGTACTTCGGCAACACCGCCTGGCAGGTCTCGCACAACGGCTGGGCCGGGCAGAGCACGCTGCCCAACTCTCGACAGCGCGACGCACAACTGGCCAAGGCGATCGACTACTGCGTCGCCCACGGCGACACCGCGCTGTACTCGAACTACTGGACCGCCATGCCGACCAAGTACCTGGCGCGCGACCGGTTGACGGTCGGGACCCTGTACGGCCGCGAGCGCTTTCCCGAAGTCGAGCCGGCGCTACGCGCAGCGCCTGACATCGCCTACGTCATAAACACCAAGGACCCGGAGACGCTGGAGCTGGTGTCCTTGCTGGAGAGAAAGCACATCAGTTTTCAGACGCACCGGTTCGGGCCGACCATCGAGGTGCTGGACCATGTCGGGTCCGGCGGCCGGCCGGAGGACCTGCACGTGCTGTCGTCGCCGCCGTTCTGACGCCCAGGGTCACGCCATGGGAGGCCGGACTCGCTCCCGAACCAGGATGGCCACGGCGTCCACGCCGTCGCGCCAGGTGAGCTTCTTGCCCTCCTCGCGGCGGCGGGCCCGGTAGCTGATCGGCACCTCGAAGGGCCGGATGCCCGCACGCAGGATCTTGCCGGTGATCTCGGCCTCCATGCCGAACCCGGCCGAACGCACGTCCAGCCGCCGGTAGAGATCGAGCGGCATCAGCTTGAAGCAGGTCTCCAGATCGCTGATGTAGCAGTTGAACAAGATGTTGGCGACGGTCGTGACGCCCCGGTTGCCCAGGACGTACAGGTAGGAGTACGCGTTGTGGCTGCCGAACGTGCGGGTGCCGTACACGACGTCGGCCTGACCGTCGAGCACCGGCCGCAGCAGCGCGGGGATCTCCTCCGGCGCGTACTCGAGATCGGCGTCGCACATGATCACGTAGTCGCCGGTCGCGAGTTCGGCGGCCTTGCGGATGGCTGATCCCTTGCCGCCGTTGGTGCTCTGCAGGTGCACGACGACCCGCGGGTCGCCGCGCCACTGCGGGTAGAGCTCGCGGGTGCCGTCGGTGCTGCCGTCGTCAACGATGATCAGCTCGGTCTCGACCGGGTAGGGGACGTCCAGCACGCTCTTGACCGCCGAGGGCAGCGTTGCGATTTCGTTGTAGACCGGCATCAGAATCGACAGTTTCACGCGCAGAGAGTAGGACATCGTCGACCGCAATACACATTCGGCCGGGTTAGCGGGTGTACGCGTGCTGACTCCCGTATGTGGGACTTAGAGCCGCGGGTCGACGTGCACCTTCGGGCCCGGGCCGGCGCCGTCCGGGCGTTCGCCGGCCAGGGCGTCGGCGACCTGGTCCAGCCCAACGGTCGCGGCGACCAGCGGCGTCGGATCGACGGCGCCCGTGGCGTAGTTGTCGATGGCGGCCGGCAGGACCGGGGATCCGCTCAGCAGGCCCAACACGGTGGTGTCACCGAACACGAGGTCACGGGTGTCGATGCGGCTCGGCTCGGCGGCGATGCCGATGCAGACCAGCCGGCCGCCGGGACGCAGTGCCCGCAGCGCCTCGTCCGGTGCCGACGCGCCGTTGGTGGCGTCGATCGCGGCGTCGAAGGATGCGGTCGGAGCGTCGGCGGCGCCGCGCAGGCCGAGCGAGCGGGCGAACGCCAGCGACTCGTCGGTCAGGCCGACGACGTGCACCTCGGCGCCGGCGGCTCGGGCGAACAGGGCGGCGAGCAGGCCGATGGTGCCAGGTCCCCAGATCGCGATGCTGACGCCCGGCGCGGCACCGGCGGCCTGCGCAGCTCGGATCGAGTTGCCGCCCGGCTCGACCAGGGCCCCGGCCGTCGGACCGACCGTCGGCGGCAGAGCATGCAGCGCGGTGACCGGCACGGCCAGTTGCTCGGCCAGCGCGCCCGGGCGTCCACCGCGGATACCGATCTCGAGACGGTTCGGGCACAGGTACCGCCGCCCGGCGGCACACGTCGCGCAGGCGCCGCAGCCCAGCATCGTGTCGCCCGTGACCCGCTGCCCGAGCCACGTCGCGTCGACGCCGTCGCCCACCGCCGAGACGACGCCGCACCATTCGTGGCCGATCCGCATCGGGTACCGGGCGTGACCGGAGCGCAGGTAGGCCATGTCGCCGGTGAGGAACTCGTGATCGGTGCCGCAGATGCCCACCCGCTCGACATCCACGACGACCTCGCCCGGTACGGCGGCCGGCGGCTCGACGTCCTCAACTGTGGCGGATCCGGGCGCTGCCACGACGAAGGCCCTCATGGACCCGGACAGTAATGTGCTGTCCCGATGCGCAGCTCGCAGTGGTACGGCGGGGCCGACCGCGATTCCTACATTCACCGGGCCTGGATGCGCCGCGGCCTGCCGGCCCATGCCTTCGACGGCCGGCCGCACATCGCGATCGCCAACACCGCCTCGGACCTCACCCCGTGCAACCTGCATCTCGACGGGGTGGCCACCAGCGTCAAGCAGGGCGTGTGGGAAGCCGGCGGGGTGCCGCTCAACCTGCCGGTGATGTCGCTCGGCGAGACACTGGTGCGCCCGACCGCGATGCTCTGGCGCAACCTGGCGGCGATGTCGATCGAGGAGATGCTGCGGGCCAATCCGATCGACGGCGTCGTGCTGCTCGGCGGATGCGACAAAACGATCCCCGCGCTGCTCATGGCGGCCGCGTCGGTCGATCTGCCGGCGGTGGTCGTGCCGGGCGGGCCGATGCTGACCGGGCACTTCCGGGGCCAGCCGCTCGGATGCGGCACCGACGTCTGGCGGTTCAGCGAGGACGTCCGCGGTGGTTCTCTTACCGCGGAGGACTTCCTGGCTTCGGAGTCGGCGATGATCCGCAGCGCCGGGCACTGCAACACGATGGGCACCGCGTCGACCATGGCGTGCATGGCCGAGGCGCTGGGCATGACTCTGCCCGGCACCGCCGGCACTCCGGCCAGCGATGCGCGATTGCTCGAACGTTCCCACGCGACGGGGCGCCTGGCGGTGTCGCTGGTGGCCGCGGAGCGGCGGCCGAGCGACGTGATGACCCGCGGCTCGTTCCGCAACGCGATCGTCGCGCTGGCCGCGATCGGCGGCTCGACCAACGCCGTGGTCCACCTTCTGGCCATCGCCGGGCGGTTGGGCGTCGAGCTCACGCTGGACGACTTCAACGCCATCGGCGAGGACGTGCCGCTGCTGGTCGATCTGCAGCCGGCCGGCCGTCACCTGATGGACGACTTCTTCCGGGCCGGCGGGCTGCTGGCCACCCTGCGCGAGGTGCGCGATCTACTCGACCCGTCCGCGCTCACCGTCGCCGGATCGCCGCTCGCGTCGTACCTGGACGACGCCCGGATCTGGGACTACGACGTGATCAGGTCGCGGTCGTCGCCGCTGCAGCCCTCGGCCGGAATCACCGTGCTGCGGGGCAACCTGGCCCCGGACGGCGCGGTGATCAAACCAGCGGCGGCGTCCCCGCATCTTCTGAAGCATCGCGGTCCGGCTGTGGTGTTCGACAGCGTCGAGGACCTGCGCGCCCGCATCGATTCGGCGGACGTCACCGAGGAATCCGTGCTGGTGCTGCGTGGGTGCGGGCCGCGCGGGTATCCGGGGATGCCCGAGGTGGGCAACATGCCGCTGCCGGCCCGGTTGCTCGAACGCGGGGTGCGCGACATGGTCCGGATCAGCGACGCCCGGATGAGCGGCACGGCGTACGGCACCGTCGTCCTGCACGTCGCACCCGAGGCCGCCGCCGGTGGGCCGCTGGTCCGGGTCCGGACCGGTGACCCGATCGTGCTGGACGTGGCGGCGCAGCGCCTGTCCGTCGACGTACCCGACGCCGACCTGGCCCGGCGGGCACCCTCGCCGTCGGCGGTAGCCGCCTTCGCCTCGCCGACCGGCGGGTGGGAGCGGCTGTACATCGACCACGTCCTGCAGGCCGACCGGGGTGCCGACCTGGACTTCCTGACCGGCCGCCGGGGCGACGCCGTGGGCCGCGAATCCCACTGAGGCGGGCCCCTTCCGGTTTTGGTCACCAGGTCTCGTATATCCGGCCCGGTGACCAAAAGCGGATCAGTGACGGGCGGCCGCCGGGGCCGGATCCGGCACGGTGACGTGCTCGAGCAGGTGCACCGCCAGGCGGCGATCGCCCGCCACGCCGATGCCGTCGCGTGTGCCCTCGTCGAGGGCCGCCCGGGTGGCGGCGCGGTCGCCGTCGCCGATGCCGTCGCGTGTGCCCTCGTCGAGGGCGGCCCGGGTGGCGGCGCGGTCGCCGAACACCCCGGAAAGCGTCGCCGCATCGGACGTCAGCACCACGTCTGGGCGCAGCGGCACCTCGTGCCGGACGTCCACGCCCCGGCCGTCCAGCCACACGCCGAACCGGTCCTCGCCCAGCCGGACCTCGATGGTGCCGGTGCGGGCGGCGTCCGCGCTGTAGTACGTGCGAATCGTCAGCATCACCGAGTCAACGCTCAGGTGGCCGGTGCCGTCGTGCCGGGACGAGCGGATCGCCCAGGTCCCCAGCGAGATCAGGATGGGTTCAAGCTCGTGCCCCCAGTCGGTGAGCTCGTACACCCACGAAGCGGCCGGCGGTTGAAGCCGACGGCGGCGCACCACGCCGATCTCGGTCAGGTCGCGCAGCCGATCGGTCAGCGCGTTGGGGCTGGCCCCGGGTAGACCGCGGCGCAAATCGGTGAACCGCTTGGGTCCCAGTAGCAGTTCGCGAACCACGAGCAGCGCCCACCGTTCGCCGATCAGGTCGAGCGCGTGCGCCATGCCGCAGGCGTCCCGGTATCCACGTTGCACTGCCATGCGGCGAGCATACCGAGGTCTTGTGCCGTACATGTAGCTACTTGTACGGTCATACTAATCGATACCGAAGGGAGACCATTGTGACCCGACGATGGACGGCCCTGGCCCTGCTGTGCCTCGCCTTCTTCATCGACGTCATGGGCTCCACGAGCGTGTTCACCGCCTCGCCCGAGATCGAGCGCTCGCTGGGCCTGACGCAGGCCGGCCTGCAGTGGAGCATCACCGCGGCGACGTTGCCCGCCGGCGCGTTGCTGCTGGCGGGCGGACGCGTGGCCGACCTGTTCGGGCGCAAGCGCATGTTCATAGCGGGTCTGGGGCTGTTCCTGGTCGCGTCGCTCGGCTGCGGGTTGGCGCACAGCGTGGCTGTACTTATCGCTGCCCGGGTCGGGCAGGGCATCGCCGGCGCCATCCTGATGCCGGCCGCCCTGGGCCTGGTGGTGGGCACCTTCACCGAGGACTCCGAACGTCACAAGGCCCTGGCCGCCTGGTCGGCCACCGGCGGAATCGGTGCCACCGCCGGACTGCTGCTGGGTGGGCTGGTTACGGCCGGGCTCGGCTGGCAGTGGGTGTTTCTCATCAACGCCCCGCCCGTGCTGGCGATGCTCGCGGTGAGCCCGGCGTTGCTGACCGAGCCGGCCACCCGCGAGGACTCGCGACGCATCGACGGCCCGGGCACAGTGACGTTCACCGCCGGGATCGGTCTGCTGATCTACGCGATCAGTCAGGGACCGGATACAGGTTGGCTGGCCGCGACCACCCTGGCGGCCGCGATCGCCGGCGCAGTGCTGCTGGTCGCCTTCGTCCGGATCGAGCAGACGTCGAGCCAGCCGATCGTGCCGCCACGGTTGGTGCGGTCGCGGTTGGTCGTGTCCGGCAACGCCACCTTGTTCGTGGCCGGCATGTGCGTGGACGGCCTACTGTTCACACTCACCCTCTACATGCAGCGGGTGCGCGGGTACACGGCACTGGAGTTCGGCGCGGTCACCGCGGTGATGACAGTGTGCTCGGTGATCGGCTCGACGCTCGCCCAGCGCTTGCTTAACCGGATCGGTACCCACGCCGTGGCCGCCACCGGGCTCGGTCTGCTCGCGGCGACGTGTGGCGTGTTCGCCGTGGCCGCGACCGGCCAGGGCCGGCCAGCTCTGTTGATGTCGGGCATGGTGTTGTTCGGGCTCGGAATGGGCTGTGCGTTCGTCGCCGGATCGGTGGCCTCGCTGCAGGAGGTGCGCGACGAGGACGCCGGGGTGGCGGCAGCTGTCCAGAACATCTCGTTCAGCCTGGGCTCGACGGTCGGCGTCGCGGTGTTCTCGACGGTTGCGGCCGCGGTGGCCGCCGGCGCCGCCGGATTCCGGGCCGCGTTCGGGGCCGGAGTGGTCGTCGCCACCCTCGGATTGGTGGCCGCCACCGCGCTGCGCCGTCAGTCCGCCTCGTCCGTTACGGCGCTGTTAGAGCCGACCGGGCAAGCTTCAGACACCTGGTAAGGAAGGGAGTCTGAGCATGAAACGCACGCTGGCCGTAGCGGCCGCGGCGACTATCGCGGGTGGTGTCACCGCCTTTTCGGTCGCGTCCTACGCGTCGTCCGACCACAACTCGACGTCGTCGGACGACCCGTACACGGCGGCCGCGCTCGACGTCGCGAGCGGGAACGTCGCGTCGGCGTCGGACTCGACGAGTTCGCCCAGCCCATCCGGCTCGAACGGTTCGGGCAAGACCGCCCAGCGTCAACTCCTGCACGGCGAGCGCGTCGTCAAAGACAAGGACGGCAAGGTCATCACGATCGACAGCCAGCAGGGTTCGGTGACGGCCGCGTCGGCGACGGCGCTCACCGTCAAGAGCGGCGACGGCACGACCTGGACCTGGACGATCAGCAAGGACACCAAGGTGCGCGGCCCCGGCCTCAAGACCGAGCCCGCGACCAGCGTCAAGGTGGGCGACACGGTCGCCGTGGGCGGGCAGCGCACCGGCAACGCCCGCACGGCTCGAGCCGTCATCGACCCGCCGCCGACCCGGAAGGACCTGCGCGGCGATCTCCGCAAGCTGCGCCGCGACCTGCGGCTGCTGCACAACAGCTAGCCTCGATGTTTCGTCAGGCGGCTGGATGCGTGCCTTGGTGCGGTTGTGGTTGGTCGGGCGGTGGGTGTGCGTGGGAGGGCGCCGACGCTGCGTCCGTCGGTTCTCCGGGTCCTGGTCGTTGGGTCGATGGGCTGGTC
>DATBER010000115.1:0-16116 GCA_036558905.1 Jatrophihabitantaceae bacterium | reverse complement strand
CTTCGGAGCCCCCAGAAATGCTGGGCTGGAGCGTGGAGCCGCCTCGGGGAATCGAACCCCGGACCTACGCATTACGAGTGCGTCGCTCTGGCCGACTGAGCTAAGGCGGCGGGCGCCGGCGAATCGGCGCGACGCGTCAGTGTAGCGAGCCAGCGACGCCGGGCGCGAACGGCATCCGTCACTCGACCGACGCGGCGGCGAAAGCCGAATGAAGGTCTCGGCCCGTGCGGCCCATCCGGCGCGCAGCCAACGCGGCGTGCCGGCAGTTCGCGGCATGACGCGATCGCAGCACGGCACGGGCCGCGGCCCATTGCCCATCGCGCACCGGGGCGGTGCGGGGTTGGCCGCCGAGAACACGCTGGACGCGTTCGCGCGGTCGTATGCGCCGGGGATCCGCTATCTCGAGACGGACGTGCGGGTGAGCGCCGACGGCACCGGGCTGGCCTTCCACGACGCCACGCTCGACCGGGCGCTGGGCCGGCCCGGCGCGGAGCGGGCGACGCCCAGCCGGTACCTGCGGCATCGGGGCGTGCCGACGATCGCCGAGGTACTGCGTGCCTTCCCGGACGCGTGTTTCACGATCGACATCAAGGACGAGCCGGCTGTCGCGCCGCTAGGCCGCACCCTGCGAGAGACCGGCGCCGCGCACGGGGTCTGCGCGGCCGGCGCCTGGGACGGCTGGCTGCCCCGACTGCGCGACAAGGTCGGTCCGGAGCTGGCGGGCGCTGGCCGCACTCGTCGCGGGCGCTTCGCCCATCCCGCCGTGGTGGCCCGAGCCGGGCCGGTTCGCCCACGTGCCGGTCCGGCTCGTGAACCAGCGCCTGCTGACCCGGGCCCACGCGCGGGGCGTTCGGGACGGTCACCTGGACCGTGAACGATCCGGGCCGCATGCACCGGCTGCTGGACGCCGGCGTCGACGGCATCATCACCGACCGGCCCGACCTGCTGGGCGAGGTACTGGTCGCCCGCGATCAGTGGACGGCGCCGTCCGACTCCCGCGTCTCGTAGGCCTTACGGGCCGAGCACACCGACGCGAGCGCGCACACGGATCGCCGGCCGTCGGCGGACAGGCGCACCACCACCGACTCGCTCGGCACGCTGTGCCCAACGACGGTGCCCTCGCCGTCCGGCGTCTCCACCGACTCACCGACCTCGGGTGCCTCGGAAGCGAAGTCCTGATAAAGCGGGTGCTCGTACTTCAGGCAGCACATCAGCCGTCCGCACGCGCCGGAGATGCGCAGCGGGTTCAGCGGCAGGTCCTGGTCCTTGGCCATTCGCACCGACACCGGCTCGAAGTCGACCAGGAACGTCGAGCAGCACAGCTCTCGCCCGCACGAGCCGATGCCGCCCGTCAGCCGGGCCTCGTCGCGCGCCGACAGCTGCCGCAGTTCGACCCGTCCGTGCAGGGTGGCCGACAGGTCGCGGACCAGGGCCCGGAAGTCGACCCGGTGCGGGGCGGTGAAGTAGATCGTCGTGCGGTTTGTGTCGTGGACGTAGTCGACGCCGCTGACCTTCATCGGCAGCTCGTGCTCGCGGATCAGCTTGCGGGCCGCCACCCGGGCCGCGGCCCGCTTCTTGCGGCTGGACTCGGCGCGCTCCACGTCGTCGGCCCCGGCCATACCGGCCAGAACCGGCAGGCCGCCCACGTCCTCGCCGACCCACTGCGGCGCCCACACGACCTCGGCAACCTCGGCCCCTTCCTCGGTGGGGTAGAGCACCTGGTCGCCGACGGCGGGGCTGAGCGAACCCGGGTCGGCGTAGTACAGGCGCCCCTGCCGCTGGAAGGTCACCGCGCAGATCAGGCCCATCAGCAGAGGGTAACGCGGGCCGTATGCCCGTCCGGTTCGCCCGATTCCGGGACGCGGTCGTAAGGCCTTAGAGCCCCGGAATTACGGGGCCCGGCGATATCTGAGGCTCATCGGTATCCGATCTAAGGCTCCTTCCCGATGCGGCAGCCCCGGCCTTACTCGGATTCTTGTTCCATCAGGCCAACCGAGGAGGAAGAAATGAACGAGCTCAACACCCACCTGAACGCCGCAGTGGTCACCGAGCACCAGCACCAGCTGCGCTCCGAGGCCGCCAGCTACCGGCGTAGCCGCAAGAACTCCAAGCGGCGCAGTCACCGCGTCACCGCGTTCCTGAAGGATCTGTCCGCGGCGTCGCTGTGAACCGGCAAGCCCCGCCAGAGGGCGGGCGGCGAGTACCGACCTGAGCCGCCAGCTAGTCGAAACCGACTGGCTGGCGGCTCTTTCGTGTTGACCTGATTTCTAAGGCGAACGGGGCGCGGATCTAAGGTCGGCGCCCGATGCGGAGCAGCGGGCCTTACTCGCAGGCTGGACGTACCAGCCGATCGAAGGAGGACGCCATGCGCAAGCCGACCCGCATCGCCGTCGACGACTACCGGCATCCGTTCCGCACCGGGAAGAAGCGTCGGGCGGCGGCGTGACGGCCGCGAACGTCACCACCTGGGTAGATACTCAGTGGGTGGCCAGGCGGGTAACGAGCCGCCAGCTCGTCGGACGCTCCGACCAGCTGGCGGCTTTGCGTTCAGCGGCGCAGTCGGCCGCCGGCGGCACAGCCCGGGTCGTGCTGGTGGCCGGCGACGCCGGAATCGGCAAGACGCGGCTGATCAACGAGGCGTCCGAGCAAGCCCGCGCTGACGGGTTCGTCGTCGTGCTGGGCGGCTGCCTGCAGCTGGGCGAGGTCTCAGTCGCGTACGCGCCCCTGGTCGAGGCGCTGCGCGATCTGCGTACCCAGCTCGGCGAGCCGGCGTTGAACGAGCTGCTCGGGCCGGGCCAGGCCGACATCGGCGCGCTGCTCGGCGGCAATACCACCGACAGCGCGGTGGCGCAGAGTTCCGGCCCCCTCTTCGAGCACGTGCTGGGCCTGCTCAACCGGCTCGGACAGCAGCAGCCGGTCATGCTCGTCTTCGAGGACCTGCACTGGGCCGACGCGTCCACCCGCGATCTGGTCGCGTTCCTGGGCCGCAACCTGCGCGAGTCGCGGGTCGTCCTGCTGCTGACGTATCGCCCCGACGAGCTGCACCGGCGGCATCCGCTGCGGCCGCTCATCACTGATCTGGAGCGCGATCCGCAGGTCGAGCGGGTCACGCTCACCGGCCTGGAGCGCGACGATCTGGTGCAGCTGCTCACCGAGATCTCCGACGACGCGCTGAGCGACGAGATGGTCGACGAGCTGCTGACCCGCAGCGACGGCAACCCGTTCTACGTCGAGGAGCTGGTGGCCGCCGGCGGCATCGGCCGCGGGCTGCCGGCCACCCTGGCCGACGTGATCCTCGGCCGGGTCAGCCGGCTGTCCGACCCGACCCAGGCGGTGCTGCACGACGCGGCGGTGCTGGGCTACGAGGTCGACGACGTGCTGCTGGCCCAGGTCACGCAGCAGCCGCTGTCCACCGTGACGGCCGCCCTGCGCGAGGCGGTGCTCGACCAGTTGCTGGTGATCGACGGCGACGCCTGCCGGTTCCGGCACGCCCTTGTGCGCGAGGCCCTCTACGACGATCTGCTGCCCGGCGAGCGAGAGCGGCTGCACGTCGCCGCCGCGTCGGCGCTCGAGGCGTCGGATCGGCTCGACGAACACGTGCGGTGGGCCCTGCTGGCCCACCACTGGGACGCGGCCGGCCTGTCGGTCAAGGCGTTCGCCGCCTCGCTGAACGCCGGGCAGGAGGCCGAGCGCGTCCACGCGTTCGCCGACTCGGCCGCCCAGTACGAGCGGGCGCTGCGCCTCTACGACCGGCTGCCCGACCCGGGCATCGACAAGGCCGATCTGCTGCTGCGGGCCGGCTCGGCCGTGTACGCGTCGTCGCTGTCGCCCCGGTCGGTGGCCCTGGCCGAGGCGGCGCTGCGCGAGCTGGGCGACGACTCCGCACCCGAGCGGCGGGCGCTCGTGTACGAGCGGCTGGGCCGGTTCAACTGGCTGCTCAACCACGGCGCGGCCGCCCACACGTCCTACGAGAAGGCGGTGGCCCTGCTCGAGGGCCGGCCCGCGTCGTGGGAGCAGGCGTTCACCCTGTCCGCGCTGGGGCAGAGCTTCATGCTGCGCAACCGCTACTACGCCGCCCACGACGTGCTGCAGCGGGCCATCGCCGTGGCCGACCAGGTCGATGCCCGCGACGTTCGGGGCCACGCACTGGCCAGCCTCGGACCGGCGCTGGTCGGCACGGGCCGGACGGACGAGGGCGTGGCCGCCGTCCGCGAAGGGCACGACGTGAGCACCCGCTACGGCGACCCGGAGGAGGTGTGCCGGGCGCAGACCAACCTGGTGCACTCGCTGTACTTCGCGGGCCGCTACGACGAGGCGGCGCGGGCCGGGGCCGAGGGTGTCGACTACGCCGTGGCGGCCGGCTACCAGCGCCATTTCGCGCAGGCGCTGTCCGGCAACTGGATCATGGCGCTGCTGCTGTCCGGACGGTGGGACGAGGCCGCCGCGATCCGGACGGATCTGCGCATCCCACCCGGCGACCCGTACCACGAGCTGCGGTGGTTGCCGCTGCTGTTGTGGCGGGGCCGGCTCGACGAGGCCCGCCCGCTGGTCGAGCAGGTGCTGCAGGACACGGTCGACGCCGACGACGTGCAGTTCCGCGCACTGGCGCTCCTGCGGGCGGCCGAGCTGGCCACGCTCGACGGGCGGTGGGACGACGCTCGCACGTTCGTGGCCGACGCGCTGGTGTTGGTCAAGCAGTCCGACGATCAGTACTACCGGGCCCAGGCGTACGGGCTGGGCCTGCGAGTGGCGGTCGACCGGCCGATCGTCGACGTCGAGGTGGGCGACCGGTTGGCGGCCGAGGCGTCCGCCTGGGGCGAGACGCTGCCGGCCCGGCTGCCCGAGGTGCGGGCCTGGCTGGCGACGGTGGTGGCCGAGCAGGCCCGCGCGCATGGCACGGACTCGCCCGACGGGTGGGCGGACGTTGCGGCGGTCTGGGACGAGATCGGCCAGCCCTACCGGGCAGCGCAGGCCCGGTACCGGCAGGTCGACGCGTTGCTGCGAGATCGATCGCGTGACGGCTCGCGCGAGCGGGCCGCCGGCCTGGCCAAGGAGGTGCTGCGCGTCGCCTCGTCGCTGGGCGCCCAGCCGCTGGAGACGCAGGTGCGGCAACTGGCCCAGCGGGCCCGGCTGTCGCTGTCGACCACGGCTCCGCCGTCCGACCCGGTGGCCGCACTGAACCTGACCCCGCGCGAGCTCGACGTGCTGACGCTACTCACCCAGGGACGCACCAACCGGCAGATCGGCGAGACGCTCTACATCAGCGAGAAGACCGCGAGCGTGCACGTCACCAACCTGCTGCGCAAGCTGGGCGTGCCGAACCGGATGGAGGCGGCCGCGATCGGGCAACGCGTGGGCCTCTGAGGGTTCGGTCGGTTTTGGTCACGCGGTCGCAGATAACCGGCCTGGTGACCAAAACCGGGAGGGGGACCGTCAGGGCAGGCGCAGGGCGGCGGTCATCGCCTCGACGGCCACCCGGGGCTTCACGTTCAGCTCGAGCGCCTCGCGGCAGGCCAGGACGGCGTCCAGCCGCTGGAGGGTGCCGGTCTGCCGCAACCGGGCCGCCACGTTCCGGACGTCGGCCGCGAAGTCGGGATGGGCCGGCGCCACCGTCGAGCCCGACTGGACGAGCAGCACGTCGCGGTAGAACGCGGCCAAGTCGACGAGAGCGCGGTCCAGGGCGTCGCGCTGGGTGCGCGTGGCCCGGGACTTCTGCCGGCGTTCCAACTCGCGGACGGCGGCCGTCATGCCCCGAGCGGCCGCGGCGGCGCCCTTACCCGTGCCGCCGGCCCCGAGCGCGGTCTGCAGCGCCTCGGTCTCGCCGGCGTTCAGCTCCAGGATCTGCGCGGCGGCTTCGGCCTCGGCGGCGCTCACCAGATGGTCGGCGGCCGCCACACACGCGGCGAGCGAGGTGAGCGAGGCCGGGATGGCCAGCACCTCGGCCCGCCGCTCGCGAGCCGCGTCGTCGCGGGCCAGCCGCCGGGCCCGCCCGACGTGGCCCTGCCCGGCGGCAGCGGCCCAGGCGGCGGTCTGTGCGTCGATGCCGCTCTGCTGCAGGATGCCGGCCACCGCGTCGGCCGGCGGGATGCGCAGCGACACCAGCCGGCACCGCGACCGGATCGTCACCGACACGTCGTCCGGATGGGTGGACGGCGCGCAGAGCAGGAAGACCGTGCGTTCGGGCGGCTCCTCGACCGCCTTCAGCAGCGCGTTGGACGCCTGCTCGGTGAGCCGGTCGGCGTCTTCGATCAGGACGACCTGCCACCGGCCGAGCGCCGGCAGGCGGGCCGCCGCCGCGACCACGGCCCGCATCTCGGACACCGGGATCGAGAGCCCCTCCGGGACGACGGATCGCACGTCGGGGTGGCTGCGGGTCAACGTCGTGTGGCAGCCCGAGCAGTGCCCGCAGCCCGGGCCGTCCGGCGAGTCGCACTGCAGCGCCGCGGCGAACGCCCGCGCGGCGACCGAGCGTCCTGACCCGGGCGGCCCGGTGAACAGCCAGGCGTGGGTGAGCGCTCCGGGCGCGACCTCGCGTCCCTCGTGCCGCTCGCGGGCAGCCAGCGCGGCCTCGCGCAGCACGGCGACAGCCGGGCCCTGCCCGACCAGATCGTCCCACACGCTCACTTCGTCCTCCGGCGTCTCCCGTTCAGCAGCCGCTCGACGGCCTCCTGCACGGTAGCCGCCAGCTCCGACGGCGGACGCGTCGCATCCAGTACCAGGTAGCGCCGTGGGGATGCCTCGGCCAGCGCCCGGAACGCCTGGCGCACCCGCTCGTGGAAGTCCATCGACTCGCGCTCGAGCTTGTCGGCCGCGCCCCGACCGCGAGCCCGGTTCAGCCCGACGGCGGCCGGCACGTCGAGCAGGACGACCAGGTCCGGGGTGAGCCCGCCTGTTGCCCAGCGCGAGATCCGCCGCACGTCCTCGGTCTTCAGCTCGCGTCCGACCCCCTGATAGGCCAGCGACGAGTCGACGTACCGGTCGGTGATCACGATCTCGCCGGCGTCCAGGGCCGGCTTGATCACGGTGTCGACGTGGTGGGCCCGGTCGGCCGCGAAGAGCAACGCCTCGGCCCGCGGGGTGAGCTCCTCGTCGTGGTGCAGGACCAGTTCGCGGATCTTGCTGCCGGCCACCGTCGCCCCGGGCTCGTGCGTGACGTGGACGGTGTGGTTGTCCTGGGCCAGCGCCTCGGCGAGCATCCGCGCCTGCGTCGACTTGCCGGAACCCTCGCCGCCCTCGAACGCGATCAGCACGCCGCCCGTGGACATGCGCCGCCGGGCGGCCGTGTCGCCGATGAACGCCGACTTGACGTCGGCCCACACCGGAGTCCGTTGCCGATCGTCCATCTTGCGGTAGGCGAGCACCCCGGCGGCTATCGCAAGCAGCCCGCCGGCGATCAGCACGAATCGCGTGCCGTCCACGGTGATGTGCGCGCCGCCGACGTCGATCGTGTTCTGCCCGACCTGCGCGGTCACGAACGGCACGGCGGCCAGGGCCAGAACGAGCACGATACGGATGAGCGACTGCAGCAGCGCGAAGACACGTCCGCGCATCTCGTCGCCGACATCGGTGCCCATAAGGGTGGTGCCGGACAGATAGGCCACCCCGGCGCCGAACCCGACGCCCAGCACGAACACGATCGCGAGCGCGACCTGCGGCATGACCGCCGCGACGACCAGACATGCCCCGCCGAACACGATGGACAGGCCGAACAGCCGCCGCCGGGACAGTTCCCGGGCGATGCGCGGGCCGAGCGCCATGCCCGAGCCGAGCCCGACGAACACCGACCCGAACAGCACGCCGTAGGCCGCGTTGCCACCGCCGAGGCTGGTGACGTAGATCTTGCCCGCGCCGATCACCGCGCCGCCGGCGACGAACGCGCCGATCAGGCCGACGATCAGGCCGCTGACCAGCCGCGACTGGCTGACGAACTGGGCCCCTTCGCGGATCAGGGCCAGCAGGCTCGGCTGGTCGCCGGGCGCCCGGCCGTTGCGGTGTCCCCCGATCTGCGGGATGAACACCACGATCAGCGCCCCGAACAGGAACGTCGCCGCGTTCAGGTACAGCGCGAGGTTGACCGGCTGGGTCTCGAAGAACGACAGGTGCCGGGCCAGCACGTTCGTCACCAGCGACAGCACGGAGAACAGCGCCGCGCCGAGGACCGGCGTCAGCCCGTACGTGGTGATCAGGCTGAGCTGGTTGGCCGCCTCGATCTGGTCGCGCCGGACGAGGTTCGGCACCGACGCGTCCTTGGCCGGCAACCAGAACAGGCTGATGCACTCGATCAGGAAACTGGCCACGTACAGCCACACCAGCGTCTGGTGCTGGTCGACGAGCAGGTGGGCCAACGGGATCGTCAGGAACAGCACGAACCGCACCGCGTCGCCGACGATCATCGTGTGGCGGCGGTCGAAGCGGTCGGCGAACGCCCCGGCCAGCGGCCCGAGGATGATCGCCGGCAGCAGCTTGACGACCAGCACGCCGCCCAGGGCGTAGTTCTGCGCCTGGTAGCCGTGGGCCAGCGACGTGGCCAGGGCGGTGGTGGCCAGCAGGCCGAGCCAGTCGCCCAGACTGGACAGCGCCGTCGCGTACCAGAGCCGGCGGAACGGGCGAACGCGCAGCACGCCGTTGATGGCGGCGACCGACGAGACGGTGTTGGTCGAAGCGCCTGAACCGACGGTCGGCGCGCCGCGTTCCGCGGCCGGCTGCCCAGTCAGATCGCGCGCGGCGCGCGGTGTCCCGTTGGCACCGCGCGGGGTTGCGGGCGCACCGGAGTAGCCGGCGTCCACCGTTGGACTGCCGGCGTCTGCGTTCGCGCGCTCCCCGCCGATGTGCACTCCTAGAGAATCCGCACTCCCCGTCGACAGCGTAACGACGAGAGCGTCACGCTTTGTGTCCGACGCGGGCGGGTTCTCAGGTTCATGTGGTGGCAGATACGGGCGGTTTGCGGCCTGTCACCGAGCCGTCACCGCCGCGATGCGTCCCGAGACGCGGCGGCGGCGAGCAGTTCGCGCAAAGCGGTCGCCAGCCGGTCGCGTTTCGCCGCCGTGAGAGTACCGACCAGTTCCCGCTCGGACTCGAGCAGGGCGGTCATCGCGCCGTCGACCCGGCGGCGGCCGGCGGAGGTGAGCCGCACGCGTACCAGGCGGCCGTCGTCGTCGTCCGGACGGCGGATGACAAGCTTGCGCCCGACGAGCCGGTCGAGTCGACTGGTCATCGTGCCGGACGTGACATATGTGGCGGCACACAGTTCGCCAGCTGTCATCTCGAACGGGTCGCCGCTGCGGCGAAGCGCGGCGAGCACGTCGAATTCATGGGCCTGCAGCCCGTGCTCGACGAACGCCGCGGCGCGTCGCTCGTCGAGGACGTCGGCCAGCCGGCTGATCCGCGAGAGGATCTGCAGTGGCTCGACATCGAGGTCAGGCCGCTCGCGACCCCACGCCTCGACGATCTCGTCAACCTCGTCATTCACGCCGGCCATTCTGCCACATCTCTTGACACCAAGAGATAGTCTCTCGATGTCGAGAGGAATTTGAAATGCGTTGGGATCCTGATCAGTACGCCAAGTTCTCCGGTGAACGCGACCGGCCGTTCTTGGACCTCGTCGCTCGCATCACAGCGACCGAACCCCGCCGGGTCGTCGACCTCGGTTGCGGAAACGGGCACCTCACGGGCGTGCTCGCCGATCGATGGCCCGGCGCGACCGTCGAGGGAGTCGACTCGTCACCGGAGATGATCGCGTCGGCCACTACGCCCGGGGTTTCCTTCCGGGTCAGCGACATCGAGTCGTGGCAGCCCGCAGTGGACACCGACGTCGTCGTCAGCAACGCGGCGTTCCAATGGGTGCCCTCGCACCGCGACCTCCTGCGACGTTGGGCCGACGCGTTGCCGTCCGGGGCCTGGCTGGCCTGGCAGGTGCCGGGCAACTTCGATCAGCCGTCCCACGCCCTGATGCGGGCCACCGCCGCCACGCCGCGCTGGAAGGACCAGATGGACGGCGTGCTGCGCCACGGCGATCCGGTCGACTCACCCGAGCAGTACGCGACCTTGCTGCTCGAGGCCGGGTGGCAGGTCGACGCCTGGGAGACGACGTACGTGCACGTACTGTCCGGGCCCGACCCGGTGCTCGAGTGGGTGCGCGGTACCGGCCTTCGTCCGGCGCTGGCCGCCCTGGCCACTGACGCCGACCGGGCCGAGTTCGAGGCGGAGTACGCCGACCAGCTGCGCTCGGCCTATCCGGAGGGGCCGGGCGGCACGCTCTTCCCGTTCCGGCGGGTGTTCTGCGTGGGACGCAAACCGTGATCCTCGGATACGACCACGTTCAGCTGGCGATCCCGGCCGATTCGGAGTCGGCGGCCCGGGCCTTCTACGGCGATCTGCTCGGCCTGACCGAACTGCCCAAGCCGGCCGCCCTGGTCGGACGCGGTGGCTGCTGGTTCTCGTCCGGGGCGGCGGTGCTGCACCTCGGCGTCCAGGCGCCGTTCCGCCCGGCGGCCAAGGCCCATCCGGCATTCGTCGTCGACGACCTCGACGCGCTGGCCGCCGACCTGACCGGCGCGGGCTACGACTGCGTGCACAGCGACAACGAGATCCCCGGCGTACGGCGCTTCCACACGTTCGACCCGTTCGGCAACCGGCTGGAGTTCCAGCAGGCCTAACCCCCGATCACGGCGTACGCGCGCACGGGGAAAGCGCTGCACCCGGCGATTCGCAGCGGGGCGGCGTGCAACCGGGCACCAGTGGCCGGCAACTGGTCCAGGCCGGTCAAGTGCTCGAGCACGGGAACGCCGGCGGCCAGCAGCGTCGAGTGGGCCGGCCGTTCGCCGCCCGGCACCATCTCGTCGACGTTGACCGAGTCGATACCCACCAGTACGGCCCCCTGGTCGACCAGCCAGCGGGCGGCGCCAGCGGTCAGAAACGGCGCGGGTCCCTCGCCGTACGCCGGCGTACCCCACTGCATGTCCCACCCGGTATGCAGCAGAACTGCACATCCTGCGACGGGGAGCGCGGCCAGCGCCGCCACGCCGATGCCCCGTTTCGCGCTGCGGGTCAGGCGGGCCACGACGATCGGCACGTCGGCTACGCGCCCGATCGGGAGTGCGGACAGGTCGGCACCGTCCGGGTAACGGTGGGTCGGGCTGTCGAGGTAGGTGCCGGTGTTTCCGATCAGGTCGATGCGATCGATCCGGAACTCGGTGCCGGGCGCGTAGTGCTCCCGCGACTGTTCGAACGTCAGATACGGCCGCAGTTGCGGGCCGGGCAAGCCGGGAAAGGTGATCATCCCTTCGTAGATCACGTGGTTGAGCTCGACGATGCGGCGCTGGCCCGTGGCCACCGGGACGCCGCGCGAACCCTTGTGCGGTTCCTCGAACACCTGCAGGTTCGTGACGTCGACCCGGTCGACCATGAGCAGGGCCAGATGGCCGACGAACAGCGGGCCGATGTCGTCCGCGGTGACGTCCGGCCCGGGCACGTCCAGGCGAAAGCCTTGCGCGGTAAGGCCGCCGCCGTTGAGAAATGTCACGGATGCGTCGAAGCTGGCGCGGTATTCCGGCACGGAAGCAATGGTGCCCGATCGCGCAACATGGATTGACTGATAGCGGCGGCGAGCGCACGCTTCCGGGGACCGACCGGGGGTGAACGCATGACGCCGCGCCTGGACTGGAGCGCCCGCTTCGCATCCGCGGGCAGTAACGCGATGCGCGACGACTACGAGCGAATCCTCGTGCCGCGGCTGTTCGTGCCGTGGGCCCAGCTGCTGGCCGATCAGCTCGAACTTACGGTCGGTGAGTCGGTCCTGGACGTCGCCTGCGGGCCGGGCACGGTGGCCCGCGTCGTGGCGCAGCGGGTCGGGCCGGCCGGCCGGGTCGTCGGCGTCGACTTCAGCCCGGCGATGCTCGCCGTCGCTCGGGACAAGCCGCCGGTCGCGGGTGGCGCGCCCATCGAGTACCGGCAGGCCGCCGCCGACAAGCTGCCGCTGCCCGACGGCGACGTCGACGTGGTGACCTGCCAGCACGGGTTGCAGTTCTTCACGGACCGGGCGGCCGCCCTGGCCGAGATGCGGCGCGTGCTGCGCCGCGGCGGGCGGCTGGGCGTCGCCGTGTGGTGCAGCATCGCCGAGTGCCCGCCGTTCGACGCGCTGGCCGACGGCGTAGCCGACGTGCTCGGCAACGAGATCGCCACGGTATACCGCGGCGGTCCATGGGGGCTCCCTGACGCCGATGAGCTGATGTCGCTCGTCGACAACGCCGGCTTCACCGACCTGACCGTCGCCCGATACGAGTTGCCGCTGGTGTTCGAGGGCGGCGCGGCCCAGCTGGTCGACACGCTGTCGGCCGCCGCCGTGGCGCAGAACGTCGCCGCCCTGGACCCGGTCGGCCGGCAACAACTCGTCGACGCGACCGCCCGGGCCGCGGCACCGCTGCTCGACGGCCACATCGTCCGCTCGACCGCAGCGGCCCACATCGTCCTGGCCCGCGCCTGAGCCAAGCCCGGTTCGCTTCCGCTCCACTCGAACCAACCACCGCGCCTCGGATTCAGACGGGAGGGGAAGCGGAGCGTACCCAGCCCGCCCGAGCCGGGCGCCACGCCGCCGGGGTTGCCTGCTGATACACGCGTTACGGCGACACGATCGGCATACATCCGCGCCGAACGCGGCCAACCGGCACCCCGCGCGATCAGCCGGCGGACGCGGCTCAGCCGGCGGGCACGGCCTCGTCGACGGGCGCGGTGAACTGGGCGTTGTAGAGCTCGAAGTAGGCGCCGCGCCGTTCCAGCAGGGACGCGTGGTTGCCCTGCTCGACGATGGCGCCGTTCTCCATGACCAGGATCAGATCGGCATCGCGAATCGTGGACAGCCGATGTGCGATGACGAAGCTGGTGCGGTTCGAGCGCAGCGCGGCCATCGCGTGCTGCACGAGCACCTCGGTGCGCGTGTCGACCGACGACGTCGCCTCGTCCAGGATCAGCAGCGACGGATCGGACAGGAACGCCCGGGCGATCGTGATCAGCTGCTTCTGCCCGGCGCTGACGTTGCTGCTCTCCTCGTCGATCACCGTGTCGTAGCCGTCGGGCAGCGAGCGCACGAACCGGTCGACGTAGGTGGCCTTGGCCGCGGCGATTACCTGCTCCTCGGAGGCTTCGGCGTTGCCGTAGGCGATGTTGTCGCGGATCGTGCCGTTGAACAGCCAGGCGTCCTGTAGAACCATGCCGATCTGGCCGCGCAGGTCGTGGCGGCGCATCTTCGAGATGTCGACGTCGTCGAGCGTGATCCGGCCCGAATCCAGCTCGTAGAAGCGCATGATCAGGTTGACCAGCGTCGTCTTGCCGGCGCCGGTCGGCCCGACGATCGCGATGGTGTGGCCCGGCTCGGCGACCAGCGACAGGTCGTCGATCAACGGCCGGTCCGCCTCGTAGCGGAACGAGACGTGCTCGAACTCCACCCGGCCGTGGGCGTCGTCGGCCCGCTCACCGGGCACCGGGTCGGGCGACTGCTCGTCGGCGTCGAGCAGGTCGAACACCCGCTCGGCCGAGGCGACCCCGGACTGCAGAAGGTTGGCCATCGACGCGACCTGGGTCAGCGGCTGCGTGAACTGGCGCGAGTACTGGATGAACGCCTGCACGTCGCCCAGGCTCAACGCGCCCGACGCCACGCGCAGGCCCCCCACCACGGCCACGGCGACATAGTTGAGGTTCCCGATGAACATCATCGCCGGCATGATGATGCCGGAAACGAACTGGGCCTTGAAGCTCGCTTCGTACAGCTCGTCGTTCTTCTCGGCGAACGCCTGCGCGACCTCCCGACGCCGGCCGAACACGGTGACGAGCTCGTGCCCGGTGAACGCTTCCTCGATCTGGCCGTTCAGCGCGCCCGTGTGCGTCCACTGCGCGATGAACTGCTTCTGCGAGCGTTTCGCGATCGCCTTGGTGACGAACATCGACACCGGCACGGTGACCAGCGCGATCAGCGCCAGCAGCGGCGAGATCAGGAACATCATCGACAGCACGCCGACGAGGGTGAGCAGCGAGACGAGCAGCTGGCTCATCGTCTGCTGCAGCGTCTGAGAGATGTTGTCGATGTCGTTGGTGACCCGGCTGAGCAGCTCGCCGCGCGGCTGCTGGTCGAAGTACTGCAGGGGCAGCCGGTTGATCTTGTCCTCGACGTCGCCGCGAAGTCGCAGGATGGTGTTCTGCACGACGTCGTTGAGCAGGTAGCCGGACAGCCAGTTGAAGATGCTCGCGCAGACGTACAGCCCGAGCACGAGCATCAGCACGTGGGCCAGGTGGGTGAAGTCGATGCCCCGTCCGGGGATGACGTTGCTGCGCAGCAACAGGTCGGCGTAGTTGCCTTCGCCCCGGGCCCGGGCGGCGTCGGCGATCTGCTGCACGGTGGCGTTGCTCGGCAGGTTGGCGCCCAGCACTCCGGCGAAGATGATGTTCGTAGCGTGGCCCAGGATGCGCGGGCCGAGCACCGAGAACGTCACACCGGCGATGGCCAGTGCGACGACGCCGGCGATGCGCACCCGCTCCGGGCGCAGCCGGCCCAGCAGCCGCTTCGCCGACGGGCCGAAGTTCATCGACTTCTCGGCCGGCAGCCCGGCCGACATCCAGGGCGGCCCGCCCCGGGCGCCGCGCCCGGCCGCGGGCAGACGCTGCGGGGTGGCCTTCGTCGGGGCGCTCACGCCGCCTCCTCGGCGGTCAGCTGCGACTCGACGATCTCGGCGTAGGTCGGCGACGTGGCGAGCAACTCGTCGTGGGTGCCCAGTCCCACGACCGCGCCGTCGTCGAGCACCGCGATCTGGTCGGCGTCGACGATGGTCGAGACGCGCTGGGCCACGATGATCACTGCGGCGTCGCGGGTAACCGGACGGAGCGCCGCCCGAAGGCGGGCGTCGGTGCCCAGGTCCAGCGCTGAGAACGACTCGTCGAACAGGTAGATCTCCGGCATGCGGATCAGCGCCCGCGCGATGGCCAGACGTTGGCGCTGCCCGCCCGACACGTTCGTGCCACCCTGCGCGATCGGGGCGTCCAGGCCCTCGGGCATCGCCGCGACGAAGTCCCGCGCCTGGGCGATCTCGAGCGCGTGCCACAGCTCGCTTTCGGTGGCGTCGGGATTGCCGTAACGGAGGTTGCTGGCCACCGTGCCCGAGAACAGGTACGGCTTCTGCGGCACCAGACCGATTCGGCTCCACAGCAGGTCGGGTTCGAGCTCGCGCACGTCGACACCGTCGACCAGCACCGACCCGCGCGTGACGTCGAACAGGCGCGGGATCAGCGACACCAACGTCGACTTGCCCGATCCGGTACTGCCGATCACGGCCAGTGTCTGACCCGGGCCGACACTTAGCGAGATGCCCCGCAGCACCGGATCGGCTGCGCCCGGGTACTGGAAGTCGACGTCGCGGAACTCGACGGTGCTGCGCATCCCGACCGAGGTCACCGGCTTCTCGGGCGGCGCGACCGACGGCTCGGCGCTCAGCACCTCCTGGATCCGCTCGGCCGACACGGCGGCGCGCGGCACCATCATCAGCATGAAGGTGGCCATCATGACCGACATCAGGATCTGCATCAGATAGGACAGGAACGCGGTCAGCGAGCCGATCTGCATCTGCCCCGCGTCGACGCGGTGGGCGCCGAACCAAAGTACAGCCACACTGGATACATTCAGGACGAGCAGCACGACCGGAAAGATCATCACCTGCAACCGCCCGGCGCGCAGGGCGGTCTGGGCCAGGTCGGTGCTGGCCCCGTCGAAGCGCTTCGTCTCGATCGGCTCGCGCACGAACGCCCGCACGACTCGGATGCCGGCGATCTGCTCGCGCAGCACCCGGTTTACGCCGTCGATGCGGGTCTGCATCAGCCGGAACTGCGGCACCATCCGCCGGATGATCAGGCCGATCGAGATGACCAGCACCGGTACGGACACACCGACCAGCCAGGACAGCCCGACGTCCTGGTGCAGCGCCAACAACACGCCGCCGACCATCATGATCGGTGCCTGCACGAGCATCGTGCAGGTCATGACGACGAGCATCTGCACCTGTTGGACGTCGTTGGTGTTACGGGTGATCAGCGACGGCGCCCCGAAGTGCGCCACTTCTCGCGCCGAGAACTCCCCCA
>DATBER010000114.1:0-7448 GCA_036558905.1 Jatrophihabitantaceae bacterium | reverse complement strand
CGGCGGCGCTGCTCACCGGAGTCACGATCGTCGCCTACACGACGCTGGACGGCATCGGCGTGCGTCAGGCCGGCACGCCCGTGGGCTACGCCGGCTGGCTGTTCCTGTGCTACGGCCCCGTCCTGCCGGCGATCGCGATCTACGCCCGGCGGGAGAAGCTGTGGTCGCAGGCGCGTCCGCACCTGTTCGCCGGACTGGTCGGCGGGGCGCTGTCGCTGGCGGCGTACGGGCTGGTGCTGTGGGCGCAGACGCGCGGCGCCCTCGCCCCGATCGCTGCCCTGCGCGAGACCAGCGTGATCGTCGGGGCGATCATCGGCGCGGCCGTGTTCCACGAGCGGTTCGGCCGCTGGCGGATCGTGGCCACCGTGCTGGTCGCCGGCGGCATCGTGATCATGAACCTCTGACGATCGCCGCCGACTCGGCGCCGAGCGTCAGCTCGGCCGGGCTCCGATCGGCGTCACCCGTGGCCAGCACGATCTCGCCGTCGACGTCGAACGTGCGCGGCTCGCCGGCCAGGTTGGCCACCACGCGGAACGCCCCGCGGCGCACGACCAGCCAGCGGGCGTCGTCGTCTTCGTCGAAGTCGACGTACACCCGGTCCAGGCGTGGGTCGCGCAGGTCGGGCTCGGCGGCGCGCAGCGTGATCAACTGCCGGTACAGGTCCAGCAGTTCGCGATGCCCGGGGGAGTCGATCTCGTCCCAGTCCAGGATCGCCGACCGATACGCCTGCGGGTCCTGCGGATCGACCATGCCGGAGGGATCCCAGCCGTGCTTGCGGAACTCCTCCATACGCCCCGGCCCGGTGACCGCGTTCAGGTGCTGCTCCGGGTGCGAGGTGAAGAACGGCCACGGGGTGGACGCCGCCCACTCCTCGCCCATCCACAGCATCGGCGTGAACGGCGAGGTGAGCAGCAGGACGGCACCTACGCGCAGCAGCCCGGGCGACGTGATCGCGGCCAGGCGGTCGCCGGCCGCGCGGTTGCCGACCTGGTCGTGATCCTGCAGGAACGCCACGAATCGATACCCCGGCGTATGGACGCGGTCGACCGGGCGGCCGTGCACCCTCTCGCGGAACGTCGAGTAGGTGCCGTCGTGCAGGAACGCCGCGGTCCACACCTTGGCGAACCCGGCCAGCGGGCCGAAGTCGACGTAGTAGCCCTGCCGCTCGCCGGTCAGCATCGCGTGCAGCGCGTGGTGGATGTCGTCGTCCCACTGGGCGTCCATGCCGTAGCCGTCAGGCACCGGGGTGATCATCGTCGGATCGTTCAGGTCCGACTCGGCGATCAGGAGCCGTCGCGGGGTCAGCTCGGCCACGGCTGTCGACAGCTCGGCCAGTACGTGCGGGGTGGACGTGTCGACCAGGGCGTGCACGGCGTCCAGGCGCAGCGCGTCCACGTGGTAGTCGCGCAGCCACATCAGCGCGTTGTCGATGACGAACCGGCGCACGGGCGCTGACTCGAGGTTGACCAGCTCGCCCCAGGTGCTGCGGCCTTCCTTGAGGTAGGGGCCGAACTCGGGCAGGTAGTTGCCGCTCGGCCCGAGATGGTTGTAGACGACGTCGAGCACGACGCCCAGTCCGCGGGCGTGGCAGGCGTCGACGAAGCGTTTGAACCCGTCCGGCCCGCCGTAGGGCTCGTGCACCGCGTACCAGCCGACCCCGTCGTAGCCCCAGTTCCATACGCCGTTGAACGCGTTGACGGGCAGCACCTCGACGTGCGTGATGCCCAGCCGTACCAGGTGATCCAGCCGCTCGATCGCCGAGTCGAACGTCGCGCCGGGGGTGAACGTGCCGATGTGCAGTTCGTAGATCACCGCGCCGACCAGGCCCCGTCCGGCCCACTCGCCGTCCGACCAGGCGAAGGCGTCCTCGTCGTACACCCGGCTCGGGCCGTGCACGCCGGCCGGTTGCCACCGCGAACGAGGGTCGGGTCGGGGAGTGTCGGAGTCGTCCAGCAAGTACGCGTAGTCGGTACCGGGTGGGGCGACGGCGTTCGCCCACCACCAGCCGTCGCCGGCGCTGGTCAGCTCGACGGTGTCGTCGCCGAGCCGCAACCGAACCCGCCGCGCAGTCGGGGCCCACAGCTCGAATTCCGTCACATCACGCCACCCTGCCACGTCAGCGCTTACGCTCCTGAGTCATGTCGAACGTCAAGACCTCCGTCCGGGAGGCGCTGCGGGTGCAGCCCGGCGTCGTGAACCTGGCCGGTTACGACACGGCAGCCATGCCCTTCGCGCCCGGCAAGAAGGACAAGACCCTCAAGGAGACGGGCGTCGCCGGGGTCGAGCTGGCCGGTGCGCAGGAGCGTCTGTGGGCCGAGGGGACCCGCAGCGTGCTGCTCGTGCTGCAGGGCATCGACACGGCCGGCAAGGGCGGCGTGGTCAGGCACGTGGTCGGGTTGCTCGGGCCGGAGGGTGTGAAGGTCACCGCGTTCAAGAAGCCGACGCCCGAAGAACTGGCCCACCACTTCCTGTGGCGGATCCGCAAGGCTGTGCCGGCGGCGGGCATCGTCGGCGTCTTCGACCGTTCGCACTACGAGGACGTGCTGGTGCCGCGCGTACACGAGACCGTGCCCGAGTCCGAGTGGCGTCGACGCTACGACGAGATCAACGCGTTCGAGGCCGACCTGTCGGCCGGCGGAACGGCCGTGGTCAAGTGCTTCCTGCACATCTCCTACGCCGAGCAGCGCGAACGGCTGCTGGCCCGCCTCGACGATCCGACCAAACACTGGAAGTTCCACGAGAGCGACATCGACGAGCGGGCCTACTGGGCCGACTATCAGGCCGCGTTCGCCGGAATGCTCGAGCACTGCTCGACCGAGGCTGCCCCCTGGTACGTGGTGCCGAGTGACCACAAGTGGTACCGCAACTGGGCGATCGGGCAGATCCTGCGCGAGGTGTTCCAGGAGCTGGACCCGCAGTACCCGCAGGTCGACCTGGACGTCCCGCGGCTGCGCAAGCGGCTCCAGCCGCCGTACTGATGTCGCAGGCCCGGCGCGGACGCCCGCCGCAGATCTCGCGTGACGCCGTCCTCGAGGCCGCCGAACGGCTCGCCACCCGGCACGGGGCCGACGCGCTGACGATGCGCCGGCTGGCCGTCGAGCTGGGCGTGTCGCCGATGGCGCTCTACCGGCACGTGCCGGACAAGGACGCGTTGCTTGTCGCGCTGCTCGACCGGCAGGTGGCCGTGCTGCACCGCCCCCGGCTGCCGCGCGACCCGCGGGCCCGGCTGGCCGTGATCTTCCGCTGGCTCTACGACGGCCTCGACGATCGGCCCTGGGTAGTCGACCTGCTCACCCGCGGCGACCTGATCGCGCCGTCGGTCGTGTGGGCGATGGAGGACATCCTGGCCGCGTTCACCCGGTTGGGGCTGACCGCGCACCAGGCGGTGGACGCCTACCTCACGGCCTGGCGGTTCACCGTCGGCACGCTGGTGATCCGGCACGCGTCGCGGCGCACGCTGGCCAAGCTGGAGCACGAGCCGGTGCAGATGCGGGTGGTTCGCACCGCCGACGCCGGCGCGACCCCGCTGCTGGCCGAGACCGGGCCGTACTGGGCCCAGGCCCGCGCCGAGTACGACTACGACGCCGGCCTCCGGGCCGTGCTGAACGGGCTGTTGACGCCCGGAAAGCCTTCTGGCTAACGTTGGCGTACGCGTACACAAAAAACCGGGAGTGAGCCATGGACGGTCAGCTCGGGTACTGGTCGCTCAACGTCGCCGACACGGGCCGGGCGAAGACGTTCTTCGGAGCGGTGTTCGGGTGGTCGTTCGGTGCGCCGGGGAGCGAAGGCGGCATCAACGTCAGCGATCACTGGGGCGGGCTGCACCCGGCTTCGCTCAACGTGTCGCCTGCCGCGTACGCGGTGGCCGACG
The DNA here is from genome assembly GCA_036558905.1 of Jatrophihabitantaceae bacterium. GTDB lineage: Bacteria > Actinomycetota > Actinomycetes > Mycobacteriales > Jatrophihabitantaceae > DASXRA01. The sequence goes on along the minus strand of DATBER010000114.1, from coordinate 3,577 downwards.
CGGTCAAGGCGGGCGCGCGCATCCGCGAGCTCGGCGGCACGACGGCCGAACTTCGCGAGTACGAGGCCGGGCCGTACCTCGAGGCGGTCGACCCGGCCGGGTCGCGCTTCGGCGTCTGGCAGCCGGCACCCGGGTTCGAGCCGCCGGCCCAGCCACCCGCGCGCGCCGGCGACATCGCGTACTTCGTGCAGGCCACGCCGGACCTGGACCGATCGCGGGTGTTCTTCGCCGACCTGTTCGGCTGGACCTACGGTGCGCCCGGCTCGGCCGGCGGCTTGCCCATCGAGGGCTCGGCCCCGCTCGGGTTCCTCGGCCCGGGCGACATTGCCGGTGCGCTCACGTTCGGCGTGGCCGACGCCGAGACCGCGGTGGCCGCGATCCGGGCGGCCGGCGGCACGGCTGACGACCCGATCGGCTCGCCCTACGGCCCCTATTCGAGCGCCGTCGACGACCAGGGCACCCGGTTCGCGATCTTCCAGGGCGAGGCCTGATCCAGTCGCCAAGATCACGTCCGGGCGACGCCTCGTGTCGGGCCGTCGGACCGCGAATGCGAAGCTGGACGGATGCTGCAGCTGTGCGCGAACGGGGTCCGCACCCGCGACGAGCATCCCGCCGTACCGTTGACGCCGGCTGCCGTGGCGGCCGATGCCGTGGCGGCCGCGGCGCTCGGGGTCACCGATCTGCACGTCCACCCGAAGGACGTCGACGGGGCCGACACGGTCGATGCGGAGGCGGTCGGCGCCTTCGTCCGGGCGGTTCGCGACGCCGTGCCCAGCATCGGGATCGGCGTCACCACCGGCGAGTGGATCGACGCCGGTCCGGCCGGCCGGGCCGAGGCGATCGGCCACTGGACCATCCGGCCCGACCACGCGTCGGTGAACTGGCACGAGGCGGCCGCCGACGAACTGGCGGCCGCCCTTCTCGAACGGGGCGTGGCCGTGCACGCCGGGCTGTCCACCGACTCCGAGGGAGTCGACCGGTTCCTGAAGTCACCGTTCGCCAACCGGGTGCAGCGCGTGCTCGTCGAGGTCACCGAGCCCGACCCGGACGCCGGCCGGCAGTCGGCCGACGCGGTGCTGGCCCGGCTCAAGCACCTGACCGCCCCGATCCTGCTGCACGGGCAGGACGCCACCTGCTGGCCGACGTTCAGCCGGGCTGTAGAGCTCGGTCTGGACGCCCGCATCGGCCTGGAGGACACGCTGGTGCTGCCCGATGGCGAGCCCGCGCCCAACAATGTCGAACTGGTCCGCCACGCCCTGGACCACTAGTGTCCCGCGCGGGGCACTAGCCCGGCGGGTCGCCGATGGTCGGTGACCGTGGTGTCGGGCCGACCCCGTGATCAACAGCCCGTCAGCGTGCGGAATCGCCAACTTAGGGGGTTGTTGATCATCGGGCGAGCGTGAAAAGGGCGGCCCGGAAGCAGGCTCCGGGAGCGTAGAGCCTGGACCCGGGAGGCACCTCCCGGGCGGCCAGAGCTAATCCGGTGCGCCGCCCATCGTCAGGTTGACCGTCGTGCCGGTCAGCCCGCTCGCCCGGTCGGAGGCCAGGAACGCGGCCACCGGTCCCACCTCGTCGAGCGTCATGACGCGTCGCGGGTGCGACAGGCTGGCCAGGTAGCCCTGGAACTGCTCCCAGGACATGGCCGCCTTCGCCTTGAGGTCGAAGAGCGTCGTCATCGTGCTCGTCCCCGGGATGCCGTGCGGGCGCAGGCCGACCACCCGGATGCCGTGCGGCGCGAGTTCGTAGGAGAGGTCCCGGGTCATCGCGTCCTTGGCCGCCAGGGCCGGCCCGTAACCGCCGTTCAGCCCGGTTCCGGTGCGGGCCGGGAGGGCGCTGACCGTCATGATCACGCCCGACTTGTTCGCCACCATGCGCCGGGCGGCTAGGCGGGCGGTCAGGAAGTACGCCGTCGTGTACGCGGCGATCGGCCGGACGAACTGCTCGGCCGCCAACTCGGTCAACGGCACTCCCAGGATCTCGGCGTCCGGGACTCCGACTGCGTTGAACGAGATGTCGACGCGCCCGGCCCGGTCGATCACCGACCGCAGGTGCTCGTCCACCGCCGGCTCGTCTAGGGCGTCGAGCTCGGCCGCTTCGGCCGACCCGCCGATCTCCTTGGCCACGACCTCGACAGTGTCCAGGTGGCGGCCGGTCAGGAAGACTTGCGCCCCCTCGGCGGCGAAGGCGCGCGCGACGGCCCCGCCGATCGCGCCGCCGGCCCCGTAGACCACGGCGATCTTGTTCGGCAACAGCATGGCTGGTTCCTCTCGGTTGTGGGTGGGCCCGATGCCCGCCGCACGACCGGATAGGCCCCGCGCCGTGGCGAAACTGGGCGCGCGCCGGCCGCCCAGTTCGGCCGTCGCCCGGTGTCGGTACGAGGATGAGCTGTGCGGAAGGGGGGCCAGTGGCGACGTCCGACCTGATGGCGCGGGCGCGGGCCGGTGACGGCGACGCGTTCCGGGAGCTGACCGAGCCGCACCGGCGGGAGCTGCAGGTGCACTGCTACCGGATGCTCGGGTCGTTCCAGGACGCCGAGGACGCCCTGCAGGACACGATGCTGGCTGCGTGGCAGGGCCTCGACGGCTTCGCCGAGCGCGCTTCGCTGCGCACCTGGCTCTACCGGATCGCCACCAACCGGTGCTTGAACGCCCGCCGTTCGACCCGCCGGCGAGCGGCCAGGGAGTGGGACATCCCCGGCGTCGAACGGCCCGAGCCGACCCGGCTCGGCGAGATCGTCTGGCTCGAGCCCTACCCGGACGCCGTGCTCGAGGGCGCACTCGCCGGTCCGCCCGGCCCGGAGGCCCGGTACGAGCAGGCGGAGTCGATCTCGCTGGCCTTCGTGACCGCGTTGCAGATCCTGCCGCCGCGCCAGCTCGCCGTTCTCGTGCTGCGGGACGTCCTCGGCTTCCCGGCGAAGGAGGTGGCCGAACTGCTGGACGTGACAGTCGAGTCGGTCACCAGTGCGCTGAAGCGGGCCCGCGCGACCCTGCAGCGCCGGCTCCCGAGGACCGCGGCGCCACCGGCGAACTCGCCGGCCGAGGACGCGATCGTGGCCCGCTTCGTCAGCGCGTACGAGGCCTCCGACGTCGACGCAGTAGTGGCGCTACTGACTGACGACGCGTTCATGTCGATGCCGCCGATGCCGTTCGAGTACCAGGGCCCCGAGGCGGTTGCCCGGTTCTGCGCAGCCGTCCTCGGTGCCGGACGTCGCTTCGAGCTGGTGCCGACCCGGGCCAACGGGCAGCCGGCGTTGGGGGCATACGTGACGACGCCGACCGGCCGGCACGCGACCGGGCTGTTCGTACTCGGACTAGCCGGCGACCGGATCAGCGCGCTGACCCGGTTCGAGAGCAACGTGCTGCCGTGGTTCGGGCTGCCGGCCGACTAGGCCGTGTCTGGCCGCCGCGCAGCAGAGCATGGAATTGCCAGACACGGCCTAGCCTCGATGTTTCGTCAGGCGGCTGGATGCGTGCCTTGGTGCGGTTGTGGTTGGTCGGGCGGTGGGTGTGCGTGGGAGGGCGCCGACGCTGCGTCCGTCGGTTCTCCGGGTCCTGGTCGTTGGGTCGATGGGCTGGTC
>DATBER010000113.1:0-20892 GCA_036558905.1 Jatrophihabitantaceae bacterium | reverse complement strand
ACTCGGCGACGTCACCACGCTGACCGACTCCAGCGTCATGGACCTGATCAGCGAAAAACTCCCGAGCGCCGCGACCGAGGAGTGAGCCCTCACCGGTTTTGGTCACCAGGTCTCATATAGCCGGCCTGGTGACCAAAACCGAGGTGATCACGCCGAGGACGTAGTCGGGGCGATCCCGGACGTCCTCCCAGCTGAATCGCAGCACCCGCCAGCCGGCCAGCATCAGCAGGTTGTCGCGCTCGAGGTCGGCGTCGCGCTGCGCCTTGGTCCGGTGGTAGGCCCAGCCGTCGACCTCGACGGCCAGCCGGGCTCGGACGAACGCCATGTCGAGGCGGAAGCGACGACCGCCCACGGCGACCGGGTGGTTGGCGATCCAGCCGCCGATGCCGGCCCGCTCGAGCACCCGTTGCAGCCGCCGTTCGGACTCGGCCTCGACGCCCGGTCGGCAGTCGCGCAGCAGCTGGGCGAGTCGCTTGTTGCCCCACCGTCCGGGCTGCTCGTCGAGTCGCCGCTCGAGGTCGCGGGGTGCCAGCCACATCTGCTGGAACGCCCGATCCAGCAGGTTGCGCGCCGTGGGTAACGGCAGCCAGCCCAGGCAGTCGAGCAACGTCTCGGTTCGCGTCGTGATGCGCAGCCCGAACCGGTTGGTGACCGCCTCCGGCACGAGCAGCGTCCGGTGCACCCGGATCAGCTTGTGCGTGGCGAACTTCTGCCTGGCCCGGCGAGTGACGTGGATGCGCCCGTCCTGCTCGACCGGCAAGTCCCACCAGCGCGCGGCCGACAGATAGGACAGCACCGCCCGGGCCCCGAGCACCGCAACCCAGGCGTTCGATGCGGGGGTGCGGGGCGCGCCGGCCGCTCGATACACGCCGCGGTGCTCGGTGCGGATCAGCCCGCCGACCCGAACCAGATGATTGGCCTGCGCCCGGCTGACGCCGACTGCGAATAGCTGACTGCGCCGGATGACTCCGGATTGGCGTCGAGCCAAGTCTGCCCAGTGCATCGCCAGATGGTCCGACAAATCGGCCACCTGGCGTGGTCGTCATCCACAGCCCCCCAGTTTTGGTCACCAGGTCTCGTATAACCAGCCTGGTGACCAAAACCGGATCAGGCCCACCTCAGCGCAGGACCGCCACCCGGCCGTCCTTGCCGGACGCCCACACCGTCCCGTCGCCGGCCCGCTGCACGGTGTCGAAGTAGCCGGTGTCGAACGTCGTCCAGGTGCGCCCGCCGTCTGTCGAGACGTCCGAGCCGGTCGGCCCGACGGCGATCAGCGACCGCCCACTGGCGAATGCGACACCCGAGCGGTACCCACCCGTCATCACCGACGCCAGCCGCCACGAGCTTCCGCCGTCCCGCGAGGTCGCTGCCACGTCCACCCGTGCGGTCGGAGCCTCGAAGTCACCGCCGACCGCGGCCAGGTCGCGATGCCCCGAGACGGCCAGCGAGTAGATGCCGGCGCTCGGACCGACCACCATCGGGGTGTCGGCCATTGTCCAGTGCTGACCCATGTCGCGCGAGTGGAAGACCCGCGCCGACGTGCCGCCGCCGCTGGCGATCCAGGCGTCGTGCCCGGACGCGATCAGGCACGTGCCCGACGCGGCGAAGCCGAACTCGCCGGTCTGCGCGGGCGGCATGCCGTCCGGTGAGACGAGCGACCACGAGCGGCCGCCGTCGTGCGTAGCGATCAGCCGGAACTTGCCGTCGACCGGGTCACTGACCGCCAGCCCGTCGTGCGGGTTGAAGAACGCCAGGCAGTCGTAGAACGCGTTGGCGTCGTCGTTGGTGAACGTGCGCTGCCAGTGCGCGCCGCCGTCGGACGTCCGGAAGATCGCCGAGTCGGGGCCGTTGCCGATCGTGAGCGCCACGGCATGCCGGGCGTCCCACGCCTCGATGTCACGGAACTCCAGCGTGGACGCATCGGGCGGCGAGACGTCGCTCCAATGGCGGCCGCCGTCGGTGGTGCGCAGGACCGTGCCGCCGGTGCCGGCCAGCCAGGCGACGTCGTGGGACACGCCGGCCAGGCCACGGAACTGCTGCGTACTGCCCGTCGGCAGCAATTGCCACGAGGGCGCGTGATGCGGATTCGCGCTAGCCGGAACGGTCACCGCCAGCACGGTGACGAACGCGGCCAACGGGACGACGAGGGTGCGAAGTCTCATATCCCCGGACCCTAACGACGCACGCAAGACCGCGAGCCTCGCTAGGCTGGCCGCGGCGTGCCGGGAAGCCTGGTCGGCGACAAGTTCCGCGATGACGGGAAGGCACGCGATGACGATCATCCTCGTGTTCGGCGTGACACTCCTGATCGTCGTGCTGATCTCCGGGTTCGCGGCCCGCACCGTGCTCTCGACAGCCCTGCTGTTCCTGGCCGCCGGGGCGATCACCGGCAACGGCGGGCTGGGCTGGATCGACATCAAGCCGAACGACCCCGTCGTCGTCACGCTGGCCGATCTCGCCCTGTTCAGCGTGCTCTACACCGACGGCATGCGGGCCGCCGTGCCGGCGCTGCGGGCGGTCGGCCGCACCGCAGGTCGGGCGCTGGGGCTCGGCATGCCGCTGACGTTCATCGGAATCGCCCTGTTGACCAAGGCGCTCACCCCGCTGGACTGGACGGCGAGCTTCCTGGTCGGGGCGATCCTGTCGCCGACCGACCCGGTGTTCGCGTCGGCCATCATCGGACGCACCGACGTGCCCCTTCGCCTGCGACGGTTGCTCAACGTCGAGTCCGGGCTGAACGACGGGCTGGCTCTCCCGGTGGTGATCATCCTCATCGCGGTCGCATCGCACGGGCACACCCACATCTGGACGGTCCTCGGCGAGCTGGCCGGCGGCGTCGCTGTCGGCATCGCCATGCCGCTGGTCTTCCACTTGCTGACGCGGCTGCCCGGAGTCGGCAGCGAGGCTCGGCTGGCTCCGCTCGGACCGGCGAGCGTCGCCGTCATCCTCTACGCCACCTGCCACCTCACGCACGCCAACGGCTACCTGGCGGCATTCGCCGCCGGGTCGACACTGGCCACGATCGCGCCGTCCGCCCACCAGACGTTCGAGGACTTCGGCGACCTCATCGCCGAGCTGCTCAAGCTGTCCGCGCTGCTCGTGTTCGGAGCGCTGCTCACCCCGCAGTTGCTGCACCGGCTGCCGATCGGCGCGTGGGCGGTGGCCGTGCTGGCCCTGGTGCTGGTCCGCCCGGTGGCGCTGGTCCTCAGTCTCTGGCGGGCGCACCTGAGCCGCCGCGAGACGGCTGCCGTCGCCTGGTTCGGCCCCAAGGGGTTCGCCAGCGTCGTGTACGGACTGCTCGCGCTCGACGCCGGGCTCGACGTTTCGCAGCCGGTGTTCGATTTGGTCGCTGTGTGTATCGCATTGTCGATCGCGGTGCACAGCTCGACTGACGTCCCCGTAGCGCGGATGTTCGATGTGCCTGAAGCGCTGAACCCACCTGATGCGCCGGAGCCCTCTCGACTGGAATGATCTGTCCAGGCAAGGGAAGGAGCGCCATCGTGGCTATCACGGTCGAAGAGGACACCCAGCCGTCCATCGGCGAGCTCGTCCAAGAGGCATCGACCCAGTTCTCAGCCGTGCTGCACGGTGAGATCGAGCTGGCCAAGCTCGAACTGCGCTCGTCAGCCAAGAACGCCGGTGTGGGCGCGGGATTCTTCACTGGTGCCGTCGTGCTCTTCTTCTTCTCGCTGACGTTCGGGCTGATCGCGCTGGCCGAGGGTCTCGTGGCCGCCGGCATCTGGCGCTGGGCCGCCTACCTCATCGTCTTCGGTTTCCTCCTGGTGCTGGTCGCGACGTTGGTGTTCCTCGGGATCAGGAAGGTCAAGCGGGTCAAGGCGCCCGAGCGGACCATCGCGACCGCGCAAGAAACAATCGCCGCGCTCAAGCAGCACGCATAATCAAGTCGTGGCCAGACCCGCGGCAGCGCAGCCGCCGGATGATTCCGAAGTCCTGATCGAGGGGCGGTGGACGCACCGCATGGTGCGCGCCAACGGCATCGCCCTGCACGTCGCCGAGTTGGGCACCGGACCGATGGTGCTGATGCTGCACGGCTTCCCGCAGTTCTGGTGGACGTGGCAGCAACAACTCGCCGACCTGGCCGACGCCGGATTCCGGGCCGTCGCCGTGGACCTGCGTGGCTACGGGGCCAGCGACAAGCCGCCCCGCGGCTATGACGCCCCGACCCTCGCTGCCGACATTGCCCAGCTGGTGCGCGCACTCGGTGAACGCGACACCGTGCTGGTCGGCAACGACGTCGGCGGGCTGCTGGCCTGGACGGTGGCCGCGCTGCACCCGCGCGTGGTGCGCCGGCTCGTCGCCCTGGGCGCGGCCCATCCGCTCCGGCTGCGGTCGGCGGTGTTCGCCGATCCGCGCGGACAGGGCAGCGCTTCGGCGTACGCGCTGCGCGGGTTCCAGGTGCCGCGCCGCCCCGAAGGGAAGTTGACGCGCGATTCGTCCTACGTGTACGAGCTGTTCGATGCGTGGACGGGGCCGCGCTGGCGGGCCCGTCCCGGCTACTCGGCGGAGATCGACAGATACGCAGCCGCGCTGCGTATCCATCCGGTCGCGCACTGCTCGCTGGAGTACTTCCGCTGGCTGGTCCGCTCGCTGCCCCGCGGCGACGGTCGGCGCTACGCACATGCCCTGCAGGCGAACCCGGTCAAGGCGCCCGTGCTGCAACTGCACGGCGAGCTCGACGGGTGCGTACTGCCCCGTACGGCGCAGGGCTCGGGACGTTACGTCACGGGCGAGTACCAGTGGCACACCCTCGAGGGGGTGGGCCACTTCCCGCAGAACGAAGCCGCCGAGCAGGTGAGCGGCGAGCTGATCCGCTGGGCCAAGCTGACCTAACCCGGTTTTGGTCACCTGATCTCATATAACCGGCCCGGTGACCAAAACCGGACCGCGCGACGCGCTCACGGAACCGCGCGCGGCCCTCACGGAGCCCGCGATGCCCTCACGGGTAGCGCGACGCCCTCACGGAGCCCGCGATGCCCTCACGGGTAGCGCGACGCGCTCACGGGTAACCGGCCGCTGGCGCGGGCGCCGACGCGCTCACGGGAAACCGGCCGCTGGCGCGGGCGCCGACGCGACGAGCACCTGCCCCGTCCGTCGCCCGAAGTCGATGCCCTCGACGCCGCGCCACTCGGCGGCGGTCACGAACAGGGTCGTGCCGTCCGGGCCGCCCAGCACGCAGGCGAAGCAGCCCCGGTCGGCCTCGACGACGTCCAGGACCTCGCCGCCCTCGCGCACCCGCACGCACCGCCGGCCCGGCACGCTGGCGTACCAGACCGCGCCTTCGGCGTCGAGGCAGATGCCGTCCGGCGGATCCTCGCCCAGGTCGGCCCACACGCGCCGGTTGGCCAGCCCGCCGTCCGCCCCGATGTCGAACGCGCTGAGCCGGCGCCCGTAGGACTCGGCCACGATCAGCGTCGAGTTGTCCGGCGTGATCGCCATGCCGTTACCGAACTCGATGCCGTCGGCCACCTGCGTCGCAGTGCCGTCCGGGCGGACCAGCACGACGAATCCCGGCGCAGGCGTCTCGCCGGCCATCAGGTCGAAGCCGCCGCCGTCCACGTAGGCGTTGCCCCGGCCGTCGACGACGATCTCGTTGAAGCCGTTCCGATCTACATGGCCAAGGTCGGCGTGCGGGACGAGCGAACCGTCCGGCTCGGGGCGCAGCACCCGAGTTCCGGCGACGAGCAGCATGCGCCCGTCGGGCGAAGGCAGCCAGTCGATCGAGTACGGGATCGGCACCGGCGAGTGCGCGACCACCTCGTGGCGGCCGTCCAGGTCGACGGCCAGGATCTCGCCGGTCCCCCAGTTGCCGAGCCAGAGCCGGTCGTCGTGCCAGCGGGGCGATTCGCCCATGGCCAGACCGCTCAGCAGTACCTCGGTCACGTCCACTCCTCGGGGTCGGGGCGCCCGGATTCAGGCGCCGTCGCCCAGGGGTAGAAGCTGCCGGCCGGATTTCGACACGGCCGGCCCGATCCGGTTTTGGTCACCAGGTCTCAAATAACCGGCCCGGTGACCAAAACCGGGCCGCGGGCCACGGGACGGGCCACGCGGGCCGCGGGCCACGGCTCACGGGCCACGGCTCACGGGCACGGTCCACGGCTCACGGGCACGGGCCACGGGCAGCTCGACTCAGGCGCGGTGCCACCCGGGTGACGGCGTCACGGGCCGGGCTTGCTCGACGGGCGGTTCGACGGGCCGGCCCTCGTACTGCGTCGACAGCACCACGTGCGTGTTCATCCGCCCGTGCCGTTCGCCGATGCGCTCGAACAGGCCCTCCAGGTGCTGCATGGACGCCACCCGCACCTTCAGCATCGAGCACCACTCGCCGGACAGCTTGTGCACCTCGACCACCTCGGGCAGGTCGTCGGCACTGGACGTCTGCAGCAGGCACCGTCCCGGCGTGCACCGCATCTGAATGAACGCGGTCAGCGGCAGGCCGGCCTTGGCCGGATCGACCCGGGCCTGGTAGCCGGCGATCACGCCGTGCTCCTCCAGCCGGCGCACCCGCTCGGCCACCGCCGGAGCGGACAGGTTCACCTTCCGGGCCAGCTGGTTGTACGAGAGCCGCCCATCGCGCTGCAGCTCGTCGAGGATGCGCCAATCCGTCGAATCGATTGCCCTGGTCATCCGCAAAGGATGCTCCGGATCTGCCGTTCGATCAACAGGCCACAACCGAGTCCGACCCGGTCATCGCTCATTCACCGTGGCGATCAGCTTTCCTAGCGTCTACGGCGTGAAGCTTCCCCTCGTCGCCCTGTTCGTCTCGTCGGCCCTGATGACGGCGGCCGTCGCCGAGGCCAGCGCCGTCAGCACCCTCGTCGCGGCCGACCGTCTCGGCGACGCGCTCGGCGCGCTGCCGAACACCGCGACGGTCGGCGGCACCGGGCTCGGGGCGCTGCTGCTCTCCCGGATGATGGCCGCGCGCGGACGCCGGGCCGGGCTGCTCACCGGGTACGCCGCCGCGCTGGTCGGCGCCCTGCTCGCGACACTGTCCGTCGCGCAACACAACATCGCGTTGCTGATCGTGGGCATGACGCTGCTCGGGGTCGGCAACGCCGCGGCCGCGCTGTCCCGGTACGCCGCCGCCGACCTGTACCCGCCCGAGCGCCGCGGTGTGGCCATCGGAGCGGTGGTCTGGGCCGGGACGGTGGGCGCCGTCGGCGGACCACTGCTGATGCTGCCGGCCCAGCACGTCGCCGAGAACGCCGGCCACGACCCGATGACCGGGCCGTTCGCGTTCGCTGCCCTGGCCACGCTCGGCGCGCTGCTCGTCGGCTTGGCCGCGCCGCGGATCCGGCCGCCCCGCGCGGCCGGGCGAGGCCGGCCTCTCGCCCATCCGGTCGCCCGCTCGGCCGCCGCCACGATGGTCACCGCCCAGGTGGCGATGGCAGCCGTCATGACCGCGGCACCGCTGTCCATGCACATGCACCACGAGGACCTCGGGGCGATCGGCACGATGCTGTCGGCGCACAGCTTCGGCATGTTCGCGCTGGCGCCGCTGTCCGGGTGGTTGCTCGACCGGCTCGGCGGCCGGGCCGTGATGGCCGCCGGCCTGGCCACCCTGGCCGGATCGGCGGCCGTGGTCACGACATCGCCGAGCGGGCTGGCGCTGACCGGCGCCCTGTTCCTGCTCGGCTACGGCTGGAACCTCGGCATCGTCGGCGGCAGCGGCCTGTTGGCCCGGCACCTGCCCGAGGCGGACGCGGCCCGGGCCGAGGGCGCCGTCGACGCATTGAGCTGGGGAACATCCGCGGTGGCCACCACGGCCTCGACGCTGGCCTTCGGGCACGGCGGCTACCCGGCTCTGGCCCTGTGGACGGCCGCCGTATGCGTGCTACGCCTGACCGCGGTGGTCCGGACCGAGAAGGCCGCTGAGCTGGTGGCCCGCTAGACGCCCGGCGTGCACTTGCCGGTGCTGACCGACGTGGTGGCGTTCCGGGCGGCGTCGGCGTCGCTCGCGATCTCGGCGTCGGTAAGGGCGAAGCCGGTGCTGGGCGCGTCGAGCGCGGTCGCGAACACCATGCCGAGCACGCTGTCGTCCGGCGCGATCAGCGGGCCGCCCGAGTTGCCGCTGCGCACCGTCGAGCGGACCGAGTAGATCTCACGCTCGACGTTGCCGTGCCCGTAGATGTCGTGGCCGTCGATGTCTTCGCGGTCGCGCACGCGCGCCGGGCGGACGTCGAACGGTCCGTCCTCGGGGTAGCCCAGCACGATTGCGTTGGCGTTCGTGTCGGCCGGCTTGGGGGCGAAGTCCAGCGCCCCGGCGTTCAGGCCCGGCACGTACAGCACGGCGACGTCACGGCGCGGGTCGTAGAGCACGACGTGGGCGGTCAGCTGGCCGTTGTCGGTCACCACGCCGATGTCCGACGTCCCGGCCACCACGTGCGCGTTGGTCAGGATGTGCTCGTCGTCGTAGACAAATCCGGAACCTTCGATGCCGCGATTGCACTGCGGTGCCTCGCCGTAGATCTTGAACACCGAGCCGCGGGCTTTGCTGACCCCGGCCGAGCTGAGCAGCGCCGGATCGGGCGGTCCGACGTCGACGATCCGGGTGCTCTGCAGGTCGCCGAACACCGGCGGGAAGCCGCTGCGGTCGATGAACCGGCGCAGCGATGAGTACACGTCGCGCACCGGGGTCGGCATCACGCCGTCGACGCCGCGCACGATGACCGAGCGGCGCACCGCCGACGACAGCGACGGGTAGGGCGAGGACGCCAGCGGCACCGCGACCATCCAGGCCACGAGCAGCACCGAGATGACGCCGAGGGCCGAGCCGATGCCCGAGTCGAGGTTCTGCGCGTGCTTCCAGGTGATGCGCTGGCGCAGGTGCCCGCCACCCCACACCGCGAGCAACTGCCCGGCCATCGACACCATCAGCACGCAGACGATGGCCACCGGCACCTGCGCCTGGCCGCCGGCCAGGTGCGAGCCCAGCGGCCGAGCCAACTGCGCCCCGAGCGCTGCCCCGCCGAAGAACCCGACGAGAGAGAACAGGCCGATGACCGCCCCGTTGCGGAAGCCGCCGATGGCATAGCCGATCGCGGCGACGATGATGATCCAGTCCACGGCCGTCACGATCAGTTGGGGAGCACGACGAGGGTTCCCGTCATTCCTTGGGCTACGTGCAGGGTGCAGACGAACCGGTAGGTGCCGGGTGACGGCGTGGTGAACGTGGACGAGGTGGTCTGGCCGGCGCTGACCAGCGGCACCTGATCGGCCGGGGCGCCGTCGACCGAGAAGTCGTGCGGCGCGCCCTTGCCCTTGTGCACCAGGGTCACCTTGACGGTGCCCGGATGGACGGTGACGGTGGACGGATTGAACCGGAAGTTGTCGTTGACGACGAGCGTGACCTGCTGGACGCCGTTCTCGGTCGACGCGGTGGCCGATCCGGCATGGCCCCGTCGATTGGGCGCCGCCTGCCGGTTCGAGCAGCCCGCGACGGACGTGCTCAGGGCGACGACGACCAGGGCAGCGGCCACCGTCCGCGTCGTCATGCAGGGCACGGTACCGATGACTCCTGAGTCGCTCGCGGGTGCTCGGATGCTCGGTCCCCGGCGGCACAGTGAACGTCTGCCCCCGAGGAGAACGCCCGGCAAGGAAGTGATCCTATGCGCACACCGGACTACGGCGCGCGACGGCCCGGCAAATCCCGTACGCGTGACTCGTCCCAGTCGCGGACCCAGCCGCCCATGGTCAACACCGCGTCGAGCAATCCGGCGGTGAACCCCCAGACGAACAGGCCGCCGGCCTCGAACCCCGGCCCCCGGAATCCCGACGGGTGGCGCACCCGGAACCGGTTGGCCGGATCGACCAGCTCGGCGATCGGGACGACCTCGACCCGGGCCACCTCGCTGGCTGCGACCGCGCGCACCGGATGCGGTTCGCGCCACCAGGCCAGCACCGGGGTGACCACGAAGCCGGACGGCGGCAGGTACAGCGCCGGCAGCGTGGCGATCACCTGGACGCTGTTCGGGTCGAGGTCGACCTCCTCGGCCGCCTCGCGCAGCGCGGTCGCCGGCGCGTCCTCGCCCGGATCGGTGGCGCCGCCCGGGAATGCGACCTGGCCGGCGTGCGTGCGCAGCGTCGCCGCCCGTTCGAGCAGCAGCACTCCCGGGCCGTCGACGGTGTCGGCCAGGGCGATCAGCACCGCCGACTCGCGGCCGCTGCCGTCCTCGGGCGGGCCGAACCGCGACAGGTCGGCGAAGGTCAGGCCGTCCAGCGAGTCGACGAGCGGGTGCAACCACTCGGGCAGCCCGTCCGCGATCGCGCAACCGTCGGCCGCGTGACGCGGCCCAGGGTTGCGCGATCGGTTGCTCATGCCGACTCGGCCACCTGCTCGGGCGTCTTGACCAGCTTGGCCGCCAGCTCGGGATCGGTCGGCCCCTCGCCGAACGACGGGCAGAGCCGGGCGATCGCGCAGGCCCCGCACGCCGGTTTGCGGGCGTGGCACACCCGGCGGCCGTGCCAGATCACCCGGTGCGACAGCATCGTCCACTCGCTTTTCGGGATCAGCTCGCCGACCTCGTGCTCGACCTTCACCGGGTCGGTGTTGGTCGTCCAGTGCCAGCGGCGGGCCAATCGGCCGAAGTGCGTGTCGACGGTGATGCCCGGGATGCCGAACGCATTGCCCAGCACGACATTGGCCGTCTTGCGGCCGAACCCGGGCAGGGTGACGAGCTCCTCGATCGTGTGCGGCACCTCGCCGTCGAAGCGGTCGACCAGTTGCTGGCCGAGCTTCATGAGCGAGTTGGCCTTGTTGCGGAAGAAGCCGGTGGTGCGGACGAGTTCCTCGAGCTCGGCCCGGTCGGCGCCTGCGTAGTCGGCGGCGGTGCGGTACTTGGCGAACAGCGCCGGCGTCACCATGTTCACCCGCTTGTCGGTGCTCTGCGCCGACAGGATCGTCGCCACCGACAGCTCGAGCGGGTTGGTGAAGTCGAGTTCGGTGTGCGCGTCGGGATACAGCTTGGCGAGTTCTCGGTTGATCCGGCGGGCGCGGCGGGTAAGCGCGAGCGGCGACTCGGTCACGGTGGTCGACACAGCGCCCAAGCCTACGAGGCCACCCCGACGCGGGCGCGGCATAATTGAGAGCATCATGATCGGCTTACTGGTGTTGCTGTTCCCGGTGGTGCTGCTCGGCTTCATGCTGTTCATGCAGCGCGTCGAGGAACCCTTGAACAAGGTCGCCGTCGAGCGGCACATCGAGGAGTTCCTGGACGAGGCCAACCCGGACGAGCTCGACACGTTCGTCCGCGAGGGAACCGACTCGGCGCTGCGCCGGTTCCGGCACCGGCTGGACCCACGGCGGCTGATCCCCACCCCATCACGGCGCCGGTCCGGATAGGGCCAGGTGTCGACGCGCGCGCCGCGCGCATCCCCGTAGAATCCGCTGCACTGTGACACAGCTCGCACCCGGGCGCGTGGGGTCGGTGAGCGACAGAAGGAGCTGACGTGGACGAGGTCCTGCGGAGAGCCGGCTTGTTCCAGGGCGTTGCCCCGGACGATGTCGAGGCGCTGGGCAGCCAGTTCGAGATCTTCGACGCGCCCCGTGGCACGACCCTGTTCCATGAGGGCGAGCCCGGCGACAGCCTCTACATCGTGCTGGCCGGCAAGGTGAAGCTGGGCCGCCGCTCGTCCGACGGCCGCGAGAACCTGGTCGCCGTCATGGGGCCGGCCGACCAGTTCGGCGAGCTGTCGCTGTTCGACCCGGGTCCCCGCACCGCCACCGCGGTCGTCGTCACCGACGCCCGGCTGGCCCGCCTGCCCAAGGACGCCCTGCAGAAGTGGGCGCAGGATCGTCCGCAGATCGCCATGCAATTGCTGCGCGTCGTCGCCCGGCGGCTGCGCCGCACCAACACGATGCTGGCCGACCTGATCTTCGTCGACGTCCCGGGCCGGGTGGCCAAGCAACTGCTGCAGCTGGCCCAGAAGTTCGGCTCGGTCGACGGCGGTCAGCTGCGGGTCACCCACGACCTGACGCAGGAGGAGCTGGCCCAGCTGGTCGGCGCCTCGCGCGAGACCGTCAACAAGGCGCTGGCCGACTTCGCCTCGCGCGGCTGGCTGCGCCTGGAGGGCAAGAGCGTGGTCATCCTCGACCGCGAACGCCTGGCCCGGCGGGCGCGGTAGCGCGCCCTACGAGCGTCGCCGGTCCCGGAACGCCTGGCCCTTGGCCCGATTGCCGCACAGTTCCATGTGGCACCACCGCGACGCCCGATTGCGCGACGAGTCGTAGTAGGCCCAGTGGCAGGCGTCCGCGGCGCAGGCTTTGAGCCGTGACCACACACCCTGGGCGTCGGCCGCGTAGACGATGGCCGCCAGGGCACCCAGCGCGCCGATGCCGCCACCGCGCACCACGTGGTAGCCGACCGATCCGCTGTAGGCCATGGCCGGCCGCAGCCCGGACAGCGCGGTGACCCGGTTCAGGGTGTCGACGGCCGGAGCGGTGTCGATCACCTGATCGTTGTGCGCCCGCAGCAGGGCGCGAAGCGCCTCGCGCAGGTCGAGCGCCGTAGCCAGGTCCGACGCCCCGAGCCGGGCGCCCGGCGACAGCAGCCGCCAGGCGACGAGGTGCTCGGCCAGCTCGCCCGGCGTGGCC
Organism: Jatrophihabitantaceae bacterium; assembly: GCA_036558905.1. Taxonomy (GTDB): domain Bacteria; phylum Actinomycetota; class Actinomycetes; order Mycobacteriales; family Jatrophihabitantaceae; genus DASXRA01. The sequence goes on along the minus strand of DATBER010000113.1, from coordinate 8,282 downwards.
AGCGCGTCGGTGCCAGCCTCCAGGTCACGCGTGTTGACGAACGCCCGCACCACTTCGAGTCGTCCCGGTGCGTCCCGGCTGGCCAGCTCCGCCATGCGCCGAGGGTATCGGCCAATTCGGTTGACCGGCCATTGCTAACCGTCCATTCTCTATGGATGGTCGCGACGCTGCGCGTGCTGGGCGTGCCGACGAGCATGGGCGCGTTCGCCCCGGGCCAGGAGGACGCGCCGGCCGCCCTGCGCGGTGCCGGACTGCTCGAGCGGCTGCGCGCCGCCGGGGTCGACGTCGACGACGCGGGCGACCTGCCCCGCCGGCGCTGGACGCCCGACGCCGCCCGGCCGGATGCCCAGAACGTTGCGGCCGTCGCCGACATCACCGCTCGGGTGGCCGAGACGATCGCCGGGCTGGACGCCGATCGGCCGCTGCTCGTCCTGGGCGGCGACTGCTCGGTCGAACTGGGCGTGGCCGCGGGCCATGTGCGCCGGCCCGGCCGGGTCGGGTTGCTCTACGTCGACCTGCACGCCGACCTCAACACGCCCACCAGCACCGATCAGGGCGCGCTGGACTGGATGGTGACGGCGCACCTGATCGGCGCGGCAACCGCCGTTCCCGATACGGCGGTGCTCGACTCCGACCAGGTCCGCTACTTCGGCCTCGACCACAACCGGCTCACGTCCGGCGAGCGCGACCTGCTGGCCGAGTACGACCTGGGCGTGACCACCGCCAAACGGGTGGCCCGCGATCCGATCGGAGCGGCCGCCGAGGCCCGCGCGGCAATGGCCGGATTCGACCAGTTGCTGATCCACCTCGACGTCGACCTGGTCGACTTCAACGACCTGCCGCTGTCCGAGAACGCCGGCCGGGCGCAGGGCCTGCCACTGGACACCGTGCTGGCCGCGCTCGCCGAGCTGCTGCGCGCCCCGAACCTGCGCGCTCTGACGGTCACCGAGCTGAACCCGCACCACGGCAACGATGACGGCTCGACGCTGGAGCGGTTCGTCGCCGGGCTAGTGGGCGCGCTCGCCGCGTAGGAACGCGAGCTGGGCGCGGACGGAGAGCTCGGCGGCGTCCCACAACACCGGGTCGACGTCGGTGTAGACGTGCTCGACCACCGCCCGGGCCGAGGCGTCCGGCCCAAGCACGTCGAGGGCGGCGCGCACCTGGTCCAGGCGCTCGGCGCGGTGGGCCAGGTAGGCCTCAGCGGCCGTCCCGGCCGCCGCCAGCTCCGGACCGTGGCCGGGCAGCACCGTCGCCTCGCCCAGTTCGCGCAGCCGGCGCAGCGACGCGAGGTAGGCGCCGAGGTCGCCGTCCGGGTAGGCCACCACGGTGGTGCCCCGCCCCAAAATGGTGTCGCCGGTCAGCACGGCGGGCGCGCCGTCGGAGGCCAGCAGGAACGACAGCGAGTCCGACGAGTGCCCGGGCGTGGCCCAAACCCGCACCTCGACGCCGGCGGCGGCCACCACGTCGCCCTCGCCCAGCCCCTCGGACCCGAGCCGGTGGGCCGGGTCGAGCGCCCGCACCGGCGCCCCGGTCAGGTCGCGTAGTCGCGCGGCCCCTTCGCTGTGGTCGGCGTGCCCGTGGGTCAGCAGGACGGTGGCCACCCGCCCGGCGGCGGCCACCACCGCGGCCAGATGCGTCTCGTCGGCCGGACCCGGGTCGATCACCACGGTGTCGGACGAATCCGGGGCGCGCAGCAGCCAGGTGTTGGTGCCGTCGAGGGTCATGATCCCGGGGTTGGCGGCCAGGACGACGGTGGCCAGCGGCGTCACCGCCCGGGGCGTCTCGTAGGCGATCATCGCGGAAGTCGCATCCGCGTGCCGTCGGGCAGCCGCACATGGTCGCCGTCGAGCACCGGGCGCACCGGCTCGAGCGGCCGGCCGGGCGCCGCGGTCAGCACGTCGGCCACCGTCGGATGAGCCGCGATCGAGCGCAGCGTCATCAGCGTCGGCGGCATCAGCAGCCGCTCGCCCCGCTCGCCCTCGGCCAGCGCGTCGGCCACGCCGACCCAGCCGGCCCGATCGGCCTCGCTCGTCACGTGGTCCGGCGCGGCCCCGTCCGGCAACGCGGCTACGAAGAACCGCGTGTCGTAGCGGCGGGACTCGCCCTCGGGCGTGACCCACCGCGCCCACGGACGCAGGCCGGACGCGTCGATGGTCAGGCCGTGCGAACGCAGCAGCTCACCGAACCCGACGCGGCCACCCTCGACGTCAGCCCGCGCTGCGCTCAGGTCGACCGAGCCGCCGCCGAGCAACACGCCGGTCTCCTCGAACGTCTCGCGCACGGCCGCCCCGACGAACGCCGCCCCGACCGGTGGCGGCCCGGCCCAGGGCAGATCGGCGTCGGAGTCCTCGACCCGGCCGCCCGGGAACACGGTCATGCCGGCGGCGAACACCATCTGGGCCACCCGGGTCAGCAGCCAGGCCTCGACGCCGTCCGGCCCGTCGCGCAGCAGCACGACGGTGGCCGCGTCCCGCACCGGAGCCGTCATTGCACCTCGACGATCAGCTCGACCTCGACCGGCGCGTCGCGGGGCAACACGGCCACGCCCACCGCCGAACGGGCGTGCGCGCCGGCGTCGCCGAACACCTCGCCGAGCAGCTGGCTGGCCCCGTTGATCACGGCCGGCTGCCCGGTGAATTCCGGCGCGGACGCGACGAAGCCGACCACCTTGACGACCCGCACCACCGCGTCGAGGCCGACCAGCCCGTGCACGGCGGCCAGCGCATTCAACCCGCAGGCGCGGGCCAGCTCAGCGGCCTGCTCGGGCCGGACCTCGGCGCCGACCTTGCCCGACGCGGGCAGCTTGCCGTCGACCAGCGGCAACTGGCCGGCCGTGTAGACCAGCGAGCCGGTGCGGACGGCCGGCACGTAGGCGGCCAGCGGGGCGACGACGGGGGGCAGCTCGAGGCCGAGCTCGGCCAGGCGGGCCAGCGGTGATGTCATGTCGGCCACCCTAGGCCGGGATACGGCAGTGCCACGCATCGCCATCTCCTACCCTCGATGACGTGGTTGCCCCCGCAAAAACGGCCCCTTCGTTCGTGCCCGGCGTCTTGACGGACGTCCGGCTGCACGTCGTCACCGGCAAGGGCGGCACCGGCAAGACCACCGTGGCCGCGGCCCTGGCGATGGCCCTGGCCGAGGGCGGCCGGCGGACCCTGCTCGTCGAGGTCGAGGGGCGCCAGGCGCTGGCCCAGCTTTTCGACGTCCCGGCGCTGCCCTACGAGGAGCGCCACCTCGCAGCCGCCCGCAACGGCGGCGAGGTCGTGGGGCTGGCCATCGACCCGGAGCTGGCGCTGCTCGAATACCTCGAGATGTTCTACAACCTCAAGCGCTCGGCCCGGGTGCTCAAGCGGATGGGCGCCATCGACTTCGCGACGACCCTGGCCCCCGGTGTGCGCGACGTCCTGCTGACCGGCAAGGTCAAGGAGACGACTACCCGCACCGACAAGTCCGGCCGCTTCGTCTACGACGCCGTGGTGCTCGACGCCCCGCCGACCGGCCGCATCCGCCAGTTCCTGGAGGCCACCACCGAGGTGGCCAACCTGACCAAGGCCGGCCCGATCAACCGGCAGAGCGTCGGTGTGCTCGACCTGCTCCACAGCACCCGCACCGCCATCCACCTCGTGACCTTGCTCGAGGAGATGCCGGTGCAGGAGACGGTCGACGCCGCGACCGAGCTGGCCGCGGCCGGCTTCCGCCTGGGTGCGGTCGTCGTGAACCGGGCCCGCCCGACGCTCGTCGGGGACGGACAGCTACGCCCGGACGGCACCGTCGACCTGGCCGAGCTGCGGCACGGGCTGGCCGCGGCCGGGGTCGACGCGGCGCTGGCCGAACCGCTGGCCGGCCAGTTCGTCGAGTACGCCGACCGGCAGGCCGTCCAGGCCGAGAACCGGGCCCGGCTGGCCGACATCCCGGCATCGCGCATCGAGCTGCCCGATCTCACCCCGCCCGTCGACCTCGGCGAGCTGAACGAACTCGCGGAGTACTTCTCGTGACCACCCGACGTCAGCCGCCCGCACTCGACATCGACGCCCTGCTGCGCGACGAGGAAACCCGCATCGTCGTCACCTGCGGCAGTGGCGGGGTGGGCAAGACCACCACCGCGGCGGCCATGGCCCTGCGCGCCGCCGAGGCCGGCCGGCACACCGTCGTGCTCACTATCGACCCGGCCCGGCGGCTGGCCCAGTCGATGGGGCTCACCGAGCTCGACAACACCCCGCGTCCGGTCAAGGGCGTCGAGGGCGAGCTGTTCGCGATGATGCTGGACATGAAGCGGACCTTCGACGACGTCGTGTCCGCGCACTCCACGCCCGACCGGGCCGAGCAGATCTTCGCCAACCCCTTCTACCAGGCGCTGTCGTCGTCGTTCGCCGGCACGCAGGAGTACATGGCGATGGAGAAGCTGTCCCAGCTGGCCGAGAGCGGCGAGTGGGACCTGATCGTCGTCGACACGCCCCCGTCCCGGTCGGCACTGGACTTCCTGGACGCCCCGCAGCGGCTCGGCCGCTTCCTGGACGGGCGCATGATCCGCATGCTGGTGGCGCCGGCGAAAGCCGGAGGGCGGGCCTCGATCAAGCTCGTGACGGTCGGCCTGACCGTGTTCAGCAAGGTGCTGTCCAAGATCCTCGGCGGCGATCTGCTGCAGGACGTCTCGTCCTTCGTCGCCGCCCTGGAGACGATGTTCGGCGGGTTCCGGCAGCGGGCCGAGCAGACCTATCAGTTGCTCAAGGCGCCCGGCACGGCGTTCGTCGTGGTGGCCGCTCCCGAACCGGACGCGCTGCGCGAGGCGTCCTACTTCGTCGAGCGCCTCTCCCGCGACGACATGCCGCTGGCCGGCCTGGTCGTCAACCGGCTGCACCGTGCCGTCCCGGGACTGACCGCCTGGCGGGCCGAAGCGGCCGCCGACGCGCTGGCCGAGAAGGCCGACTCGGACTGGACCGAATTCGCCCTCGCCGAGGCGGCCCTGCGGGTGCACGTCGAGACCGCTCTCACCGCCGACCACGACGCCCGGATGGCCCGCCGATTCGCGGCCGCGCACCCCGACGTCGCTACGGTTGCCGTCCCCGCGCTGCCGGCCGATGTGCACGATCTGGACGGCCTGCGCCGCATCAGCGACCTGCTCGCGCTCTCCTAGGAGTTAACCCGGCGAATATGTCCGGCCGGGGTGACTCACGTACTCTGGTCCCCCGTGGCCCGTCCGAACACTGCAGAAACCCTGCTCAAGCTCGTCGGCCTCATCGGGGCCTGTGCCGTCCTGTGCGCGGGAGTGCTCCTGCCCTACGTCGGCGGGCTCGGCCTGGTGGCCGGGCGGCAGGCCAACAAGTTCCTCAACACCACGTGCAACCTGCGCGAGACGCCGCCGGCCCAGAAGACGACCCTGTACGCCAAGGACGGCACCACCCAGCTGGCCACGCTCTACACGTACGACCGCGAGCTCGTGCCGAGCCTGAACGACGTCCCGAAGTACCTGCAGCAGGCCCTGGTCGCCACCGAGGACCGCCGCTTCTACAGCCACCACGGCGTGGACATGCGCGGTCTGCTGCGCTCGGCGGTCAGCTCGTCCGGCGGCGACACCCAGGGCGGGTCGACCCTGACGATGCAGTACGTCAAGCAGGTCCGCTACTACCAGGCCGACACTGACGCCGAGCGCGAGGCGGCGATCACGCAAACGCTCAGCCGCAAGATGGAAGACGCCAAGTGCGCGTTGGACATCGAGAAGAAAGAGTCGAAGAACGAGATCCTGCTCAACTACCTGAACATCGCGTTCTTCGGCGAGAACTCCTACGGCATCGGCACGGCCGCCAAGAACTACTTCGGCGTTCCCGTCGACAAGCTGACGCTGCCGCAGGCGGCTCTGCTCGTCGGCGTCGTGAAGGCCCCGACCGCCTACGACCCGTTCGTGCCGGCCAATCGCCAGGCGTCCATCGACCGGCGTAACCAGGTCATCCAGAACCTGGCCGACGTCCACGACATCACCCAGGCGCAGGCCGACGAGTACAAGAAGGCCGGCCTGTCGCTGGCCACGACCACCCAGCAGACCATCACGCAGGGCTGCGCCGGCGCCAACCAGAGGGTTCCGAACGCCGGCTTCTTCTGCGACTACGTCAAGCAGTGGCTCGCAGACCACGACGGCATCGGCGACAAGCAGATCAGCACCGGCGGCTACCGCATCGTCACCACGCTCGACCCGAACATCCAGAGCTCGGTGCAGACATCGTTGTGGTCGCAGATCCCGGCCAAGTCGAAGACCACGGCGGTGATGCCCGTGGTCGACCCGCACACCGGCAACATCCTGGCGCTGGCCACGAGCAAGCGGTACGGCCTGACCAACGACGGCGGCCACACAACCCTGCCGATCGTGACGGATTCCAGCGCGGGCGCCGGGTCGACGTACAAGCTGTTCACGATGCTCGCCGCGCTGAACGTCGGCATGCCGACCACGACTCAGCTCAGCGCCGACGAGGACATGCACTACAACACGCAGCACTGCCCGTCGTTCTCAGCTGAGAACGACAGCGAGGGCACCGGCTTCACCCGGAACGAGACGCTGCAGTCCGCGATACAGAAGTCGTCCAACACCTACTTCGTCGGGCTCGAGGACAACCTGTTCCAGGATTGCGAGCTGAGTCCGTACGTGAACATGGCGCAGAGCCTGGGCATCAGCTCGCTCAACGCGAAGGATCCGCGGGACAAGACTCACAAGCACACGTACGCGCAAACGATCATCGACCAGCAGCAGGCCACGTTCACGCTCGGCTTCCAGCCGACCAGCCCGCTGGATCTGGCCGGCGCCTACGCAACCCTGGCCAATGACGGGACTTATTGCGCCCCGTCGCCGATCATCTCGCTCAAGAACGCGAGCGGTCAGGACCTGGACGTCAAGCGTTCGCCGTGCACACCCAAGCTGTCTCCGCAGGTCGCCCGCACCGCACTGCAGGTGCTCACCACCGACACGCATCCCGGCGGCACCTCGGCCGCGGCGTTCCAAGCCCTGTACGGCGCCAACCCCAACCTGAGCATCGCCGGCAAGACCGGCACGGTCAACGCCACCGGCACCAACGGAAAGGCACTGCAGACCAACGCCGACCTCTGGTTCGCCGGGGTCACTCCGGATCTGACGGCGGTGACAGCGTTGTTCAACGTCGACAACCCGAACAAACCGATCTCCGGCATCCCCAACATGACCGACGACCAGGCCGGGCACCTCGACGGCGCGTTTGCCGCCCAGGTGTGGTCCACCGCGTTGACGCCGCTGCTGCAGGCCAGGACGTGGGCCTGGCCGGATCCGAACCAGATCCCGAACGCCGTGCCGATCCAGAGCGTTGTCGGTCAGCAGTTCGATGCGGCGAAGACGACGCTGACCCAGGCCGGGTACAAGGTGCTGCGCACGCCGTTCGACTGCGGCAGCTCCCAGGTGTACGGCAACGTCGCTTACCAGAGCGCGAACGGCGTCGCAGCGCCCGGCTCGACGATCGAACTCTGCGTCAGCGACGGTACGAACTTCCCGGTGTACACGCCGCCGGTTGTGCACAAGCCGACTCCGCCGGCCCGCGGTGGCCGTCCGCCGCGCACTACCGGCCAGCCGCCGACCACCCCTGGCCCCGGCGGTGGCGGTGGCCGACGTACCCCGCCGCCACGCCACTGACCCGGAGCGCGGTCAGGGCTGTACTCGCGGTCAGGGCTGTACTCGCGGTCAGGCGTCCGCTCGCGGTCAGGGCGGTACTCGCGGTCAGCCGGCCAGCTGGCGGCGCACCTCGTCGCTGACCCGCTTGCCGTCGGCCCGGCCGGCCACCCGCGGCTGCACGATCTTCATGACCGAACCCATGTCCCGGGCAGTGGTCGCGCCGGCCTCGGCGACGGCCGCGGTCACCAAGGCCGTCAGCTCGTCGTCGCCGAGCTGAGCCGGCAGGTACCGCTCGAGCACCTGGCCCTCGGCCCGCTCACGAGACGCCAGCTCGTCGCGTCCGGCTGCATCGTAGGCCTCGGCCGCCTCCCGGCGCTTCTTGTTCTCGCGGGTGATCACGCGCAGGACCTCATCGTCGCTGAGCTCGCGCGCCGCCTTGCCGGCGACCTCCTCGTTCGTGATCGCGGTGAGCGCCATGCGCAGGGTCGCCGTAGTCAGCTCGTCGCGGGCCTTCATGGCCGTGTTGAGGTCGGTTCGCAGGCGTGCTTTCAGGTCGGACACGATCGCCACCGTACCCTCGACGACATGTCTCGCCTCGGACGTCTCGCTCTCGGACTGGGTGCCACGGGCGCTGCGACACTGGCCTACGGCGGCCTGA
>DATBER010000112.1:0-20872 GCA_036558905.1 Jatrophihabitantaceae bacterium | reverse complement strand
AAGGAATTGTTCCCGTAGACCCAGGCGCCACTGGTGTGCAGGTAGGGCTTGCCGGTTCCGGCGAACGCGTCGACAGCGGCGTCGACGACGGCCGAGTCGAAGTCGGCGCTGGTCGCCCTGGCGTCGGCGAATACCGGCGGTGCTGCGTCGTAGCCGGCAGCGCCCGGTCCGGCGGCCGACGAGTGGATCGTCGATGCCCGGCGGCTTCAGAGCTGCGTGATCGCGTAGGCAGCGAGGACGGCGCCGCCGGCGATCAGTAGTGGATCCGGCACCAGCTTGAGCACCTTGACGCCGGCGAGATCGGCGCTGCGCTGCGGGTTCTTCGGGTCGTAGGCGACGGTGACCCGCTTGCCCAGCTTCTTGCCGGGAAACGTCGACAGGTCGCTGACGGTTTCGATCACCTGACCGTCCGCGGTGGTGAAGCGCAGCCGCGCTGCGCGGCTGCGGGACGGGGGGCTGGGCCCCCGGTACCTCGACATGGCCGACGACGACTCCGGGCACGCGCACCAGGCGACGCCGGCCCGCAGCTGCTCGAGCAGATCACCGCATCCGCCGCCGACCGTCACCCCGGCCGACGACAATTCACGGCAACCGCCTGCACGTCGGCTGATCGCCCCGTCGCACGGGTGCTGCGGCGTGTTCGCGCCATTGCCGTGAAGACGCCTGTGCGCGGCCGCGTCTCCTCGGCGATTGGCTGGCACGCTCGCAAGGGCTGTTCGTCGTCGCTGTCGCGGAGGACATGGATGTCACGGGTTTGGGCGCGTTCGAGGGGTCTGTTGCTGGCGGTGGTGATCGCTTCCGGTGGGCCGCCCGCGGTCGCCTCGGCGTCGCCCGCACCGTCACCGGCCGGGGTGTCGGTGCACGCCGACGCGTCGATCGAGACGGTGCGCGGCGCGGCGCGGACGTTCGGGCTCTCCGACGGCGGGTTCGTCGTCACGTACCAGATGGGCGCCGTACTGCGGCACACCGCCGATGGGCGGGTGCTCTGGTCGCGCGACAGCACGAGCCTGTACCGCGACTGGCAGGTGAAGTGGCAGGACCCGAGCTTCGGGTACACGCCGGAGCAGGCGTGGGGATCGTTTCCGGCCAACCCGCTCGGCTTCGCCGGCCAGGGCAACGGCTACATCGGCGACCTGCAGCCGGACGCCGTCGGCGACCTCACCGGCGACGGCGTGCCCGACGTGGTGACGGCCGACCTGGTCGGCGCGACGATCAGCACGGTCGTGCGGACCTGCACGTTCTGCGTGCGGCCGTTCGACGTCCCCGGATCGTCGCTCCACGTCGGCACGTTCGTGACGGTGCTCGACGGGCGTACCGGGCGCACCGACTACTCCGAATTGCTTCCCGGCTACGTCACCCAGCTCGCGATCGCCGGTGGGCGCCTGCTCGTGGGCAACGAGACGGGCGACCCGCAGAACGGGAACGGCCTGGGGCAGTGGGACTCTTTCACCACCGTGCAGGCCCTGCATCTGGTGCGCGCCGGCGGCTCCTATCGTGGCCGGGCGGACTGGACGTTCTCCACGCACGCCAAGTGGGCGCACCTGTTCGGCGTTGTCGACGCGGGCCACGGGGACGTGGCCGCGGCCTGGAGCGACACCCCGGACGGCCTCGGCGTGCCCGGCCCGCCGGACGGCCACCTGGTGCTGCTCGACGCGCGCAACGGGCACGTCCACTGGGATCAGCGCACACCCGGGTACCCGGTGCTGATCGCGCCCGACCAGCCACGCGACGAAGTCGTCATGGTGCAGATGACCGACCCGACCCAGCACACCAGCTACACCGTCGACGCGGTCCAGCGCTCGTCCGGCAAGACGGTGGTCGCGAGTACCCGCGACGACGCGGCACCGCTCTCGCTCGCCGTCACGGGATCCGCCTGGGTCGTCGGCGCCGTCGATGCCGATATCGCGAAGCCGGACGCCCCGGAAACCGGTCGCGTCTCGATGCTCGATCCGGCGACCGGCCACGAGCGGTGGTCGACCAACCTGGCGGGGGCCGGCCCCGACGACCCCGCGAAGCCGGCCGGACTGGTGGTCGCGGGCGGCACCGTCTTCGTGGCCTCGTGGGTCGCGCCGGAGTTGCCGAGCCTGGCCACGCCCCGGTCGGAGACCGACAGCATCACGGCGCTCTCCTTCGCCACCGGCGCGAGGAGATGGCAGCGGAGCGGCGACACCGGCGACGCGTTGTCGCTCTCGGCCGCGCCGCATGCGACCGCCCGCGCGGTGACCGACAACCAGGTGGTGCAGACCTATACGGGTTCCGGGCCCGGCGCGGCGGTAGCCGAGCAGGGCGACGTTTTGTCGACCGCGTCGGTCGGCGGCAACCTGATAGCCGGCGACCAGAGCGGCGCCGTCTACTCCTACGACGGCAAGCAGCTCACCCGCGGCGTCGCGCGGCTGAACTGGCAGACCAGGCTGCCCGGGCCGGTGCACGTCCTGCAGCCGACGCAACTCGACGGCCGGCCGATCATCGTCGCCGCGGCGACCAACGACGTGGCCGTCGTCGACGCGAACAGCGGCCGGGTCCGGACCGAGATGCACATCCCCGGCGCGTACGTGTGGACGGCGGCCGTCGGCGACGCCGGCTCGCAGCCCGCCGTATTCGTCCCCGGCGAGCGGACAGTCGCCGCCTACTCGCTGCGCACCGGAGCGAAGCTGTGGAGCTATACCACGCCGGCCGGGACGTTCCTGTCCAACGCGGCGTTCGCCGACGGCAACGTCGTAGCCGAGTACACCAGCCCGGTCGGCCACCCCGGTCCGATGGCGTCGATCGGGCTGGACGCCGCGACCGGCCACCCCGCGTGGACGGTGCCCGCCGACCCGGACACGATCTCGCACGGCCAGCCGTGGAACGGCGTCGTCGCCAGCCCGGACATCCCCGGGGCGTCCGGGCACGGGGTCGCGCTCGCCTGGACCAACACCGACGGCGAAGGCGTGATCGAGGTCCGCGACGCCCGGACCGGCGCGCTCGACTACTCCGACACCGGCGACTACCTGGACCCGCACAGCAGCTACGTCACCGACCCGTCGCTGGGGCTGATCGCCGTCGGCTCGAACGGCACCGAGCAGATCACGCCGCAGGGCGCCGAGGCGAACGGCTCCGCGACCGGCCGGTCCGGAACTGTGGTGCCGATGCCGGGATCGGGCCAGGCCCTGCTGCTGGGGAACGAGGCGCTCGACGCGTATCCCACCTCGTTCGGCAGCGACCAGGCTCCGGTGGCCACCGACGACTTCATCGACGCGGCCTCGGTCCGGACGGCCGACCTGGGCGCCGGGCCCGAGGCGGTCGCGACCGGCGACGACCCCGTCGCGTACCAGATCGTCAGCGCGGGCGCCGGCCTTCGGGTCAACGTCGAGATGGCCACGTTCCAGCACGAGCTGGCGCTGGTGTCGCTCACGCCCGGCGGCGATGGTGCGCGGGCGGCGACTCCGCGGGCCGGGCCGACGACCGGTCCGGCCGCGGTGGGCAACGGCGAGCTGACCGCCGACCCGGACCACTCGCGTTCCGGCGAGGCGCACCCGATGGTGGAGGCACTGGACCGGTCGGTGGCCGCGACGCCGTACCCGCCGTCGACCATGAAGGCCTACCTCGGACTGCACGGCCAGGGCGCGGGCCAGACCATCGCGATCGTCGACGCGTACCACGATCCCAACCTGGTCCCCGACGCCGAGGTCTTCAGCCGGCAGTTCGGGCTGTCCGGCGTGTGCGGGGCGGGCGGCGATTCGAAGGATTGCTTCACCCTCGACGTCACCGGCTCTACGACCACCGAGACCGACGAGGACTGGTCGCTCGAGAGCTCGCTCGACGTCGAGTGGGCGCACGCGATGGCGCCCCAGGCACACATCGTGGTCGTGCAGGCGGACACCACCGGCATCGGTGACCTGCTCCGCGCCGTCGGCGTCGCGCAGGCCCTGCACCCGACGGTGGTGAGCGAGAGCTTCGGGCTCGGCTTCGAGTTCACCGACGAGACGTACTACGACGGGATGTGCCCGGCCACCGGCGCGCCGTGCGTCGTGTCGAGCGGCGACGACGGGCATCCGGGCGACTATCCCGCCTACAACCCGTCCGTGATCGCCGTCGGCGGAACCACGCTCACCCTGAACGACGACGGCACGGTCGCCGACGAGCAGGCCTGGTCGGGAAGCGGTGGCGGCCGCAGCTACGTCGAGAGAGCACCGGCGGTGCAGCGCGGAGTGGTGCCGACCTCGGCGCGCGAGATGCCGGACGTGTCCTTCGACGCCGACCCACAGAGCGGCGTCGGCGTCTACGACAGCTTCGGCTACCGCGGGCAGAGCGGGTGGTTCCAGGTCGGCGGGACGAGCCTGGGCGCACCGGTCTGGGCCGCGCTGTTCGCCGACGCCGATCAGCTCCGCGCCGCCGCGGGGGCCGCACCGCTCACCGCGTCGGCCGCGCAGCACACGGTGTACGCGGCCCGCGCGCAGCTGGCCGACATCACCGCCGGTCCGCCGAACGGTCTGTGCCCGGCCGGTTGCCGGCCGGGTCCCGGTTTCGACGACGTGACGGGTCTCGGCAGCCCGCGCACGGGCATCGACGCGGTGCTCGCCGGGGTCAAGAAGTGAGGCGCTTGGCCGCGGTCGTCGCGCTGCTCGTGGCGTTCTGGCCGGCGAGGGCCGCGGTGGCCGACCGCCCGCTCGACACATCGCCCGCGGGCGGGCTCACGGTCTACACCACGCCCGACCCGTCGCCGGTCGCGTCGGTCGCGTATGTGTACAGCCCGGCTGCGCTCAGCGCTCCGCCGATGCTCCGTGTGACGGGTCCGTCGGGGCAGGTAGCCGTCGAGCGCACGACCTTCTCGCACGACGCGGCGCCGGGCAACTGGTGGACGGCCGCGCTGCCCGGCGGGGTGGCCGGTGTCCGGCAGGTCGTCGCGACTGCGACCACCGCCGACGGTCAGGACGTCCGCGGCTCGTCGTCGTACGAGATCGTGAAGACGGCGCCGGCCGGCGGACCGCGGTGGCACGCGGCCGGGCCGGGCGCCGTCGGCGGCCTGTTCGCCGCCGACCCGTCCGATCCGCGCAAGCTGTACGTCGCGTCGCCGACCGCAGCCGAGCTGTACATCAGCGACGACACCGGCGCGAGCTGGCGAATGGAGCGCACTTTGCCCGTCGCGGGCGGCTACCCGACCGCGCTCCTCGCGATCGCCGGCTCAGGCCACCGCACCCGGCTGCTGCTCTCGGTCAACGGCAGCAACGGCCTGTACGTCGAGGACCCCACCTACACCGGCAAGGTGCTCGAGTCCGACGACGGCGGCCGGCAGTGGCGTGACCTGGGAATGCCGGACAGCTTCGTCGTCTCGCTCGTCACGTCTGCGGACGGCTCGACGCTGGCCGCCGTCACGAAGAGCGGCGTGCAGATCACGACCGACGACGGCGCGCACTGGCGGACCGCACCGGCCACCTGGGGCAGCGCGAACATCAATCAGGGGGTCTTGGTCGGCGGCGACCTTTACGTCGCGACGTTCACCGGCCTGTACGTGCTGCGCGACGCGTCGACGTCGAGCGACGCCCCGGTACTGGCGTTCACTCCGCCGGGCAGCAAGTCGGCGTGGGTCACGTCGGTGGCCGGCGACGCGAACACGATCTACGCGAATGCGTGGTCCGGCGGGGTGTTCGCCTCCTACGACCACGGCGCTACCTGGACCCACGTCCACGACACGAGCGGCAGCATGCTGCTGTTCCAAGACATCGGCGGCACGCTCTACACCGAGGCCGGCACGGTCCTCACCGTCACGAGCGACGGCGGCGCGACGTGGCGCACCGAGCCGCTGCTCGTACCCGGCGGCTACTACGACGGGGTCGCGGTCGTGGGTCATCGAATCTATCTGTCCACAGTGGACGCCGGCATCTACGCGTCCGACAACGGCGGGGCGAGCTATCACGCCGTCAGCGGGGTGCCCGGCCTGGACGCGTACGCCGTGGCCGTCGCCGACGGGCGCATCATCGCCGGCACCCCGTCGGACACCTACGCGACCACCGTCGCCAACGCCGCTCGCCCCGCTCCCGAGCCGTGGGCGGACCTGAAACCGCAAACGGTGTCCGGCACGGCGATCCCGGACGTCGCCGCGTCGCCGGACGGCGCGGCCATCTACAAAGTGCGAAGCGGCCCACGCATCGGCACGTACACGACGTACTCGAGCCGGGACGGCGGCGTTACCTGGCAACTGCTGCGCACCGTCAACGGCAACGCCGGCGCCCTTCTCGTCGACCCGGCCGATCCCGACGACGTCTACGTCAGCGGCAACAGCAGCTTCTCCGGCGACACGTTGAACATCAGCCGGGACGGCGGCCAGACCTGGACGACCGCGGCCGTGCCGGAGAACGCGGTCGCGCTCGCCGGCGATCCAACCGATCCGGACAGGGTCTGGCTCGGCGGACCGTCCGGCCTCGCGTACTCCGTCGACGGCGGCCAGACGTTCACCCGTGTCGACAGCACGCCGGTGACCGCGCTGACCGTGCTCGCCAACCATCGCGTCATCGCCGCGGGCGCCCAGCTTCGCTACACCGACGACGACGGCCGCACGATGCACCTAGCGCGCCAGCCGGGCCTGTCCGTCTCGTACTCCGCGATCGTCGCCTCGCCCCGCTCACCCGGCACCGTGTTCGCGGCGACCAACGCCTTCCACGACGCGGGCTTGCTGAAAGGCGGTCACGGCGTTCTCGCCAGTACGGACGGCGGCCGCGACTGGTCGCTCTACCGCGACGGGCTCGACGACCTCGACGTCACGTCGCTCGCGGTCACGCCGGACGGAGACCAGCTCTTCGCCGGGACGCTGCGCGGGGGCGTGTACACGATCGCGCTGCCGAACGGGCACGGGCTGCACTGACTCGGCTGTCAGTCCGGCGCCGGAACGCTGGTCAGATCGAGGAAGTCGGACACCTGCAACATGCGCAGGATCTGCCGCTCGAACGGACGGACTCCGTGCCGCGCCGGATCGTGCACCAAGTGCGGATCGGTCAACGCCCGTTCGTGCCCCCGCGTGCGCAGCCGACATCGCCCGGCGGCGAGCACGTTCTTGACCCAGTCGGAGTCCGCGCCGTACGTCAGCGCGATCCGGAATCCGGATGCTGTCGCGAACACGTTCACCGGCGTCTCGTATACGCGCCCGGACCGGCGGCCCTGATGTAGGACGACACCGAAGCCGGGCAGGTGCGGAGCGACCCGCCGGGTCAGCCGGTTCAGACCGGCCCGATTCAGCCGTGCAACCTGCCTCGGAAGTGGCATCTCCTGCTTCCCTCGCCTTCGGTGATGGGTCTGATCGTGCCAAGCCGCTGGATCAGTCAATGACACACCACCCGGAACCCCAGGTGCGTCGCGGCCGGGGTCACTTGCACGTTGGTGCGTTCGAGGGTGATCGCCGAGTCGAGCGTGCTGAACAGGGGCGTGCCGGCACCGATCAGGACTGGGACGACATGCACCCGGATCTCGTCGACCAGGCCGAGCGGGAGCGCCTGCTGCATAACGGTCGCACCGTGCAGGCCGACGACCTTGTCGCCCGCGACTCGCTTGGCCTGCTCGATCGCACTGGCCACGCCGTCGGTGACGAACGTGTACACGGATGGGTAGGACCCGGTCGGCCTGCGGTGGGTGACTACGAAGCACGGGGTGTCGCCGACCGGACCGCCGTCGCCCCAACCGCCGTCGCCCTCGTTCTTGTCGAACGACTTGCGACCCATGACGACCGCGCCGCAGTTGTCGATCGCCTCCTGCAGGATGGCCCGGTCGTCGTCGGTGGCCGCGTCCCATATCCTCACTTGTCCGGACGAAGCACCGCCGCCTATCTCATCGGTCTGCCCAAATCGGCCCTCTGCCGATCAGGCAATTGCGTCCTTGGCGGGCGGTTCGAACGCCGGCTACGCGCTCGCCGGCGTTCTGCTAAGTTCGGCCAGTGCTGAATTAGCACCGGTCGCGAGGGGCGATCGGGCCCCGTGCAACCACGCCGCTCCGACCAGGGGAGTGAGGCGAGCATGGGCGAGAACGTGAGGCGGGTGCCTGTACCGGGCCGCCCGGTGCGGGGCTCGCACACCGGCCGCCCGGTCATGGCGCTGCTCGACCTGCTCGGGCGGCGCTGGACGTTGCGGCTGTTGTGGGAGCTGCGCGGCGGCCCGCTGACCTTTGTCGCGCTGCGCAAAGCGGCGGGCGGGCTCAGCCAGAGCGTGCTGGTGGTGCGGCTGTCCGAGCTGCAGGCTGCCGGCATCGTCGAGGCCGTCGAGGAGGGCTACGGCCTGACGGAGCGGGGCCAGGCGCTGACCGCTCAGCTGGTGAAACTGGACCGCTGGGCCCAGGAGTGGGCGCAGCGTCCGTCCGAGGACTAGCAGAGATCGACGAGCGTCAAGACACGGGCCAGGCTCGGACCATGGCCGCATGGACCAGTGGCAGCACGTCGGCCGGGCGGAGGAAGACGTCGACCCGGTCGATCGTCGACCCGGTGATCGACACGACCTCACACGACTGCACCGGCGCCGTCTCCGCCGCGGTGTCTGCGACCTGGGCCCGCCACAGGATGGCGGCGCGGTCGCGATCACGGACGACTGCATCCACGGCGACGCGAGAGAGTGCCGTTGCGCGAGCGGCATACACCGCAGGCAGCTGCCGAGCGGGCCACGCGTGAAACGGGCTCTGGAAGACGGCGTCCGACCCCATCGCGTCGAGCACCCGGTCGAATTGGCTCCGCTCGATGGCATCGACATATTGGTCGATCAGGTCGGTTCGCACGGCAACCTCCTACCTGCGCCGGTGCTGAATTGACACCAGTATGGTGCTAAATTAGCACCGAGGCAAGCGATCCGCGACCGGGCCTACCCGGGCTGGACGTCGTGGATCTGGCTCGGGCGCCGCCAGCGGCCGGTTCTACAGCCAGGCTGGTGACTGCTCCGCGGGCCGGTCAGGCCGTCCTGCCGGGGCAGCGATTCCGGCCAGTACGGTACGTTGATGGCGAATCTACGTGAGCGGATCGTCGCCGAACTTGGCGTCAAGGCGACCATCGTGCCCAAGGACGAGATCCGGCGACGGGTCGACTTCCTCAAGGACTACCTGCGGTCGACACCGGCCAAGGGATACGTGCTCGGAATCAGCGGCGGCCAGGACAGCACCCTGACCGGCCGGTTGTGCCAGCTCGCGAGCGAGGAGCTGCGAGCCGAGGGGCACGAGGCAACGTTCGTGGCCGTGCGGCTGCCCTACGGCGTACAGGCCGACGAGAACGACGCGCAGATTGCGCTGCGATTCATTCAGCCCGACCGGTCGATCACGGTGAACATCAAGCCGAGCACGGACGCGGTCTCCGCCGAGGTCGCACTCGGCCTGCAGGAGCTGTCGGGCGATGAGCCCAAGCTGCGCGACTTCGTGCGCGGCAACATCAAGGCCCGCGAGCGCATGGTCATCTGGTATTCGATCGCCGGGCAGCTGAACCTGATTGTCGTCGGCACCGACCACGCGGCCGAGGCCGTCACCGGCTTTTTCACCAAGTACGGCGACGGCGGCGTCGACATCACCCCGCTGACCGGACTCACCAAGCGGCAAGGCGCCGCGCTTCTACAGGAGCTGGGCGCACCGGCCAGTGTCTGGCAAAAGGTGCCGACCGCTGACCTCGAGGACGACCGGCCCGCGCTGCCCGACGAGGTGGCACTCGGCCTGAAGTACAGCGAGATCGACGACTACCTGGAAGGCGCCGACATCGCGCCCGACCTGGCGGCCAGGGTGGAGTCGGTCTATCTCGCGACCCGGCACAAGCGGGCCGTTCCGATCACCCCCGTCGACGGATGGTGGCGGTCTTGACCGAACCGGCGGCTACATAACCCTGCAGATCGGCCGAGCCGGGTGGCTCGAGCGGCCGAAGCATAGGACGTACCCTCGTGACATGGTCGAAGCGAACATCGCTCGCATTGGTGCCCGTATCCGGCCAGTTCCTTGATCGCGTCCGCCGACTCATGCTCTCGGGACGATCCGAGCGGTTCGGGGGCGTGGTGGGGTCGGAGCGTGGTCTTCTACACGATCCTGTTCTCGGCAATGGCCGTCCTGCTCGTGGTCGCGGGAATCACTGTGGTGACCCGCAATCGCCGGCAACTCGACGCGGAGCGGGAGCACGAGGCAGCCGACGCGGACGCCCGCCGCCGTCAGCGCAACGCGAAGCGCGCGCAATCCCGCCGGGCGCGGCGCAAGCGGGACTGACCCATCCGCGCGGGGGCGCCGGCGCGCGTCCCGCTGCAGCAGAGCGCTCAGAGCAGGTCGCGGAGGCGGGCCACCAGGGACTCCTTGACGGCCTTGGTGACGGCCGCGTCGATCTGCTTGCTGAGTTCGTCGGGGTCGTTCAGGTTGGCGAGCAGCGAGCGCAGGTCGAGTTCGTTGATCGTGCGCCGCAGGACGTCGTCGGTCTTCAGCGCGCTGTTGATCAGCGAGTCCGGCAGGGCGCGGATCGCGGCCTTGACGAAGCCGTTCAGGTTGGCGCTGTCGAGCGCCTCGTCGGTGAGCTCGGACGCGGGCGGCAGCGTGCCGTCGGCCTTCATCCGGTCCACTGCCTCGAGCAGGCCCGCCCGCAGCGCATCTACCTGCGCGTCGGTGGGCGTGCGCGACTGCGCTAGCTCGAGTGCGAGCGCTTCGCGGGTCACGTGCAGGCGGCACGCGGCGCCGTCCAGTCCCATGAGTACGAGCCGTTCAGTGAGCCCTTCGATTCCGGTCGATACCGACGTGACGGCTCTATGAGCGCACGGCGAGGCGGACCGAGTTGGAGTGAAGTCGCCGCCGCCGTGGGCGATCTGCACGCCGAGCACCCCGCTGACGAGAGCGGCGGCGACGACGGGAAGCGCCGCGGCTCGCAGGGTCGCGGCGGGCGTCATGTCGTCACCCGTCGGCGCATCGGCATCATCGGCATCATCGGCACCAACGCGATCAGCGCGAGCCCGGCCGCGATGAGGAACGAGTCGCGGAAGGCCTGGGTGGCCGCGCGCTCGAGCTGGGCGTTGAGGTTGCGTTCGAGCTCCTCGGCGGCGGGACGTTCCGCCGGCGCCAGCTGCAGCCGGGCGAAGGCGGGGTGCAGGTCGGGAACCCGGCCGTGCTCTTTTGTCAGCTGATCGCTCAGGCCTCGGGCGAGCGCGATCTTGTCGTCGGCCGGTAGCGGGGCATCGAGCACGAGCGCCGTGATGGCTTCCTGCGCCGGCACCTGGGCGTCGCGCAGGTTCGCGGTGAACACCGGGGTCAGGATCGCCAACCCGAGGACGACCCCGGCATGTCGAGCGCTGATCGTCCATCCGCCGTGCAGCACGCGCGGCGAGCGGTCGCGCAGGGCCTCGACGGTCAGACGGTCCACGGTCAGCCCGAGTCCGAGCCCGATCAGTGCCTGCGGCGCGATCGTCCACGCGAGATTCGCCGACGGCGGGAGGGCCAGCCCGACCAGCCCACCGGCGACGAGCAGGCAGCCCGCTGCTGTCTCGGCCCGCGGCCCGGCCCGGGCCAGCCGGGCCAGTGGTCGTGCGGCGAACGCCGCGACCGGCACGACCGAAACGGCGAGCGCGGCGGTTGCCGGCGACCGTCCCCAACCGTCGACAAGGAGCAGGACGAGAAGGAAGAGCGCGGCGGTCAGCGCCGCCGAGAGCAGGAGCAGCGCCGCGTTAGGGAACACGGCCGGGCGATCCGACTGAGCGCGCCGGACCGCCCCGCTGCGAATCGTGAGCGCGGCCGGGACGGCGAGCACCGCGACCGGCACCTGTACGACGAAGATGGCCTGCCACGCGATGGCCTCGGTGAGCAGCCCGCCGGCAACGGGCCCGAGCGCCGTCCCGATCACCCCGGCCGCGATCCAGCGGGCAACCCCGCGCCGCTCGTCGGTCGCCGCGACCAGCAGCTCCAGACTGCCGACCAGCGCGAACGCGCCGCCGAGCGCCTGCACGCAGCGGGCGGCGATCAGCACGGGCATCGACCCGGCCAGCGCGCAGGCCGCAGACGCCCCGGCGAACACCGCGATCCCCACCGCGCACAGGGGAGCGGGATTGCGGTGCGCGCAGACCCACGCAGCCGGTACGACCACGAGCGCGAGCACGAGGTTGAACGCGATCAGCACCCACGCGACCTGCGGCACGGTTCCGCCGAGACGCCGCAGTATCTCCGGCAGAGCCAGGGTGACGATCGCCGAGTCAGCCAGCACGAACCCGACGGTCAGCGCGAGCAACGGTACTGCCGCGCGACGCACACGGACATCTTCACTCGGCGGATCATTCGTGTCCACGGTTGCACCCGAGCGCCCGCCCGGCACATAGCCGCTCATTCACGGAGCATTGCTTCCTACCGTGGCGAGCGCACGACGAGCCGGAACGCCCGGCTGGCCGCAGTCGCCGGTGTCGTAGCAGCCGCCGGGGCCGGAAGGCGCAGCTGGTGCGTGATGCGAAAATCCCAACCGTGCTTGGCGACCTGTGGCCCACCTTCCGACTGCGTATCAGCACGCCCCGGCTGCAGCTGCGGCTGCCGGACGAGAGCGAGCTGGCCGTGCTCGCGGAGCTGGCCGGGCGTGGCGTGCATGAGCCCGGCGAGCGGCCGTTCCTCACTCCGTGGACCGACGGAACCGCGGAGGACAGGGCCCGGATCGTGCTTCAGTCGCACTGGGCCGACCTGGCCGAGTGGTCGGCCGACAACTGGAGCCTGGGGCTTGGCGTGTTCGCCGATGGCGGCGAGCCTCTAGGCATGGTCACAGTGCGGGCGCGGGACTTCGCGGTTGTCCGAGAGGTGGCGACGTCGTCCTGGCTCGGCCTGCCCCACCACGGCAAGGGATTCGGCACCGAGGCGCGGATCGGTCTGCTGACGCTGGCCTTCGATCACCTGGGTGCTGCGGCCGCAGTGAGCGAGGTGTTTCAGGACAACCATGCCTCGCAAGGCGTCTCGCGAAAGCTGGGCTACGAGCCCGATGGGATCTCGCGTGACGCCCGTGGGCGCGAGGTGCTGGTCTCGGATCGGCTGCGCCTCAGCCGGTCGCGCTGGGAGACTGCCGCGCATCCGCCGGTAGTGGTCGACGGCATCGGGGCCTGTCGATGCATGTTCGACGGCGGCGCCTGACCGGCCCGCGACACGTCCTAGCCCGGCGATCGGAGGGTTCGGAAGAACGCGGTGATGTCGTCGGCGAGGAGTGCGGGCTCCTCGTGGGCGGCGAAGTGTCCGCCGCGGGGCATCCGGGTGTACCGGGCGAGGTTGTAGGTGCGTTCGGCCCAGGAGCGTGGCGGCTGGGTCAGGTCGGCGGGGAAGACGGCGAGCGCGGTCGGGACGTCGACCCGTTGGACCCGTCTGGTCAGGCCGTGCGCGTACTCGTAGTACGGGCGGAACGAGGTCGAGATCGTTCCGGTGAACCAGTACAGGGACGCCTGGGTCAGCACGAAGTCGTCGGTGAACGCCGGGGCGAGGCCGTCTCCGTCGGCGCGGCTGCGGTCGCTCCACGCGCGGTACTTCTCGAGGATCCAGGCCAGCAGGCCGGCCGGCGAATCGGCCAACGCGTGGGCGAGCGTGAGCGGCCGGGTGCTCTGCTGGTGCTGGTATCCGCCCTCCTCGGCGCTCCACGCCGCGACCTCGTCCAGGTACGCCCGCTCCTCGTCGGTGAGGCTCGCCGGGTCGTATGTCGCGGGCGCCGCGACCGCAAGCAGGTGGATCCCGATCACGTCGTCCGGGTTCGCCTCGGCCAGGCGTGAAGTGACGCCGGTGCCCAGGTCGCCGCCGTGCGCGGCGTAGCGGTCGAAGCCGAGTTCGTCGCGCATCAGGCGGTGCCATAACTCGTGGGTCTGCAGCGTCGGCGGTAGGGCCGAGCGTTGCGGCGAGAACGCGTAGCCGGGAAGGGACGGGACGATGACGGTGAACGCGTCGGCGGCGTCTCGGCCGTGCTGCGACGGCGCGGCGAGCCGCCGCGCGAGGCTGACGAGTTCCAGGAAGGTGCTGGGCCACCCGTGCGTGAGCACGATCGGCACGGCGTCCGGACGCTCGCCGTCGAACCGCAGGTAGTGGACGGGCGTGCCCTCGATGTCGGCAACGTGGTTCGGCAGCGAATTGATCATCGCCTCGTGCGCGCGCCAGCCGTAGTCGGTGGCCCAGTACTCGACGAGGCGGCTCAGCTCGCCGCTGCTGGTGCCGGCCTGCCATCCATCGACCGGCCAAGGGGTTGCCCAACGCGTGGCCCGCAGTCGGGCGCGCAGGTCGGACAGGTCGAGATCGCTCACTGCCAGGACGGGCCGGTCGGCCACGGGCGTACTCCTTGCTGGCGGACACCGGGAGGCGCTGACCTGTGCGATCCGCTACTGCGCGCGATCGCGGTGATCGGCCCGGCGAAGGCGGCGTTCTGCGCGCCGACGTCGGATGATCTTGACGAGGTAGATGACGCCGAGAAGCTGGAGGAAGCTGCCTCCGCCGTCTGCGCCGGAGCTCGTCATGGCTGGTGCTCCTTGTCGGCCGGTCGGTTCGTTGCGCGGCTACGGGGGCGACGCGCTGGGCGTCGGGCGGCTCGGCGGTCTTGGCGGTCGATGGTCGTCCAGAGGACCGTGGTCCACACGCCGTCGTCGTCGGGGTGGTCCCGAGCGGTGGTCAGGAGCTTCTCGATGGCGGCCGTCAACTCGTTGAGGTGCCGCTCGTTGACGTGCAGCACGGTTCGGCCGAGCGCGACTCGGCGTTGCTCGCCGGCTTCCTGGGCGGCCGTCGCTGCGTTCACGTCGGCCCGGGTGATCGCCAGTGCGGCGTTGAGCAGGACGGCGATGTGGGCCGGAGTCGGCTCGTCGCCGGTTGGCTCCACCGCGGCCGGGGCGTACACCCGCTCGACCTTGCCGCGGGGCAGCCGGCGGTACTCGGCGACTTCGATCAGCTTTCCGTGTTCGAGCTGGTTGAGATGGTGATAGAGGCGGTCAGCCCGCACTCCGACCTGACCGGCCAGCTCCTTGGCCGACTGCGCCCGGCCGACGAGCAGTTCGTAAAGGCGGATGCGCAGCGGGTCGGCCAGCGCGGTGTGCACCGCCGTCAGCCGAACTGATGAATCGCCGCTCATCGACTTTCCCTGGATTCGCTGACTCGATTTTCGTCCACTGTATGCCACTCGATCAAGTGGCGAGACGTCTGCGCGGGCACTTCCCAGATGAGGCATACGTGAGCAGTGGCAACGTGCTCCTAGCTAATACAGGGTGACTCCACAGTAGATAAAAAGAAACCGTGCTGACCCTGAGAGCAGCGGCCTCCGATGGTGACAGCGACCCCCATCGGAGGCCGCGGACAAACCCGTTGCGTGGACCGCCCTGACGTACGAGGGAGGAGACGTCGCGGCCAGAGAATCAGCAGCTGGCCGCGTGACCAGTAGGAGGAGGAGTTGGCATGCTGAACGTGACCGACTTTGCCGCGGCAGCAATTCGCCATCTCATCGAACGGAACAACGCCCCGGCCGGCAGCGGGGTGCGCATTTCGCGAGGCACTTCCGAGCGTCCGCTCAAGGTCACTCTCGCGCGGGCACCGGAGCCCGACGACACGGTCATTATCGCCGGCGACGGCGCTCGGGTCTTCCTCGACGCCGACGCCGCCAGCCTGCTCGACGGCCAGATCCTCGACGTCTCGATCGGCGTCCGGGGACGCGTCGAGTTCTTCACCGCCGATGCGCGCGAGTCCATCGGGCCGAGTTGACAGGTGCGGTGACGGGCCCGACCGGCCGCACCGGGTCAGGACCAGCACTCCAGGCCTTCCTCGATGATCTCCCCGTCGAGGAAGCGGGGTAGCAGGACGGGTAGTCGCCCGGGGTAGAAGCGGTCGTCGCTGGCGGTGATCTCACCGAGCGACCACCAGCGGGACCCGAAGCAGTCGTCCTGCTCGAAGTCGTCCCGACGCGACACATCGACGGCGGGGCGAGAACTGCTCAGCCGGACGCTGAGGATCTGCTCGTGTTGCAGTCGGCGGTGGCCCCGATACCGATAGGTCGCGTCCCGTCGCCACCGCGCCCGGCTGAGCTGATCCGCGGAGACGGCCAGGCCGGTCTCCTCGAACAATTCCCGAATCGCGGCTTGGACGTAGGTCTCGCCGTCGTCGATGCCCCCGCCAGGAAGTTCCCAGCACGTCCCCAGACCGGGGTCGGTCGAATCGCGGGTATGTAACAGCAACACGCGTGACTCGGTATCCAGCACGATCAGCCGCACCACGCGACGTTCCACTACCGGCAGATCATCGGGTACGGATACCACCCGCCCAACCCTACGACCGCCCGGATCGACGGGACGCCCACCGTCCTCACGCGCGATCAGCGCGGGCGAATCTGCCAGGTGACCGGCCACGGCTCAGGCGCGCACGTCGCGCGTATTCGGAGCGGCGCTCGCCGCGGATTGGCCGGCGGGGAGAACCGGACAAGCGGCAAACCCACCAAGCGTGATCGGCCGAATCCTCAGCACAGGCACACCCACCTAGGAGGAAGCATGCGCACAGGGAGAGGCCGCCGACTCGGCGCGGCCGCCGCCGCGCTCGGGGTCGGGTTCGGCGGGGCGGTCGCGTTGCTCGGGCCCAGCGACGCGGGGGCGTCCAGCCACCGCGAGGCACCGGCGATCCAGAGCGACCCGGCGGTCGACAACACCGACGTGTACGCGTTCGTCAGCCCGGAACGCCCGGGCTACGTCACGCTCATCGCGAACTTCATCCCGTTCGAGGAGCCCAACGGCGGCCCGAACTTCTATCCGTTCGCGACGGACGCCACCTACAACATCAAGGTCGACAGCAACGGGGACGCGAAGCCGGACGCCACGTTCCGCTGGACGTTCCACAACGTCGACAAGCGGGGCGGCAAGACGTTCCTCTACAACAACGGGCCGGTCACCTCGCTCGACGACCCGAACCTCCTGTTCCGCCAGACCTACACGCTGGAGGCGTCGTTCAACGGCGGCCCGTTCAAGACGCGGGCGAGCAACGCACCGGTCGCCCCGTCGCGGGTCGGACCGGCGTCGATGCCGAACTACAAGCAGCTGCGCGACCAGGCGACGACCACGCTGCCCGGCGGCTGGAAGACGTTCGCCGGCCAGGCCGACGACCCGTTCTTCCTCGACCTGCGGGTTTTCGACCTGCTCTACGGCGGTGACCTGAGCGAGGTCGGGCAGGACACGCTCACGGGCTACAACACGAACACGATCGCCCTCCAGGTGCCGTTCGGGGACGTGGCGCTGAACGGGGACGCGAAGCGCAACCCGGTCATCGGCGTCTGGTCGACCGCCGAGCGGCCGCGGGTGCGGATCACCGGCAACAACAGCGGGCCGGGCGTGGACCGGGTGCAGGTCTCCCGCCTGGGCAACCCGCTGGTGAACGAGGTCGTGGTTCCGGCCAATCTGAAGGACGCGTTCAACGCGCTCCCGCCGGACCAGGACGCCTCGATCACGCCGGTCGTCGACCGGGTCAAGAACCCCGAGGTGCCGCAACTGATCCAGTCCATCTACGGGCTGAAGGCGCCGGCCGCGCCGCGCAACGATCTCGCGGAGATCTTCCTGACCGGTATCACCACCAAGGCGGGCGGCCCGATCAAGGCGGATCTCAACTCGCAGCTGAACAACGCCGACGTGATCTCGAGCAAGTTCCGCCCGTCGGAGATGCTCCGACTCAACCTGTCGGTGAAGCCGACCGCCAAGCCCGACCGGCTCGGCGTGCTCGCGGGCGATCTGCAGGGCTTCCCGAACGGGCGCCGGTTGACCGACGACGTCGTGGACATCGAACTGCAGGCCCTGGAAGGCGCGGCGCAGACCGGCAAGTTGGTCGACGGGCTGGCCAAGGGCGACGCGGTGAACGCCAACGACGACGCGTTCGGCTCCGTATTCCCGTACGTGGCGCTGCCGAACGTAGGCGCAGTCAACAAGAGCGGCGGCTCGGGCGCAGCTCCCACCGCGAACAAGGCGGTCGGTCCCGCTCCGAGGAACTCGGCGACCCCGGCCGAGCGGCCGAGCGCGACGCCATCCGCGCGCGGCTCCAGCAGCAACGTCGGCACCACGGTCGCCGGCGCGACGGGCGGCGCGGCCGCCGCAGCCGTCGTGCTGCTGGGTGGGACGTGGTTGCTCCGCCGTCGCCGCCCGTCCGAAGACCGCTAACCGTTTCGACGAGCCCCGGGGGGACCGGTCTCCCCGGGGCCAACCAAGGAGGTCACGATGATGCGACGCCGGATCGCCGTCGTCGGGTTCGCCACGTTGCTGCTCGCGAGCGCCGGCAGCGTGGTCGGTTTGCGGCACGGCTCCGACCGGGTCGCCGCCGAACCGGCGGCGGTCACTCCGGTCGACCGGCTGGAAGCGAGCATCGCGCGGGCCCAGCAGCGGCTTCGAACCGTGCCGGGCGACTACGACACCTGGGCCGCGCTCGGCTCCGCCTACCTGGAGCGGGCCCGCATCAGCGCCGACCCCAGCTATTACCCCAAGGCGGAGGGCGCGCTGCGCCGGTCGCTCACCGTCCGCCGGGACGGCAATCCGGGCGCGCTCGTCGGGCTGGGTGCTCTCGCCAACGCCCGGCACGAGTTCGTCGCGGCGCGTGACCTCGCCCGACGCGCGTTGCGGATCGACCCGTTCTCCGCCGCTGCGTTCGGCGTGCTCGCCGATGCCCAGACCCAGCTCGGCGACGCGGCCGGAGCCACCTCGGCCGTGCAGCGGATGCTCGACCTGCGGCCGGGGCTGGCCGCGTACGCCCGCGCCTCGTACGACGTCGAGCAGCACGGCCGGCTCGACGAGGCCGAGTCGCTCATGCGACGCGCGCTCGCCGCGGCGGCCGACCCGGCCGACATCGCGTTCTGCCGGTACCAGCTCGGCGAGCTCGCCTGGCAAACCGGCCGGCTGGACGCGGCCTCGGCCGAGTACGGCGCCGGGCGCGTGGCCGACCCGTCGTACCTGCCGCTCCTCGCCGGGCAGGCGCGAGTCGCCGCCACGCGCGGGCAGGTCGGCCAGGCCCTCGCCGGGTACGCCGACCTCACCGCGCGGTACCCGGCGCCCGCGTACCTCATCGAGTACGCCGACCTGCTGCGCGCCGCCGGGCAGCCGACGCGCGCCGACGAGCAACTGGCGCTCGCGGCCGCGGCGCTACGGCTGTTCGCCGCGAACGGCGGAACGGACGATCTCGGCGCAGCTCAGGTCGCTCTGGCCCAGGGCCGGCCGGCCGACGCGGTGCGCGCGGCCCGCCGCGAGTGGTCGCGCCGCCATTTCGCCGATGTGGCCGACGTGCTGGGCTGGGCACTGCATCAAGCCGGCTCCGACTCGTCCGCGCTGTTCTACGCCCGCCGGGCCGACGCGCTCGGTGCGCGCAACGCCGGATACCTCTTCCATCTGGGGATGATCGAGCTGTCGCTCGGCCAGACGGGCGACGCTCGCCGCGATCTGCATGCCGCGCTCGCCCTCAACCCGCACTTCTCTCCGCGCTACGCGCCGGTCGCCCGCACGGCCCTGTCCCGGCTGGGTGCCCGGTGAGACGGCGCTGGTGGCTCGGTCTCGCCGCGCTGGGCATCGTCGGCATCGTGCTCGCACTGCCGGCCCGGCCGGCTTCGGCGCACCCGCTCGGCAACTTCTCCGTCAACCAGGCTGTGGCGCTCGGTCTCTACCCGGACCGGGTCGAGGCGGCCGCGATCGTCGATCTCGCCGAACTGCCCACGCTGCAGGAGCGCGCGGCCGTCGCCGCCGAGGGTGGCGCGAGGTACAACGCGCAGGTCTGCGACGAGCTCGCGCACGACGTCGCCGTGCGGGTGGACGGGCACCGTCTGATGTGGACGGTGCGACCGACGGGCTTGCAGTACCGGCCGGGCAGCGCCGGGTTGCGGACGACGCGGATCACCTGTGCTCTCGCGGCGGACGCCGACCTGAGCGCACCGTCCACAGTGGACATTGCCGATAGGTATCAGGCGGATCGGATCGGCTGGCGCGAGCTGACCGCGGCCGGGCACGGGGTGCATCCGGTCGACCCGCCGATCCCGGCGCGCTCGGCGAGCGACGGGCTGCGCTCCTACCCGGCCGACCTGCTCGGATCGCCGCTCGATCAGCGCTCGGCCCGGCTGCGGGTCGAGCCGGGCGACGGGCCGGCTGCTGTCGGGCCGGCGCCCGGGACGAACCGGGGAGACCCACTGAGCCGTTGGATCGCCGGGGCCGACAAGACGCTGGAAGGGCTGGTCGGCGGGCACCTCACGCCACTGGTGGGCCTGCTCGCGGTCGGGCTGGCCCTCGCCCTCGGGGCCGGGCATGCCGCCCTGCCGGGCCACGGCAAGACCGTCATGGCGGCCTACCTCGCCGGTCGGCAGGGCCGGCCGCGGGACGCGCTCGTCGTCGGCGCGACCGTGACGTTCACGCACACCGGCGGCGTGCTCGTCCTGGGCCTGCTGCTCACCACGACGGCCGGCCTCGCGGGCGAGGTCGTGCTCGGCTGGCTCGGCATCGCAAGCGGCGTCCTCGTCGCCGCGGTCGGGGTAGGCATGCTCGTGGCGGCGTCGCGCCGCCGGGCGAGCGGTCACCGTCACCACCATCACCACCACGACGACAACCACCACCACGATCACCCGCATCCGGCCGGTCGGCGGCTCGGCCTTCTCGGCATGGGTGTTGCCGGCGGGCTGGTGCCGAGCCCGTCCGCGCTGGTCGTCCTGCTGGGCGCGATCGGGTTGGGGCAAACCGCGTTCGGGGTGCTGCTCGTGGTCGCGTACGGCCTCGGCATGGCCGGGACGCTCACAGCGGCCGGCCTGCTGCTGATCCGGCTTCACGACCGATGGGCCGCGAGGCCCCGCCGGGCACTGACCCGGCTCGCGCGGCTCGTGCCGGCCGGCTCGGCCGCGCTCGTGCTCTGCGTCGGTCTCGGCCTGGCCGGCCGGGCCGCGCTCGCCCTCGCCTGACCGCGCGCTAGTGTCCCGCGCCGGGAATTATCGTCTGAATTCCCGGCG
>DATBER010000111.1:0-63660 GCA_036558905.1 Jatrophihabitantaceae bacterium | reverse complement strand
ACGGGGCGCGCGGGCTGCGGTGCGCGGGTCGCGCGGGGCGCGGGGCGCGCGGGCTGCGGGAAGTACCGCGACAGGCGGCGCGCTGACCGCGTGAAGCGGCAAGTACGGCGGGCTGCGGTAAGTACCGCGACAGGCGGCGCGCTGACCGCGTGAGGCGGCAAGTACGGCGTGCTGCGGTAAGTACCGCGACAGGCGGTGCGCTGACCGCGTGAGGCGGTGAATGGTGCGGTCCGAGGTGGGCCGGTGGAGGCTTGGTGTTGCGTGGGTGCCGCGGGGCGCGGTAACTACCGCGGTGCGCGGTAGATACCCCTCCCTGAGGTGCGCCGACCGCGTGACGCGGCGAGTACGGCTGCCGGGTGGGCCGCTGAAAGGCTTGGTGTCGTGTCCGCACCGCCGGGCGTGGTAGGTACCGCGACGGGCGGTGCGCTGGCCGCGTGGCGCGGTAAGTGCGGCGGCCTGAGGTGAGCCGGTGAAAGCTTGTTGTTGCGTGGGCGCCGCGGGGCGCGGTACGGACCGCGTGGCGCGGTACGGACGGCGCACCGCGTGGCGCGCGCACCGCGTGGCGTCGTAAGTGCGGCGGCCTGCGGTTAGCGGGTGAAAGCATGTTGTCGTGTGCGCACCGCGTGCTGCGGTAACTACCGCGGCGGGCGGTGCGTTGACCGCGAGGTGCGGCGAATACCGCGACGGGCGGGTGCCCACCGCGGTGCGGAACTCACGGCGGGGCGCGGTGCGCTGATCGCGGGGCGGGCCCGGGCCGGCGCCTACCCGACGATGATCACGTCCAGCGTGCGCGGACCGTGCACGCCCTCGACCCGGTTGAGCTCGATGTCGCTGGTGGCACTGGGCCCGCTTATCCAGGTCAGCGGGCGGTTCGGGTCGAGGTCGGCGATCGCTTCCGGGACGCCCGCGCGCACTTGCGAGGCGCGCAGGACGACCAGCAGGTAGTCGGGCACCAGGCTCAGGGCACGCCGGCCCTGGCCGGGTCCGCCGTCGAGGACGACTGTGCCGGTTTCGGCGATCGCCAGCGCGCAGGCCGTGATCGTGCCGTCCAGCCCGTCCAGGTCGACGGTGGTGAGCGGCTCGTGGGCGGCGTTCAGGCCCGGCGGCAGCCACGAGGCTGGGAAGCCGTCCGGAACGGCCACCCGCCGATCACCGAGCACGGAGGCCACCGTGCCGGCGACCGCGTCGGCGTCGGCGGAGGTGCGGTGCACGGTGGCCCGGTAGTCGGCGACCCGCTCGGCGAACTGCTCGACGTCCGGGGTGAGCGCACCGGCCCGGCGGTACTCGCGCGGCACCGGCGGCGGTACCGGATGGTCGGCCAGGGCCCCGCGGATCCGGGACAGGATCTCGTCGCGGGCGCTCACCGGCGTTCCTCCCCGATCGTGCAACCGTGGGCCGCCCCAGGCGCCCGAGGGTTGCACGATCGGTCGGGGGCGGGGCTCATCGCCCACCTCCGGCCCACCAGTCGCGGAAGGTCTGCGGCGGCGGTTCGGGCAGGTCCCGGGAGCGGACCCAGCTCGACAGAGGCGGCGGCAGCGCGCGCCGCCCCCGCAGCCAGCGGCCCAGCCGGGCCGCGCGCAGCGCCCGGGTCCACCGGCGCGAGTCGCTCATCGTCCAGGCGGCGGCGGCCATTGCGGCCCGTTCCGGCGTACGCCCCTTCGAGTCGGCCGCGCGCGCCCGCAGGTGCACGAGCATCGACGGGATGTCGATCGCCACCGGGCACACCTCGTAGCAGGCACCGCACAGCGACGAGGCGAACGGCAACGTCCGGTTGGCGGCGACGCCGGTCAGCTGCGGCGACAGCACCGCACCGATCGGGCCCGGGTAGACCGAACCGTACGCGTGCCCGCCCGTGCGCTCGTACACGGGGCAGACGTTCAGGCAGGCCGAGCAGCGGATGCAGCGCAGGGCGGCGCGGCCGCGCGGGTCGGCCAGTGTGGCGGTGCGGCCGTTGTCGAGCAGCACGAGATGGAACGTCTGGCCCTCGACGGCGCCCGTCCACGTCGACGTGTACGGGTTCATCCGCTCGCCGGTGGACGAGCGAGGCAGCAGCTGCAGGAACACCTCGAGATCGCGCCAGGTCGGCACCAGCTTCTCGATGCCCATGACCGTGATCAGCGTGCGTGGCAACGTCAGGCACATCCGTCCGTTGCCCTCGCTCTCGACGACGGCCAGCGTGCCCGTCTCGGCCACTCCGAAGTTCGCCCCCGAGACGGCCACGGTGGCGGTCAGGAACTTGCGGCGCAGATGCCGGCGGGCCGCCTCGGCCAGGGCGGCCGGGTCGTCGGTGAGATCAGGCGAGGCGTCGTCCATCTCGCGCAGGAAGATTTCCCTTATCTCTGCGCGGTTTCGGTGGATCGCCGGCACCAGGATGTGCGACGGCGTGTCGTGGCCGAGCTGGACGATCAGCTCGGCCAGGTCGGTCTCGTAGGCGGCGATGCCGGACGCGGCCAGCGCCTCGTTCAGGCCGATCTCCTGGGTGGCCATCGACTTGACCTTGACGACCTCGGAGGCGCCGGCGTCGCGCACCAGACGGGTCACGATGCGGTTCGCCTCGTCGGCGTCACGGGCCCAGTGCACCGTGCCGCCGCGCCGAGTCACCTGCTCTTCGAGCTGGAGCAGGTACTGGTCGAGGTTGGCCAGTACCTGGTCCTTGATCGCCGCTCCGGCGGCCCGCAGCTCGGCCCAGTCCGACACCTCGCCGACCACGGCGGCTCGCTTGGCCCGGATGGTGGCTGTGGCCTGACCCAGATTGCGCCGCAGCTGCGTGTCCTCCAGCGCGGCCCGGGCCGCGGCCGGGAACGGCGCGCCACTCAAGTTGTTCATGACGCTGGGCCTTCCAAGGCGCCCGGACCGACGGCCGGCGCGACGCCTCCGGCGGCCAGGATTTCCGCGTAGTGGACGGTGCGCACGCCGGTGCTCAGCCGGGACAGGCCGCCGCCGATGTGCATCAGGCACGACGAGTCGCCGGCGCTGCACACCTCGGCCCGGGTGCTCAGCACGTTGGACATCTTGTCGGCCAGCATCGCGGTGGAAACGTCCGGGTTCTTCAGCGCGAACGTGCCGCCGAATCCACAGCACGACTGTGCATCTGGCAGCTCGACCAGGTCGATGCCGCGGACGTCGCGCAGCAGCCGCAGTGGGCGGTCGCCGAGGCGCAAGAGGCGCAGCGAGTGGCAGGTCGGGTGGTACGTGACGCGGTGCGGGTAGTGCGCGCCGACGTCGGTCACCCCCAGGACGTCGACCAGGAACTCGGACAGCTCGTAGGTGTGCCGCGCCACCAGATCGGCGCCCTCGACGAGCGTCGCGTCGCCGAACTCGCGAGCCACGTCGGCGTGCTGGTGCCGGATAGCGCCCGCGCACGATCCGCTCGGCACCACCACCGCGTCGTAGCCGAGGAACGTCTCAATGTGGTTGCGCACGAGCGGAAGGGCCTCGCCCGGATAGCCGGTGTTGACGTGCATCTGCCCGCAACACGTCTGGCTCAGTGGCACCTCGACCTCGTGCCCCAGCCGCCGCAGCAGCCGGACCGTCGCCTGGCCGACGCCGGGGAACAGGCCGTCGACCAGACAGGTGACGAATACGGCAACCCGCATGCCCGACAGGGTAGCCTCATGTGGTCTGACCACACCAGGAGGTCACGTGATCCGCGACCGCGTGCTGCGGCACGTCGAGGACGAGCTGGCCTCCGGGCGGCTGCGGGTGGGCGATCGGCTACCGGGTGAGCGGGCGCTCGGCACCCAGCTGGGCATCAGCCGAGCCTCGGTCCGCGAGGGCATCCGGGTGCTCGAGGCGATGGGCGTCATCCGCACGGCGGTCGGCTCCGGGCCGGACGCCGGGGCGGTCGTCGTCGCCGACACGGCCGCGGGCATCACGTCCGCGCTGCGCCTGCACCTGGCGTCGAACACGCTGCCGGTAGTCGACGTGGTGCGCACCCGGCTGCTGCTGGAGGGCTGGGCGGTGCGCGAGGCGTCCCGTCGCCGCGACGATCCGACGCTCGATGCCGCGCAGGCACTGCTCGACGAGATGGACGGCGCCGACGCGGTCGACGAGTTCCTACGCCTGGACGGCGAGTTCCACGTCACGCTCAGCCGGGCGGCCGGCAACACGGTCGTCGCGGCCATCATGACGTCGCTGCGCGGGGCCATCCACGGCTACGTGCTGGCCGCCGCGCCGCACGACTGGGCGCCGACGGCCAGGCGGCTGCGTCGGCAGCACCGCAACGTGCTGGCCGCCGTCCGGGCCGGCGACGGTGACCGCGCGGCCCAGCTCGTCGAACGGCACATCGAAGGCTTCTACCGCGCCAGATCCACCCGGTCCGCCGGATCCACCTGAACCGGATGGCTGCCGCGCCCGTAGTCCCAGTGGGCCGTCTCGCAGCCGAGCGGACGGCCATGTCACGAGGAGGCGCGAAATGCGTAGACGAACGGGCTGGATCGGGGCCACCGGTGCCGTGGCCGCGGCCGCCCTCGTCGGGCTGTACCCGCTGCCGGCCGACGCGCACGGGGGCGGCACCGCGTTCATGCAAGAAAACCTCGTATCGGATCAACCGGGCGCCGCTGCGGTGACCGATCCCAACCTGGTCAACGCCTGGGGCATGTCGCACGGCCCGAACACGCCTGTGTGGGTGTCGGACAACGGCGCCGACGTCGCGACGCTCTACCGCACCGACACACCCGGTCAGCCGGTCACCCCGCAGGCGCTGGTCGTCAGCATCCCGGGCGGGGCACCCACCGGGCAGGTGTTCAACGACACGACAGCGTTCACGGTGCCGGGCACCGGCAGCAAGGCGCTGTTCATGTTCGCCGGCGAGAACGGCACCCTGTCCGCGTGGAACCAGTCCGCCGGCACGTCAGCGGTCAGCGTCGGCGACATCCCGGCCGGCACCGTCTACAAAGGACTGGCGCTCGACCACAGCCCGTTCGGGCCACTGCTGCTGGCCACGGACTTCCACGACAACCGGATCGACGTGTTCGACGCCAGCTTCACGCGGCTGCCGGTCGACAGGCTGTTCCAAGATCCGTCCCTGCCGCGCGGCTACGCGCCGTTCAACGTGGCCGAGATCGGCAGCCAGATCTTCGTCACCTACGCCAAGCAGGATGCTGACCGGCACGACGATGTTGCCGGCCACGGCCACGGGTTCGTCGACGTGTACACCAACTACGGCGTGCTGGAGCACCGGTTCGCCAGCCGCGGCGTCCTGAACTCGCCGTGGGGCATGGTGATCGCGCCGGCCAGCTTCGGCGACTTCGCCGGTGACCTGCTGATCGGCAACTTCGGCGACGGGCGTATCCACGCGTTCGACCCGCAGAGCGGGCGGCTGGTCGGCACGCTGAGCACGGCCAAGCACAAGCCGATCGTCATCGACGGGTTGTGGGGCCTGATCGTGGGCGACCAGGCGGCGGGCGGCACCGACTCGGTCTGGTTCAGCGCCGGGCCGGACGAGGAGTCGCACGGCCTGCTCGGCCTGCTGCGGGCCGGCTGACCGAATCCGGTCGGGGCCGGGCGATCCGGCCCCGACCGCTCAGCCCACGAGATCGTCGTCGGAGTCGGGCAGGTAGGCCAGCTGCACCAGGCGGGTGCCTTCGCGTCGGGTGACCAGCCAGCCCCGTCCCGGCGGTAACGAACCGGGCTTGACCCGGCCGGCGACGATTCCCTCGTCCGGGCTGCCCGACATGATCAGGGTCGGCGAGACCAGTTCCTGGAGGGTGCGGATGACCGGCTCGTACAACGCCCGGCTGATCCCGCTCGCCGAGCGGGCCAGCACCAGGTGCAGGCCGACGTCGCGGGCCTGCGGCAGGTACTGGACGAGCGGCTGCAGCGGGCTCGTCGACCCCGACGCCAGCAGCAGGTTGTAGTCGTCGACCAGCACGAACAGCTCCGGCCCGCTCCACCACGACCGCTCGCGCAGCTGCTGCGGCGTCACGTCCGAGGCGGGCAGCCGGCTCTGCAGTATCGGGACGAGCGCGTCGATCCGTGACGCCCGGGCTGCCGGACCGGCCTGGGCGCGGCGCGAGTCGATCACGGTGACCGTCGCCTGCTCCGGTCCGAACCGGTGCGCGATCGTGGCGGCCAGCGAGCGTAGCAGCGCCGACTTGCCCGATCCCGGGTCGCCGACGATCAGCAGGTGCGGGTCGCGTGCGAAGTCGACCCCTACCTGGTCCAGGTCGGTCTCGGCGATCCCGATCGGCAGCGTCAACGCCTGGCCGGGCTCGGTGTCGAGGTCCAGCTCGGCGTAGGGCAGCAGCTGCGGGAGTTGCCGGACCGCCGGAGCGCCCGGGCCGGACCACGCCGCGGCGATGGCCCGGACCAGCCCGCGCAGGCCGTCCTCGCCGGCAATGTGGGGCAGGGCGACCAGGAAATGGTTACCGTCGCGGGTGATTCCCCGCCCGGGCTGGTCGAGCGGAACGGTCATGGCGATCCGGCGGTTCAGGTCCGAGTCACTCGGGTCGCTCAGCCGCAGCTCGAAGCGCGCCCAGAAATGGTCGCGCAGCGCGGCCCGCAGATGTATCGAGCGCTGCGCGGTCAGGACCAGGTAGATGCCGTTCTCCGGACCCTGGGCGGCCAGGTCGTTGATCGTCACCTCGAGGTCGTCGAATTCCTGACGGAACGTCGACCAGCCGTCGATCACCAGGAACACGTGCGGCCACCCGTCGGCCGGCGCGAGAGTGGCCTCTCGCTGGGCCAGTGTGGCGGCCACGTCGGCCACGGTCCGCCGGACGAGAGCCGGATCGCGACGGTCGGCGACGCCGCCGACGTGCGGCAGCTCGCGCAGCTCGCCGAGCGCACCGGCGTCGAGATCCAGGCCGTAGACGTGCACCTCGGTCGGTGGGTGGGTGAGGGCCAGCGCGCAGACGAAGGTTTGCAGGAACGTGGACTTTCCGCTGCGTGGGCCGCCGACCACGATCGTGTTGGTGCGCTCGCCGACGGGCAGGACCAGCGGTTCCTGGACGCGTTCGAACGGCTTGTCGAGCCGGCCGATCGGCACCTTCGAACCGTCCTGGTGTGGGATCTGCCCCGACAGCCCGCGGCCGGTCTCGACCGCGACCGGCCCGAGCAGCTCGTCGAGCAGCGGCGATCGTTCGAGGGGCGGCAGCCAGATCGGGCGGACCGGCGGGAGGCTCCGCTGCGCCTGAGTGACCGCTTCGGCCGCCGTGAGCGTCTCGCCGCCGGAATCGGGCATCGGCCGGAACGAGGAGGCCGCGAGGAAACGCTGCGGTGGTTCGGTCCCGGCGCGCAGGTAGCCGCCGCCCGGCGCCCGGGGCAGTTCGTAGGCGTCGGGTATGCCCAGGAC
The DNA here is from genome assembly GCA_036558905.1 of Jatrophihabitantaceae bacterium. Taxonomy (GTDB): domain Bacteria; phylum Actinomycetota; class Actinomycetes; order Mycobacteriales; family Jatrophihabitantaceae; genus DASXRA01. The sequence continues at coordinate 56,366 of DATBER010000111.1, read as the reverse complement.
GGTGCGGCTCTCCATCGCCGAGAAGGTGCGCAGCCCGATCCGGTAGGACAGGTGCGAGTCCAGGCCGCGCAGCTTGCCCTCCTCCAGCCGCTGCGACGCGAGCAGCATGTGCACTCCGGTCGAGCGGCCGGTCCGGCCGATCGCGATGAGGGTGTCGATGAAGTCGGGCCGGGCGGTGAGCAGCTCGCTGAACTCGTCCAGCACGAGCAATAGCGACGGCAGGGGCTCCAGGTCCGCACCGCCGTCGCGCGCCGTCTCGTAGTCGGACTGCGACGCGAAGTTGCCGGCCTGGCGCAACAGCTCCTGACGATGGGTGAGTTCGCCGAGCAGGACATCGGACAGCCGCCCGACGAGGCTCGGGTCGTCGGCCAGATCGGTCACCAGGCCGGCGACCTGCGGCAGCCCGCGGAACGGCGCGAACGTCGTGTCGCCCTTGAAGTCGGCCAGCAAGAGGGTCAGCGTCTGCGCGTCGTGGGTCGAGGCCAGCGCGGTGATCAGCGTGCGGAGCAGCTCCGACTTGCCCGAGCCGGTCGCCCCGACGATCAGCCCGTGCGGACCCATGCCGCCCGCCGCCGCTTCCTTGATGTCCAGCTCGACCCGGTTGCCGTGCGAGTCGATCCCGATCGGGACCAGTAGCCGATCGCGCCGGGCCCGGCGACCCGGCGGTGGCAAGGGGGCGTACGAGTTGATGCCCAGCAGGTCGAGGATGTTAGGGGACGGCTCGCCCAGCGGCCGGCCGGGCGTGCGCTGAACGGGCGGCTCGACCGGCTGGTCGAGCCAGTCCGGCGCTTCGGTCGTGTCCTCGTCCGACGCCGGCACAGGGGGCGAGGGAGCGACGGGGGGCGTGGCCGGGACGGAGCGCGAGGCGGGCGGGCCGGCCGGCGCAGCCGAGCCAGCTGGCTGGCTGCCGTACGACGGCGCACCCGCGGGTGACCCGAACGGGGGCGGGGGCGGCGGAGGAGGCGGAGGCGACGGGGGCGGCGGATACAGCGGCGCCGGGCTCATCGGCGGCGGGGGATAGGGCAGCGTCCGCGACCAGGCCTGAGTGACCCGGTCGACCAGCTCCAGCGCCCCGTCGGCCGTCTCGTTGGCCCAGACGTCGGCCGGCGCGCCGATCGCGGTGCGCAGCTCGGGCAGCGCGATCAGGAACCGGCTGCGACGCAGCAGCGCCCAGCCCGGCCGGTCCGGTGGCAGCTGCCCGGCCAGCTGCGGGTCGATGTGCGAGTCGGCCGGCTGCGAAAGGCCCAGCTCGATGCGGCAGTGCACGAGCTCCTCCAGCTCGTCGGGCACCTCGCGCCAGCTGCGGGCCGTGACGACCAGGTGCACGCCGTACTCCAGCCCGCCGCTGGCCACCCGCAGGATGCGCTGAGCGTGCTCGGCGAACTCGGGCCAGCGGTCCACGAGCAGGAACAGGTCGGGGTGCGAGCCGCCGGGCAGCCCGGACCGCAGCGCGCGAAACATCGAGGCCGAGTCGATGTCGTAGTCGCGGAACAGCCGCTTGCGCTGGTCGATCACCCGGTGGATGTCGTCGAGCAGCCGCTCCACCTCGTCGGCGTCCTCGTCGCCGGCCATCCGGGCGAACGCCGGCAACCGGCGCAGCGACCCCAGCTTGTTGCCGCCGGATTCGAGGAAGTACAGCCGCGCCTCGTCGGGGGAGTGCGTCACGGCGAGGGCTCCGACGAGGGTGCGCAGCAGGGTGCTCTTGCCGCTGCCGATCCGCCCGACGACCAGCACGTGCCCGTCGTTGTGCGCGAGGTCGAGCCACACCGGCTCGGCCCGCTCGTTGTTGCGCAGCACCTGCCCGATCGGCACGACGAGCCGGCCGGTGCCCTGCCACTCCTCGGCCCGCAGCCCCTTGTCGGCGGTCTGGGTCAGCGTGCCCAGCAGGTCGCCGAGGTGCACGCGGGTGCCGCCCGCGTTGACGGCCGCCGTGGGGAACGTCCGCCGGACGTTGGCCAGGTGCACCTCGTCCTCGACGTAGCCGTACTGGGTCGGTGTCTGCCGGGTGGTGCGGCTGGGCACCTCCTGGCGGACGTACTCCCACAGGTCGTTCGGGGTGATCCGGCCCATGCCCCGCACGTCGGCCGCGCCGGTCGACAGTCCGCGCACGACCGCCTCGGTGAACGCCGAGAGCGTGCGCGGCGTCGCGACGGTCTCGGGCTGCCCGTCGGTCGCGGTCTGGACCGAGCTGGCCGCGGTCAGCACGTAGATGCCGCGCCCTGCGCTCAGCTCGTTCCCGACGTTGATCTGCGGGTCGGCCTTGAGGGTGCCGCGGCCGTCGGTGAACGCCCCGCTGTAGCAGCAGTCCAGCAGCAACACGGTGCTCGACGCGTCCGACTCGTCGATGCGGTTGCGGACGAACGAGGCGGCCACCGACGTCGACGCGAGCAGGCTCAGGTCGGTGTTGCTGACCGCGAGGTGCAGCTCGCCGTTACGGCTGCGCACGCCGTGCCCGGAGAAGTACAGCGTGATCAGGTCGCCCGGCTCGGCCGAGGCGAACATCCGCTCCATCTGCCGCTCGATCTCCGGCTTGGACTCGTTGGGCAGGATGTCGACCAGGTCGAAGCCGCCGATCTCCGGATCGCGCAGCAGCTCACCCAGCTGCCGGGCCTCGTAGACCGGGGCGTACAGCGCGGCCAGGCCCTCGTCGCGGTAGCTGTCGTTGGCGACGATCAGGGCGAGCCGGCGACTCATTCATCCCGGCCCGGGCCGGACACCAGCTCGGTGAGCTGCTTGGTCAGCGACGACAGGTCGGACGCGGACGCGCCCTCGATGCTGACCTGCTTGTCGCCGACCTGGACGTCGATGCGACGGCCGCGCGACCGGGCCAGGTAGGCGACGATCACGTCGCGGATCGCGCCCACCGTGCTCGCCGACAGCAGCCCGGACACGATCAGGTAGCCGATGCTCTCGGTCGCGCCGGCCTTGCTCGCGGACTGCGCGGCGGCGACCGCCGGCCGGACGGCCAGCCCGCCGATTGCCCGCAGGTCGTCCGCCAGAACGCGGGTCTGCTCGTCCAGCCGCTGCTCGTCGACCGGCTCGTCGGCCAATACCCGGATGGCCAGTTCCGTCACCGCATGCTCCATTCGTCACTTCACGACCACCCCACCACACGGCGCAACCGGGCGCCAGCATTCGGTGGTCGTCAGCCGAGGAGCTTGCGGACTCCGCGCTCGATGTCGTCCTCACTGATGAGCACGGTGTTGGCCGCGTCGCCCAGCGGCACGTAGCTGTCGGCACTGCTGACCCGCGCGATCGGCCCGCCGAAGCGGCCCTCGACCAGAGCGGTGACGATGCCCTCGCCGACGCCTCCGCTGTGCCGGGTCTCGTCCACCACGAGCACCCGCCCGGTGGCGTTTGCCTCGCGCAGGATGTCGTCGACGGGCAGCGGCATCAGCCAGCGCAGGTCGACCACGCGCAGCCGGATGCCCTCGTCGGCCAGCAGCGCGGCGACGCGCAGGCTCATCCGCAGCCCGTTGCCGAAGGTCAGCACGGTCAGGTCGGTGCCATCGGTGTGCGTGCGGGCGCTGCCGATCGGCACGTGGCCGACCAGCGAGTACGCGCCGAGCCAGCCGCGGTCGCCCGGGCTGAGCAGGTCGCGTTCGTGGTAGAGGGCAATGGGCTCGAGGAAGACGCTGACCTGCCCGTCGGCGAGGCCGGCCGCGATGCACGAGCGCAGCATGGGGCCGGCGTCGTCCGGACGCGAGGGTACGGCGACGACCAGTCCGGGGATGTCGCGCAGCGCGGCCACACCGTTGTCGTTGTGGAAGTGGCCGCCGAAGCCCTTCTGGTAGCCCAGTCCGGCGATGCGCACCACCATCGGGTTGGTGAACGTGCCGTTGGAGAAGAAGCGCAGGCTGGCCGCCTCGCCGCGCAGTTGGTCCTCGGCGTTGTGCAGGTAGGCCAGGTACTGGATCTCCGGAATCGGCAGCAGGCCGCTGACGCCCAGGCCCAGGCCGAGCCCGAGGATCGACTGCTCGTCGAGCAGCGTGTCGAACACGCGAGTCGACCGGAACCGCTGCTGCAGGCCGCGGGTGATGCCGTAGACGCCGCCCTTCACGCCGACGTCCTCGCCGAACACGAGTACCTCCGGCCGGGCGGCCAGCGCGTCGGTCAGCGCGGCGTTGATGCACTGGGCCAGGGTCAGCTCGCCGGCCTGCTCGGGCATCCGGCCGGAGAACGCCGCCCGGCGCACGTCGGTGTCGGCGAAGCGCCCGGCCTCGGACGCGATCACCGGCGGGCGGCGCGGGGCCAGCGGCTCGGTCACCATCCGGGCGGTGGTCAGCGTGCGGACGCCGCGCAGTTCCTCGCCCAGCGCGCGCACCAGCTGCCCGATCTCGTCGTAGCGGGCGGCCAGGTCGCGTGCGCCCAGCCGGCGGGCCAGCGCGAGCAGCGGGTCACGCTTCAGGTCGGAGGTGATCGCGTCCGGAGTCCGATACGCCGACTCGACGTCGGTGCCGGCGTGGCCGAGGAAGCGCACCGTCCGCAGGTGCAGCAGCGCCGGCCGGCGCCTCGTCCGGACGTAGGACGCGGCCAGCAGCGCCGTGGCGCGCACCGCGTCGGGGTCGGCGCCGTCGGCCGACATGTACTCGATGCCCGGGCGGCGGGCCATCTCGGCGATCCAGCCCTCGGGGGTGGGCACCGAGATGCCCAGGCCGTTGTCCTCGCAGACGAGCAGCAGCGGCAACGGCAGTCCCTGCCGGACGCTGTAGCCGATCGTGTTGAGCGCGCCGACCGCAGTCGAGTGGTTCAGGCTGGCGTCGCCGAAGCTGGTGATCGCCACCGCGTCGGACGGCCAGCGCAGCGGCACGCCCAGCCGCTTGCCCCGCGGGATCGCGAACGCCACTCCGAGCGCGCGCGGCAGGTGCGAGGCGATCGTGGACGTCTGCGGAATGATCGCGAGATCCGGGTTGCCGAACACCTTGTGCCGCCCGCCCGACGCCGGGTCGTCGACGGCACCCATCATGCCGAGCAAGATGTCGCGCAAGCCGTCCTCGAGCTTGCGGCCGGCCTGGGCCGAACGGGCCAGGTAGAACGCTCCTGACCGGTAGTGCAGCAGGGCCGGGTCGCTGGGCCGCAGCGTCGAGGCGACCAGCGCGTTCGACTCGTGACCGGCCGACCCGATCGTGTAGAAGCCCTGCCCGCGCTCGCGCATCCGCCGGGCCTCGATGTCGATGTGCCGGCTGCCGGCCATCGCATCGAAGAGGGTCAGCAGCGTCGATTCGGCCTTGTCGGATTGCTCGGCTTTGGCCGGAAGGTCCGTCAAAGCCTGCCGAACGCGCGCATCCAGGTCGTCGTGGGGCGTGCTCACGCACAGATAATGCCTCTCCCGGCCCGGCCCGAGCACATCGGCTCTCAGAGCGCGTCCGGAACGCCAACCCTGCTGCGCGTGGCCCAGGCACGCGATCTGCTTCGTTGTCGTCGTCGGCAGTAGCTACCGCTACAGCTCTCCTCCTCCGCCTCGCATCTCGCGCACCTGGACCTCGCTCGCGACGGGCGGAGTTTCCGGACGCACTCTTACTCATCCGGTCGGCGCAGGTAAGAGCGGAGTAGTTCCCGGGTAAGACCGGTCGGCGACCCTGCGGGGGAGGGCTCAGATCGACCCTCGTTCACCTAAGGGGGATGCCGAAATGGCAGACATGCAGTTCCCGAACGTGTTGCTCGGACCGGGCACGTTCAACGCGACGCTGATCGACAACAACGGTTCGCCGTCGACCGTCCTGGAGGCGTCCGCGCCGTTCACCATCCAGTGCTCGTGGACGATCAGCCCGCTGGCCGCCCTGTTGCTGGGCGGGCAGTGGCAGGTGGCCGCCTACGTCGAGTCGATGGGCCCCGGCCCGGAGCAGGAAGTCGGCCCGACCGTGACGATCGCGCTCAACGGCGGCACCAACTACAGCGCGAACATCGTGGTTCCCGCGAACACGCTGCCGAACAACCCGGCGCCGCCGGCCTCGGGCGCGTACAAGCTCGTGACCCTGCTGACCCACCGCAACTTCGGCAGCGTCACCGACGTCGCGGCCGTGGCCGAGGGCCCGATCGTCCGCATCGGCTGAGCGACGCCACACCCCGTCCCGTCCGGATCGGGCAACCTTGGGCCGCCTGACGCGGCCGAGGGTTGCCCGATCCGGCCGGTTCAGGACGTGACGGTCGGCTCGGCCAGCTCGACGTCGCCGGTGCCGCCCCGGTGCAGGGCCCACCGGTCGCCGTGGTCGATCACCGTCAGGGCGCCGGTACGGTCGACCACCATCCGGCGGCCACACCCGTCCACACACTCGACGAGCAGGCCGCCCGGGTCCGGGGTGATGCGCAGTTCGTGAACTTCGGCCATACGACCGATGGTGTCACACTGCGGCGCTCGCGCCGGCCAACAACCGCTCGTACAGCCGTCGCGTCTCGCGGGCCGGCCCGACCCGGAAGGTCGACCACAGCACGTCCGCGCACTGGCGGTACTGGCCGAGTGCCAGGTGCTGATGCCCGGTGGCGGCGTAGCAGGACATCAGCTGCCGGTGGGCCACCTCGTTGCACGGGTCGTTGGCCAGGATCCAGCGCGCCACGTGCACCGCCGGGCCGTACTCGCCCCGGTGCACGTACAGGCCGACCAGCCGGGTCTGCGCGTCGACGGCCAGCAACCGCAGCGCGTCGCGCGCCGGCTGGGCCCATTCGGCGTACGGGTCGTCGGCGAAGAAGTCGCCCCCGTAGAGCTGGGCGGCCGCCTCATAGGCCCGTACCGCCGCGTCCAGGTCACCGTCCTGCTCGGCCCGCCGCCCCTCGGCGCACCGCCGCTCGAAGTCCTCGACGTCGACCCACACCGCGATCGTGTCGGCCAGCCGGTAGGTGTCGTGGGCCCGCTGCAGCACGGGCGCGGTCGAGGCCCGGCGCAGCTCGCGGCGCACGCCGGTGAGCGCCACGTGCAGGCAGTTGCGGGCGGCATCCGGGCCGGCGTCCGGCCAGAAGACCTCCATCAGCACATCTCGGGACACGGGAACGCGCCGGTGACTGAACAGGTAGGCCATGACGTTGCGGGTGCGCCGGCTGGACTCCGTGTCGACCGGCCGCCCGTCCAGCGTGACCCGGAACGCGCCGAGCAGGCGGACGGACAGTGCCGGTCCACTGTGGACGGACACCGGCCAGCGGCGGCTCAGCGTGGCTGTACTCACGGGCTACACCTCTTCGTGGGCGGCCTCCCGGCCGAGGCGCCCTTTGTGAGGAGGAGGCCGTCAGCTCGCCGCTGATACCTGCGTGGCCCGCCCGGCGGCGGCGATCCGGCGCAGCCGGTCGATCTTGGCCGCGTCGGCCGGGCTGGCCGGCAGGTAGACGACCATGCGGTTCTCGCCGGCTCCACCCACCAGGTAGCTGGACGTGCGCAGGTCGACCTGGCCGACCCCGCCCAGCTCGAACGACTTGATCGCCGGGACCGGCTCGGACACCTCGTGGCTGGCCCAGAGGCGGGCGAAGTCGTCGCTGGCCGCGCACAGGCGCTCGACGAAGTCGGCCCATTCCGGCTCGCCCACGTGTCGCGCGTAGTTGGCCCGCAGCGTCGACACCATGTGCGTGAACAGCGTCGGACTCCGCAACGGGCAGTGCTCGACGGCGAAGACCTGCCACAGCGCGTTGCGCTGGCATCCGGATGCCTCGACCAACTGCGGGAACATCGCCGCGTAGGTCTCGTTGCCGGCCAGCAGGTCGTACTTGCCGTTGTAGACGCAGGCCGGCGTGGGGTCCAGCGCGTCGAGCACGGTCGGCACGTCGTCGGGCAACGGCCGGGGGTCGACGCTGTTGGGGATGCCCGGGACGTCGGCCAGCCGGTACAGGTGCCATCGCTCGGCCGGCCCGAGCTGGAGGACGCGCGCCACGGCGTCGAGCACCTGCACGCTGGCGTTGATCGGCCGGCCCTGTTCGAGCCACGTGTACCAGGTGACGCCCACGCCGGCGAGCTGGGCCACTTCCTCGCGACGCAGACCGGGCGTGCGCCGGCGCAACCCCGGAGCCAGGCCCACCTGCTCGGGTGAGATCCGGGCCCGGCGGCTGCGCAGGAACGCGCCGAGCTCGTCGCGCCGCTCCTTCACATACGTGCCTTCGACCACGGTCACTAGTAGATCGTCCCCCACCGACAGCGCGCGTGCCTGGTGGTGGCAGTACCAGGATGGGGCCATGCCCCGCCATGTGCTGACCCTCGTCTGTGCCGACCGGATCGGCATCGTGCACGCCGTGTCCGGGTTCCTGGCCGAGCGACGGTGCAACATCCTCGACAGCCAGCAGTTCGGCGACCCGGTGACCGGCAAGTTCTTCCTGCGCGTGCACTTCGAGGGCGTCGCCGACGGCTTCGCGTCCGTCGCGGCCGGGTACGGCATGGACTGGCAGCTACACGACGATGCGGTGCGGTCGCGGCTGCTGGTGCTGGTGTCGCGCGAGGGCCACTGCCTCAACGACCTGCTCTACCGGTGGCGGGCCGGTGCGGTCAATGCGGACATCGCGGCCGTCGTGTCCAACCACCCGGACCTCGAGCCGCTGGTGACCGCCTACGGCGTGCCGTACCACCACCTGCCGGTGACGGCGTCGACGCGGGCCGAGCAGGAGGCCGCGCTGCTCGAGCTGGTCGGCCACTACGACGTCGAACTGGTCGTGCTGGCCCGCTACATGCAGATCCTTTCCGACGACGTGTGCGCGCGGCTGTCCGGCCGGATCATCAACATCCACCACTCCTTCCTGCCGAGCTTCAAGGGCGCCCGGCCCTACCACCAGGCCTACGAGCGGGGCGTCAAGCTGATCGGGGCCACCGCCCACTACGTGACCGCCGACCTCGACGAGGGACCGATCATCGAGCAGGAGACGGCCCGCGTCGACCATGCGCTGACCCCCGAGCAGCTGGCCCGGGTCGGCCGTGACCTGGAGGCGATGGCGCTGGCCCGGGCGGTGCAGTGGCACGTCGAGCACCGGGTGCTGCTCAACGGCGCGAAGACGGTGATCTTCCGCTAAGAGCGCGTCCGGAAACTCCGCTGCCCTGCTGCGCGGCGCCCAGATGGCGCCTGGACTGCGTTGTCGTCGTCGGCGGTTGGCGCTGGCATATCGCAGACACAGCTCTCCTCCTCCGCCTTGCCCGCCACCATCTGGCTCGCCGCTCGCGAAGGGCGGGAGTCTCCGGACGCACCGTGAGTGGTGCTGGCAGTACCAGCACCAGCGGGCACTCTTCATGCGTGCGGTCGGCGCGTCACGGTCGTAGGTGTGAGCGAATCCGAGTTCTCCGCGACCGCGACGCTGCCGGTCCGCCGGACGCGCGAACGCGCCGCTGCCCGCCCGGGTGCCGTGCTCGCCGTCCTGCTGACCGGCCAGTTCATGGCCATCCTCGACGTCTCCATCGTCAACGTCGCCGCGCCGACCCTGCGCACCGACCTGCACGCATCCGGCGCCGGCCTGCAGATGGTCATCGCCGGCTACATCATCAGCTACGCCGTCCTGCTCATCACCGGCGCTCGCCTCGGTGACCGGTTCGGGCACGGCCAGGCGTTCCGCGCCGGGCTGGCCGGCTTCACGCTGGCGTCGCTGGCCTGCGGGCTGGCCCCGAACACCGCGACGCTGGTGACGTTCCGGCTCATCCAGGGCGCCGCGGCCGCACTGATGATGCCGCAGGTGATGAGCCTCATCCAGCGCACGTTCGCCGGGGCGGCCCGGGCCCGGGCGCTGTCGCTGTACTCGGCCGTGATCGCCTGCGGCGCGGTGGTGGGCCAGGTAGTGGGCGGCGTGCTCGTCAGCGCCGACGTGTTCGGGACGGGCTGGCGGCCGGTGTTCCTGGTCAACGTGCCGATCGGCATCGCCCTGCTCGTAAGCGCCCGGCGGCACCTGTCCGGCGATCGGGGCGAGCCGCGGCGGCAGCTCGACCCGGGCGGGGTGGTGCTGCTGTCGGCGGCGGTGCTGCTGCTCGTCGTGCCACTGGTGCTGGGCCACGAGGAACACTGGCCGGCCTGGGGCTGGGTGTGCCTGGCCGCCAGCCCGGTGCTGTTCGCCGGCTTCGTCGCGGTCGAACGGGCGGTGGCCGGCCGGGGCGGTGCGCCGCTGGTGTCCGGACGGGTGCTGCGCGCGCCCGGGCTGCTGGCCGGAGCCGCGTCGCTGTTCGTCGCGTTGATCAACTACGCCGGCTACCTGTTCACCATGGCGCTGCACCTGCAGTCCGGGCTGGGCGAGAGCCCGGCCGAGGCCGGCCTGGCGTTCGCCCCCGCGGCGATCGGGTTCGCCGTCACCGGGCTGACCTGGCGCATGCTGCCGGCCCGCTGGCAGACCCGCAACATGCCGCTCGGGCTGGTGCTGGCCGCCGTCTGCTATGTGCTGCTGGGCGTGATCCTGCGCGGCGGCGGCCGGGGCGGGGCGCTCATGGAGATCGACCTGTTCGTGCTCGGCCTGGCCCTGGGGCTGGCGTTCAGCCCGATGCTGACCGTGGCGCTCACCCACGTCCCGCTCGCCGACGCGGCTGACGCGAGCGGCGTGCTGGTGACGGTGTTCCAGCTCGGCCAGGTGGTGGGCGTGGCGACGCTCGGCACCCTGTACCTGACGCTCGTGCACGGACCCGGAGCGCACGCCTCGGCGCACGCGCTGGTGATCACGGACATTGCGCTCGGGGCCAGCGCGCTGGTCGCCGCGGTCTTCGCGCTGGCCCTGATCCGCCGCCGCGACCCCGAGGCGGCCGGCTAGGCCGGGACGGGCGGAGGGCGTCGAGCGCGGCGCTGATCTCGCCGACCACGGGAACGCCTCGGCGGCTGCCCGGGCGCCTCCTGCACCACCTGGCAGAACGTCTCGTCCGGCCCGGGGTGCACGAGCAGGTCCAGCGACGCCATGATCCGGGCCAGCGACGCCATGATCCGGGGCAGGCCCTCGCCGCGGCCCAGGCCCAGGAACCGGGCCTGGGGCATCATCCGCTGCAGTCGCCGGCGGCGCGGGCCGTCGCCCACCACCACCATCGACCCGCCGAACAGCCGGGAGACCGGGGCCAGCGCCTCGACCCGCTTCTCCGGGGCCAGCCGGCCCACGTACCCGACGATCAGGGTGCCGACCGCGGCGCCGGTGAACGACTCGCGCAGCTCGTCGTCGCGGCGCCGGGGTGGAACAGCCGGCCGTCGACGCCACGGGGCCACTGCCGCAGCGCCCGGATGCCGTACCGGCGCAGCTGGTAACCGGTCGTGGACGACGGCACGAGCGTGAGGTCGGCGCTGTTGTGCAGCCGGCGCAGCCACCGCCACAGCAAGGGGTTGCCCATCCGAAGGTGGTACTGGCGGAGAAAACCGGACAGATCGGTCTGGAACACGGCCACGGACGGGATGTCCAGGGCGGTGGCGGCGCGCACCGCCGAATAGCCGAGTACGGCCGGCGAGGCCAGGTGCACGATGTCCGGGCCACGTCGCGCAGCACCGGCCGCAGGTCGTAGCCGGGCCGGGCCATGGTCAGCCCGCGGAAGCCGGGCACGCCGACGGCCGGCACCCGGACCACGTCGACCAGGTGCCCGTTGTCGGCGCGGAACGGGGCGCCGCTGGGGCGACGACCACCGACTCGTGTCCCCGGGCGGCGAGGGCCGGAAGCCACGCGCAGGACCGAGTTGACCACTCCGTTCACGGCCGGCGAGACGTCTCGGCCACGAGCGTGACTCGCACGCCTCGACGATCACCGGGCCAGGCGACGCGACCCTGTGCACGACGCGTCGAACAGGTGAAGTCACCATGACTGGCGAATGTGCCCGCCCGGTGAGTTCGGCGGGTCCGGGAGTAGCTATCCTCCAAAGACGGCCGTCCGGCCCTGCCGGGCGAGGACCTGTACATCGAGTGGAGGCACGTTGACCACGACTGCCGAGCCGACAGCGGCCGAGGCGCCCGACCCCCGGTCGGCGATCACTCCGCAGCCGATCGTCAGCCGGCCGTTCCCGGAGCACGCGCCGGCCAAGGGCTCGATGCTGGGCCAGCTGCTGCGCACCACCGATCACAAGCTGATCGGCAAGATGTATCTGGTCACGTCGTTCGTGTTCTTCATGGTCGGCGGCGTCCTGGCGCTGCTCATGCGCGCCGAACTGGCTCGTCCGGGCATGCAGTTCCTCTCGCCCGAGCAGTACAACCAGCTGTTCACCATGCACGGCACGATCATGTTGCTGTTCTTCGCGACGCCGATCGTGTTCGCCTTCGCCAACCTGGTGCTGCCGCTGCAGATCGGCTCGCCCGACGTCGCGTTCCCGCGCCTGAACGCCTTCTCCTACTGGCTGTTCCTGTTCGGCGCGCTGATGGCGATCTCGGGCTTCATCACGCCGGGTGGCGCGGCCGACGCCGGCTGGACGATGTACGCGCCGCTGAACAGCGACATCAACTCGCCCGGCTCGGGCACCGACCTGTGGATCCTGGGCCTGGCCGTCGCCGGCCTGGGCACCATCCTCGGCGCGGTCAACATGATCACGACGGTGATCACGCTGCGCTGCCCCGGCATGACGATGTTCCGGCTGCCGATCTTCACCTGGAACATCCTGGTCACCAGCCTGCTGGTGCTGCTGGCGTTCCCGATCCTGACCGCGGCGCTGCTCGTGCTGTGGGTCGACCGACATCTGCACGCGCAGGTATTCGACCCGTCCAACGGCGGGGCGATCTTGTGGCAGCACCTGTTCTGGTTCTTCGGCCATCCCGAGGTCTACATCATCGCCTTGCCGTTCTTCGGCATAGTCACCGAGATCTTCCCGGTCTTCAGCCGCAAGCCGCTGTTCGGCTACACCGGCCTGGTGCTCGCGACCCTCGGCATCGGCGCCCTGTCGCTCACCGTGTGGGCCCACCACATGTTCACCACCGGTGCCGTGCTGTTGCCCTTCTTCAGCATCATGACGTTCCTGATCGCGGTGCCAACGGGCGTCAAATTCTTCAACTGGATAGGCACGATGTGGCGGGGCTCGATCACGTTCGAGTCGCCGATGCTGTTCGCGGTCGGCTTCCTCGTCACGTTCCTGTTCGGCGGGCTCACCGGCGTGCTGCTCGCCTCGCCGCCGATCGACTTCCACGTCGCCGACTCGTACTTCGTGGTGGCCCACTTCCACTACGTGCTGTTCGGCACCATCGTGTTCGCGGTCTACGGCGGCGTGTACTTCTGGTTCCCCAAGTACACCGGCCGGTACCTGGACGAGAAGCTCGGCAAGCTGCACTTCTGGCTGACGTTCATCGGCTTCCACACCACGTTCCTGGTGCAGCACTGGCTCGGCGCGGAAGGTATGCCCCGCCGCTACGCCGACTACCTGCCCAGTGACGGCTTCACCACGCTGAACACCGTCTCCACGGTCGGGTCGTTCATCCTGGGCGCGTCGATGCTGCCGTTCCTGTACAACGTCTACAAGTCCTACCGCTACGGCGAGGTCGTCACCGCCGACGACCCGTGGGGCCACGGCAACTCACTCGAGTGGGCCACCTCCTCCCCGCCGCCGCGGCACAACTTCACCTACATCCCGCGGATCCGCTCCGAGCGGCCGGCCTTCGAATACCACTACCCACACCTGCTCGAACGCCTCGAAGCCGAAGCCCACGCCGGCCGGGTGCACTCGCCCGTCGGTGCGGTCGCCGGGGCGCACGGAGCGACGGCGGGGCGGCGGGACACCGAGCCGGGCGACTGACGCGACCGCCCCGGACCGGCCCTGGTCGGTCCGGAACGACACGTGGTGCGACCGACAACTGATGGACCCGACTTCCCTGCTCGTCACCGTCACCGGGCGTGATCGGCCCGGCGTGACGGCGGTGATCTTCGCCGCTCTGGCCGCCCACGACGTAGACGTGCGCGACGTCGTCCAGTCGGTGCGCGGAGAGCTGGCCCAGCTGGCGATCCTGGTCGACCTGCGCGGCGACCCGACCGCGCTGCGCCACTCGGTCACCAGCACGGCGAAGGCGTTCGGGGTCGAGTCGCACGTGATCACCGCCGGCCGCGACGCCCACGTCGTGCACAGCGCGCGGCGGCCGCGCTCGCGTCCGGGCCGCAGCCGGGCGGTCGCCGTCGGGACGAAGCTGCGGGCCGGCGCGCTGGGCGACATCGCCCGCCGGGTGGCCGACGTGGGCGGCAACATCGAGTCCATGTGGCAGTCGTCCGACGACCCGTTCACCGGCGTGGAGATGTCGCTGGACGGCGAGTCGAGCAAGCTTCGCCCGGCGCTGATCGCGTCGGCCGGCGAGACGGGCCTGGACATCGCGGTCGGCCCGCCCGGACCGCGCACCCGGGAACGGCGCCTGCTCGTGCTCGACGCCGACGCGACGCTCGCCGGGCGGGCCGGGCCACGCGTGTCGTCGCAGGTGGCCACGTTCGTCGAGGCGGCCCGGCACTCCGGCTGCCAGGTGGCCGCCGTGGCCCGCAAGCGGCCGAGCGGATCGGCCGACCTCGGCCTGGACGCATTCGTCGCGATGGACGACGTCGACGACACTCTGCGCGGGCTGGCCGGCGAGCTGGACGTGCCGACCTCGCGCATCGTGGCCGTCGGCGGCGCCCAGGACAGCGCCCGTCTGCTGGCCTCGGCCGGCACGGCGATCGCCGTCGACACGCGCGTCGCGCAGCAGGCGGCCACCGACCCGTCCGGCCGGCCCGGATTCCTCGCCTCGGTCCTCTATCTGCTGCGCCGCATCTAGGGACACAGCTCCCTCGCCGATCGTGCAACCCTCGGCCGCCTGACGCGGCCGAGGGTTGCACGGTCGGTCCCGGTCAGCGGACTATCGGCGCGCCGATCAGGGTGACGCCGGCCGCGCGCAGTTGAGCCAGCGCACTGTCCACAGTGGTCGGATCCACGCCGGCGGTGAGGTCGAGCCGGACGGTGGTGGCGAAGCCGGCCGCGGCCGCATCGAGTGCGGTGGCCCGCACGCAGTAGTCGGTGGCAAGGCCTACTACCTCCACCACGTCGACACGGTGTCCCCGCAACCAGGCGTCCAGGCCCGTGCCGTCGCTCGTGCCCTCGAATGCCGAGTAGGCCGCGTCGTAGTCGCCCTTGTCGAAGATCGCCTCGAGGGGCCGCGTGTCCAGGGACGGATGCAACTCGGCGCCCGGCGTGCCGACCCGGCAGTGCGGCGGCCAGGTGTCCACGTAATTGGGGTGCTCGGCGAAGTGCTCGCCCGGGTCGACGTGGTGATCGCGCGAAGCCACCGCGTGGTCGAAGCCACCCTTGCCGAGCCAGGCGCTGATCGCCCGGGCGACGTCGCCGCCGCCGATGACCGCGAGCGAACCACCCTCGCAGAAGTCGTTCTGGACGTCGACGACGATCACCGCGCTGCGCACGCGTCGATTGTGCAACTTCAGGCGGTGACGACCCGGGTCGGGATGGCCGGCTCGCCCCGGGAAAGCTTCAGCCCGTCCCACGGCAGGGTCACCATCGCCCGGCGCAGGTGCTCGCGCGACTCGTCCAGCGTGGGCTGGTCGGGCGCCGGCGATCCGCCGCGCATCAGCGGGCGCTGCAGCAGCCGGTCGTGCTCGCCCAGCTCGGCGGCCGAGCCGACCACGACGACCTCCTCGATGGCGGTGCCCGTCGGCTTGTGCGCACGGTAGGCCGTCTTGCGCCCACCCTGAGTGGCCTTGTGCTCGGACCGCTTGGCCACCGGCCGGCCGTCGACCTCGACCAGCTTGTAAACCATCGACGCCGTCGGGGCGCCCGAGCCGGTCACCACGGCCGTGCCGGCACCGTAGGCGTCGACGGGCGCGGCGCCCAGCGCGGCGATGGAGTACTCGTCCAGGTCGCCGCTGACGATGATGTGGGTGCTCGTCGCGCCGAGGTCGTCGAGCTGCTGGCGGGCCTGCCGCGCCAGCACGCCGAGATCGCCCGAGTCGATGCGGATGGCGCCCAGCGACGGTCCGGCCACCTCGACGGCGGTGGCGATGCCCCGGGTCAGGTCGTAGGTGTCGACGAGCAGGGTGGTCTCGGCGCCGAGGGCGGCGACCTGGGCCCGGAACGCCGCCGCCTCGTCGTCGTGCAGCAGGGTGAACGCGTGCGCCGCCGTGCCGGTCGTCGGCACGCCGTACTCATCACCGGCGGCCAGGTTGGACGTCGCCGCGAACCCGGCGAGATACGCCGCCCGCGCGGCCGCGACCGCTGCCCCCTCGTGGGTGCGGCGCGAGCCCATCTCGATCACCGGCCGGCCCTCGGCGGCGTTCACCATGCGGGCGGCGGCCGAAGCGATCGCCGTGTCGTGATTGAGCACCGAAAGGGCCAGCGTCTCGAGGATCACCGCCTCGCCGAACGTCCCGGACACGGTCAGCAGCGGCGAGTAGGGAAAATACAGCTCGCCTTCGGAATAGCCGTCGACGTCGCCCCGGAACCGGTAGTCGGCCAGGAACGCGGCGGCGGCCGCGCTCACCACGCCCGTCTCGTGCAGTTGGCGCACGGTCTCGGCGTCGAAGGTGAAGTCGCGGATGGCCTCGAGCAGGCGCGCCGTCCCGGCCACCACCCCGTAGCGGCGCCCTTCGGGCAGGCGCCGCGCGAACACCTCGAACACGCAGTGCCGCTCTGCGGTGGAATCCCGCAGCGCGGCGTCGAGCATGGTCAGCTCGTAGCGATCGGTGAGCAGCGCCGTGCTGCGCGCCGCCAGGACCGATCGATCAGGCACGCCGTGGACCGAAGACCCCGGCCACGCCGGCGATGATGAACCCGGCCAGCGTCAGGTACAGCCCGATCGCGCTGTGCTTGAAGATGCCGACATCGCCGCCGCCGTTGACGTCCTTCACCTTGTCCCAGTAGCTGTTCAGCGCGAGCAGGGTGAGCAGCAGGCCGAGCAGCCCGATGACGGGAGCCGCGATACGCATGGGCAGCGAGGCCGAGCCGATCGGCAGGTTGGCCACCACGGCAGCGATGATCACCAGGGCCAGCAGCACCCAGGCCAGCCAACCGAAGTACGCCTTGGGCAAGCCAGGTGCGCCCGGGCCGTCGAGGGTCTTGTGGATGTCGCTGAACTTGAGGTGGCCGCCGTCGGCGCTGTACCAGTTCAGGAAGAAGCCGCTGATCAGGACGATGGCGCCGACAAACGCGACCACGAGGCCGACGATGCCGATGGTCTGGCGCGGCTGACTGCTGTAGCTGCCGTATCCGCCGTAGCCCTGCCCGTATCCGTAGCCGCTCGGCTGCTGCGGGTAGTTCGCCTGCTGGTAACCGCCCTGCTGATACTCGCCGTACTGGTAGCCGCCCGGCTGTGAGTAGCCGCTCTGCCCGTATCCCCCCTGCTGGTACTCGTCGGACCCCCCGTATCCGGGCTGATTCTGCTGCGGATAGTTGCCGCCGGAGTACCCACCCCACGACGGCTGATCACCGGGCTGCTGCCCGCCCGGCGCAGGATTGTATGGCGCGCTCATGGCGCAAGACGGTAGTAGAGCCCGACCCGGGATGTCATCGGTCTCTGGGGCAATCGTGATCACGGTGCGGTGACGGGGTCGTGACCTGACCGTGACCGTGCCACCATGGAGTGATGCCTGGCACGCTGTCTCCACCGCAGACTGCGGGCAAGACACTGCCCGCAGAGGACGTCCAGACCTCGGTCTCGCCCGATCGACCGTGGATCACGATTGTCTGGAACGATCCGATCAACCTGATGAGCTACGTGACGCACGTCTTCATGACGGTGTTCGGCTACCCGAAGTCGAAGGCCGAGAAACTCATGCTCGACGTACATCATCGGGGCCGGGCCGTCGTCTCCAGCGGCACGCGGGAACGGATGGAACTCGACGTCAACACCCTGCACGGCTACGGCCTGTGGGCCACCCTGCAGAAGCAGGACTGATCAGGAACCGGGAGCGATGCGGGTAACCCGACGGCGCGGCCATGCCCGCATCCAGCTCGAGTCGGTCGAGTCCGGCCTGCTCGCGACGCTGTTCGACGACCTCGACGGCGCCCTGCAGTCGCTGCCCGACGACGACCCCGTCCGGCAGCGGCTGTTCCCCTCGGCGTACCGCAGCGACGACGAGGCGGCGGCCGAGTTCCGCTCGCTCACCGAGGACTCGTTGCGCGACGTCAAGACCGAACGGCTGGGGGAGTGCCGGGCCGAGTTGCCCGACGGTGAGGGCGACGTCGACCTCGACGACGAGGGGGCGCAGCGCTGGCTCACCGTCCTGACCGATCTGCGGCTGGCCATCGGCACCCGGCTGGACGTCTCCGAGGACGACGACCCGGCCATCGACCCGTCCGACCCGGACGCCCAGCTGCGGGCGATCTACCAGTGGCTCACGGCACTGCAGGACTCGCTCGTCCACGCCGTGATGCGCGGCTAGGTAACCTGAGGCAGTGCTGACCATCGACCGGGCGACTCGTGACGCGATCGTCGCGCACGCTCGTCGTGACCACCCCGACGAGGCGTGCGGCGTCGTGGCCGGCCCGGAGGGCAGCGACCGGCCGACCCGGTTCATTCCGATGCTGAACGCGGCCCGGTCGCCGACGTTCTACGAGTTCGACTCGACCGACCTGCTGCAGCTCTACAAGGAGATGGCGGCCAACGACGAGGAGCCGGTCGTCATCTACCACTCGCACACGGCCACCGAGGCCTACCCGTCGCGCACCGACATCTCCTACGCCTCGGAACCGAACGCCCACTACGTGCTCGTATCGACGCGGGCGGAAGACGAGACCGAGTTCCGGTCGTTCACCATCGTGGACAGCGTGGTCACCGAAGAACCGGTCACAGTGGTGGAGTCCTATGCGTGACGTGCTGATCGAACGGGTGTTGCTCGGGCACACCCGCGTCGACCTCGACTACGACTGTCGCTGACCCGGTACCCACGTCCGCGCACCGACTTCACCGACTTATCAAGGAGCATCACGACATGGCCATCGAGGTCAAGATCCCGACCATCCTGCGTACCTACACCGGCGGCGCCAAGTCCGTCGAGGCCAAGGGCGACACGCTCTCGGCGCTGTTCGACGACCTGGACGCCAACCACCCGGGCCTCAAGGGCCGGCTGATCACCGACGAGGGCGGGCTGCACCGCTTCGTCAACGTCTACGTCAACGACGAGGACGTGCGCTTCACCGGCTCGCTCGACACCGCGCTGAAGGACGGCGACTCGGTGACGATCCTGCCGGCTGTCGCCGGCGGCTGACATGCGGTACGACTCGCTGACCGACGCGCTCGGCGAGACGCCGCTCGTCGGGCTGCCCCGGCTCTCGCCGCGTTGGACCGGCGACGCGCCGGTGCGGCTGTGGGCCAAGCTTGAGGACCGCAACCCCACCGGGTCGATCAAGGACCGGGCGGCGCTGTTCATGGTGCGCGCCGCCGAGGCCGACGGGCGGCTCACGCCCGGGTGCACGATCCTCGAGCCGACGTCGGGCAACACCGGCATCTCGCTGGCCATGGTCGCGCGCGTGCGTGGGTACGGGCTGGTGTGCGTCATGCCCGAGAACACGTCCGTCGAGCGGCGCCAGCTTTTGGAGATGTTCGGCGCGCGCATCATCTTCTCGCCGGCCGCCGGCGGTTCGAACCAGGCAGTGGCGGTGGCCAAGAAGCTGGCCGCCGAGAACCCGGACTGGGTGATGCTCTACCAGTACGGCAACGCCGCGAACGCCCAGGCGCACTACGAGGGCACCGGGCCGGAGATCCTGCGCGACCTGCCGACACTCACCCACTTCGTGGCCGGCCTGGGCACCACCGGCACGCTGATGGGTGCCGGGCGCTACCTGCGCGAGAAGGCGCCGGACGTGCAGATCGTGGCCGCCGAGCCCCGCTACGGCGAGCTCGTCTACGGGCTGCGCAACATCGACGAGGGGTTCGTGCCCGAGCTCTACGACGACGGCGTGCTGACCTCGCGGTTCTCGGTCACGTCCTACGACGCGTTGCGCCGCACGCGTGACCTGATCGAGCACGAGGGCATCTTCGCCGGCATCTCGTCCGGGGCGATCCTGCACGCGGCGCTGTCCATCGCCGACCGGGTGGCGGCCACCGGCGAGCCGGCCGACATCGCGTTCATCGTGGCCGACGGCGGCTGGAAGTACTTGTCGACCGGGGCCTACGACGGCTCGTTGCAGCACGCCGCGGAGAAGCTCGAAGGCCAGCTCTGGGCCTGACCTGAACCCGCCCGGCGCCGCTACGCGCGCCGGGTGATTCAGCAGGTCTCGGCCGCCTCGCCGCAGGCCGAGTCCTCGGGGATGGTGCGCACCCGGCTGAGCAGGTCGTGCAGCCGGGCGCGGTCGGCGTCGTCCAGGTCGGCGAACAGCTCCGCCTCGGCCTCGGACACCGCCTTCTCGATGTTGCGAAGCACCGCGCAGCCCTCGTCCGACATCTCGACGATGTGCCGGCGCCGGTCGGCCGGATCGCGCCGCCGCTCGGCCAGGCCCCGTTCCTCGAGGTCGTTGAGGATGCTGACGAGCACGCTCGGGTCGACGGCCAGCTTCTCGAGCAGCGCCTGCTGGCTGGTCGGACCGTGCACCGAGAGGTCGACGAGCACCTGGCGATGTCGGGGCGTGAGGCCGGTGTCGGCCATGGCCCGGCGGATTTGCAGGTTGACGAACTGTCCGTGCCGGGCGAGCAGCAGCCCGAGGCGCTCCCGCGCCAGCGTCATCTCCTCGGCTGCCACGAGATCGATGGTACCTATCCGCGACGACAATCACCGATGGTCAATCGTTGGGATAGCTCAACGATCTTCTCCGTCGCCGACACCTTCCAGGGGCGTGCGAGGAGGCGAACCCGACCGGAACGGTGACGGTGCGCGACCTGGGCCACGAGCCGCTGCCCTACATCAGCGAGCTCGACCACAACGCGCAACGTGCCCGAGGACGAGCGGACGTCCGAGCAGGGCGTGTTCGTGGCCCGCTCGAGCGCGCTCGTGGACGAACTGCTCGCCGCCGACGTCGTCCTGATCAGTGTGCCGCTGTACAACTGGGACACGCCCGCGTCGGTGAAGACCTGGATCGACCACCTGATGAGCGACGCGCGCACCCGTGACCCCGAGGGGCTGCTCCGCGGTCGCAGCCTGGTTCTGGTGAACGCGCAGGGCGGCTCGTACAGGCGGGCACGCCGCGCGACGGCTGGGATCACGCCGTGCCGTACCGGTGGCCCGCCAGCTGGCCTCCGCCGCCTGATCCGCCCCCTTACCCGGTTTTGGTCACCAGGTCTCGTATATCCGGCCTGGTGACCAAAACCGGCGGGGGCGCACCGGTCAGGGCTTCGTCGACTCCCGGATCACCAGGTCCGGTTCGAACACGACTTGCCGATGCTGGTGGGTGTCGGCCTGGTCGGCCTCCTCGATCAGAAGCGTCGCCGCCGCCGAGCCGAGCTGGCGGCGGGGCTGCTTGACCGACGTCAACGGCACGGCGGCCGCCGCAGCGAACTCGATGTCGTCGTAGCCGACGATGGCCAGCTCACCCGGCACGGCCACCCGGCGCCGGGTCATCTCCTGCAGCACGCCGAGGGCCAGCAGGTCGTTGGCGCAGAAGGCCGCGGTCGGACGCATGCGGGCCGGCATCTCCGCGATGTGCGCGCCGGCCGCCCGTCCGTAGCTGACCTTGAGGGCCGGCGTCTCCACCACGCTCATCCGGCTCTCGGGCAACCTGGCTGCGCGCAACGCCTGCCGGGCGCCGGCCAACCGGTCGGACACCTGCTTGATCGCCATCGGCCCGCCCACGAACGCGATGCGCTGATGCCCCTGCTCGAGCAGGTGGTTCACCGCCAGCTCGCCGCCGACCACGTCGTCCACCGAGACCGAGCACTGCCGGCGGCTCGAACCCCGGTCGACCAGCACGACCGGGATGCCGCGCCGGCGGATCGCCTCCAGTCGCGTGTTGCGGCCGGTCACCGGGCTGACCAGGATCCCGTACGCCCGCTGTTCCTCCAACACGCCCAGGTAGTGCTGCTCGCGCCCGGAGTTCTCGCCGCTGTTGCACAGCACCACCGACAGCCCGGCGTCGGCGGCCGCCTCCTCGACGCCGGCCGCGATGTCGGTGAAGAACGGGTTGCCAACGTCCAGCACGATCAGCCCGATGGTGCGGCTGCGCCCGGCCCGCAGCTGGCGGGCCGCCTCGTTGCGCACGAAGCCCAGCTCGTCGATGGCGCGCAGTACGCGCTCGCGGGTGGCCGCCGAGACGCGGTCGGGCCGGTTGAGCACGTTGGACACCGTGCCGAGCGACACGCCCGCGTGCGCCGCGACGTCCGTGACGCTGACCGATGCTGTCACGGGTCCTCCTCCCTCAGCGGTGACCGACTTTATTGAATCGTGTCACGCACTCCGGACTGTATAGCGCGCAACCGGCTCGTGTCGCGCACTCCATGAACGACGGCCGACTCAGGACATCGTTTGAAACAGGAGGGAAACCAAGCCTTGACGCGCATTGGCGCTCAGGTCTAGCGTTCCCGGTCACGTGAAAGGTTTCACAGTCCGACCTCCCTGGGGGCCGCAGGTGCCAGCTGTTCACGAGCTCGCTGAGCCGCGCCTTGTCCTTGAGCAAGCCACCAAGAGCTTCGGTTCGGTGCGAGCGCTCCTGGACGGGTCGGTCACGCTCTATCCGGGCGAGGTGCACGCGCTGCTGGGTGAGAACGGCGCCGGCAAGTCGACGCTCGTGAAGATCCTGGCCGGCGTGCACCAGGCCGACACCGGCCGGCTGGTGCTGGGCGGCGAGCCGGTGTCGTTCACCGGGCCGGCCGAGTCGCGCGCGGCCGGCGTCTCGATCATCTACCAGGAGCCGACGCTGTTCCCGGACCTGACCGTCGCCGAGAACATCTTCGTCGGCCGCCAGCCCCGCAAGAGCGGCCGGCGCATCGACAAGGGGCAGATGCGGCGTGCGGCGATCGAGGCATTCGGCCGGCTCGGCGTGCAGCTCGATCCGGGCCGCCCGGCCCGCGGGCTGTCGGTGGCCGACCAGCAGATCGTCGAGATCGCCAAGGCCATCTCGTTCAACGCCAACGTGATCGTTATGGACGAGCCGACCGCGGCACTGACCACGGTCGAGGTGGCCCGGTTGTTCGACGTCATCCGCGCGCTGCGCAGCCACGGCGCCGCCGTCCTGTTCATCTCGCATCGCCTCGAAGAGGTGTTCGCGATCTGCCAGCGCGTGACCGTCATGCGCGACGGCAAGTTCGTGCGGACGGCGCCCATCGACGAGCTGACCGTCGACGACATCATCCGGGCGATGGTCGGCCGCGACCTGGACGAGCTGTTCCCCAAGTCGCCGACGGCACCGGCCGATGTCGCGCTGGAGGTCAGTCACCTTGGCCGGGAGGGCGTTTTCGACGATGTGTCGTTCTCGGTACGGCGCGGCGAGATCGTCGCGCTGGCCGGGCTGGTCGGCGCCGGGCGCACCGAGGTGGCCCGCGCCGCCTTCGGCATCGACCGCCGCGACACCGGCGAGGTGCACGTCGACGGCAAGGCGCTGCCCAACGGATCGCCGCGGGCCGCGATGGCCGCCGGGGTGGCCTTCGTGCCCGAGGACCGACGCCAGCAGGGCCTGGTCATGGACATGAGCATCGACCACAACGTCGCGTTGCCGTCGCTGTCGCGGCTGAGCCGGGCCGGACTGATCCGGCGCTCGTCCGAGCGGCGGCTGGCCAACGACTGGGCCGGGCGGCTGCAGCTGCGCTACGGGCGGATGAGCAGCACGGTGTCGACGCTGTCGGGCGGCAACCAGCAGAAGGTCGTGCTGGCCAAGTGGCTGGCCCGCAAGCCGTCCGTGCTGATCATCGACGAGCCCACCCGCGGCATCGATGTCGGCACCAAGGCCGAGGTGCACCGCCTGCTCGACCGGCTGGTCGCCGACGGAGTGGCCGTGCTGATGATCTCGTCCGAGCTACCCGAGGTGCTGGGCATGGCCGACCGGGTGCTCGTGCTGCGCGAGGGCAAGCTCGTCGCCGAGCTGTCCCGGGCAGAGGCGACCGAGGACTCGGTCATGCGAGCCGCCACCGGCCAGGCCGCGGGGGTCGCGCCATGACGGTCATCACCGCGCCGCTCGTCCGGCGCATGTTCCGGGCCGAGGGGCTGTTGCGGGCCCGCGAGCTCGGCATCGTCGTGGCCATCGTCGTCGTGTTCGTCGCCACCACGATCAACAACCACGCCTTCGCCGAGGCGCACAGCGTGCAGCAGTTGCTCACCGGGGCGTCGCTGATCGCGCTGCTGGCCGTCGGCGAGACGCTGGTGATCGTCACCCGCAACGTCGACCTGTCCGTGGGGTCGGTCGTCGGGTTGTCGGCGTACGTGGTGGGCGACGTGTTCGTCAAGCATCCCGGCACGCCGGCGGTCGTCGGCTTCGTGCTGGGCACGCTGATCGGCGCCGTGGTCGGCGTCATCAACGGCCTGATCACCACGATCGCCCGCGTGCCCAGCCTGGTCGTCACGTTGGCGTCGCTGTACATCGTCCGGGGTATCGACGCGCGCATCGTCAACGGCAAACGCATCGACCCGGTCAACGTGCCCAAGCCGTTCACCGAGGTCGGTTACAAGACGGTGCTGGGCATCCCGTGGCTGGCCATCATCGTTGCGCTCGTCGTGGTGATCGTCGGTTACGCGATGCGCACTTTCCGCTCGGCGCGCGACCTCTACGCGATCGGCTCCAACCCCGAGGCGGCGGCGCTGGCCGGCGTTCCGGCCGGACGGCGCATCGTCAGCGCGTTCACCATCAGCGGCGCGCTGGCCGGGTTGGGCGGCGCGCTGTTCCTGGCCGAGTTCGCCACCGTCGACGCGACCGGCGGCACCGGCTACGAGCTGAGCGTGATCGCGGCCGTCGTGGTCGGCGGTGTGGCGATCTTCGGCGGCAGCGGCACGGTGTTCGGGGCCGCGCTCGGGGCGCTGCTGCTGAACACCATCAACCAGGCGCTGGTCGCGTCGCGGATCTCGTC
Organism: Jatrophihabitantaceae bacterium; assembly: GCA_036558905.1. GTDB lineage: Bacteria > Actinomycetota > Actinomycetes > Mycobacteriales > Jatrophihabitantaceae > DASXRA01. The sequence continues at coordinate 31,599 of DATBER010000111.1, read as the reverse complement.
GTTCTGGAACCAGGCGGTGGCCGGCGCGCTGCTGCTGGCCGCGATCGCGTTCGACCGCTGGGTCGGCTTGCGGGTGGCTCGACGAATGCAGACGGCGGAGGGGGCGCACCGTGATGTCTGATACGCAGACGGCCCCGCCGGCCGTCACCTCGGTCGACACGCCGCGTCGGGAACTGCCCTGGCGGGCGGCGCTGCGCTGGGACAGCGGGCTGGTGATCGTGCTGATCGCCACGCTGATCTTCGCCGGTACCCAGTCGAGCGACTTCTTCACCCAGTCGACGATGTTCTACATCGGCCTGAACATGGGCGAGATCGCGATCATGGCGTTGCCCCTGACGCTGATCGTCATGACCGGCGAGATCGACCTGTCGGTGGCCTCGATGCTCGGGCTGGCCGGCTCGATCATGGGTTACCTGTTCGAGCACCACTGGAACATCTACCTGGCGATGCTGGCGGCCCTGGTGGTCGGGGCCGTCGGCGGTGCCCTCAACGGCGCGCTGATCACCCGGCTCGGCCTGCCCTCGATCGCGGTGACGATCGGCACGTTGACCCTGTTCCGCGGCCTGGCCGAGGTCATCCTCGGCAACAGCACGGTCGGCGGGTACCCGCTGTCACTGACCAAGATCGGCGTCACGCCCATCCAGGGCACCCAGTTGTCGTACTCGATCGCGATCTTCCTCGGGCTGGCCGTGGTGTGCGCGATCGTGCTGCACGCGACGCCGCTGGGCCGGGCCATCTTCGCGATCGGCCTGCAGTCCGAGGCAGCCCACTTCGCCGGCATCCGGGTCGGCCGGATCAAGTTCTGGCTGTACGTCCTGAGCGGCGTGGTGTGCGCCCTGGCCGGCATCCTGTTCACCCTCAAGAACGCGTCAGCCCGCTTCGACGCCGGCACCGGGCTCGAGCTGAACGTGGTGGCCATCGTGCTGCTCGGCGGCGTGTCGATCTTCGGCGGGCGGGGCAGCATCGTCGGCGTCGTCCTGTCGGTGATCATCGTCGGCTGCCTGCAACAGGCGCTGACGCAGATGCACGTCGACCCGCAGGTGCAGAACATCGTGCTCGGCGGCCTGCTGCTGGTCAGCGTGATCGTGCCCAATGGCGGCGAGGCCATCCGCCGCATCCGCGCTCGAACGAGACGCCGCGTCCCGGCGTAACCCGACGCCGCGTCCCGGCGTACACCTAGAAAGGGATCAGCAATGGTGCAACTCCGCAGGGTGGCTGTACTCGCGACGGCGCTCACTGTCGGCCTGACGGCGGCGTGCAGCTCGACCACCAAGAAGAGCTCGGACACCGGTTCGCCGACCGCGACCGGCGTCAAGAAGGGGCTGACCGTCTACTTCATCCCGAAGGACACGCAGAACCCCTACGAGGTGATCGCCGACAACGGCGGCAAGACGGCGCTGTCCGAGCTGGGCGGCAAGGTCGTCGTCAGCAGTGGCACGGCTGACACCGCGGCGGCGCAGATTCCCTCGATCCAGGCGGCCATCCAGGCTCACGCCGACGCGATCGTCATCGCCGGCAACGACCCGAGCTCACTGTGCCCGTCCCTCGGCCAGGCCTACAACGCCGGCATCAAGATCGTGTCGTTCGACTCGGACGTCCAGTGCCCGAACCACCTGTTCATCAACCAGGCGGACACGAAGCAGATCGGCACGTCCGAGGTCGACTTGCTGGCCAAGCAGATCGGCAGCGCCGGCGACATCGCGATCCTGTCGGCGGCGGCCACCGCCACGAACCAGAACTCGTGGATCGGGTACATGAAGGAACAGCTCAAGAACTACCCGAACATGCACCTGGTCAAGACGGTCTACGGCAACGACGACCCGGCGACCTCGCTCACCGTGCTGCAGGGTCTGCTGTCGGCCTACCCGAACCTGAAGGGCATCATTTCGCCGACGACGGTGGGCATCTCGACGGCGGCGCAGTACCTGTCCACGCACAAGGACATCGCCAAGAAGGTGACGCTGACCGGCCTCGGCCTGCCGTCGCAGATGAAGCCGTACATCCACGACGGCACGGTCAAGGCGTTCGAGCTGTGGAACCCGAACAACCTGGGCTACCTGGCCGGATACGCGGCGGCGGCGCTCGCTTCCGGCAGCGCCAGCCTGACGCCGGGCACCAAGTTCAAGGCGGGCAAGCTCGGCGAGTACACGGTGCTACCGGCCGCCGCGCCGACCGGCCCGTCGGTGGTGCTCGGGCCGCCCACCGTCTTCGACTCGTCCAACGTCGACCAGTTCAACTTCTAAGGGGACATCGGAGTGGCGCGCTACTGCTTCCTGCTGCAGGTTCGCCCGGAACTGTTGCCGGAGTACAGAGCGCGCCACGCCGACGTCTGGCCGGAGATGCGCGCAGCGTTGAGCGACACCGGCTGGCGCAACTACTCGCTGTTCGTCCGGGACGACGGCCTGCTCGTCGGGTACGTCGAGTCTGACGACCTGGACGCGGCACAACGGGCAATGGCTGCCACCGACGTCAACCGGAGGTGGCAGGCCGAGATGGCACGGTTCTTCGTCGGGCTGGACGGCCGACCACCCGACGAGGGACTGCTGCTGCTCGAAGAGATCTTTCATCTAGGGCCTGTCGACGAGCCCCCGCTCGTCGCGAGCGGCGGTCAGGTGCGCGAGATCCGGGGCGGAGGAGGAGGCCATAGCAGCGCTCTGGACGAGGACGACAACGAAGGAGATCGCGTGCCTGACCGCCGCGCAGCAGAGCATGGGGCTCGTCAACAGGCCCCGGAGGGAGTACGGAAATGACCGCGACGGCTGTGGGCATCGAGCGGATCGTCGCGCGACGCACGAAGGTGGGATTGGTGGCCGGCGGCCTCGGGGCGTACTGGCCGCAGTTCCCGGATCTGCTGCCGACGCTGCGGCGTTCGGCCGCCCGGGTGTCGGAGCGGATGCGCGAGCTGGACTGCGACGTCGTCGACGTCGGCTTCATCTCCGACGCGCCGGAAGGGGCGGCGGCCGCCGAGAAGCTGCGCGAGGCCGGGTGCGACCTGATCGTCGGCTTCCTGACCACGTACATGACAGCGTCGATGCTGCTGCCGATCGCCCAGCGGTCCGGCGCGCCGGTGCTGCTGATCAACCTGCAGCCCACCGAGGCGATGGACCACGCGACGTTCGATACCGGCCAGTGGCTGGCCTACTGCGGCGCCTGCCCGTTGCCCGAGATGGCCAACACGTTCCTGCGGGCCGGCATCCCGTTCCGATCGGTGTCGGGCTACCTCGAGGACGAGCGGGCCTGGACGAAGATCAGCCGCTGGGTGCGCGCGGCCGGCGTTCGCGGCGCGTTGCGGAACGGCCGGCACGGGCTCATGGGCCACCTTTATCCAGGCATGCTGGATGTCTCGACCGACCTGACCCTGGTGCCGGTCAACTTCGGCGGGCACGTCGAGGTGCTGGAGTTCGACGACCTGAGGGTGCGCGTCAACGACGTCACCTCCGCCGAGGTCGAGGACCGGATCGCCTTGGCCGCCCAGGTGTTCGAGCTCGACCCGACTGTCGAGGACGAGGACTTCCGCTGGGCGGCCCGCGTGTCGGTGGGCCTGGACCGCCTGGTTGCCGACTTCGGGCTGGACAGCCTGGCCTACTATCACCGCGGCCTCGAGGGTGAGCAGCACGAACGCCTGGGCGCCGGCATGATCCTCGGCGCCTCGCTACTGACCGCCCGGGGCATCCCGGCCGCGGGGGAATACGAGCTGCGCACGTCGCTGGCGATGCTGATCGTCGACCGGCTCGGCGGCGGCGGGTCGTTCACCGAGTTCCAGGCGCTGAACTTCCGCGACGACGTGGTCGAGATGGGCCACGACGGGCCGGCCCATCTGGCGATCAGCGACGGCCGCCCGCTGCTGCGTGGCCTCGGCGTCTACCACGGCAAGCGCGGCTGGGGAGTGTCGGTGGAGTTCGACGTACGCCACGGCCCGGTCACCGCGTTCGGCATCGCCCAGCAACGTGACGGCACGTACCGGTTCGTCGCCTCGGAGGGCACCGTCGTGCCGGGACCGCTGCTGCAGATCGGCAACACCACCTCGCGCGTCGACTTCGGCTGCGATCCGGGCGAGTGGTGCGACGCCTGGAGCGGCACCGGCATATCCCATCACTGGGCGCTCGGCACCGGGCATCTGCTCGGTGAGCTGCGGGCGCTGGCCGATCTGGTCGGCGCCGAACTGGTGGAGGTGCGCCCATGACATCTACAGACGTGCTGCGTAATCAGGCGATCGAGTTGCCTTCGTGGGCGTTCGGGAATTCGGGGACGCGGTTCAAGGTGTTCCCGCAGGCGGGGGTGCCGCGGGATCCGTTCGAGAAGATCGATGATGCCGCGCAGGTGCACCGGTACACGGGGGTGGCGCCGAGTGTGGCGTTGCATATCCCGTGGGATCGGGTGGAGGACTTCGGGGTGCTGGCCGCGCATGCCGCTGATCGGGGGGTGCGGCTGGGCACGATCAACGCGAATGTTTTTCAAGACAACGACTACATGCTGGGCAGTGTCACCAACCCGGACGCAGGGGTGCGGAAGAAGGCATTGGCGCACTTGTTCGAGTGTGTCGACATCATGGACGCCACCGGCTCGCGTGACCTCAAGCTCTGGTTCAGCGACGGCACGAATTATCCGGGGCAGGACTCGATCCGGGCCCGGCAGGACCGGTTGGGCGAGGCGTTGGCCGCGGTGTATGAGCGGCTGGGTGAGAGCCAGCGGTTGATCCTGGAGTACAAGCTGTTCGAGCCGGCGTTCTACAGCACCGATGTGCCGGACTGGGGCACCTCGTTCGTGCATTGTGTGCGGTTGGGTGAGCGGGCGAAGGTGTGTGTGGATACCGGGCATCACGCTCCGGGGACCAATATCGAGTTCATCGTGGCGATGTTGCTGCGCGAGCAGAAGCTGGGGGCGTTCGATTTCAATTCGCGCTTCTACGCCGATGACGATCTGATGGTGGGCGCGGCGGATCCGTTTCAGTTGTTCCGGATCCTGCACGAGGTGCGCGTCGGTGGCGGGTTCGACCCGCAGGTGGGGATTGCGTTCATGCTGGATCAGTGCCACAACATCGAGCCGAAGATCCCGGCGCAAATCCGGTCGGTGATGAACGTGCAAGAAGCCACGGCCAAGGCGATGCTGGTCGACCTGCCCGCCCTTGAGGCGGCCCAGAACGCGGGTGATGTGCTCGGCGCCAACGCCGTGCTGATGGACGCCTACAACACCGACGTGCGGCCCCTGCTCGCCGACCTGCGCACCGAACAAGGACTCGACCCGAACCCGATGGGCGCCTACGCCCGCTCCGGCTACGCCGAACGCATCGTCACCGAACGAGTCGGCGGCGTCCAGGCGGGGTGGGGCGCATGAGCCGCGAAGCCGACGAGCTGATCGAGCGCTCGCACCGTCTCGGGGCCGATCCGCGCAACACGAACTATGCCGGTGGCAACGCCTCGGCCAAGGGCCTGGAGCGCGACCCGGTCACCGGGCAGGACGTCGAGCTGCTCTGGGTGAAGGGTTCCGGCGGCGATCTCGGCACGCTGCAGCCAACTGGGTTGGCCGTTCTGCGGCTGGACCGGCTGCGCGCACTGCAAGACGTCTACCCCGGTGTCGAGCGCGAGGACGAGATGGTCGCTGCCTTCGACTACTGCCTGCACGGCAAGGGCGGCGCGGCGCCGTCGATCGACACAGCCATGCACGGCCTGGTCGAGGCGAAGCACGTCGACCACCTGCATCCCGACTCGGGCATCGCCTTCGCGACGGCGGCCGACGGCGAGCGGCTGACCCGTGAGTGCTTCGGCGAGCGGGTGCTGTGGGTGCCCTGGCGGCGTCCCGGTTTCCAGCTCGGACTGGACATCGCGGCCATCGCGTCGGCCAACCCGCAGGCCATCGGGGTGATCCTCGGCGGACACGGCATCACCGCCTGGGGTGTGACCAGCGCGGAGTGCGAAGCGCGCAGCCTGGAGATCATCCGCGAGGCCGAAGCCTTCATCGCCGCACGGGGAAAGGCCGAGCCGTTCGGCCCGGTTGCGGTGACGCCGCTGCCGGACGCCGAGCGACGGGCTCGGGCGGCCGCGCTGGCCCCGGTCATCCGCGGGCTGGCGTCGACCGATCAGCGCCAGGTCGGCCACTTCCGCGACGACGAGGTGGTGCTCGATTTCCTCAGCCGGGCTGAGCATCCGCGACTGGCCGCGCTCGGCACGTCGTGCCCGGACCACTTCCTGCGGACCAAGGTGCGCCCGCTCGTGCTCGACACGGCGCCCGACGACCCGCTCGACACGGTCCTGGACCGGCTGCGCGAGCTGCACACCTCCTACCGCGACGACTATCGCGCCTACTACGAGAAGTACGCGACTCCCGATTCACCGGCGATGCGCGGGGCTGATCCGGCGATCGTGCTGGTGCCGGGCGTGGGCCTGTTCAGCTTCGGCCGTGATGCGCAGACCGCGCGGGTGGCCGGCGAGTTCTACGTCAACGCCATCAACGTGATGCGCGGTGCCGAGGCGATCTCGACGTACACGCCGATCGACGAGTCGGAGAAGTTCCGCATCGAGTACTGGGCGCTCGAAGAGGCCAAGCTGCAGCGGATGCCCAAACCCAAACCGCTCGCCACCCGGGTCGCACTGGTCACTGGCGGCGGATCGGGTATCGGACGGGCTATCGCCCACCGGCTGGCGGCCGAGGGCGCCTGCGTGGTGGTGGCCGACCGCGACGCCGACTCGGCGGCCGCCGTGGCCGGCGAGATCGGTTCGGCCGACGTCGCCCGATCGGTAGCGGCCGACGTCACGTCCGAGGCCGACATCGCAGCGGCGTTCGCCGAGGCGGCGCTGGTCTACGGCGGAGTCGACCTGGTGGTGAACAACGCCGGGCTGTCCATCTCCAAGCCGCTGGCCGAGACGACCACCCAGGACTGGGACATACAGCACGACGTCATGGCCCGGGGCTCGTTCCTGGTGTCGCGCGAGGCCGCCCGGGCGATGCGCGCCCAGGGCAACGGCGGCGACATCGTCTACATTGCCAGCAAGAACAGCCTGTTCGCCGGGCCGAACAACGTGGCCTACGGGTCGGCCAAGGCCGACCAGGCCCACCAGGTCCGGCTGCTCGCAGCCGAACTCGGCGGCGACGGCATCCGCGTCAACGGCGTCAACCCGGACGGCGTCGTCCGCGGTTCGGGCATCTTCGCCGGCGGATGGGGCGCGCAACGGGCAGCGGTGTACGGAGTGCCCGAGGAGGAACTCGGCGCCTTCTACGCCCAGCGCACGTTGCTCAAGCTCGAGGTGCTACCCGAGCACGTAGCCAATGCAGTATTCGCTCTGGTCAGCGGCGACCTCTCCCATACAACTGGGCTGCATATTCCGGTGGACGCCGGAGTAGCGGCGGCGTTCTTACGCTAGGAGGCGATCGGGTGTGAGCGTCATGACCATCCCCCTGGACGACGAGGAGGTCCGGTTGCTCAGCCTGGTCGCCGACGGGCTGGTGATGGATGCCATCGCTCGGCGCCTGAACCTGAGCGAGCGAACCGTGCGCCGGCGGCTGCGGGCGTTGTGCGATCGCATCGGGGTCGACACCCCGGTGCAGGCCGTCGTGTGGGCGGTGCGGGTCGGAGCCCTGTGAGCGGGGACGTACGCGCGTTCGCCGCGGTCGACCTCGGGGCGTCGTCGGGCCGGGTCCTGCTCGGCCGCGTCGGACCGGACACTCTCGATGTCGAGGAGGTGCACCGGTTCGCCAACCAGCCGGTGACCGTGCGCGGCACGCTGCACTGGGACATCCTCGGCCTGTACCGCGAGACGCTGCTCGGCCTGCGCCGAGCGGCCGACCGCGCCGAACTGACCAGCATCGGCGTCGACTCGTGGGCGGTCGACTACGGACTGCTCGACGACGCCGGCGCGTTGATGGGCAATCCGGTGCACTACCGCGACGCACGCACGGCCGGCGCGGTCGAGCGGGTGCTCGCCCGGGTGCCGGCCGCCGACCTGTACGCGACGACCGGCATCCAGCTCATGCCGATCAACACGCTGATCCAGTTGGCCGCCGACCGTCGGGCCACGAGCGCGTGCTGCCTGTTGCTCATTCCGGACCTGCTCGGGTACTGGCTGACCGGCCGGGTCGGCGCCGAGTTCACCAACGCGTCGACCACCCAGTTGCTCGACGTCCGCACCGGCGAGTGGGCGACCGAGCTGGCCGGCCGGATGGGCCTCGACCCGAGCCTGCTGCCGCCGCTGCGCCGGCCGGGCGACGTGCTCGGCCCGGCCGGCGAGCTGGGCGGGGTTCCCGTGGTCGCGGTGGGATCGCACGACACCGCCTCGGCCGTGGTGGGCGTTCCGGCGACGACGGACCGGTTCGCCTACATCTCGTGCGGCACCTGGGCGCTGGTCGGCGTCGAGCTGCGCGAGCCCGTGCTCACCGAGGCCAGCCGTCAGGCCAACTTCACCAACGAGGCCGGGGTGGACGGCACGATCCGCTACCTGCGCAACGTGATGGGCCTGTGGCTGCTGCAGGAGTGCGAGCGGACCTGGGACGGGACGGAGGCCGATCGTACAGCTTGGCTGAGCTCCGCCGCTGACCAGTCGCCGTTCCGGTCGATCATCGACGTCGACGATCCCGCCTTCGCACCGCCGGGCGACATGCCGGCGCGCATCGCCGACCACTGTGTCCGTACCGGCCAGCCCGTGCCGCGGACGCCGTCGGAGTTCGTCCGCTGCATCGTCGACAGCCTGGCCCTGGCCTTCCGCGCGACGTTGGACGAGGCGACGCGGCTGTCCGGGGCGACGGCTGACGTCGTGCATCTGGTCGGCGGCGGGGCGCGCAACGCGCTGCTCGCCCAGCTCACCGCCGATGCCTGCGGCCGGCCGGTGGTCGCGGGGCCGGCCGAGGCGGCGGCGCTGGGCAACCTGCTCGTGCAGGCCCAGGCGGCCGGTGTGCTCGATGGCGGCCTCGACGCGATGCGGGCGCTGATCGTCCGCACCCAGTCGCTGGAGCGCTACGAACCGCGAGGCGACGACGCCGCCTGGCGACTCGCGGCCAAGCACCTGGCGGATCTGCGCACCACGCCCGGCTGAGCGGATACGGCCAGCCGTAGTCGTTGATCAACAGCGCAAAGTGGTCGCTGGAGCGACCAACTTCTCCTGTTGATCAAGAGAGTGGGCGGTTGCGGTGGGTGCGGTAACTCTGCGTGGATGGCCGGTATCGGTCAGGCCTGCCATGGTTCCTTGCCCCTTGGGCGGGTTCGTCGTAGCAATGCTTTGAAACGATTCGACGCCTGTTCGGGGGTAGCGCCGTGCGACGCCCAAAGTGTTCCTGGCTGCTGTCGGTGGCCGCGCTCGTCCTGGCGGCGCCGCCCGCGGTCGCCGCGGCGCAGCAACCGGCCCCGCCCGGGGCGCCAGGCCCGTCCTCGACGTCGGCTCCGCCGGCGACGCCGGGCCCGCCCGCGGCGCCCGGCCCGTCCGCGGCGCCGAGCTCGTCCGCGACGCCGGGCCCGCCCGCGGCGCCAGGCCCGCCCGCGACGTCGGCTCCGCCCGCGGCGCCACGCCCGTCCGCGGCGCCGGGGCCGTCCGCGACGTCGGCTCCGCCCGCGGCGCCAGGCCCGTCCGCGGCGCCAGGCCCGCGTCCGTGGGATCGCTACAACTTCGCCCCGGCCAGACGGACGGTCGCGCCGGTCCGGGTGACGCGCACGACCGGATCGGTGACCGCGCCGACCGCGGTGCTGCACGGCCAGCCCACCGTCATCGGTGCCGGCGCGTCGCTCACGCTGGACTTCGGCGAGGAGGTCGGTGGGCTCGTCACGCTGCACTTCCCGTCGTCGAGCGATACGGCCCGGCTCGGCCTGGCGTTCAGCGAGTCGGTGCAGTACATCGGCCCGGTCAGCGACGCGAGCAACGGCGGTAGCGGCAGCGACGGGGCCATCTACGCCGACGCCGCGCCCGGCAAGAGCTGGACGATGCCGGCCGCCTCGCTGCGCGGTGGGTTCCGCTACCTGACCCTGTTCGGCGACACGGCCACGGTGGCCGTCGACCGGGTGTCGCTCGCGATCTCGTACACGCCCACCATGGCGAACCCGCGCGACTACCCCAACTACTTCTACTCGAGCGACCCGCTGCTCAACCGGATCTGGTACGCCGGCGCCTACACGGTGCAGACCAATACGATCGCGCCGACCACCGGACGGGTGTGGGGACCGCCGGCCACCGGCTGGGACAACAGCGCCACGGTCGGCCTCGGCGACGAGGTGCTGGTGGACGGCGCCAAGCGCGATCGCACCGTCTGGCCGGGTGACCTGGGTGTATCGGTGCCGACCGAGTACGCGTCGCTCGGCGACCTGGCGCCGACACGGAGCGCGCTGACCACGCTCTACCAGCACCAGCGGGCGAGCGGTGAGCTGCCCTTCGCCGGTCCGGAGGTCAACTTCTACGGCTCGGACACCTACCACCTCTGGACGCTGATCGGAACCGCGAACTACTACGAGTACTCCCGTGACGGTGCCTGGCTGGCCACCGAGTGGGCGAACTACCGGCGCGCGCTCGAGTACTCGCTGGCCAAGGTCGGCGCCGACGGGCTGATGTCGGTCACCGGCGCCAACGACTGGGCCCGGTCCGATCAGGGCGGCGAGAACATCGAGGCGAATGCCCTGCTGTACCAGGCGTTGACGACCGGTACCGAGCTGGCCGGCGTCGAGAGCGACGGTGCCGACGCCTCGGCCTGGACCGAAACCGCAGCCCGGCTGAAGAACGCCGTCAACGACCGGCTCTGGGACGACGCCGCCGGGCAGTACCGCGACAACCCGACGAGCAGCCTGCATCCGCAGGACGGCAACTCGCTGGCCGTCTGGTACGGACTGGCACCGGCCGATCGGGCGAGCCGCATCAGCGCATCGCTGCGCCAGAACTGGAACACCTACGGCGCGACCACTCCGGAGAAGAACGGCGAGATCGGTACCTTCCCCGGCTCGATGGAGGTGCAGGCCCACCTCGCTGCAGGCGACGTGACGGGCGGTCTGGACCTGATCCGGCGCGAGTGGGGGTACATGCTCGACTCGCCGCTGGGTACCGGAAGCACATTCTGGGAGGGCTACCTGGCCGACGGGCAGTTCGGCTACGGCGGGGCGTACATGAGCGGCGCGCACGGGTGGTCGACCGGTCCGACGTCGGCGCTGACGTTCTACGTGCTGGGCATCCGGCCCTCGTCGGTCGTGGGAGGCTATGACGTCGCCCCCGAGACGGGCGACCTGGCCACCGCGCAGGGATCCCTGGTCACGCCGCTCGGGCGGATCACGCTGGCCTGGTCGCACGACGTCGTGCACCGGACGTTCACCGAGAAGCTCGACGCCGTGGCCGGTGCCGTCGACCAGGTCCGCGTGCCGACGTACGGGGCGCGCTCGCAGGTGTGGGTCGACGGGCACCTGGCCTGGAACGGTCAGTCCGGACTGGCCTACGGTGCGCACCTGGACGGCGACTACGTGGTGCTGAGCGGCGCCCCGGCGCACACCTCGATTCTCAGCCGAGCTGTAGGCAGCGTGCCGACCACGCTCGGCCTGGCCGTGACGTCGGCGGCCGACACACCCGTCCGGGCCGGCCACACCGTGACGGTGCCCGTCACGGTCAGCGCCACCGGCGACACCGTACTGCAGGGTACGGTCACCGCGTCGGGCCCAGCCGGCTGGACCGCTGACCCGGCACCGTTCACTCTCGATCCGCGCAGCGGGCCGACCGACACGGTGGTCGATGTCACCGTGCACGCCCCAGCATCGGTGACCGGCGGTCCGGTTACGGTCCCGTTGACCGCGATCGCCGGCGGAGAGAGAGCATCGACGAATGCGCAACTGCTCACCTTCGGCGACTGGCCGGCCGGTGCCACCGCGGCCGCGTCGAGTTTCCACGCGCCGAACGTCTTCGACGGCCAGACCCGCACGTACGAACCGGGCAACACGATCGACGGCGACCTGGCGACGTTCTGGAACGACGACACGTCGGGCGCCTTCCCGGACACGCTGACCGTTACGGCACCGTCGCCGGTCACGCTCACCGGCGTCGGCTTCGCCTCGATCGTCGACGGCGTGCCGACCGACTTCACCGTGCAGACCTGGGACGGCAGCCAGTGGACGACCCAGGCCACCGTAACCGCCAACGACGCGCTGTACCGGTGGATCGCCTTTCCGGCCGCGGTGACGACCAGCCAGGTCCGGGTCGTCGTCAGCGCTGACCAAACCCAGAACGGCGACTTCACCCGCGTCGCCGAGCTCACCCCGTAACCGGCAAGGAGCGTCATGACCAAGTTCACGAAGCGCCGGCTCGGCGCCGGGCTCGTCACCGCCTTGGCCGTGGTGACGCTCGCCCCGGCCGCCATCGCGGCACCCGGCAGCCACGACCACCCGCCGGGCGCGCCGGCCGGCCTGGAGGTGAGTGGGCAGCAGAATCCGCTTGCCGTGCAGGGCACTCCGCAGTTCAGTTGGCTGCCGCAGGACATCGACCCCGACGAGGCCCAGAGCGCGTACCAGCTGCGGGTGAGCACGCCGGGTGGCGCGACGGTGTGGGACTCCGGCCGGGTCGCGTCGTCCGCGCAGTCCTGGGTGAGCTACACCGGTCCGGCCCTGCAACCGGGCACCACCTACGTGTGGGCGGTGCGCACCTGGGACCGTGACGGCCAGGAATCCCCTTACGCCACTGGACGTTTCGACACCGGACTGGGTGACGGCGACTGGTCGGGCGCGCAGTGGATCCGGCGCACCACCTCGGGCAACGACGCCAGCAACGACTACACGCTGGCCCGCCGGACGCTCGACGTCCCGGCCGGCAGCCCGGTGGTGCGCGCCCGCGCGTACGTGGCTGCGATGGGCGACTGGGAGTTGCAGGTCGACGGTCGCACCGTCGACAAGACCTCCTCGCCCGGCTATCCCGGCGAGGGCTACTACGACGTCTCCGACCTGACCGCATTGGCGAACGCGGGCCAGCCGCTTACCGTCGGCGTGTTGTACCACTACTGGACCTGCACCTGCCAGGGCCGGGCCAACGGGCCGGTCGCGCCGGAGGGTCCGTCCGGGCTGCTCGTCAAGGTCGTCGTCGATCACGCCGACGGCACCACGGACATGCTCGTCTCGGACGGCTCGTGGAAGGTGACCGAGGACGCCGCCGAACAGACCACCACGCTGACCTACCGCAACAGCGACGCGGGCGATCGGGTCGAGTACGTCGACGCCCGCGCGGCGCTCACCGGCTGGGACACCCCCGGCTACGACGACTCGACCTGGGCGTCGCCCGCCGTCATCGGACCGCATCCCCGTCCGGCGGCGGCGAGCTGCGCGAGCTACAAGGGCGGCTCGTCGCCCTGCACGTTCACCCACCTGGTGGCCGAGCAGGCGCATCTCGCCACGCAGGTGATCCACCCGGTCAGCGTGCTGCGCCTGCCCGACGGCACGGTGTTCGCCGACTTCGGTGCGGTGAACGCGGCGGTGCCGTCGCTGCGGCTGGCCGACGGCGTTGCCGGCCGGGCGCTGACGCTCACCACGAGCTACCGCGAGGCGAACACCACGACCGCCTCGGCCGTTGCCGCGGGTGCGACTACGGTGCCGCTCGCCTCGGTCGGCAACCTGCACGTGGGCGACCGCATCACGGTCGACGCCCCGGCCGACGGGTACGGCGCCGGGCACCCCGAGACGCACACGGTCGCCGCGATCGACGGCACGACCGCCACGCTTGACGGGCCGCTCGCCCGCGCGCACGAGGTAGGCGTGTGGGTGGAGAACTCCCGCGCCGGGACGTCCAAGCTCGACACCCAGGGCAGCAACATGCGCTTCTTCTACACCGAGCGCGACGGTGCGCAGACCGCACAGCCGTTCACCTACTGGGGCTGGCGGTACCTGGAGATCAGCGACCCGGGCGAGACGCTGACCCGCGACGACATCTCCGCGGTCGTGCAGAACACCGGCGTTGGCCAGCCGGCTACGTTCCGGAGCGACAACTCCACGCTGGACGCGGTGTTCGACCTGATGCAGCACTCGGCCTTGCAGTCGGCCCAGGACACCTTCCTCGACACGCCGACGCGGGAGAAGGGCCAGTTCCTCGGTGACTCGGTCGACGAGTCGTTCGCCACGATGTCGTCGCTCGACGAGCGGCTGCTGACCCGCCAGGCGATCGTCGACTTCATCGGCTCGCAGCAGCGGTACTGGAGCAACGGGGCCATGAACGCCGTCTATCCGAACGGCGATGCCAAGCGCGACATCCCCGACTACAGCGAGATGTTCCCGGAGTGGGTGATGGAGTACTACCGCCAGACCGGTGACTCGGCACTGCTCGCCCAGGCTCTGCCGGCGATGCGCAACGTCGCCGACTACGTCAATGCCGCGGTGAACCAGACCGGCCTGGTGTATCAGCTGCCGGGCGGCAGCGGTGCCTACTCGCACGGCATCATCGACTGGCCGGCCCCGATGCGGTACGACACCGTCGTCGACGGCAACGGCGCCGAGCTGGTGGTGAACGCCCTCGCCGTCGGCGCGAACCGCGCGGTCGCAGACGCCGGCGCAGCCCTCGGCCAGGACACCTCCAGGTACGGGCAGCACGCCGATACGCTCGCGGCTGCGGTGCGTTCGGCCCTGCGCAACTCTACAACCGGGCTGTACTCCGACGGGCTGGATGCCACCTCGCTGGCGCCGATCGCGAACTACTCGCAACACGCGCAGACCTACGCCGTCGACTACGGCATCGCGCCGTCGAGTGACTACGCGGCACTGGGTGCTGCCATCTCTGCCGCCGGCATGAAGCAGGGCCCGATGGACCTGCGCCAACTGGAGGACGCGCTCGGCCGCACAGGCCAGACGGCGGCGCTGGTCCGCCTGCTCACCGACCCGAACCACGACGGCCCGGCGCAGGTGCTGGCCGAGGGCGGCACCTTCATGTGGGAGCAATGGACGCCGGGCTGTTCGGTGCCCAGTTGCACCGGCACGGCGGTCAGCCAGAGCGCGAACGACAGCTTCTCGCACGGCTGGGGCTCGGCCGGCATCGTCGGCATCCAGCAGTCGCTACTCGGGGTTACCGTCGCGGCGCCCGGTGCGGCCAGCCTGCGCATCGCGCCGCCCACCAGCGGCCTGACCCGGGCCAGCGGCTCGGAGTGGACCGAGCGCGGATCGGTCAGCGTCGACTGGCACCACGCGGGCGGCGTCTTCGCGATCGACGTGTCCCTGCCGGTGAACGTGACCGCGACGGTGGTGCTCGGCGGACATGAATTCACGGTCGGCTCGGGCCACACCCACCTCTCCGTGAAGGCGTGACCATGCGTCGGCGTACTGCGGCCGCCCTGGCCGCGGTGCTCGCAGTATCCGTCCTGTCCGTCGTGCGGGTCGCGCCGGCCCAGGCCGATCCGGGCGGATACGACCCGGCGGTGTTCACCAGCCCGCCGAACGACAATCGCCCTACCGTGCTGTGGTTCTGGAACGGCACGGTCACCGACGAGCTGATCGACAAGCAGCTGACCGACCTGCGGGCCCGCGGCGTCTACAACGCGATCATCTTCCCGTTCCAGACCTCGGCCCTGCAGCCGGCCTTCCTCAGCGACGGCTGGTTCGACGTCGTGGGCCACGCCCTGGACGAGGCGAAGCGCACCGGCATGCGGATGTGGCTGTTCAACGACGACTACTTCCCGTCCGGCCGGGCGGCCGACGTCGTCGTCAACGGTGGCACCGTCGGCGGCCGCGTGTACGCAGCGCATCCCGAGCTGGCGGCGCAATCACTGGCTCGCCAGCAGCGCACCGTCACCGGGCCGGCCACCGTGTCGCTCGTCCCGTCCGGGCTGGACGTCCAGAACGGGCGGCTGATCGTGGACGCCGCCTCCCTGCAAGGCGTGCGCATCCTCAACGAAGGTAGCGACTGGACCGACTACACGGTCACCGCGCATCGGCGCAGCACATCCGGCGCGGCCGGGATCGTGGTACGGGGGCAGGACGAGCAGAACGGCTACCTGGTCGACACCAACCAGGACGGCTCGGTGTTCGTGTACCGCCAGGCGGCCGGTGTGTTCACCCAGTTGGCCACGTCGCCGGCCATCCCCGGATTCGTCGCCGGCGACGAGCACGCGATCCGCATCGACGTGCGCGGCGACACGATCACCACGTCGATCGACGGCACGTCCCGGCTCACCGTCACCGATTCGGCCTATGCGAAAGGCACTGTCGGCGTACGCGCGGTCGCCACGCAGAGCTCGTCCTACGACGACCTGCAGGTCAGCGCTCCGGACGGCAGCACCCTGTACCAGCAGGGATTCGACGACGACTCGGCCCTGAACGACTTCGCGTCGAGCCCCACGGCGCCGAACGTGGTGGGCGCCTCGGCCCGCCCGACCACGTCCACCGACGGCAGCGGGCTGATCGACTTGACCGCCGCCGCGACGAAGGGCGGCGGCACGTGGCAGGTGCCGGGCGGGACGTGGACGCTCGACACGTTCACCGCCGTCGCGTCGGGCGGCACGTACCTCGACCTGATGAGCGACGAGGCCGTGTCCCGGTTCATGGACGCTGTGCCGGGTGAGTACTACCGCCGGTTCGGCGCCGACTTCGGCAACGTCATCCGCGGCTTCTGGGACGACGAGCCGACGCTGACCGGCACGCCCTGGTCGCCGTCGCTGCCCGCCGCGATGGCACAACTCGGCACCTCGCCCGGCCTGGCGCTGACCGGCGTGTTCGACGACCTGGGCCGGACCGGACGCACGCTGCGCGGCGACTACTGGCGCGCCGTCTCGGACCGGTTCGCCGAGGCGTACTACCACCAGCAGGCGACCTGGATGGACCAGCACGATGTCGGCTACATCTCCAATCCGCTGCACGACGAGTTCGGCCCGGCCGGGCAACTCGACGTGAGCGGCGACATCCTCAAGGACAACCAGTGGGCGCAGGTGCCCGGCACCGACGTCGTGTTCGACCAGTACGCGCAAGGCGGTCGGACGATGCTGCCCCGCTGGCCGGCCAGCGTCGCCCACCAGAACGGTCAGTCGCAAGTGCTGCTGGAGAACTTCGGCGCGATGGGCTGGTGGATCACGCCGGACTTCATGCGCTCGCTCATCGGCGCGTTCGCGGTGCGCGGCATCAGCCTCGACACGTACCACGCCATGTGGACCGACCCCGACAACATCGTGTACCCGCCGCCGTTCCAGCAGGACAACCCGTGGTGGCACGACGCCGGGCCGCTGACCGCGTGGACCGGGCGGATGATGCAGATCGCCTCCGGGCAGGCCCGGGCGCAGGCCGCGCTGATCGATCCGACGAGCGCAGCCGCCACCTGGCAGCACACCCCGCAGGCGTCGAGCATCGACGCATCGTTCACCGCGGCGAACGATGCCCTGGAGAACTCGCAGGTCGACTTCGACCTGCTGGACGAGGGCGCATTGGCCGGTGATCCGGCCGTCCGGGCGCAGGCGCGCGTGCAGGGTGGCACGCTGGCCGTCGGCGCGCAGCGCTACCGGTTCGCTGCGCTGCCGCAGACGCCGACGATCTCGCTGGCCACGGTGCGCACGCTCACCGACTTCGTCCGCACCGGCGGCACCCTGGCGGCGATCGGGACCTTGCCGACCGAGGAGACGGACGGTCACGACGGGGCGTTGCGGTCGGCCCTGGCCGACCTGCTGCACACCGGTCGCGTCGTGCGATTGGCCGACCCGAGCGGCCTGGGCGCCGCGGCGGACGACGCCGGCGTGGCCGCGGCCGTGCTCTCTCCGGCCGCGCCGAACGTGCGCGTACTGCGTCTCTATCGCGGCAACGACGTCGCCTTCGTGATCAACAACGAGGGCTCGACGCCGGTGCGTACGCAGGCGAGCTTCCCGGTCGCCGGCGCACCGCAGCTGTGGGATCCGCGAACCGGTCGCACGGGCGCGGCGCCGCAGTACGAGATCGGCCACCAGAGCACCACGATGCCGTTGCGGATCGATCCGTACGAGAGCACGATCGTC
Source organism: Jatrophihabitantaceae bacterium (assembly GCA_036558905.1). Classification (GTDB taxonomy): domain Bacteria; phylum Actinomycetota; class Actinomycetes; order Mycobacteriales; family Jatrophihabitantaceae; genus DASXRA01. The sequence continues at coordinate 13,713 of DATBER010000111.1, read as the reverse complement.
ATGTTCGGCAAGGGAATCCCGTCTGCGTCCCATCTCGTCGCCGGCGGTGACGCCGACGGCATCACGGTGAACTCCGTTGGGACGAATCCGACCACCGCTGACGTATCCGCCACCGCCCCCGGCGACTACCCGCTCGTCGCCGCCGGGCCGGGCGGCTACTACGCCGGCACCGTCCATGTCGCCGATCCGCTCAGCCCGGTCGCCCTGGAGGGTAACTGGACGCGGCAGCTCGGATCGTCGACCACGACCGGGCCGCTCGGCTCCTGGACAGAAACCAACCCGTCGTACTCCGGCAGTGCCACATACAGCCGTACTGTGAATCTGACGCCCGACCAGATCGCCGCCCATCAGTGGACGCTCGATCTGGGCGATGTACGCGACGTGGCCGAGATCAGCGTGAACGGCCATTCGCTCGACCCGCTGCTGTGGTCGCCGTACCGGGCCGACGTCACCTCGGCACTGCAAGCCGGGGCCAACGACGTCGTCGTCACGGTCACGAACACGCTGGCCAACGCGCACGGCGACTCCCGCCCGTCCGGGCTGCTCGGACCGGTGACGCTGCGGCCCAGCGTCCGCTCGACGGTGTCCCTGGTCCGCACGGCCGGCGCGCTCGCTCTCTCCGCGCCGACCCCCGTGGGGGTCGCGCCCGGCCAGACCGTCTCGACGTCGGTCACGGTGCGGCGCTTCGGCGGCTCGGCCGGTCCGGTCGCGGTGGCCGCGTCGGTCGACGGCGGGCTGGCCGTCACGCCGGCATCGACCACGGTCACGGTGGGGCGCGACGGCTCGGTCGACGTTCCGCTGAAGGTGACCGCGCCGGATAGCACCGCGCTTCCGTCTACAGCCACCCTGAACGTATCTACAGCGTCCCTGCATGCGCAGGTGCCGGTGCGCGTCGAGCCGGCCACCCGGTTCGGAACGGTCACCGCCTCGTCCACGCACAGCGGGTACCCGGCCGAGTCGGTGATCGACGGCGACCCGACCTCCGACCGGTGGGGTAGCGGCAACGGCTGGAACGACGACACGATCAACGCGTTCCCGGACTGGGTCCAGGTGACCCTGGCTGCCCCGGCCGAGATCGGCCGCGTCGACGTCGACACCCTCGACTCGGCCCAGTTCCCGGCTACCCGCTACGGCCTGCGCGATGCTGACGTGTCGGTGCTCGTCGACGGACAGTGGCAGACGGTCGGGCAGATCCGCGACAACCAGGTCGGCCACATCAGTATGTCCTTCCCTCCGGTGACTGCCACCGCGGTGCGGCTGACCGTCACCGCCTCCAACAGCGGCGACTACTCCCGCGTGGTCGAGCTGACCGGCTACCCCCGATGAGGACGCCCATGAAACCGCTGCTCGCACTGGCCGTTCTGATCACCGGCCTGATCGCAATTCCGGCCTCCGCCGACGCCCGCCCGGCGTCGTGGCAGCGCTACGTCGTCGCCCCGTCCAGCCGCGACGTCCGCCCGGTACGCGTGCTGGCCACGACCGGCGATGTCGCCCAGGCGCAGGGCGCGCTCGGCCACGGCACGGCGACACTGACCCGCCCGGCACCGCAACCCAAGCCGGCCTGGCCGGCCGGCACGAGCGCCACCGCGTCCTCGTTCCACGCGCCGAACAACGGCAACGACGGCAAGCCGCGCACGTACGACCCGGGCAACGCCGTCGACGGCAACACCGACACGTTCTGGAACGACGACACGATCGGCGCCTACCCGGACGTCCTCACCATCGCCGTACCGAGTGCGGAGAACCTGCCGGGCATCACTCTGCTGTCCAATGTGGACGGTGTGCCGCAGGACTTCACCGTCGATACCCTCCAGAACACAGCGGACGGCTCGGCCTGGCAGCCGGCGGCCAGCGTCACCGGCAACGCGGCGGTCCAGCTCCGCGTGCCGTTCACCGCACCGGTCACGACCACCCAGGTGCGCATCACCGTCACCAGGGACCAGTCCAGCGGCAAGGGTGACTTCACCCGGGTGAACGAGGTTTGGCCCGGCCTGGTCCCGGACGATCCGCCTGTGCCGAGCATCACGCTCGACTTCGGCAAGGTGGTCGCCGGCTACCCGCAGGTGCGCTTCGTGGGCGCTGACGGCACGCCGGGCGCGCGGCTCGCGTTCTCCGAGACGACGCAGTTCCTCGACACGACGTCGGACTTCAGCCGCTCCTTCAACGGCGATTCGATCACCCCTGGCACCGATCAGGTGGCCGTGCCTGCGACGCCCACCACCTGGACCGACAAGCACGGCTGCGCCGACGGCAGCAAGGTCTGCGCCGACGGCCTGCACGGCTTCCGCTACCTGAAGATCAGCCTCGACGCCCTGCCGGCCGATGCGCCGGACACGGAGCCGTACGGGGTGGTACGGGTCGGCGGCGTCTCGCTGCAGTTCACTCCTTATCTCGGCACGCCAAGCACGTACAGGGGCTGGTTCGAGTCGTCGGACGACGCCCTCAATCAGTACTGGTACGACGCGTCGTACACGAACGAGCTGGTCACCGACACGTTCCGTTCGGACGACGTCGACCCCCGTGGTGCCGACAGCCCGACCCTTGACGGCAAGCTGGTGCTGCACGACGGCGCCAAACGTGATCGTGACCCGTACGTCGGCGACATCGCCGTCTCGGGCCGTACGGACTACCTGACCCACGATGCGGGCGCCGCCGCCCGCAACGTGCTGGCCGACCTGGCCGACCATCAGCGTGCCGACGGTTGGATCCCGCCGGCGTCGATCAACAACTACACGCTTCCGCTGTTCGACTATCCGCTCTATTGGGTCACGGCCAGCTGGGACTACGTGCTCTATACCGGCGACACCGGCTACGGCTCGACGTACTACGCGAACCTGCTGCGCGTCCTGGACGCGTACTACCCGTCAGCCACCGATGCCCGCGGTCTGCTGAGCCGTCCGGCGGGGTACGGCGACTACGCGTTCCTGCCCCGCAACGGCGAGGTGACGTACTACAACGCCCTGTACGTCGAGGCGTTGCAGGACGCCGCTCAGCTGGCGACCGCGCTGGGCCACTCGGCTGACGCCGACCGCTGGACCCTGCGAGCCGGCGCCGTGGCCACCGCCGTCAACGCCTACCTGTGGGACGCGAACGCCGGGGCGTACCTCGACGACGCCACCGGGCCGGTGCGGCACGGCCAGGACGGCAACAGCATCGCGGTGCTGACCGGGGTGGCCGACTCGAGTCGCACCATGTCGGCGCTCGACTACCTGGCCCAGCACAATGCCCGGCCGTACGGCAACTCGTTCATGGACAACGACACCCTGGTCGGCGACGGCTCGCAGCGGGTGTACGCGTTTACGTCCTACCCGGAGATCCAGGCCCGGTTCCTGAGCGGCCAGGCCGAGTCGGCCATCGACGAGATCAAGCGCCTCTACGGATGGATGGCCGGCCACGACCCGGGAATCACCGACTGGGAGGGCATCGGCACCGGCGGCTCGCTCTACGAGGGCGCGTACACGTCGATGGCACACGGTTGGTCGACCGGCGTCCTGCCGGCCCTGACCAATGACCTGCTCGGTGCTACACCGACGACGCCCGGCTACGCGACCTGGTCGGTCGCGCCGCACCCGGGCACTGTGACGTGGGCCCGCGGTCAGCTGCCGACACCGCACGGGGCGCTGTACGTCAGCTGGAACCGCGGCCCGCATACGTTCACGTTGACCGTCACGGCGCCGCCCGGCACGTCCGGTTCGGTAAGCCTGCCGATGTCCGGCGGTGTCCGGGTGGACGGTCGGCGAGCGGGCACTTCCGCCATCCGGCTGGACGGCGGCACGCACACGATCGAGGTGAGCGGCCGATGATCTCCCGACGAGGGTTCCTGACCGCCGCGGCGGCCGGCGCCGGCGCAGCCGCCGTCGGCTGGCCAACCGGCTTCGCCCGCGCGGCCGCGGCTCCGGCGGACACGCCGGCCGCGACGCTGACCGCTCTGCGCGACGATCCGGTCGGCGTCACGACTGCGACACCGCGGCTGTGGTGGCAGGTGCCGGTACTGGACGGCCGCGATGGTGGCCGGCAGGGCGGCTACGAGATCCAGCTGACCCGCGATCCGCGCGGCTTTGCTCCGGGCGCCCGGGTCGAGACGACGGGCGTGGTCGACTCGACGGCCAGCACCGCGCTCGCCTGGCCGTTCACCCCGCTGCAGCCGCGGCAAGTCGCGTACTGGCGGGTGCGCGTGCGGGTCGGCCCCGGCGCCGGGCGCTGGACCGGCTGGTCGGCGCCGACCCGCGTCGTACTGGGTCCGAAGGCGGGTGCAGACTGGGCCGGCGCGGTGTCGGTCTGGGCGCCGGCGCCCCACACGCCGTCGTACGCCGACGCGGTGTTCACAGCCTCGCTGCAGATCCGCCAGTTGCGGGCCGGCGTGTTCGTGCGCATGTCGAGCGATCTGCGCAATGGCTACATGTGGCAGCTGGTGGCCGGATCGCCGGGCGTTCTGCGCCGGCACGTCGTCGTCAACGGTGCCTACACCGTGCTGGCCGAGATACCGCTGGCCGTGCCGATCCCCACGGCGAGCGCGTTCGCGGTGCGCGTCGAGGCGAACGGCGACACGATCACCACGTCCATCGACGGCCAGGTCGTAGACACCGCGACGGGACTGAACGACCAGCCGGGCGCATTCGGGTTCCGTACCGGATCGACCGAATCGTTCTGGGCCGACGATGTCGTGGTCACCGATCTGGCCGGAAACCCCTTGTACAGCAACGACTTCTCGACGCCAAGCGACCTCCCTTCGTTCGGCAGTCTGGACGGCGGGCGGCTGCTGGTCGGCACGAGCACGGCCGGCGTCCTGGGCGTGCCGGGGCCGGACGACTGGGCGCTCGCCCGCAAGGAGTTCGCCCTGCCGTCCGGTCGCGTGGCCGGCGCCTACCTGTACGCGAGCGCGCAGTCACCCAACGGCGCCCGCCAGCACGTGTACCGGGTCTGGTGCAACGGGCAGCACGTGGGCGCCGGCCCGGCCCGCTCGGCCGACGTTCCGCGCTATCAGGCCCACGACGTCAGCGAGATGGTGCGCGCCGGCGTCACCAACGCGTTGGCGTTCCAGTGCTGGGCCCAGTCCGGGCGGCAGCTGCAAGCCCTGCTCGACGTCCACTACACGGACGGGCGGGTCATCACGGTCACGACCGGACCGGGCTGGACGGCCCGCAGCGGCGGGTCGTTGCTGCCCTGGGCCGGCGACTTCAAGACGCCCTACTACATCGCCCCGAACGAGGCGTTCGACGCCCGCAGCGAACCGGTCGGCTGGCGCGACGTGGGGTACCAGGGCACCGACTTCAGACCGGCCGTCGTCGGCGACGCGATCGCCGGGCTGACCCCGGGCGGTGCCGCGAACATCGGCCGCGTCGAACACCAGCCGGCGCCCCTGACCGAACTCAGCGACGGGCAGTGGTTGCTCGACACCGGCCGCGAACTGACCGCCGGCCTCCGCCTGACCCTGGACGTCCCGGCCGAACTGGCCGGCACCACTGTCGAGCTGCGCCTGGGCGAGGAGCGCAATGCCGACGGATCGGTGCGCTTCAACCTGCGCGCCCAGACGACGTACCGCGAGGTGTGGACGCTGCGCGCCGGGCCGCAGGTGATCGAGCACTGGGGATACCGCGAGTTCCGGTGGGGCCAGCTCATCACCGACCCGGCACTGGACCTCAGCCGCTCCGTGACGCTGCTCGAACAGGTCGTGCCGCAGCCCGAGCAGGTCGCCCACTTCGAGTCGTCCGACGCCGACCTGAATCGCGTGTGGCAGTTGTGCGCGTACACGATCGCGGCCAACCGGCAGGACCTGCACATGGACAGCGCCACCCGCGAGCGGGACGCCTACGAGGGCGATCTGGTCGTGCACGGCCGCGGCGAGATGGCCCTGTCGCGCAGCTACGACGTCGTCCGGCAGACCGACCGGTTCCTGCTGCGCCGCCCGACCTGGCCGACCGAGTACAAGTTCATGACGATCACCACCGCCTGGGAGGAGTACCTGGAGACCGGCGACCCGGACGCGCTGGCCGCCGACTTCGCCTTGCACGCCGCCGAGCAGGGCGAGCGCTGGCTCGGCCCGGACGGGCTGATCCACAAGGACCCGGGTGGCAACAGCGCGAATAACAGCGACATCGTCGACTGGCCGGTGTCGCAGCGCGACGGCTACGTGTTCACCACCGTCAACACCGTGGTGAACGCCTGGCAGTACCAGGCGTTCGTCCGGCTGCAGAAGGTGGCCACTGTACTGGGCCGTACGGCCGACGCCGACCGCTATGCCACTCTGGCCCAGACGATGCGAGCGACGGTCAACGCCGAGCTCTACGACGGCACGACCGGCGCCTACTACGACGGCGTCGGCACGACCCACCAGGCCCAGCACGCCAGCCTGTACGCGGCTGCACTCGGCGTGGCCCTGGACGGCGAGCTGCCCAAGATCGCCGACTGGTTGGCCAGCAACACCGCCAACCCGGTCCGGGTCAGCGCCAACGCGGTGCAGTGGCTGCTCGAGGCGCTGTTCCTGGGTGGCCGGGCCGACGCCGCCCTCGAGATCATGACGAGCAACCGCGACACGTCCTGGCTAGCGATGATGGACACCTGGGGCGCCACCCAGACCATGGAGGCCTGGTCGCCCACGGTGAAGTCGAACACGACGTTCAGCCATCCGTGGGCGTCAGCGCCGGCCAACGTGGTCGCGCGGTACCTGCTCGGTGTCCGGGTCGTCGAGGCGGGCGGTGCGCAGATCCAGGTGACCCCGCAGCCGGCCGGCCTGGCCCGGGCGTCCGGCACTGTGGCGACGGTTCGCGGGCTGGTCGGCGTCGATGTCGAGCAGTCGCCGCAGTACCGGGTGGCAGTCACCGTGCCCGGCAACGTCACGGGCACGCTCCGCTGGCCGCTCGCCGGCCGTCCGGTCGACCAGTTCGTCGTGCTGACGCCGCCCGGTCCGCGCACCGTCTCCGTCGACGGCGACGACCTGATCGTCGGCCTCGTACCGGGCCGCACCGAGGTGGCAGCAGCTCGATGACAGCGATGAGTTCAGCTAAGTGAGGGGTGGTCGATCGATGAAGGGCATGAGCCGGCGCGGGTTCCTGCAGGTCGGTGTGGTGGCCGGAGCCGGGGCGGCGGTGGCCAGCCAGCTGCCCGCCGCCGAGGCGGCCGAGCCCGACGTTTCCCCGGCCGCATTGAGCGTAAGGAATCTGACAGTCGGCGACATGCCCGACCCGATGGGCATTCAGGTTGCCCAGCCGCGGCTGAGCTGGCAGCTGCAGGCGGGTGGCGTCAACCGCAGCCAGTCGGCGTACGAGATCCGGGTGGCCAGCGATCCCGGGCGAATCAGCCGGGCCGACCTGTGGCGTAGCGGCCGCGTGTCGTCGGGGCAGAGCCGCAACGTCGTCTACGGCGGGAATCCGCTGGCCTCCCGTACCCGGGCGTACTGGCAGGTGCGGGCGTGGGACGAGGCCGGCCGCGTCTCGGCCTGGAGCGACGTCGCCCGCTGGGAGACCGGACTCTTGCAGCCGGAAGACTGGCGGGCCCAGTGGATCGGCAACGCGGACTGGGACCGGCTGTCCGCTCCGGTGCCACCGGTGACGGTGAACATCCCGGCCCAGCAGGCTCGCTACGTCCGGCTGAACGTGACGAAGCTCGGCCTGCCCCTGAAGGAGGGCTGGCCCGACCCGGTGTCGCGGCTGCAGCTCGCCGAGGTGCAGGTGGTCGACTCGGCCCACCCGGACGTCGACCTCGCCCTGCACGGCGCCGTGACGGCCTCTGAGGTCTACTCGGCGCCCGGCACCTGGGAGCCGCAGTACATCGCCGACGGCAAGACCACCGGCGATACATCGCCGATCGGCTACACCAGCCTCGAACACCACGGCCAGGACGTGTCGAGCGCGCCGGTGTGGGTCACCATCGACCTCGGCGCCCCGCAGACGTTCGACCGGCTCGTGCTCTACCCGCGCACCGACACGTTCACCCCGGACGGGCAGGTGGCCAACTTCCCGGTGGACTTCACCGTGCAGGTCGCCTCCGACGCCGCCGGCCCGTTCAGCGTCGCCGCGACGATCACCGGGCAGGCCGGCCCGCCCGTTCCCGAGCTGCCGGCCGGACTGCCCCTGTTCGCCAAGCAGTTCGTGGTCGGCAAGCCGGTGACTCGCGCGCGTCTGTACATCACCGGACTGGGCATCTACACCGCGACGGTGAACGGCAACCCGACCGGTACCGCCGTGCTCGAGCCGGGCAACACGACGTACGCGAAGCACGTCGACTACGCGACAGCCGATGTCACCGAACTGCTGCAGCGCGGCGCCAACGCTGTCGGTGTACGCGTCGGCACCGGCATCTACGACACGCTCACCTACAACACGCGGTACCTGAAGTTCAGCGCGCGGATCGGTCCGCCCAAGCTGCTCGCCCAGCTCGAGATCACCTACGGCGACGGCACGACCCAGACGATCGCCACCGACCCGACCTGGCGCACGACGACCGGACCGACGACGTTCTCGAACTGGTACGGCGGCGAGGACTACGACGCCCGGCGGCTGCCGGCCGGCTGGGACCGTCCGGGCACCGACCTGTCCGCCTGGTCGCCGGTGATCACGGCGCAGGCCCCGGGCGGCGTTCTAACCGGGCGATCCGGTCCGGCCGTCGAACCGGTCGAGACGCTGCAGGCCAAGGCGATCACCCAACCCTCAGCCGGGCTGTACGTGTTCGACTTCGGTGTCAACGTCGCGGGCTGGCAGCGGCTGAGCGTGAGCGGCCCGGCCGGCGCCAAGATCACGATGCGGCCGGCCGAGCTCGTCCACCCGGACGGCACCGTCGACCCGGGCAGCACCGGCAACCCGATCTACGACGACTACACGCTGCGCGGCGACGGCGTCGAGACGTGGCATCCCGACTTCATCTACCACGGGTTCCGCTACATCCAGGTCGAGGGACTGCCGACCGCGCCGACCAAGGACACGTTGACCGCGATCGTTCTGCGCGCGGCCAACGTCGGCGCCGGGTCGTTCACCAGCTCGAACGACCTGATCAACGGCATCCACCGAATCATCGACCGGGCCACGCAGAGCAACATGTTCTCCGTTCTCACCGACTGCCCGACCCGCGAGAAGCTCGGCTGGATGGAGGAGGACCATCTGGTCTTCGCCGCCGTCGCCCGCAACTACGACGTCGCCGCCTACGGCTACGACCTGGCCCAGGCGATGGCCGACGCGCAGCTGTCGAATGGCCTCGTCCCGGACATCGCGCCCGAGTACACCGTGTTCAGCGGGGGATTCCGCGACGACCCGAACTGGGGCAGCTCGATGGTGCTCGTGCCGTGGAACCTCTACCGGGCCTACGGCGACCCGACCCTGATCGAGACCTACTACCCGAACATGCAGGGCTACGTCGACTACCTGAGCACCAAGGCCAGCGGCGGCCTGCTCGACTACGGGCTCGGCGACTGGGCCACGATCAACGCCGCTACACCGGCCGGCGTCACCGCGACGTACGGCTACTTCAAGTGCGCCGACGCGCTCAGCCGGATCGCCGGGGTGCTGGGCCGCGACGCCGACGCGAGCAGGTACGGCCAGCTGGCCCAGGCCATCGGCGCGGCCTTCCACGCCAAGTACTTCGACGCGGCCAACCACACGTACGCCACCGGCTCGCAGGCCAGCGACGCGCTCGCCCTGGACATGGGCATCGTTCCGGCGGCCGAGCACGACGCCGTGCTCGGCCATCTGGTTGCGAACCTGCAGGCGAACGGCTACCACCTGAACCTCGGCGAGATCGGCCTGCCGGCGCTGTTCGACGTGCTGTCGGCCGCCGGGCGGCACGACGTGATCTTCCAGATCGCCACGCAGACGACCGTGCCCAGCTACGGCGCGATGCTTGCGCGTGGGGCGACGTCGCTGACCGAGTTCTGGGACGGCACCGGCTCGCAGAACCACTTCATGCTCGGGGCGATCGACAAGTGGTTCACGTCCTGCCTCACCGGTATCGGGCAGGCCGATGACGACGCCGGCTTCGCCGACCTGGTGATCGCACCGGCAATCGTCGGCGACCTGACATTCGTCCGCGGCCGCTACGCCACACCCCGCGGCGACGTGACCAGCGAGTGGACCCGCTCGGGCAACGACGTGGTGCTCGACGTGACGGTGCCGGTCGGTGCAAAGGCGCTGATCCGGCTGGCCGGCCAGCCGGATCAGCGCGTTGGGTCGGGCGCCCATCGCTTCCGCTCGACGTTGAGCTGAGGGCGGGCGCCCGACGTCTATCTGTGGTGGGCCGACGCCGGAGTCGTCGTCGAGGTCGGCGCGGGCGCTGGTTGGCGGTTGTTGGCGTCGGCCGGCTGGGAGACCAATAGCGCGACCAGCACGACGATGACGACCAGCGCGGCGATCAGCAGCCGGAACATCGCCATCGCCGGCTGCGTGATGACCGCGAGCGCGGTCGACGCCGTCCGGAAAACCGCGCCGATGGCCATGATGCCGATGAGCACCGCGAGGATGATCACCAGCACCAGGGGAGCGCCGAGGCTGTGCAGCAGACCGGTCGGGCCGGATGAGCCGGAGGTCGTTGGGGCTCGCGCACTGGACAGGTGAAGTAGCGTTGACATTTGACGATCTCCTGTCTGGGCAGAAGCGTCGGACGTCGGTCGTCGAGAAGATGCGGGTGCCCCCGGTTTCGCTGCCAATCGATGTCCGGGGGTGCTCCGCCGCCAGCCCCGCAACCGGCGGCGGTGCACGGTCGGCGAAGTGCCTGCGGGCCAGCGTTTCGGAAGAGATCCGGTTAGCGGCCCCCTCCGTTCTGCGCGGTCGTGCGCCGGGGTGGCCGGTCAGTGCCGGATGACCTGGTCCGTAGCTATCGGCCTGTCGCCTTGACCGGTGGTCCACCCATGGTGTAAGAGTGCACCAGGAACGTGACGTTGGCAAGTGCCAGTCGCGCGTGCTGCAGGTAACTGACTGAGGCATCACCCGGCACCACCGAGACGCGGAGAGGGGTGACCTCAACGATGGCGCGCCGTCCCACCCCTACGCTGCGCCGCAAAGAACTAGGCGCCCGCCTGAAGAAGCTGCGGCAGGCTCGCGACCTGACTGCCGAGCAGGTCGCCGAGCAGCTCATGGTGTCGACCACGAAGATCAGTCGGCTCGAGACCGGTACCCGCGGGGTGAACCCCCGCGACATCCGCGACCTGTGCACCATCTACGACGTCGGCGACGAAGAGCGCGAGCGGCTGATGACCCTCGCCAAGCAGAGCCGCGAGTCGTCGTGGTGGCAGCAGAACGACAGCGAGTACTCGACCTGGCTCGAACTGGAGGCGGCGGCCGCCTCCATCACGAGCTACAAGGCCGACGTGCTGCCGGGCCTGCTGCAGACCGAGGACTACGCGCGGGCCGTCGTCGAGGCCACGCTGCCCGACCCGGACGAGGAGCGGGTGGCGCAGCTGGCCGAGTCGCGGCGCGAACGGCAGCAGCTGCTGGAGGGCGATCCGCCCCTGGAGCTGTGGACCGTCCTGGACGAGGCCGTTCTCCGGCGCGTCATCGGTGGTCCGGCCATCATGCACGAACAGGTCCGGTCGCTGATCAAGCGAGCGGGCCAGTCGAACGTGACGATCCAGTTGATCCCGTTCGAGGCAGGCGCCCACCCGGCGCTCAACAGCACGTTCGAGATCCTGCATTTCGAGCAGGCCGCCCCGGACGTGGTCTACGTCGAAGGCCTACTCGGCCAGCACTACCTCGAGGGTCAGAAAGAGCTGGCGCGCTACAAGCGCATCTTCGATCAGCTGCGAGCCATCGCCCTCGGTCCCCGTGACTCGGTCGCCACGCTGCGGGCGATCGCCGACAGCTACGCCGGCTGAGCAGGCCGGCGCAAACCCAAGGGAAGGATCAAATGCCTGCGATTGATCGCGCCACACTGGCGTGGCGCAAGGCCGCCTACAGCGCCTCCAACGGCGCCTGCGTCGAGGTCGCGCCTGTCGAGGGGGGCGTCGCGGTCCGTGACTCGAAGGATCCCGACGGACCGATCCTGAGGTACACCGAGGCGGAGTGGTTCGCATTCCTGCACGGTGTCAAGAACGGTGAATTCGACCTCTAGCCACAACCACCATCTGCGTCAGTGGGCGGCGACCGGTCCCGGTCGCCGCCCACTCGTCATGTGACGGTTGAACAAGAACCGAGCACTGAGTGAGCAACCCGACGCGTTGAGATGTCGGGCGCTACCTGTGCATGCTGGACCGGTTGGGAGCCGTCCTCGTGATCCGGAGGCCACGCTCGCGGTGAGCGCGGAGCCAGGTGAGCGGTCGAGGCCGGCAGACACCCATAGGGAGGGGCAAATGTCGCCGATTGATCGTTCCGCGCTGCGGTGGCGCAAGGCGTCGGGCAGCGCATCGAACGGTTCGTGTGTCGAGGTGGCGTCCATTGAGGGAGGCGTCGCGGTCCGGGACTCGAAAGATCCCGACGGGCCGATCCTGCAGTACAGCGACGCGGAGTGGATCGTCTTCGTGGACGGGGTCAGGAACGGCGAGTTCGACCTCTTCTAGACCGGTTCTCGATACGTAAGGGTCCAAACACCGCCGGATCGGCCACCATGGACGGGTGAGGCGGGGCGACATCGCGGCGGGCGCGATCGTCGGGTTGCTCGCCGCCGGCGCCACCGTGGCAGTGGGCGAGCTGGTCGCCGCGGGCGTTCGTCCGGCCGCGGCGCCGGTGATCGCCGTCGGCAACCGGGTCATCCTGCTCACCCCCGAATCGGTCAAGCGCTGGGCCACCCGCGAGTTCGGCACCAACGACAAGCACGTCCTGCTGACCGGCATCTACGCGATCCTTGGGCTGGCGGCCATCGTCATCGGCATCCTCGCGGTGCGCTGGCTGTGGGCCGGCCTGGCCGGCGTGGCCCTGCTCGGCGCGTTCGCCGTCTACTGCGCGCTCACCGCGCACGCGCATCGCGGCTCCGACGCCGTGCCGGCAATCCTTGGCACGCTCGCCGGCGCGGCCGTGCTCGTCGGGCTACTGCGCGCCGTGCGCACCGACGCCGGGACGGTCAGCCTGTCCCGCCGGCAGTTCATGCAGGCCGGCGTCGCGACGGCCGGACTCGCCGTGGTCCTCGGCGTCGGCGGCCGGACCTGGCAGCACACGAAGTTCGGGGTGAGCAAGCAGCGGGCCAACCTCAAGCTGCCGCCGCCGACCTCGCCCGCGCCGACGGTTAGCGGGTCGGATCTGGGCAAGAGCCCGCAACCCTTCGTCACCCCGAACGGCCGGTTCTACAAGATCGACACCACGCTGGTGTCGCCGCAGCTCGACCCCCGGATCTGGAAGCTGCGCATCCACGGGATGGTCGACCACGAGGTCACGCTGACCTTCGCCGATCTCATCGAGCGGCCGCTGATCGAACGGTGGATCACCCTGACCTGCGTCTCCAACGAGGTCGGCGGCGACCTGGTCGGTAACGCCCGCTTCCTCGGCGCCCGTCTGGACGATTTGCTGCGCGAGGTGGGCGTTCACCCCGACGCCGACCAGCTGCTGGCCACCTCCGACGACGGCATGACGATCGGCTCGCCCACAGCCGTGGTCATGGACGGCCGCGACGCGATGCTCGCGGTGGGCATGAACGGTGAGCCGCTGCCGATCGACCACGGGTTTCCGGTGCGGATGGTGGTGCCGGGCCTGTACGGGTACGTGTCGGCCTGCAAGTGGATCGTCGACCTGGAGGCCACAACGTTCGCGAAGGCCCAGGGCTACTGGGTCAAGGCCGGGTGGGCGCAGCGAGGGCCGATCCGGC
>DATBER010000110.1:0-54826 GCA_036558905.1 Jatrophihabitantaceae bacterium | reverse complement strand
TGGTCAGCGAGCCCGGCTGGTGGGTGCCGACCAAGGACGTTCCGCCGATCGACCATACGCCGGGGCACCAGGTCGTGCGCGAGTCGGAGAAGTGGGGCCGGTTCCCGGTCGAGGTGGTGCGGGTCGAGCCACAGACCTACGCCGCCTTCCGGTGGGCCAGCCAGGCGCCGGGCGCGGACCTGACCGACGACAACACGACCCTCGTCGAGTTCAGCGTCGTCCCGAGCGGCGACGCCGTGCACGTCACCGTGACCGAGAGCGGGTTCAGCCGGCTCAACGTCACCGACTCGGCCCGCGAGGACGCCTGGAAGTCCAACACGAGCGGCTGGGCGCAGGAACTGAACGGCCTGAGGACGCGCGCCGAGGCGGCATGACCGCGGTCGACGACGTCTTCGCGGCGCTGGCCGATCCCACTCGGCGGCAGCTGCTGGAGGCGCTGGGGCGGCGGGCGGCGTGCAGTGCCACGACGCTCGCCGCCGAGGTACCGGTGACGCGGCAGGCGGTGGTCAAGCACCTGGGCGTGCTGCGCGACTCGCACCTGGTGGCCAGCCGCCGGTCCGGCAAGGAGGTGCTGTTCAGCGTCCGCCCCGAGCAGCTGATCGCCACCGCGTCGTGGATGACCGAGCTGGCCACCACCTGGCAGCGACGCCTCCAACTGCTCAAGCAGGCCGCCGAGTCATAGCCTGAGCGGGTGACTGATGCCGAAGAGCACGCGGGCCGGCTGGCGGCCGAGGCCATCGCCGACGGGCAGCCGATGGCCTGGTTCGAGCGGCTGTACGCCGAGGCCAGCGACGGTGCCGCGGTGGTGCCGTGGGACTCGGCCGAGCCGCACTTCGTCGTCGCCGGCTGGGCCCGCGAACGTGCGCTCGACGGGCGGGGCCGGCGGGCGCTGGTCGTCGGCGCTGGGCTCGGCCGCGACGCCGAGTTCATCGCCGGGTTCGGCTTCGACACGACGGCCTTCGACATCTCGCCGTCGGCCGTCGCGTCCGCGCGCGATCGGCACGCCGGCTCGAGCGTGCACTACCAGCAGGCCGACCTACTCGACCCGCCGCCCGAGTGGCACCACGCGTTCGACCTGGTGATCGAGAGCCTGACCGTGCAGGCGTTGCCCGACCCGCCGCGCCGGGACGCGATCGCGCAGGTGCCGCGACTGGTCGGGCCGGGCGGGACGCTGCTGGTCGTGGCGGCCGGCCGCGACGACGACGACCCGCCCGAGCCGGGACCGCCGTGGCCGCTTCTGCGGGCCGAGGTCGGGGCGTTCGCGAGCGACGGGCTCGAGACGGTGCGCATCGAGGAGCTGCGCGATCCCGGGCCGCCGCACCGGCTGCGCTGGCGGGCCGAGTTCCACCGCTCGTAACTGTCGGCGTCATAACTGTCAGCCGTCCGGGGCATGATGCCGGCATGGCGATTCAGGTGGGCCTCGAGCCGTGGCGGGAACAGGATCTGTCGATCCTGCAGCGGTCGAACACCCCGGACATGACGGCGCATCTGGGCGGCCCGGAGAGCGACGAGAAGCTGCTCGACCGGCACCGGCGCTACGTCGAGGGCCACGAGATGTTCCGGGTGGTGCTGCTGCCCGAGGGCGAAGCGGTCGGCAGCACCGGATTCTGGGCCAAGGACTGGCAAGGCCTGCCGGTGTACGAGACAGGATGGGCCGTGCTGCCCGAGTATCAGGGGCGCGGCATCGCGGCGGCGGCGGTGCACGCCGTGGTCGCCCGGGCGGCCGCCACCGGCGACCGGCGCTGGCTGCACGCCTTCCCGTCAATCGAGAACGCGCCCTCGAACGGGGTGTGCCGCAAGGTCGGGTTCGAGCTGCTCGGCGACTACGACTTCGAGTACCCGCCCGGGCACATCATGCGTTGCAACGACTGGCGGCTCGACCTCTCAGCGGTCTAGGGTCCCGCGGCGGCGCTGCAGAAACGTGCGCTCGCTGACATTCCCGGCCAGTGCGATCGCCGCGTCGTAGGCAGCGGCCGCTTCCGCCTTCCGCCCGGCCCGGCGCAGCAGGTCGGCCCGCACCGCCTGGAACGGTCCGTAGCCGTCGAGCGCACCCGCCAGCTCTTCGACGAGACGCAGCGCGATGTCGACGTCCTCGACCTCAGCCACGGCCACCGCCCGGTTGAGCGCCACCACCGGCGTCGGCTCGACGGCCAGCAACTGGTCGTACAGCCCGACAATCTGCGTCCAGTCGGTGTCGGCGGCCCGAGCGGCGTCACTGTGCACGGCGTTGATCGCCGCCTGCAGCTGGTACGGCCCGGGGCGGTTGCGGCGCAGGCAGTGGCCGACGATGGTCTGCCCCTCGGCGATCAGGCCGGCGTCCCACCGGGACCGGTCCTGGTCGGCGAGCAGCACCAGGGCGCCGCCGGCGTCGACCCGGGCCGCCCGGCGCGACTCGACGAGCAGCAGCAGGGCCAGCAGGCCGGCCGCCTCGGGCTCGTCGGGCATCAGCTCGACCAGCAGCCGGGCCAGCCGGATCGCCTCGGCGCACAGGTCGGCTCGCACGAGCTGCTCGCCCGAACTGGCCGTGTGCCCTTCGGCGAAGATCAGGTAGACGACGGCCAGCACGGCGCGCAGCCGATCAGGCAACTCGGCCTCGGACGGGATGCGGTAGGGGATGCGCGCGTCGCGGATCTTGCCCTTGGCCCGGACGATGCGCTGGGCCATCGTCGGCTCGGCCACCAGGAACGCCCGGGCTATCTCCGGGGTGGTCAGCCCGCCGAGCAGGCGCAGGGTCAGCGCGACCTGGGCGCCGGTGCCCAGCGCCGGGTGGCAGCAGGTGAAGATCAGGCGCAGCCGGTCGTCGCGCACCGGGCCCTCCTCGTCGGGCTCGCTTCCGGCGTGCAGCCGGGCGGCCTGGGCGTGCCGGTCGTCGCGGGCAGCCTCGCGGCGCAGCCGGTCGATCGCCCGGTTGCGGGCGGTAGTGATGATCCAGCCGGCCGGGCTGGGCGGCGTCCCGTCGACCGGCCAGCGCTGCACCGCCGTGGCGAACGCCTCCTGCACGGCTTCCTCGGCCAGATCGATGTCGCCGAACCTGCGGACCAGGACGGCCACCGCCCGGCCGTACTCGGCGCGGAAGATCTGCTCGATCGTCACGTCAGTGCTGGAACGGGCGGACCTCGACCGGCAGCGTGGTGGCCCAGGCCAGCTTGGTGCCCCACGCGAGCGCGGCGTCTA
The DNA here is from genome assembly GCA_036558905.1 of Jatrophihabitantaceae bacterium. Classification (GTDB taxonomy): domain Bacteria; phylum Actinomycetota; class Actinomycetes; order Mycobacteriales; family Jatrophihabitantaceae; genus DASXRA01. Next base: position 51,652 of record DATBER010000110.1, on the reverse strand, counting down.
GGTCCGGCGCGTCGACGATCGTGAACCCACCGAGGTGTTCCTTGCTCTCGGTGAACGGCCCGTCGGTCATCAGCACCTCACCGTCGCGAGCGGCGCGCAGCACCGTCGCCGTGCTCGGTGGATGCAACCCGCCGGCGAACACCCAGGCTCCGGCCGCCTTCAGCTCCTGGTTCACCGCATCGAGATCGCGCGCGATGGCGTCGAGCTGCTCGGCCGGCGGGGGCGGCCCGTCCGGCTGGTAGACCGACAACAGGTACCGCGGCATCCTGCACCTCCTCAAACCGGCTGGTAGGTAGCGATGATCACACCGGTCGTGGTCGAGACGGAATCGACCAACCGCAGCCGGGCGAACGTCGCATCGTCGAACAGGCGCCGCCCCGAGCCCAGCACGAGCGGGTGGATCAGCAGCACGTACCGGTCGACCAGGTCGTGCTGGACAAGCGTCCGGACCAGCTGTCCGCTACCCAGGATCGAGATGTCGCCTTCCACGCTCTCCTTGAGCTCGGCGACCGCCTTCGGCACGGCGCCGACGAGCAGCGTCGAATTCTGCCACGGCAGCGGCTCGGACAGCCTGGTCGAGACGACGTACTTCCGGACGTTGTTCAGCTTCTCGGTGTACGGGTTGCCGTCGGTCTGCTTGGGCCAGTACGCGTACAGGCCTTCGTAGGTGCGCCGGCCGAACAGCATCACGCCCGGCCGGGCCATGCCCTTGGCCATCTCGGCGCCCATGACCTCGTCCGGGTAGGGCACCGCCCAGCCGCCGTGCGCGAACCCGTCGCGCGGATCCTCGTCGGCTCCGCCCGGCGCCTGCATGACGCCGTCCAGGGTCAGGCTGTTCGTCACCACGATCTGGGCCATGTCGTCCTCCTCGGGGTTGCTCTCACCCCCCTACACGAACGGCGGCGTACCGAATCGACACACGCAGCAAAAGGATTTCGCCCGACCGATACCGTCGCCGGGCGACGAAAGGAACCCGCAGTGACCACCGAACGGCCCGATCCGCCCCTGATTGCCGGCGAGCGCGAGACGCTGCGCGCCTGGCTGGACTATCACCGGGCCACGCTGGCCTGGAAGTGCGACGACCTGAGCGACGAGCAGCTGCGCCGGCCGTCGATGCCGCCGTCGACGCTGTCGCTGCTCGGGCTGGTGCGGCACATGGCCGAGGTCGAGCGCACCTGGTTCCGGCGGGTGATCAACGGCGAGGACGTCCCGCTCGTGTGGTCACCCGAGGGCGACTACCAGGTGGCCTACGACGCGAGCAACTGCACCCGCGCCGAGGCGTTCACGGTCTGGGAGGCCGAGCTCGAACACTCGCGCCGGATCGAGCGCGAGGCCGAATCCCTCGACGTCATCGCGCATTTCGACCGATGGGGCGAGGACGTGTCGCTGCGGTTCGTGATGATGCACATGATCCACGAGTACGCCCGCCACGACGGGCACGCCGACCTGATCCGCGAAGGCGTCGACGGGGTCGTCGGCGCCTGAGTCAGGGCCGGATCGGCACCCACAGCTCGATCTCGTCGTGCCGCCGGTAGAACTCGACGAGCGGGCGATCGGGATCGACGTTGGCCGCCGACTCGAGCTCCTTCATGCCGGGGCCGATGCGCTCGTAGACCTGCGGCGGCGCGCCGACGAGCCGACCGCGCAGGTAGGCGCCACCGGGCAGCGTGCCCGGCTGCAGCCCCACCCGCTCGGGATCGTCGTCGGCGCGCACCGGCGTGCACGCGGTGTACGTGCCGGCCCCGACATCGACCATCGCGTACATCTTGCGGCCGCGCAGCCCGACCAGCCGCTCGAACGACGGCCACAGCTGCTGGATGTGCGGCAAGTCGTCGACGGTCACCTGGCCCATGACGGTGACGTCGTCGCGTTCGATGCGGGCGGGCGGCGCGGCGAAGGTCATGACCCGACTCTGGCACGGCCCACCGACAGGTCAGCCGGCCCGCCGGGCCAGCGCCACGAGGTAGCGGCACATCCGGCCCGACCGGTTGTGGTACGTGCACGGCGCCGGCGGGCCGAGCTGCAGGCAGTCGCCGGCGTCGAGCACGTGCTCGACGTCGCCCTCGAGGAAGTGCAGCCGGCCGTCGAGCACCCAGATCTGGTGATGGACGAACGCGTAGGTGTCGGCCGGGAAGGACACGCGCGCCCCGGCCGGCAGCTCGACCTCGACCAGCTCGAGCGGACCGCCCGACGCCGGCGACACCGCCCGGCGGACGTAGCCGGTGTCGGGATCGGTCCAGGTCGGCTGGTCGGCGGCGCGGGCCAGCCGCCGGCCGTCGCCCTCGGCGCGGGCCACCAGCTCGGACAGCGTCAGGCCGAGTGCTGCCGACAACCGGCCGAGCAGCACCGCCGTGGGCTGGGCGGCGCCGCGTTCGATCTTGCCGATCATCGCCCGGGACACCCCGGACTGCTCGGCCAATGCGCTGACGGTGAGGTCGCGGTCGCGCCGGGCCTGCTGCACGGCCGCGGCGAGCGAGGACGAGAGAGTGTCTGGCATGTGTCCACTATATGAGCAGTATCAGCTACTATCGTCACCATGATTCGCGACGCGTCGGCCGAAGACGCCGCGGCCTGTGCCGCCATCTACGCCCCATACGTCACCGACACGGCGATCAGCTTCGAGGTCGACCCGCCACCCCCGGACGAGATGGCCGAGCGCATCGCCGACGCGCAGCGGTCGCACGCCTGGCTGGTGCTCGTGGACGAGGAACACGTCGTCGGCTACGCCTACGGCAGCCCGTACAAGGTCCGGCCGGCCTACCGCTGGTCGTGCGAGGTCAGCGTCTACCTCGAGCTGGGCCGGCGGCGCACCGGCGCCGGACGGGCGCTCTACTCGGCGCTGTTCGACCGGCTGGCCGACCGGGGCTATCGCACCCTGGTCGCCGGCATGACGTTGCCCAACGACGCGAGTGCCGGCCTGCACCGGGCCATGGGGTTCGAGCCGATCGGCACGTACCGGCGCATCGGCTGGAAGAACGGAACCTGGCACGACGTCGCCTGGACGCAGCGCGTGCTCACCGAGGCGGGCGATCCGCCCGCCGAACCACGCTGAGCGCGAACACCCCGACCGCGCCGCGCTGAGCGCGAGCACCCCGACCGCGGCTTCCCCTCCACTCCAACCAGAATCGGCGCAGAAATTCGGTCGGACGGGAGGGGAAGCGGTGCGGGCCGCCGTGCCTCGATCGTCGAGGAGAGTGGTTAGGCCCGCCGGGCCTTGACGATCCAGGCGCGCGAGTCGAACAGCACGCCTCGCTCGGTCCGGTGGGCGGCGATCAGCCCCCGCAGGCGTTCCACCGCCGACCCGGCGGCCTCCGGCTCCAGGCCGGCCATCGACTGCTTGGTCTCGTGGAAGCCGAGCACCAGCTCGGTGGCCGTACCGGCGTCCGGCCCGTAGTAGACCGGTTCGTGCACGTCGACGAAATCCACGTCGGCGAATCCGGCCGCGGTCAGCAGGTCGCGGGTGGTGGCCGGATCGCCCAACGTGAACGGATCCGGGCCGTCGTCGACGAATGGCGACACGCCGGGCGCGATCGCCTGCCGGATGGCCACCGGCCACTCGTTGCGCTCGCGGGCCTGCCAGACGAGCAGCACCAGCCGGCCGTCCGGCCGAACCGCGCGGCCGAAGTTGGCGAACGCCCGGTCCGGGTCGGCGAAGAACATCGCCCCGAACCGGCTGATGCACACGTCGAACCGGGCCGGTGCGAACTCGTGCGTCTGCGCGTCGGCCACCTCGTAGTCGACGTTGATCAGTCCCTCGGCCCGGCTGGCCCGGCGGGCCACCTCGATGGCGCCGGCCGAGATGTCCACGCCCAGCACCTGCCCGTCGGACGCGGCGCGGGCGGCTTCGCGGGTGGACTGGCCGGTGCCGCAGCCGATGTCCAGCACTCGGTCGGCCCGGCCGATGTCCGCGACGGCGCGGAACCGCTCGTTGTGCAGGCGCACCTCCTCGTCCAGCAGAGCGGCGTGCGCGATCCGGTGCTCGCCGGCGGCCTGGTCGAGGTTCGCGGGGTCGGCCATGCGATCACCATAAAGCGGGCCGATACCGGGTATGACCGAAGATCACCGGTGGGCGCGTCGGCCGCCGGGAGGGCGGCGCCGCCGATACGCCCACCACGGCGGCCTACCTGGACGGCCGGCTCTACCTAGTCCACATGCGGGTTTCGGGCCGACCCGGTGCGGCCGCCGTTCACGGTCACGGCGCTGCGCCGGATAGCTTGGCCACATGGAGGTCATCGAGCTGCGCCCCCGGATGCACCTGATCAAGCCCGTGTTCGGGCAGGTGTACGTGTGGCAGGACGGCTCGCAGCTGACGATGATCGACAGCGGCATACCCGGCAGCCAAGACGATCTCGCCGCCGCGTTCGCCGAGCTGGGCTACCGGCGCGGCGACCTGCGCCGAGTGATCGTCACGCACGGACACGAGGACCACGCCGGGTCGGTGGCCGCCGTCCGGGAGTGGGGCGACGTCGAGGTGCTCGCCCACCGCGCCGACTCGGCGATCGTCCGGGGCGAGCGGGCCCGCCCGGAACCGGACCTCACCCCGGCCGAGCAGCCGCTGTACGACCAGGTGGCGGCCAACCTGCCCGGCATCCCGCCGTGCCAAGTCGACACCGAGCTGAGCGACGGCGACGTGATCGACTTCGGCGACGGCGCCCAGGTGATCGCCACGCCGGGCCACACCGACGGCAGCGTCGCGATCTGGCTGCCCCGGCCGGGCGTCCTGTTCACCGGCGACGTCGTAGCCAACGGCTCGGCCGGGCTGATGCTCGGTCCGTTCAACACCGACCGCCGGCAAGCCCGCGAGTCGGTGGCCCGGCTGGCCCGGACGCCGGCCCAGGTCGTCTGCTTCGGGCACGGCGATCCGCTCGCCGACGACGCAGGCGCCGCGGCCTGGCGCGAGCTGGGCGTCCGGACCCGGGCCGGCGCCGGCGCGGTGCCCGATCCGCTCGGCTGACCCGGCGCCGATGATTCCCCGATCCGCCCGACGTCCTAGCTTCATGACCGAAACCCACCGGCTGGAAACCGCCGGAGCCACGATCGCCTACGACGTCCACGGCCCGCTGCCCACCGCCGACGGACGGCCCCCGCTGGTCCTGATCGGCCAGCCCATGGACGCCTCCGGTTTCGCCACCCTGGTGTCGCTGCTGCCCGAGCGCACCATGGTCACCTACGACCCGCGCGGTCTCGGCCGCAGCACTCGTGATGACGGGCGGGTCGACCAGACGCCCACGGTCCAGGCCGCCGACGTGCACGCCGTCATCGAGGCCGTCGGCGGTGGCCCGGTCGACCTGTTCGGCAGCAGCGGCGGCGCGGTGACCGCGCTCGCCGTAGTGGCCGCCTATCCGGGCGACGTCGCCACGCTCGTCGCCCACGAACCGCCGCTCATCGCGCTGCTGCCCGACGCCGCAGCCGCCGAGCGCGCCCGCGCCGGGGTTCGCGATGCCTACGAGGCCGGTGGCTCCGGGGTCGGCATGGCCGCCTTCATCGCAATGACGACGTGGCCCGGCGAATATACCGACGCCTACTTCGCCCGGGCCGCCGCCGATCCGGCCGCGTTCGGGACGTCGACCGAGGACGACGGTTCGCGCGACGACCCGTTGCTGTCCGACCGGTCCTGGGCGATCAGCAGCTATCGGCCCGACGTCGACGCGCTCGAGGCGGCGCCCACCCGGGTGCTGATCGCCGTCGGCGAGGAGACGGGCGACACGGTCACCGGACGCACGTCCGCTGCCCTCGCCGAGCTACTCGGCCAGCAGCCGACCGTCTTCCCCAGCCACCACGGCGGGTTCATGGGCGGCGAGTACGGCTACCCCGGCCAGCCCGAGGCATTCGCCAAGCGGCTGCGGGAAGTGCTAGACGACTAGGTACTCGAGCAGCACCAGGCGCCCGTCGAGCACGGTGGTACTAGCCAGGTCGAGGTTCAGGTCGGGCAGGTCGCTGAACACCGGCTCCCGCCCGCTGGCCCCGAGCAGCTGCGGGAACAGCATTAGCCGCAGCCGGTCGACCAGCCCCAGGCGGAGCAGGCTGCGCACCAGGCTCAGGCTGCCGATGACGCGCAACGGGTCGCCCGGCTCGCCCTTCAGGGCCGGGACAGCCGTTTCGGCGTCGTCGGCGATCAGCGTCGTGTTGGCCCAGGTGAGAGGTGCCCGCAGCGAACGGGAGAAGACGATCTTGGGCAGCTCAGTCATCCGCGAACTGCTCGGGTCGTCGGCCATCACGGACAGCACCCGATAGGTGTTGGCCCCCATCACCGTCACCTGCGGCCGGCTGGTCTGCTCGTCGATCCAGGCGTGCAGGTCAGGGCCGCCGTAGCCGAAGAACGCCGGAGAGTTACGTCCGCGGGCGTAACCATCCACCGTGACGAACAGGTCCGAGATCAGTTCACGCACTTCCGTTCCTCCCGTGTCCGAGCAACTGGGCCGGTCGCCCGGTCGCGGCTGCGCCGTCGGACGTCACACCGGCGAAGCTACGCGAGACCCACGACAATCCGGACCTAATCCACTGCGGGCAGGTTCAGGTGCGGAAGCCGATCGGGGTCGGCCATCACGTACACCTCGACGATCTTGCCGCCGGACACGTTGAACGCCATGACGGCGAACGGCCGCTCCTCGACCGTCACGAGAACGCCTGTGAGTCCGTTCACCAGCGCCGGCCGCAGCGCGGGCGAGGGCTGGTCGAACGCCATCGCCCGGCCGGCGATCTCCCGCGCCCCGTGGACCAGCGCCGACGCGTGCGGGAAGGCCCGGCCACCGTCGGCGCGCAGCACGACGTCCGGGTCGAGCACCGCGACCAGCGCCTCGATATCGCCGTTCCGCGCCGCGGCGAAGAACGCGTCGACGACCTCGCGCCGACGGCCGAGGTCCGGGTCGGGGGTGTGCGCGTCGACTCCGCGCACCCGGCGCCGGGCCCGGCCGGCCAGCTGCCGCGTGGTGGCCGGCGAACGCCCGACGATCCGCCCGATCTCGTCGAAGGGCAGGTCGAACATGTCGTGCAGCACGAAGGCCAGCCGCTCGGCCGGCGCCAGCGTCTCGAGCACCACCTGCAGCGCGAGCCCCACCGAGTCGGCCAGCAGCACCTCGTCCTCGGGGGTCGTCCCGTCGCTCGGGCTCAGGATCGGGTCGGGTACGTGCACGCCCATCGGGTCCTCGCGGCGCGACTTGCGAGAGCGCAGCATGTTCAGGCACACGCGGGCCACGACCGTGGTCAGCCAACCGGCGAGATTGTCGACCTCGCCGGTGTCGGCCCGGCTCAGGCGCAGCCACGCTTCCTGCACCGCGTCGTCGGCCTCGGCCAGCGAGCCCAGCATTCGGTAGGCCACTGCCCGCAGGCGCGGCCGGTTCTGCTCGAAGCCCTCCGCCAGCAGGTCGGGCGCGACCATCAGTCACTTTCCTTCGGCGCGACGTGTCATATAGGTGACCCCTCAATTGCGTTCAATGTGACTAGGAGCCAACCTTTCATGACTACAACAACCCAGCTCGGCCGGCTCACCGGCGAGTACGTTCTCGACGCCACCCAGACCCGCCTCGGCTTCGCCACCCGGCAGACTTTCTCCAAGGTGCGCGGGCAGTTCGACGACTTCGACGGTCGCGTGCACCTGGACGGCGACGACCCGTCGCGGTCCAGCGCGCAGATCGCCATCCGGACGAGCAGCATCCAGACCCGCAACGGGCGGCGCGACGACCACCTGCGGCGCAGCTTCCTCAACGTCGCGCGGCACCCGACCATCACGTTCACCTCGACCCGGATCGAGCAGGTCGACGAGACCCGCTTCCGGGTCAGGGGTGACCTCACCATCCGCAGCGTGATCAAGGCGATCACGGTCGACCTGGCGCTGACGTCCGCCGACGAGGACCGGGTCACCTTCGAAGGCACGGCGACCATCGACCGCCGCCCGTGGGGCGTCGTCTGGAGCACGGCGGTGGAGGGCGGCGGTGCCGTGGTCAGCAACAAGGTGGCGCTGGAGTTCGACGTCGTCGCCGTACGTCAGCCTCCAACGGCGGGCGGCTGACCCCGGCGCGCCTCGAGCGCCTCGTGCATGACGGCCCAGGCGTCGGCCACCGGGCCCATGTGCGCGAGCTTGTCGGGGTTGATCACCGTGCGGATCGCCTGGATCTGGCCGTCGAGCACGTCGAGGGTCCAGGTGTTGAGCACCTTGTCGTCCCGGTCGCGAAAGATCGCGCCCGGCTGGCCGTTCAGCTCGTGCGGCTCCATGGTGATGTCGATCCGGAGCATCCACGGGACGGTCGCCAGCAGCACCCGGATGACGTTGTCGGCGCCGACAAAGGTGCCCTTGCCCCACTGCGGAGCCTTGCCGCCGGCGTCGCCGACCATCTGCACGTCGGCGGCGAGCAGCTCGCGCAGACCGTCGATGTCGCCCTCGCGCAGCGCGTCGAAGAACTGCGCGGCCAGCCGCTCGCGGGCGCGCCGGTCGGCCTCGAACCGGGGCCGGCCGTCGTCCATGTGCCGCCGGGCCCGGACCGCGAGCTGACGGCAGGCCGCCTCCGACCGGCGGACCGCCGACGCGACCTCGGGGAAGCCGAACCCGAACACCTCGCGCAGGACGAACACCGCCCGCTCGAGTGGACTGAGCCGCTCGAGCAGCAACAGCGCCGCCATGGACAGCGAGTCGGCCAGCTCGGCGGACCGGGCCGGGTCGTCGTACGGGTCGGCGAGCAGCGGTTCGGGAAACCATTCCCCGACGTACTCCTCCCGCCGGACACGGGCCGAGCGCAGCACGTCGATCGAGATGCGGGTGACCACCGCGGAGAGAAAGGCCTTGGCCGATCGGGGTTCGGCCGGCGACGCCTCGTAGCGCAGCCACGCCTCCTGGACCGCGTCCTCGGCCTCGCTCACGCTGCCCAGCAGCCGGTAGGCGATCGAGAACAGCAGCGGACGCAGCTGCTCGAACTCCTCGGTCCGGGTCACCCGATCTCTTCCTTGAAGCCCTGCCGCCACGACGGGTAACGCGGCTGCCAGCCGAGCTCGCGCTTGGCCTTGGCGTTGGAGAAGCCGCGACCCTCGGTCATCATGATCACCGCCACCTCGCCGGCCATCAGCCGGGCCAGCCACTTGGGCACCCGCATCGGCTTCTTCGCCCCCGCGCATTCGGCCAGATACGGCAACCACTCGCTGGCCGGCGCCGGGTCGTCGTCGACGATGTTGAACACGCCGATGGCCTTCTGCTCCATCGCCAGCACGGTAGCCCGGGCCGCGTCGTCCAGGTGAATCCAGGACGCGTAGCCGGTGGCGCGCCCGACCAGCGGGAACTGCCGCTTGCGCACCAGCTCGACCTGGTCGTCAATGGCCCCCGGCCCGTAGAACGCGCCGTACCGCATGACCGCGCCGCCGGCCTTGAGCACCACGTCCTCGACGTGGCGCAGCGCCTCCATCGACGTCTGCGCGGGCGTGCCCTGCTCCAGGTCCAGCGGATCCTCCTCGGTCTTCACCCAGCCGCCCTCGCGCAGGCCGTTCCAGTTGGCGTAGCCCTGGGCGACGAAGTGGCTCACCCCGGTCGCCTCGGCGGCCGCCAGCAGGTGGTCCGTGCCCTCGACGCGCAGCCGGATGGTCGGCTCGGCCCACCGGTCGAAGTGCTTCAGGTCGGGCTGGCCGGCGTGGGCGATGGAGATCCCGGTCATCTGGTGCACGATGACGTCCGGGCGGGCGGCCGCCACCGCCTCGCCGACCGACGCGGCGTCCAGGCCGTCCATCACGACACCGGCTGCGCCCAGCTGCTCGACCAGCCCCAGCTTGGCCGAGTTCGTCGTCGTCGCCGTCACCTCGTGTCCCCGGGCTACCAGCTGCGGCACCAGCCGCTGCCCCAGGACGCCGGTCCCGCCGGCCACGAACACTCGCACAACCATCACCCTCTTCGATCGGCTCTGTCCCGAGACGAGACAGGCGGGCCGGCCTGTGACATGCGCCCAGTACCGTGCGAGGACGTGACCGAGCGCGACCCGACAGCACCGCGGTTTCGTCCGGCCCGGCCCGACGACGCCGAGCAGGTGGCCGCGCTGCACGCCGACAGCTGGCGCCGGCACTACCGCGGGGCTTACGCCGACTCCTACCTCGACGGAGACGTGCACGCCGACCGGCGGGAGATCTGGTCGTCGCGGCTGGCCGCGCCCGGCGACAGCGTCACCGTCCTGGCCGAGGACGAGGAGGGCCTGGCCGGATTCGTGCACGTGATCCTCGACGAGGACGCCGAGTGGGGCAGCCTGGTCGACAACCTGCACGTCGCCCACGGCCGCCGGCGCACCGGCATCGGCGCGACCCTCATGGCCTACGCCGGGCGCGGTGTTCTCGAACGGGCCGCGCACCCGGGCGCCTACCTGTGGGTGCTCGAGCAGAACGCCGCCGCCCGGCAGTTCTACCTGGCCTGCGGCGGCATCCGCCGGGACAGGGCGCTCGTGCCACCGCCCCGCGGCGACGCGTCCAACCTGAACGGGTCGCCATTCGGATTGCGCATCGCCTGGCCGGACGTGTCGGTGCTGGCCCGCCTGGGCTGACGGCCCTACTGGCGCTGCAGGCCGACGATGACCAGCAGGGTGCCGGCGGTGGTGGCGGCACCGGTCCAGGCGGCGGTGGCGTAGCCCGCCTCGCTCGGGAAGACGTCGGTGGTGTGCGCGGCGAGGATGAGACCGCCGAGTGCACTGCCGATGGAGAAGCCGACGCTGCGCACGACCTGGTTGACGCTCATGGCGCTGGCTGTTTCGGCTTTGGGCGTGGCGGCGAGGATGACCGTGGGCATCGCGGCCGAGAACGCGCCGACGCCGAAGCCCAGGATGCTCATCGCGATCACCGGTTCGGCCAGGTGGTCGCGGGCGAGCGCGAACAGCAGGAACGCGGCGAGCACGACGGTCGTGCTGCCCGCGAGCAGGGTGCGGGCACCGAACCGGCGCCGTAACCGCGGCACGAGCCGTCCGGCCGCGAACCCGCACAGTGAGAACGGCACCAGCACGAGCCCGGCCTGGAAGGTGTCCAGCCCGAACCCGTAGCCCGCCTCGTCCGGCGTCTGGACGTAGCGGGTGATCAGGCTGAGCAGCAGGTACATGCCGACCCCGCCGGTGAGCATCACCAGGTTGGCCGCGGCGACCGCGGGGTGGCGAAGCAGCCGGACGTCGACCAGCGGCTGATCGGTGTGCGCCTCGAGCACCGTCCAGGCGACGAGCAGCAGCAGCGACACCGCGAGCGTCGTTGCCGCGACGGCGGCGTGGTGGCGCCAGAGGTCGGTCTGGCTGATGACGACGAGCAGGGCGAAGAGCGCGACGGTGAGCAGCAGCGCGCCGCGCAGGTCGACGCGGCGGGCCGGCCGGTCCGGTGACGGCGGCACCACGACGAACGCGGCGACCAGCGCCGCGGCGGTGACGACGAGGCCGAGGGCGTACGCGGCGCGGATGCCGCCTACGTCGGTGATCAGCCCGGCCAGCGGGTAGGCCACCCCGACGCCGGCGGTGGAGGCGACCGACAGCAGGGCCACGGTGCTCACCGACCGCTGCTCGTCGAGGTGGTCGCGGACGGTGGCCATCATCAGCGCGACCAGACCGAGGCCGACGCCCTGGGCGGCCCGGCCGACGAGCAGCAGCCCGAACGGCAAGGGGATCACGGTGAGCGCGCTGCCGGCCACGACGACGGCCAGGGTGGCCAGCACGACGTTCCGCCGGCGGGGGCCGGAGCCGAGCCGTCCCAGCAACGGGGTGGTGACCGCACCGGACAACAGGGCGATGGTCAGCGTCCACTGCGCCGCGGCCAGCGAGACGCCGTAGTGCTGGGCGACCGCGGTGATCAGCGGGGTGCCCAGACTGCCGACGACGGCGACGACCAGGCCGACGAAGACGACGACCGATACCAGAACCCGGGGCGAGCTGATCGTGCCGGCCGGCGGTGCGGTGGTCACCGATTCGTCTCGCGGGTGATGTGATCGAACAGGCCGGGCCGGATGCGGGTGCGGGCCTGCCGCGCCCATCGCTCGTCGACGTCGGCCAGCTCGAGGGCCGCGTTGGTGTTGAGCAACATCCCGAAGGCCAGGAAGGCCTTGATGGTGACCGGGTCGAGACGGGCGGTGTCGGCGACGGCCTGCCAGAGCCGGCCGAAGCTGGCCCGGACCGCGTCGCGTACCTCGTTGTCGCCGGCCGCGGCCGCGGCGATGCCCTGCAACTGCAGCAGCAGGGTGGTGCGGTCGGCCAGCATGGCGTTGTACTCGAGGCCCATCGCGGCCAGCGCCTCGATGCCGGTCGCCCCGCCGGCCGCGGCGAGCATCGCCAACGTCATCCGTTCGAACGCGGCGTCGACGCAGGCGAGGAACAGCTGCTTCTTGGTCTCGAACAGGCGGAAGACATAGGCCTGGGTGATGCCCGCGCGGTGGGCGATCGTCTCGGTCGAGGCGCCGCGCAGTCCGGCGGCGGCGAACTCCTGCTCGGCCACGGCCAGCACCTGCTCGCGACGCTGCTCCGCGGTCATCCGTCTCGGCGGCATACCGTTAAGTTAGTAGATAGTAACTAGTCACTCCGAGCGGTGTCTGGTTTCTCACCGGAACACGCCCTGCGTCGGCCGGGTTGACCTCCGTATGGCCATCGAGATAGGAGTCATCCTGCCCACCTCGACCGCGGATCCGGCCCGGCCCGTCCTCGGCGACGTGCGGGCCAGCGCCCGGCGGGCGGAGGAACTCGGGCTGGACTCGGTGTGGTCGACCGACCATCTCGTCCCCAGTGGCCCGATGGTCGACGGGACCGTCGTGCTGGCCACCGCCGCCGCCGTCACCGAGCGCATTCGCGTCGGGTTCAACGTGATGTTGCTGTCACTGCGTCCGGTGGCGTGGGCGGCCAAGCAGATCGCTTCGCTGCAGTACGTCTCCTCCGGCCGGCTGGTGCTCGGAGTCGGCACCGGCAATCCGGCGCACGGCGACACGGCCTGGCGCGCGGTGGGCCTGCCCTATCGCACGCGGGGTCAACGCACCGACGAGGCGCTGCGGCTGTTGCCCGGCCTGGTCACCGGCCGGCCGACCACCCTCGCGGACGGCGTCGAGGTGACCCTGGCGCCCGCGGCAGCGATGCCGCCGGTGCTCGTCGCCGGCAACAGCGCCCGAGCGCGGGCGCGCGCGGCCGAGTTCGGCGACGGCTGGGTGTCGATCGGGCTGACGCCGACGCAGGTGGCCGACCAGCTGCGTCAGCTCGCGACCGACTCCGGACGGGATGCCCTACCGGCAACCGTCGTGGCGCCCTCGCTGAGTTCGGACGTCAGCGCCGCGGCTGCTGAGCTGGCGGCCTACGCCGACGCCGGGACGGAGCGGGTCATCCTCCCGAACGCCGACTCCGGGTGGGAACGCACCTACGAACACGCAGCCGAACTACGCTCGGCGCTGTCCGATCGGTAGCGTGCCGCGGATGCACGTGCGGCATTCAGCGGATGGGCGCTCCGGTCGAGCTGATCGAGGTGGCCGATCCGCGGCCGCTGGCCGGTGACGAGGTCCTCATCGAGGTAGTGGCGGCCGGCGCGTCTGGCAGTTCCATGCTCTGCTGCGCGTCGACCAGGCACGACCTAGTGTCCCGCGCCGGGAATTCAGACGATAATTCCGCCCAATTCCCGGCGCGGGACACTAGTCGGATGTGCCGGCCACGACAGCGTCGCCGATCGGGGTGCGCCGGTAGATCACCGAGCGCCCGCTGCGCAGCCGGGTGACCAGGCCGGCCTCGCGCAGTACGCGCAGGTGATCGCCGACTGCGCCGAGTGCGTACCTGGTGGTACGGGCTAGCTGGGTGGTCGACGCGGGCGTCTCGAGTCGCAGCAGCAGTTCGGCGCGTGACGTCCCGAGCAGGCGGGCCAAGGCGGCAGGAGTGGTCGGCCGCGGTTCCCACAGGGCGGCGCTGCCCCGCGCCGGGTAGACGATCGTGGGCTGCCAGGGCGGGTCAACGTAGGTCGACAGGCTGGGGTGCAGGAACACCGACGGCACGAACATCAGGCCCCGGCCGTCGAGCCGGACGGTCAGGCCGGGCTGCGTGCGGGTCAGGACAGCGCCGTCCTGCCAGCGCAGTGCCGGGTGCAGCCCGTCGAGCGCGGCGGCCCACCCGGCCCGGACGAGCCGATCGGCCCGATGCAGGACGTCCCGCTCGGCGATGGCGAGTAGTTGCGGCCAGTCCGGTGCCACGAGCGCGTGCCACATTCGCTCGAGCGCGTCGGCCAGCCAGGTAGTGACGTCGCGCCGGGCGAGCACCGCACGCACGTCGGCGTCCACCGGAGCGGTGAGGGCGAGGGCCTGGCGGATCTGGTCGCGGGCGATCGCGCGCGGGGTGGCGCGGATGGTCGCGAGATCCTCAGCCGGGCTGCGGGCCATTCCGGCCGGTGGCGGGGCGGTGAAGTCGACGCCCCACCCCGTGGGTCGCAGGGATCGGAGCACGCGAGCGTCGAGGTCGCGCCGCAACGGTTCGTAGCGCCGGGCCCAGCGAGACGCCCGGACGGCGCGGCCGGTCGCGGTGCGCGCGTTCGGCCGGTCGAGCTTGCGCAGCAGGTGTTCCAGCTCGGTCATCGGCGCAATGGCGAACCGGCTGGCGGCCAGGTCGTCCGGCCCTACCTCGATGCGCACGTGACCATCTCGTTTCGCTCCAGGACGTAACCTTAGCGCTGGCCCGACTCGCCCGACACGCTCTGGCTCGTGACGAAGGTGGAGCCGGAACTCGAGACGCGGGCGACCTATGGTCAGCTGCTGCGCACTCGTGGCGTGTCGTCGCTGTTCGGCCTGGCGCTGGCGAACGTCCTGGGTACGTCGCTGCAGATCTTCGCGCTGTCGGTGCTGGTGTACCGGCAGACCGGTTCGGCGCTGTGGTCGAGCGGTGCGTTCGCGGCCGGGTTTCTGCCGCAGTTGCTGGGCGGCGCGCTGCTGACGTCGTTGGCCGATCGGTGGCCGGCCCGGCCGATGCTGGTACTGGGCGCGGCGATACGGGCGGCCTCGGCCCTGGTGCTCGCGGTCAGCAGCCCGTCGCCGGCACTCGCGATCGCCCTGGTCGCGCTCGTCGCGGTCTGGCAGCCCGTGCCCTCCGCGGTGCAATCGGCGCTGGTGACCCGATTGCTGACCGGTGACCTGTATGTGCTCGGACGGTCGGTGTTCAACCTCATCTCGTCCGGGGCGCAGCTGCTGGGGTTGGCCCTCGGCGGCACGGTGATCGCCGTGCTCGGTCCGTCCGCGACCTTCGGCGTGGCCGCGGCGGTTCAGTTCGTCGGGCTGCTGGCGGCGCTGACGATCCCGGCCGGGCGGTCGGCTGGGACGCCGGAGGGCCGTTGGCGCCTGGGCGAGACATGGCGCGGCAACGTCGCATTGCTCCGTGACCGCGCGGTCCGGCACATCCTGCTCTCGTGGTGGCTGCCCACGACGTTGCTGGTCGGCGCGGAGTCGCTCGTGGTCGCCTACGTGGCCGAGCGCGGCGGATCGGCCGCGCCGACCGGGCTGCTGCTGGCCGCATTTCCGGCCGGCGCGGCGGTCGGCGACCTCTTCGTGGGCCGCTGTCTCTCGCCGGCCCGCCGACGCCGGGCCGTGCCGTGGCTGTTCGTCCTGCTCGGGGTGGCGTTGTTGCCCCTGGCCTGGAATCCGTCGATGCCGGTCAGCGCCGCGTGCTTCGCGGTCGCGAGCGCGGCCATGTCCTACCAGCTCGGCGGCCAGCAAGCCTTCCTCGACGCCGTCCCGGACGTGCGCCGGGGGCTCGCCTTCGGGCTGTTCAGCACCGGGCTGATGACCGGGCAGGGTATCGGGCCGGTGCTGTCCGGGACGCTCGCCGACCTCGTCGGAGCGGGCGTCACGATCACCGCACTCGGCTCGGCCGTGCTCGTCGCGGCGACCGTCCTGGCTCGCCGGCCACGCGTCGACGGCAGGTAAGTCGTGCCAAAGGCGCGCTCCGGCAGGAAAGCGTCACGCGCCCGGTCCCTCTTTCCGGGTGAGGTACCTACGCTGGCAACCATTGGCGTTGCCGAACGTCTGGTTCAGCAAAGGGACGGTGCTGACCGTGGGGGTTCGGATGGGGACCGTGATGCTGAGCGGGCGATCTCGAGGCCGGCCCGCGCCAGTTCGTGACGCGGCTGGCGTCGAGCGGCTGTATCGCGCGCAGCGCCTTAACATGGTCCGCCTGGCTCTGCTGCTGGTGGACGATCGGGAGACCGCCGAAGACGTCGCCCAGGACGCGTTCGCCGCGGTGCACCGGCAATGGGCCACGCTCGCCAACGAGGACGCGGCGCTCGCTTACCTGCGCCGCTGTGTGGTCAACAACGCCCGGTCGGTGCTGCGTCGTCGGCGCACGGTGCGCCAGCACCCGCAGCCCGACGAGGCGTCGATGACGACCGACGGTGCCGATCGGCGGGTGCTGCTGGCCGAGGAGCATCGCGAGGTGATAGCGGCGCTGACCCGGCTGCCGCTCCGTCAGCGGGAGGTCATCGTGCTGCGGTACTGGTCCGAGATGACCGAACCGCAGGTCGCGGCCGCACTCGGGATCTCCGTCGGTGCGGTCAAGTCCATGGCATCGCGAGGACGCGACGCTATCGCGGCCGCGCTAGGAGGTGCGTCGTGAACGACGTCGACGAGCGGATCCGGTCCGCGCTCATCGCCCGAGCCGGCCAGGTCACCGAGGCCGATCTGCCGCCCTCGCCGGTGCCCGCGCCCGATCAGCCGAACCGCATTCCGCCCGGCCGGCGCCTCGCCGGCGGATGGTTACCGCCCCTACTGGCCGCCGCCGCGGTCATCGCCGTGGTGGCCGGCGCAGTAGCCGTGATCAGCGTGGTGCACTCCGGGCACGCGCGGCCGGCCCATACGCCGCCGCCCACGCCGGTCGTGACAACGCCGGTCCTGCCCACGCCGGTCGTCACCACGCCGGTCCTGCCCACGCCGGTCGTCACCACACCGGCCGTGCCGACCCCCGTCGTCACCACGCCGGCGCCGGGCCTGTCCGACGCGACGGTACCTCCGTCGCCCGCGTCGCCACCGTCGTCCGCCACGAACCCGCCCGGCGCGACGACATTCGACCTGGGCTATCAGCCGCTGTGGCCGTTTGCGAACTACGCCCAGGCCCGGGTCTGGGAGGTCAACGGCGGCCCCAGCGGGCACCAGCCGTGGCACGCCAGCGCACCCGACACCGCGCTGTCGTTCACCCAGAACATCCTCGGCTTCAAGGAACTCGACTCCGTGACCAGCGCTCGTTACGACTCGCTCGGCGCGCACATCGGCGTCGGCTACCACGACCCGAACGGCGTCGCGCGCACAGCCGCCGTGCTGCATCTCGTGCGGTTCGGCCCGAACGCCGACTCCCCGTGGGAGGTCGTAGGCAGCGACGACACGACGTTCTCGATCCAGACGCCCGCGTACGGAAGCGTCGTGACGTCACCGATCGAGGTCGGCGGGCACATCACCGGGGTGGACGAGAGCATCAACGTCGCCGTCCGGCAGCTGTCATCGCCCGGGCCGCTCGGAACGACTTGCTGCCAACCCGCCGGTGGCAACGACCAACCGTGGTCGGCCAGCGCGTCGTTCGCCGGCGCGACCGATCCCGTACTGACGATCGTCGCCTCCACCGGCGGGCATCTCCAGGCCGTGGAACGCTTCGCGATCCACGGCGTGCGAACCCGATAG
The DNA here is from genome assembly GCA_036558905.1 of Jatrophihabitantaceae bacterium. Lineage (GTDB taxonomy): Bacteria > Actinomycetota > Actinomycetes > Mycobacteriales > Jatrophihabitantaceae > DASXRA01. The sequence goes on along the minus strand of DATBER010000110.1, from coordinate 34,053 downwards.
ACCAGACCGAAATGGCGTTGGCGAGACGACACCGGGCTGTTAACGTCGTGCCGACCGTGACGTCGAGTCAGGAGGTGAGACCCATGAAGGTTGTATCGAGGTGGGTGCTCCCCCTCACCGCCACGGTCGGGCACTGACGTAGGTGTCGCAGGGAGCGCCCGACAAATCCAGGCGATCCCGAAAGGCAACACTTTGAACTTCACTGCTGAGACAGCATCGAACGGCGTCCGCGAACGCGACTTCACGGTGGGCGAGGTCCCCGGCGTGCTCTGGTCGCCCGAATCCGGACGCGATCACGCGCCCCTCGTGCTGATCGGACACGGCGGCGGCCTGCACAAGAAGACACCGGCACTGCGGGCCCGCGCCCACGACATCGTGACCACCTGGGGCTACACCGTGGCCGCCATCGACGCGCCCGGACACGGCGACCGCCCGCGCACAGCGGAAGACGAGCAGACCCGGGCCGACCTCGGGCAGGCTTACTCGGCCGGCGACGCCGAGCGCTTCAAGTCGGTCAGCATCCGCTACGGCAGCTCGCTGGCGGAGCGGGCCGTCCCGGAATGGCAGGCAACCCTGGACGCCCTGCAGAAACTGCCCGAGATCGGCACCGAGGCGCCGATCGGCTACGGCGGCGGCATCTCGTTGGGCACCGCGATCGGGGTGCCGCTGACGGCGAGCGATCCCCGGATCACCGCCGCCATCTTCGGCGGCGGGTTCTTCGTGTACGACGCGCTGATCGAGGCCGCGAGACGGATCACCGTCCCGATCCAGTTCCTGCTCCCGTGGGACGACGAGTACGTCGACCGCCAGTCCGCTCTCGAGTTGTTCGACGCCTTCGCTTCCCCGGAGAAAACGTTGCACGCCAACCCGGGCGACCATCGCACCATCCGTTGGATCGGGGTCGACAACGAGTTCCTGGCCCGGCACCTCGGCCGAGCCGGCGCGTAACCGGCCGATCAGCGCGGCTTGGCGACGGTGAGCAGGACGGCGGAGTCCTCGACGGCGCGCAGGGCGTGCCGGGTGGGCGGGATGACGAGATGGTCGCCCGCGACGCCGTCCCAGCCGTCGTCGTGGCTGGTGAGCCGGACGTGCCCCAGCAGCACGAGCAGGGTGGCCTCGCCGGGGCTGTCGTGTTCGTCGAGCGCGCTGCCGGCGGTGAGGACGAGCAGGGTTTGCCGCAGGGTGTTCTCGCGGCCGCCGTACACGGTGTGGGCGCTGCGGCCGTTGCTTGCCGAGTGCGCAGCGGCGAGCAGCTCCTGGGCGAGCGTGGTCAGCGAGCGCTTTCCCGTCACCGCCGTTGCCACCTGGCCGGGCGCACCTCATCGTCGAGGCGGATATGGGTCAGGGTCGGGTGGTCGCGGGCCCGGCCCCAGGTCAGCCGTTCGGCCAGGACGCAGGCCGGGCTGACGGCGAGGTCGCGCATGGCGGTAAGCAGCGTGAGCCGGTCGCGGGCCAGGCGGCGGAGGTGGGCCAGCGCCCGGGCATTGGCCGGGTCGTCGAGCTCGGCCAGGTACCGGTCGCGGAAGGCGGCGAACCGTTCCGGGTGGTGGCTGTACCAGCGCCGCAGCGACGCCGAAGGAGCGATGTCGCAGCACCATTCGTCCAGCGCGGCGCCCGTTTCGGCCAGGCCACGGGGCCAGACGCGGTCGACCAGGACCCGGTAGTCCCCCAGGTCGGGCCGGTCGTAGATGCGGCCCACGGTGATGATCTGATCGCAGCTGGTCATCTCGACTCCTCGGCGGCTCAGGCGGCGAGCAGGTAGTAGCCCAGCGCGATCAACGACGCGACCTTCAGCGCCTCCAGCACGATGTAGGCGTGATGAGCTGACGACCGGGGCGCGTCGGCGCCGGCCAGTACCTGGTTGGACCGCCGGTTCAACCGCGGCCGCACCACGACCAGCTGGATGACGAGCAGCGCGCCGGCGATGACAGCGACGGCGGTGATCGCACCCGACTGCGGATCGGCGAACAGGCAGACGGCGATCATCACCGCCCAGAAGACCTCGGCCAGGTTGAGCGCCCGGAACACGATCCGCCCGATCGCCAACCCGACTCGCAACTCCAGCCCGGGGGCGCGGAACTTCAGCGGCGCCTCCAAGAACGAGATCGCGAGCACCATGCCCAGCCAGAGCAGGGTCGCGGCCGCCGCGATCCGGACCGCGACATCACTCATCGCGCCCGCCGCCGCTCGGCCCGCCGCCGCTCGGCCCGCCGCCTGGACGGCGGAGCCGCCGCGACGTGGGCGACGCACAGGTCGGGTTCGACGAACGGATCGAGCCGGTCGACGGTGACCGGGGCGTCCAGCGCCGCGAGCCCGCCCTGCATCAACCCCAGGTGCAACGAACAGATCACCGAGCCGTACCCCTCGGTATCGGTGACCAGGCCGAGGAAGGGGCAATGATGCAGCCGGATCGTGGTGTCCCGGGGACCGGGTGAGTCGGGGGCGAAACCGAGGTCGGTGAGCACGCCGGTCATCCGCGCCAGCGCCTCGCCCCGTTTGCCGGCCGGCGTGCGCCCTCCGACTGAGGAACCCATGACGTGCGGACCCCAGGCCCGGCCGAGTTCGGTGGCCGTCGCGGCCGGGTCCGGGCTGCGGGTCGCCAGGTGATCGGTCAGCATGGTCGCCAGCAACTGGTAGTTCGACGGTCCGTCCGGATCCATGCGGTGCGTCGCCCGGAACAGCACAGGGGGTCGCCCCGGGCCGTCGGTGTCGCCGAGCAGCCGCTCGACCTGTCCGGCCCGGATCAGCGCGTCGAGGTGAAAGCGCACCGTGTTGGTGTGCACCCTCATCTCCTCAGCCAGGCTGAGGATGCTGCGCGGCTGAGCGGAGTCCCGCAACAGGTCCAGAACCACTCGTCGCCGGCCTGGGACCTCGGTCGTGGAGCGCATGGCGGAAATTTTACACAATTAGCGATTGTGAGAATAGGATCGGCCCATGACCGAACCGAGGAGCGAGGAGCTAGTGTCCCGGCGCGGGACACTAGACGTCCGGACCGTACCCAAACCGCGGCGGCACCCGCTGGTCTTCGCCCGGTTCGACGCCCTCGCGGCGGGCGAGTCGTTCGTCCTGGTCAACAGCCACGACCCGAAGCACCTGCGCGACGAGTTCGACCGCGACCATCCGGGCGCCTTCGAGTGGACCTACCTGCCCAGCGACGACAAGCGCGGGTGGCGCATTCGCATCACCCGTCGCACCGAGGCCGACCTTCCCCGAGTGCTGACCGACACCGCCGGGTTGATCGACTCGAGGCCTGACGCCCGCGGCGCCGTGTGGCGACTGGACATCACGCGCCGACACCTGGACGCCAACGTGATCCGGCTCGGCCCGGAGGAGCGCATCGACGCACACCTGGGCCCCGACCTGGACGTGCTGCTGCACATCCTGGACGGTGCCGGCCAGATCCTCACCAGCGGCGAGAGCATTCCGATTCACGCCGGGGCCCTCGTGTGGCTGCCCCGGCGCTCCCGACGAGCCGTGCTGGCCGGATCGCAGGGGCTGACCTACCTGTCCGTTCACCCACGCCGGCCCGGCCTCAACATCGCGACTCCGGAGCAGTAGCCGGGCACGTCTATCTCTGCGTCGCTCCTGGGCGCGGCATCGGCTGTGGGGTCCAAGATCGGCGACGGGCAACCACCTCGGCGCGCGATAGTTGTCGGCCCCGCCTCCTACGCTCCTGGACGTGCACCTACCACTGATCGAGCAACCGACCGACCTCGACGAAGTGCGCAGCTCGTACGACCGGGTTGCCGACAACTACGTCGCGATGAACGTCGGCGACATCGAGACCCACCCGTGGCTGCGGGCCGCCATCGACGGCTTCGCCGACACAGTGCGCGACCGCGGTCCGGTGCTCGACGTCGGCTGCGGACCCGGACGGGTCACCGGCTATCTGGCCAAGGTGGGACTCGACGTTCGGGGAGTGGACCTTTCGCCGAGGATGATCGAGCACGCCCGGTGCCTGCATCCCGGCCTGCGCTTCGACGTCGCGTCGGCCACCGACCTCGGACTGGCCGACGGTTCGCTCGGCGGGATCCTCGGCTGGTGGTCGCTGTTCAACCTGCCGCGCGCGGTGCTGCCCGCGGTCCTCGCCCGCTTCGCCCGGGCGCTTGTGCCCGGCGGCCATACGATCATCGCCACCCACGTCGGGGAAGAAGACGTGCTGCGCACTGAGGCCTACGGCGGCGTGCCGGTCCGGTGGACCACCCACCGCTGGCGACCCGAACGATTGAGCTCGCTGATGACGCAAGCCGGCTTCGAGCCGGTCGCCGAACTCCGGCTGGCGCCGAGCGAGAACGCGGGCCCCGCGGTGGTGCTGGTCGGCCGTCGGGCCTGACCGCGCCGCAGGCTCGCTGCCCCGCGGCCGGCATCCGCATCGCGGGCGCCAGCCCAAACCCGCCGCGGCGCCTCGCGCTCGGTGCCGTCATCGGCAACGACATGCGCGCGGCGCTCACCGCCCGGCTCGCCGCCGACGACTGGGCCGACGTCACCACCGAGATCGACGACCGACCCTCGCGGTCCGGCCGGTACTCAGACCGGACTGGTCTGCAGCGCGCGGTGTTCGCTGCGTCCGTCCTGGGCCGGGCTGAGCACCCGCCGCAGGGAGAGCGCGAGCGCGGCCGCTCCCAGACTGCCCGCGACGATGAGCGCCACCCAGACGCCGGCCAGCCCGTGACCGATCAACGGGGCCGCCGTCAGCGGTCCGACGACGGACGTGATGCCCCAGACGAGCGAGCCGGCCGCGTTGTACCGGGCCCGCAGCTCGTCCGAGGCCAGCGAGTTGGTCAACGCCGGGAGGGTGGGCGAGAACATCGTCTCGGCGAATGCGAATACCGACGCGCAACCCACGGTCGCTGCGATCGGCAGCGCGGCGCCGGCGTGGCGGCCGAATCCGCCGACCGCCAAGATCAGCCAGGACAGCGCGATCACCGTGGCCGCTACCGCCAGCGCGCGACTGCGGGAGCGGCCCTGCAGCCGGGCGGTCATGACGAGCTGACCGCAGACGATCACGGCCGTGTTCGCGGCCAGGGCCCAGGCCACGACCCGCGTCGACACATGCGCCACCGACGTCGCGAACGCGGGCAGCCCGACCTCGATCTGCGCATAGCCGCACGACATCAGCAACAGCGAGAACACGAACAGGCGTCGGAACGAGCGGTCGGCGAACACGGTTCGATATCCACCGCTCGGTTCGGCGTCGTGATCACGCGGTAGCGCCCGGCCGACCGACGGCATCGACGCGAGGATGAACGCGGGCAGCAACCACGAGACACCGTCGACCGTGTAGAGCACCCGGAACGACGCGGGGTGATGAACGTCCGCGATGAAGCCGCTCACCACGCCGCCGGTGCCGATGCCCAGGTTCAGCAGGGCGAACGACAGGCCGAAGACGCGCTGGCGCTCCTCTTCCGACGTCAGCGTCGCCAGCAGGGTGTTCGAACCGGAGAACACCGCCGAACCGGCCGCCGCCATCAGCGAGCCGGAGACGAAGGCCTGCCACGGGTGGTGCACCAGCGCCCAAGATCCGGCACCGCACGCGCCGAGCACCATGAGCGGCAGCAAGACGCGACGGGGACCGACCCGATCCATCAACGATCCCCACGGCCCGGCCAGCACGAGGCTGAGCGCGCCCATCCACGCCACGACGAGACCGACGAGCGTGGCGTCGATGCGGCGTACCTCGTGCAGATAGACGTAGAGGAACGGCAGCGTCATGCCTGTGCCGAGTGCCGACATGTAGGTGCCCAGCAGCAGGCGGCGGGCGTCGGAGCGAGCAGGAAGGGCCGACCGGATCACACGGTCAGTCTGACGGTCGGGTTCGACTCCTTTTTGCCTTGCGGGGCGGTCGGCGAAGTGCACCCCACGATGTCAACGCGATCAGGGTGGTGCGGACCTCGTCACGTGTCGCGGCCGACCGGTCGAGCGCCGCCTTCGGCTCGAACGCTGGCGGCACTCTCACGGTCGATCGTGGCTTGGTCGCGGATGGTCCGGGCCATGCTGCGTCGCAGCGCGTCCTCGGATCGAGCAAGGTGCGCGGCGCTGCGGGCCAAAGCCTCGTGGGCCTTCTCATTGGTCCGCTGCTCGAGGGTGGCTACCAGTTCCCGCATGCGACCGGTCCGTAGATCGAGTCGCTGTTCTCGGTCGTCCAGCTCCGCTTCGCGTTCGTCGGCGTGCCGTTCACGCTCGTCGGCCAGTCGCTCTCGACGATCGGCCACCTCCTCGCGGCGATCAGCGGCACTGTCCCGCTCATCGGCCAGCGCGTCGCGGCGGTCAGCCGCACTGTCCCGCTCATCGGCCAGCGCGTCGCGGCGATCAGCCGCACGGTCCTGCTCCGGCCCCGGCCGAGCTCGTTCAGACGAGTCCTCGGAGGGCACGTCCAGCTTCTTCGGCCGACCCACCCGATCACTGTGACACGCGTCCGACGTCGAGTCGACGGTCGACGCGAGAGATGTGCGTCTTGCCGCGGTTCGAGGTGCGCGACCGGCCCGACAGGCCGAGCGGAGGGCTCGAATTGCTGGCGTTCTAGTCGCCGCCGTCTCCGTTGCCGTTGCCGTTGCCGTCGTTTCCGTTGCCGTTCACGTTGCCGACGGTTTGCGACGAGATCAGGTGGTCCGTGTTGATCAGCGCGGTGCCGGAGCGCATCAGCAGGCCGAGGCGGTGCGTTTCCTGGATACGGCCTCGGTTCTTGGTCTTGAATTCGAGGGTGACGGTGACGGTGGTTCCGCTCGCGCGGGGCGCGGTGAGGATGTGGACGTCCTTGATCCCGTGCCAGAAGGTGTCGTAGCTGTCCCGGCCCTGGGCTTGCAGGGAGGGGCCGAGCCGGGTCCACGCCTGCTCGGTCTTGTCCGGTAGGAGGGCGTAGTAGGCGCTGACGGCTTGCTGGAGCAGGGCCGGACTGGGCGCGTGCCTGACCGGCGTGGGTGAGCCGCCGGCCCCCGGGGCGATCGCCGTCGAGCCGTTGCCCGGTGCGCCGGCCGGGCTGGGCCGGTCCGGAGCGGAGAGCACTACAGCCAATGCCAAGGCCAGCAGCAGACAGGCCAACAGGCCCACGACGAGGTACAGGGGCCGGCGTCGCGGCCGGGTCGGCGCCGGTGCTGACCCGAGCAAGGGTGCCGGCGCGACCGGCGGGAGATCGACGCGAGTGGCGGCCCGGCCGCCCGCGGCGACAGCGGGAATCGCGCCGCCGGCCGGCAGCGACATCGTGGGCGACTGTGTGCCGGTCGGTGCCGGTCGCGGGGCGCCGATCGTGTCGAGCGCGGCGGCGACATAGGTCATGTCCGGGCGGGCCGCGGGGTCATCGTGCAGCATCCGCGCCAGCGGATCGGCCAGTGGCCCGGCCTGACGCGGGGCGGCGGTCTGGCCGGCGGCGGCGCGGTGCAGCTGGGTGATGGGGTTGTCGGCGGTGCCGAACGGCGGGGTGCCTTCCACCGCCGCGAACAGGGTGCTGCCGAGGGAGAACACGTCCGAGGCCGGGGTGGCCGGCTCGCCCCGGGCGACTTCGGGGGCGAGGAACGCGGGTGTGCCGAGCAGCCCGCTGCTGGTGACGGTGACATCCCCGGTGGCGCGGGAGATACCGAAGTCGGTGATCTTCACGGTGCCGTCGCCGGTGAGCAGGATGTTGCCGGGCTTGACGTCGCGGTGCACGATGCCGGCGGCGTGGGCGGCGGCCAGTGCGCCCGCGACCCGTGTGCCGATCGCCGCGACCTCGTGCGGGGGCAGCGCAGCGCGGTCGCGCAGGACGTCGGCCAGGCTGCGCGAGGGCACGTACTCCATGACCAGTACGGGGGCGCCAGGGTCGCCGGGGCCGTCGCTGTCCTGGGTGACGTCGAAGACGGTGACCGCGTTCGGGTGGTGCAGGCGCGCCGCGATGCGGGCTTCGCGCAGCATCCGCTGCCGGGCCTGCTCCGCCCGCCCGGGACCCATTCCGGGTGGCAGGCGCAACTGCTTGACCGCGACGACCCGATCCAGGCGTTCGTCGACCGCCCGCCACACCACACCCATGCCACCGTCGCCGACCGGGTGGATTAGCCGGTACCGGCCCGCCACCAGCCGGCCCGCATCCTCGCGCACCATGATCCTCTCCGTCGTGACCACCCCGCACCGCCTCAGAATCCTTCCCGGATACCCACAGCGAGATAACCCGCCCCCGGCCGCCCACGCGACCACCCCATCTTCGCTGGCGAGAATCTTGCCGAGTTGATCTTGTTCTGCTGCCGGTCACCGCTGCGCCGATTGGAAATCGGTTGTTCGACCTGGGGACTCTGGTCCAGGCTGGCTCGCGTGACGATGGTGTCCGACGCGTTCGTGGATGTTCCCGGGGGCTATCTGCACTACCAGCAGCAGGGCCATGGTCCGGACGTCGTGCTGCTGAACGGCGGCAACGTCGACCTTCGCATGTGGGACACCACCGTGGCCTGGCTGGCTGACGTCGCTCGGGTCACGACCTGGGACTGCCGCGACACCGGCTTGTCGTCCGTGTCGAGCGAACCCTACAGCGAGATCGACGACATCGCGGCGGTCATGGACGCCGCCGGGGTCGTCCGGGCCACGCTGGTCGGCGTCTCGGACGGCGGTCGCCAGGCGTTGGCCTTCGCCCGCCGGCACCCCGATCGGGTGGCCAAGGTCTGCGTTATCGGAGGCTCGTTCGGCGAGTTTCCCGACCCGAGCGCGCAGGACACGGCCGCGCGGCAGAAGATGCTGGATCACTTCGCCGAGCGCGAGCGCCTGCTGCGCGAGCAGGGCTCCTACGCAGCCTCGGCGTGGGACGCGGACGGGTGGTGTCCCGCCCTCGGCGCCTCGGATCGGAGGCGCATGATCGGCTGGCAGGTCGCGAACGACCGCATCATGTACATGGACCGCTACTACGGCACAGAGCTCGATCCGCCCGTCAAGACGCGGTTCTGCGAGATGAGGGTCCCGGTCGCGGTCCTGGTCGGTGGCCGGGACTTCGAGGGCACGCAGCGGTGGGCCAGGCGTCTGGCCGACGAGGCCGACCGGGCCAGCCTGCTCGTCGTCCCGGAGGCTGACCACTTCCCGATGCTCTCGGCCCCGCAGCAATTCGAACGCTTCCTGCGCGACGCGCTCGCCGACGGGCCACGCTGATCAGAACGCGGTCACCACCAGCGTGGCCATCCGTCCTGATGAAGGTTCTTGCCGGCTTTGCTGTTGGGATTGGTGCTGAGCGCCCATATCACCATGAGGTTGCGGACAACTACCCGGGTCGTCGCGCGGCACCGGCGCGAGGCGGCACCGCCGTCAGGACGCAAAGCTCACTGGTCAGTGACGGCCAGCACCGGAACCGCGGCCAGCAGCCCCCCGGCCAAGATCGGTGGCGACCAGCACCGGGCGACGACGCGACCGATCAATGAGCACGCCCGCCACGACACCGAACAGCAAATACGGAAGCCACCGCCGCAGCTCCGATAGGTCGACGTGATGTCGCCACCTGCTGTCACAACGGCTGGCTCGCGCTACCTGAGTGGGCGGACGCGTCGTACCAGCGCAGCACCCGCAGCGCCCTCAGGGTGTTCCACCGGCTGGGCGTGCCGTCGGGTTCCTCGAACCGGAAGTGGACCGCGCCGGGGTGGGTGTTCTCGAGCAGCCAACGCCCGTCGGGTCGGCGCTTGGCGCGGACGCGTTCGATCGCTTCGGCCAGCCGCGGATCCGGAGTGCCCCCGCGCCGGGCGAAGTACCCCGTGGCCTTGAGCAGGTCGTAGTGCCAGCGCGGGGGGTAGGAGAACATTGCCCACCGCGGGTTGACCACCTCGCCCGTGCGTAACGACCGGAAGAGGTTGCGCCGGAGCAGGTACTCTTCGCCGTTCCGGCGAGCCCGGCGGACCTCCTCAGATCCGCCGGTATGGCGCTCCCAGCTCAGCAGAGCGTCGATCACGTCCAGGGTGCTTGCGAAAGATGACGGCGCCGGGCGCGTCTCGGCCCAGCAGTTCCAGCCACCATCCGGCATCTGGTCGGCCACGAGCCGCTGCACCAACGGCTCGACGTCGACGCCCAGGTAGGCACCGATCACGATCGTGCCGGCGTTGATACAGCAGTCCACCTCGCCGGCGAAGAACGGCAGCCCGTCGCACTCCCAGCGGCAGTTGCGAGCCACCAGGTGTGCGGTCTCTTGCATCACCGGACTGTCCGGGGGTGCGCCCAGGTCGCACAGGTCGAGCAGGACCCGGTATGTCGCGGTCCACGGCTGACCCGGCTCGGCACCCGACCCGTCGGTCGGCGCCTCCGCCGGTTCCGCGTCGGGCGACGGGAAAGGCGGCGGTGGCTCACCGGCAGCCAGAGCCCGCGCAGTGGCCGCTGCGAACGCCGCGGTACCCGGAAAGCACGCCCCGTTTGCCCACAGCCCATCAGGAGCCCGCAGCGCCAGGAGCCGAGCACCCCAACCCTCGTGCTCCACGCGCGCCCGCTCGGTCGCCACCTCGGTCTCCGAGGCGTTGACGAGGTCGCGCAGCACCTGCCAGCGGATCGCCGGATCGCCCTGCAGCAGCCACTGCACAACGGGATCGTGCTCGGCCATCGGAGCCGTTCGTGGCTGGTAGGGGCCCTGATTCTCCGTCGGCTCCATGCCGGCACCATCACCTACGCCGACGTCCACCCTCCGAAAAATAGCAAGACGTCAGGATGAGAGACGCCCGCTCATCCCAATGGTGCGCCGTAAGCGGCTCGCCGGGACGTGGCTGGCTCGGCCTAGGTTCGCTGACCGGTGTCGCACATCAGTTAGCGGGAATCTGTCGCGGATCACCTGTCGGGTCACACGCGACGGTGGAGACGAGGCGGCCGAGCGTGTCGAGTGCGCCGGGGACGAGGCGGTAGTAGGCCCACTTGCCGCGTTGCTCGCGGGTGAGTAGGCCGGCGTCAACGAGCAGTTTCATGTGGTGCGAGACGGTGGGTTGGGATACCCCGACGCGGTCGGTGAGGTTGCAGATGCATTCCTCGCTGTCTTGGTGGACGGCGACGAGGGATAGCAGTTGGAGCCGGATCGGGTCGGCGATCACTTTCAGTACCGCGGCCAGGCGCTCGGCCGACGCGGCGTCCAGGGCCTGACCGGTTGAGGGGGTACAGCAGGCGGCGAGGTCGTCGACCAGGAGCGGCAGGGTCGCGGTGGGCATGAGCCCAGCATGCCACACGCATTGACAACCGTCGATGCGATCGGGCATGCTCAGTCGCATCGACGTAGGTCTATGCGACGGGAGTAGAGATATGACCACCACGAACGATCAGCTGCGCGAGCAGGTCCGCGAGCAGGTCCGCGAGCGCTACGCCGCTGCTGCCGTCCGGGTGACGACCACGCAGCCGGGCTGCGGCGGGACGCACGCCGACTCCTGCTGTGGGCCGAGTGCTGCTGGGTCGGATTGCTGCGGTCCGGGGTCGGCGGCCGGGACGGAGGTCGACGAGTCGTTCGGTGCCGCCCTCTACACCGAGGACGAGCAGGGCGAGCTGCCCGTCGAGGCGGTGCTGGCCAGTCTCGGGTGCGGCAACCCGGTCGCGGTTGCGGACCTGCATCCGGGTGAGCGGGTGCTCGACCTGGGCTCGGGTGGCGGTATCGACGTGTTGTTGTCGGCCAAGCGGGTCGGCCCGACCGGCAAGGCGTTCGGCGTGGACATGACGGACGAGATGCTCGCCCTGGCCCAGGCGAACGCGGCCAAGGCCGGCGCCACGAACGTGGAGTTCCTGAAGGGCACCATCGAGGCGATCCCCTTGCCAGCCGAGTCGATCGACGTGGTCATCTCCAACTGCGTGATCAACCTGTCGGTCGACAAGCCGGCCGTGCTCGCCGAGACGTTCCGCGTACTGGCCCCGGGCGGGCGGATCGGCATCTCCGACGTCGTCGCCGAGGACCAGCTCAGCCGCCAGGATCGGGCCGAGCGCGGCAGTTACGTCGGCTGCATCGCCGGCGCCCTGTCTCGCCAGGAGTACCTCGACGGGCTGGCCGCGGTCGGGTTCATCGACGCCTCGGTCACCTTCTCCCTCGAGGCCGCCGAAGGCATGCACTCGGCGATCATCCGTGCCACCAAACCCACTGGAGCCTGACATGACCCTGTTTCGCCACCACCGCCCTCGCCCGGTTGCGGCGTGTTTTTGCGATGCCTGCGCTCAGGAAACCCGCCGCGACCCGGGCGCAAAGCTCGACCGCGCCCGACAGCGACACCTGCCGCACTCGGGCTTGCCGCTGCGGTGAACACCACCTGGCCCGGCGCGGCCTGGCCGAAGGACTGGGCACCGCGTTTCTGGTCGCCGCCGTGGTCGGCTCCGGGATCGCCGCCCAGCGCCTGTCCCCGCACGACGTCGGGTTACAGCTGCTCGAGAACAGCCTGATCACCGGGGCCGCGCTGGTCGCGCTCATCCTCGCCCTGCAGCCGGTCTCGGCCGCGTTCAACCCGGCCGTCACGCTCGCCGAGCTGGCCCTGCGCACCATCAGCGCGCGCACCGCTGCCCTCCTGATCGCAGCCCAGCTCGCCGGCGGTGTCCTGGGCGCGATCGGCGCGAATCTGATGTTCCACCTCGACGCGATCAGCCTCTCCACCCACCAGCGCACTGGCAGCGGGCTCTGGCTCGGCGAAGTGATCGCCACGCTGGGGCTGCTGCTGGTCATCTTCGGTGCCGCCCGCTCCGGACGCGACGAACGCATCGCCTACGCCGTCGGTGGCTACATCACCGCCGCCTACTGGTTCACCAGCTCCACCAGCTTCGCCAACCCCGCCGTCACCATCGCGCGCATGTTCAGCAACACCTTCGCCGGAATCGCCGCCGGCTCCGTGCCGGCGTTCATCGTCATGCAACTCATCGGTGCCGCGATCGCGGTCCTGCTCATCCGCGCGCTCTACCCCGCCACACCGTCGCTCCCCTTACCCGCTCCTGCCGCACCGGTCAGAAAGGCCAGCCAATGAGCGACAAACCCACCGTGCTGTTCGTCTGCGTCCACAACGCCGGCCGCTCCCAAATGGCCCAAGGCTGGCTCACCTATCTCGCCGGGGACACCATCGAGGCCCGATCCGCCGGCTCCGAACCCGCCGACCAGATCAACCCCGCCGCCGTCGAAGCCATGCACGAAGTCGGCATCGACATCACCACCGAGCACCCCAAGATCCTCACCACCGACGCCGTCCAACAATCCGACGTCGTCATCACCATGGGATGCGGCGATACCTGCCCCATCTACCCCGGCAAACGCTACGAAGACTGGGATCTCACCGATCCCGCCGGCCATCCCCTCGACCTCGTCCGCCAAGTCCGCGACGACATCAAAACCCGAGTCGAACAACTCGTCCGTCAGCTCACGCCGGACAGGCAAGATCCCGAGACGGCGGCATACTAGAACGGATGTTCGAGTAGAGTCGAGACCGGAAGCAGCTTGACAGATCGAACATGCGTTCGAACAATTGAGTGATGGGCTGGAACAACGAACCGATCCCCTGGCGGGAGCTCGAGCGGCGCCTCTCCGGCCGTCCGGGCCCGTCGGAGCGCGAGGTCGGCGAGTATCCGACCTCGCACAAGCGGCCCAAGTACCAGGCCCGAAAGATCGAGCAGGAGACCGGTCCGCTCGTCCCCTACGCCGAGTTGCACGCCCACTCGTCGTTCAGCTTCCTCGACGGGGCGAGCGAGCCGGCGGACATGGTCGAGGAGGCGGTGCGGCTCCGGCTCGACGCGCTGACGCTCATCGACCACGACGGCATGTACGGCGTTGTGCGCTTCCACGAGGCGGCGGTCGAACTCGGGATGCCGACGGTCTTCGGCGCGGAGCTGTCGCTCGACATCCCCGTTCCCTCGACGCAGACCGAACGGATGATCGCGGCGCGGGTCGGCGAACCCGATCCGCCCGGGCGGCATCTGCTCGTCCTGGCCAAGGGCGTCACGGGTTACACCAAGCTGAGCAGCGCCATCAGCACCGCCAACCTCCGCGGCGGCAGCAAGGGCCGGCCGGTCCACGACCTGGACGAACTGACGAACACCGCCGGCGGGGATTGGCTGATCCTCACCGGCTGCCGCAAGGGGCCACTTCGCGCCGCTCTCGAAGCCGGCCGCTACGGCACGTTCGCGCTCGACCCGGCCCGCCGAGCCCTGGCCGAACTGATCGACCGGTTCGGCCGCGACAACGTCGCCGTCGAGCTCACCTACGCCCGCGAGCCGGTTGCCGACGAGCGATACGAGGCGCTCGTCCAGCTCGCCCGCGAAGCCGACCTGCGCATCGTCGCCACCACGGAAGCGCACTACGATCGGCCCGAACGTCGCGAGCTGGCCACCACGGTCGCGGCGGTGCGGGCGCGCAGCAGCCTCGACGAGATGGACGGCTGGCTGCCCGCCTGGGCCGACCAGCACCTGCGCTCGGGAGCGGAGATGGCCGAGCGGTTCAAGCGCTGGCCGGATGCGATAGAAAATACAGTTGAGCTGAGTAAACAGCTGGTGTTCGAGCTGGACCTGCTCGCCCCGAACTTGCCGCCGTTCCCGTTGAAGGACGGCCACAAGACCGAGATGAGCTACCTGCGCCATCTCGCCTACGACGGCGCCGCGAGTCGCTACGCCGGCACCGCCCAAGAGGAGAAGGCGTACCGGAAGATCAAGGAAGAACTCGACATCATCGAGCAGCTCAACTTCCCCGGCTACTTCCTCGTCGTCTGGGACATCGCCCGGTTCTGCCGGGAGCGGAACATCCTGTGCCAGGGCCGAGGATCAGCAGCGAACTCAGCGGTCTGCTACGCCCTGGGCGTCACAGCGGTCGACGCGGTCTATTTCAACTTGATGTTCGAGCGGTTCCTCGGACCCGAGCGCAGCGAGGAACCACCCGACATCGACATCGACATCGAGTCCGACCGCCGCGAAGAAGTCATCCAGTACGTCTACGAGACGCACGGTCGCGAACGGGCGGCCCAGGTTGCCAACGTCATCACCTACCGGCCCAAGTCGGCGATCCGCGACGTCGCCCGGGCCTTCGGCTACTCGCAAGGTCAGCAGGACGCGTGGAGCAAGGAGTTCGAGCAGGGCTACTACTGGTCCGAGGTGGGCGACGTCGACATCGACATCCCGGCCAAGGTGCTCGAGCTGTCCCGGACACTCGAACGCAAACCCCGGCACCTGGGCATCCACTCCGGCGGCATGGTGATCTGCGACCGTCCGATCGTCGAAGTGTGCCCGGTCGAGTGGGGCCGGATGCCCAACCGCACCGTGCTGCAGTGGGACAAGGACGACTGCGCCAGCATGAAGTTGGTCAAGTTCGACCTGCTCGGACTCGGCATGCTCTCCGCGTTGAAGTACTGCTTCGAACTCGTCGAGGCCTACCACCACGTGAAGTACGACCTCGATTCGATCCCCAAAGAGCAGAAGTGCGTCTACGACATGCTGCACGCCGCCGACGCCGTCGGAGTGTTCCAGGTCGAGTCGCGCGCCCAGCTGGCCACGCTCCCCCGGCTCAAGCCGGACAACCTGTACGAGCTGGCGATCGAGGTCGCACTGATCCGGCCCGGCCCCATCCAGGGCGACTCGGTACACCCCTACATCCGGCGCAAGCGGGGCACCGACCCGATCGCGTACGCGCACGATCTGCTGAAGAAGCCGCTGAAGCGAACTCTCGGCATCCCGCTGTTCCAGGAACAGCTGATGGAGATCGCCATCACGGTAGCCGGCTTCTCGCCGGCGGAGGCCGACCGGTTGCGCCGGGCGATGGGGTCCAAGCGCGGCGTGGAGAAGATCGTCACGATGCGCGAGCGGCTCTATCAGGGCATGGCACGCAACGGCGTAACCGGCAAGCTGGCCGACGAGATCTACGACAAGATCCAGGCGTTCTCGTCGTTCGGCTTCGCCGAAAGCCACGCGATCAGCTTCGCGCTGCTCGTATACGCGTCGGCCTGGCTCAAGCGCCACTACCCGGCCGCGTTCTGCGCCGCGCTGCTCAACGCGCAGCCGATGGGGTTCTACTCGCCGCAGTCGCTGGTGCACGACGCCAAGCGGCACGGCGTCGACACCCGTCGCCCGGACATCAACCGCTCCGCCGCCGGCGCCTCGCTGGAGAAGGACGACGGGCCGGTGCAGTGCGATCGGTGTCCCGAGCACGCGCAGGCGCAGCCGGCCGTGCGGCTGGGCCTACAGGGTGTGCGGACGATCGGCACCGAGCTGGCCGAGGCCATCGTGGCCGAGCGCGACGCCAACGGTCCGTTCACCTCGATGGCCGACCTCTCCCGCCGGGTCGGCCTCTCGGGTGATCAGGTCGAGGCGCTGGCCACCGCCGGTGCGTTCGACAGCTTCGGGGCGTCCCGGCGCGCGGCGCTGTGGGGGGCCGGGGCTGCGGCCACCGCCCGGCCTGGGCAGCTCGAGCTGGCCACGTTCGACGAGTCGGCCACTCCCGAATTGCCGATCATGACCGAGCCGGAGGAACTGCTGGCCGACATGTGGGCCACCACGGTCACCCCCGAGCGCTACCCGACCAGCTTGATCCGCGATCGCCTGGACGCACTGGGCATCATCCCGGCGGCTCAGCTGGCCGGCGTCAAGGACCACGCCCGGATCACCGTCGGCGGCGTCGTCACCCACCGGCAGCGCCCGTCCACCGCCCACGGCGTCACGTTCATCAACCTCGAGGACGAGACGGGCATGGTGAACATCGTCTGCCACGCCAGCACCTGGGACCGATACCGACGGGTGGCCCGCCAGGCCGGTGGACTGGTCGTCCGGGGGCGCATCGAGAAGACCGACGAGGTCATCAACGTCGTGGCCCAGGAGATCGAGCCGCTGCCGCTCGGCCTGCGCACCAAGTCGAGGGACTTCCGATGAGCGAAGCGAATCGGACAGACGATACAGCCGATGAGCGAAGCGAATCGGAACGACAGGTACAGCCGATGAGCGGCCCGGTACGGCTGGCGAGCGCGGCGAATCGGGAACGGCTGGGTGGGCGGCACAATCGGAAGACGAGGTAGGACCGATGAGTGAGTTCCGGTGGCGACTGGCCGACGAGGAGCGCGACGGGCAGCCCGCGCTGTTCGGCGTCGACGGGCTGACCGGTCCCGAACGGGGCACCGGGCGGCTGTCCGGACTGGAGTTCCTGCACGTCACGACGAAGCGCATCCTGAACGAGGTCCCGGCAAGGTCGCGGATGCCGTTCCGCTGGACGATCAACGTCTACCGCGGCTGCAGCCATGCCTGCGCATACTGCTTGGCCGGCGACACCCGCGTGCTGCTCGCCAACGGGCGCACCAAGCAGCTCGCCCGGCTGAAGGTGGGCGATCGGGTGTACGGCACGGTACGGAACGGCCGTACCCGTGAGTACGTTCCGACTGCCGTGCTCGCGCACTGGCAGACCGAGAAGCCGGCATTCAGGCTCGAGCTGACCGGCGGCACCAGCCTGGTGGCCAGTGGCGACCACCGGTTCCTGACGTCGCGGGGCTGGCGCCAGATCTCCGTGCTGGCGCCGGGCGATCGGCTCACCGGCATGGGCGGCTTCGACGAGTCCGACGACGATTCGCCGTTGCGGGTCGACGCCGTCCACCCATTGCACACCGTGCTGCCGATGTACGACATCACGACCGGTACCGGCGACTTCATCGCCAACGGCGTGGTCAGCCACAACTGCTTCGCCCGGCCCACCCACGAGTACCTCGGCCTCGACATCGGCGCCGACTTCGAACGCAAGATCGTCGTCAAGATCAACGCCGTCGAACGGTTGCGGGTCGAACTCAACGACCCGGGCTGGACGCACGAGGGCGTCGCGATGGGCACCAACACCGACCCGTACCAACGCTGCGAGGGCAAGTACAAGCTCACCCGCGGTGTGGTCCAGGCGCTGACCGAGCACGCCAACCCGTTCTCGATCCTGACGAAGTCGGCGCTGGTGCTGCGCGATCTCGACCTGATCAGCGAGGCAGCGCGCCGCACCGACGTCAGCGTCAACTTCTCCGTCGGCACGCTGGACGAGCGGGTGTGGCGGGCCACCGAACCGGGTACCCCGCATCCGCGGCGGCGCATCGAGGCCATGCGGCAACTCGCCGAGGCCGGAGTCAGAACGGGGGCGCTCATCGCGCCGGTGCTACCCGGGCTGTCCGACTCACCCGAGCAGCTCGGCGACGTGTCGTCGGCCATCCGAGCGGCCGGCGGCCAAGTGATGGGCACCGTTCCGCTGCACCTGCGCCCCGGCGTGCGCGAGCACTTCCTCGGCTGGCTGGCCGGCTACGACCCACGCCTGCATGCCGACTATCTGCGCCGATACGCCAAGGGCAGCTACGCCCCCGAGCACTACGCCGAGCATATTCGCCGGCTCGTGGCCGAGCCGAACCAGCCCGCCGGCGCGCGCTCACCAACCGGCCCATGGTGAACCGGCCGAGCTGCGTGCTCTTCCGAAGTTCCGGTTCGGGGCGCTAGCGTGATCGCTGCGACCATCGGCACGGGGCGAAACCGGATCGAGGTGTTCACGTGAAGATCTCGGATATTCTCCGCCACAAGGGCTCGTCAGTGGTGACGATTGCTCCACCGGAGTCAGTACGCGATCTGCTGGGCCGGCTGGCCGAGCACAATGTCGGCGCACTGGTCGTGGCCGAAGGCGACGAGGTCGTCGGCATCATCTCCGAGCGCGACATCGTCCGGCGGCTGAACGAGCGTGGCGCGGACATCCTGGATCTACCGGTGTCCGAGCTGATGACCGCGTCGGTAGTCAGCTGCAGTCCCGACGACGACGTCGACGCCATCGCCGGCAGCATGACCGAACTGCGCATCCGCCATATGCCCGTGCTCAACGGTGACAAGCTGGCCGGCATCGTGACGATCGGCGACGTGGTGGCCGGACGTATCCGGCAGCTCGAGCAGGACCGCGGCCAGCTCGAGCAGTACATAACCCAGGGCCGGTAAGCGCCTACGCCGATTCGCGGGCCCGGGTCAGCACGACGACCGGGATGATCCGCCCGGCCTTGACCTGGTGGTCGGCGAAGAACGGATAGTTCGCGATGACGATCGCCCAGAGCCGTTCGCGTTCGGCCCCTTCGGCCGGGACTGCCAGCGCGCGGTAGCACTCGTCGCCGATCTCGACCGCAACGTGCGGATCGGCCACCAGGTTGCGGTACCAGTCCGGGATGCGGGGCGAGCCGGCGTCCGAGGCCATGACCAGCAGCCGGTCGCCGTCGCGGTGGAACATCATCGGCGTGGTGATCCGCCGGCCGCTGCGGCGGCCCACCGTCGTCAGCAGCACGAGCCGCTCGCGGTGCAGGCCCTCGATCGCACCGCCCGCCCGGAACTGCTTGACGACGTTGCGGTTGTACTCCTTGATGTCCACGCGGCCCTCCCAATCGGGCGCCTCAGACGATCCGCGGTTGCGGTACCGGAACCTTACGCAGTTCCGCCAGAAAAGCGTTGATGGCCGGCCGGCGCGGGCCGAGGCCGGCCGCCCGGGTCGCGGCGAAGATGGTGCGCTTGAGACGGGGCCGGTCCATCGGCGTGACGACCACCTCGTCCGGGACATGTCGTAGCCCGAGCCCGGCAATGAGCGCCACGCCCAGCTCGGCCGCCACCAGGTCGAGCAGCAGCGCGAACTCGAGCGCCCGGTGCCGGATGTCCGGCTCGAAGCCGGCGTCGCGGCAGGCCTGCAGGGTGGCCCGCCCGCACGGGGTGTCCTCGTGGCTGGCCACCCAGGGCCGGTCGGCCAGGTCGGCGGGGCGGCCGGTGCCACAGTCCCAGGTCCGGGGCGTCACCACGTAGAGCGGATCGACGCCGAGCCGATGCCGCTCGACGCCTTCCGGCGGCTGCCACGGCACGTGGTCGTACTCCTGGACGATCAGCACGTCCAGAGCGGTGGAGCGCAGGTCGACCAGGCCCGGGTCGTCCTCGACCTCGGCCACCCGCAGGTCCAGGTCGGGGTGCCGGGCCCGGGCCTGCGCCGCGGCCGGCGCCACGAGCGCGCCGGCCGCGGACGGGAAAGAGCCGACCCGCACCGTTCCGATGACGACGCGACGGGCGGCGTCCAGCCCGGCCGACGCACCTTCGAGCGCGCGCATGACGTCCTCGGCGTGCCGGGCCAGTGCCGTGCCGGCGTGGGTCAGCACGACGCCCCGCCCGGCCCGTTCGAGCAGGTCGCAGCCGGCCTCGCGTTCGAGCTGGGCCAGCTGCTGCGATACCGCCGACGGCGTGACGTGCAAGACGGCGGCCGCCGCGGTGACGCTGCCTCGCAGGTTCACCTCGTGCAGGACGCGCAGCCGCCGGGCATCCAGATCCATGTAGCAAAGCTACAACGATCAGCAAGCAGAATGAACTGGACGTTGATGGTGTGACCCAGGACCGTGAACGGCATGAAGCCGCAGCACCGCACCCTCGCCGTCCTGGTCACGATCATCTGGGGCGTCAACTTCGTGGTCATCGACGAGGGGCTGCGCGACGTCCCGCCGCTGCTGCTCACCGCGCTGCGGTTCTTGGCCTGTGCGCCGCTCGCGCTGCTGGTGCCGCGCCCGACGTCCAAGCTGCGCTTCGTCATCGGCTACGGCGTCATGCTCGGCGTGATCAAGTTCGGGCTGCTGTTCACCGCGATGGCGCACGGCATGCCGGCCGGGCTGGCCTCGCTCGTGCTGCAACTGCAGGCGCTGTTCTCGCTGGCGCTGGCCGCGCTGCTCCTCGGCGAGCGCCCGACCCGTGCCCAGGCCGCCGGCGCCGGGGTCGCCACCGCCGGGATGGCGCTGCTGGCCACCGACGGCACAGGCGGTTCGGTGGCCATCGGCGGGCTGATCATGACCGTCGGGGCGGCCGCCGCCTGGGGACTGGCCAACGTGTTGATCCGGGCCAGCGGCGAGACCCGGCCGCTGTCCATGCTCGCCTGGTCGAGCCTGGTGCCGCCGCTGCCGCTGGTCGGACTGTCGGCGATCGTCGACGGACCGCACGACGTCGTCCACTCGATCAGCCATCTGACGCTGCGCGCGTTCCTGGCGATCGGCTACGTCGCCTACATCTCGACGCTGATCGGCTTCGGCCTGTGGAACCGACTGATCGGCCTCTATTCGGTCAGCAAGGTCGCGCCGTTCAGCTTGCTCGTGCCGATCTTCGGGCTGACCGCGGCGTGGATCGCCCTCGACGAACCGCTGACCTGGCGGCTGGCCGGCTGCACGGTGCTCGTCCTGGCCGGCCTGGCAATGGTGGTGCGGAAACGGTCAAGCATCGTCGCGGCGCGGGGCGAACCAGACCCGGCCCTGACGTCGGTACTCGATCGAGCCGGCGACCCGGTCGGCGACGGCCGAGCCGAGCTCGCGCTCGACCAGATGCAGCCCGAGATCGAGGCCGGCGGTGAGGCCGCCCGCGGTGATGCGGTCGCCGTCGTCGACGACCCGCTCGGCGATCACGTCGAGGACGTGCGGGTGTAGCTCGTCGAACGCGTTGCGGTTCGTCGTCGCGTACCGGTCGCTCAGCAGGCCGGCACTGGCCAGCAGCAACGAGCCGGTGCACACGCTGGCCAGCCAGCGCGCCGATGCGGCGATCTCGGCCAGCCGGGCCGGCAGCACGCCACGCTCGGCCTGCGCCCACGAACCCTCGGGCGCGTGGTTCAGCCAGCCCCCGCCGGGCACGACCACCCCGTCCGGCGAGCCGAGCGACGACGGGATGCGCAGAGCCACGCCGCGCATGCTGACGACATCGCCCGGGTCGAGGGCGACGAACGCCACGTCCAGGCCGGCGCTCGACAGCACCTCGAACGGCCCGAAGGCGTCGATCTCATCGAACCCGTCGAAGACGACTATCTCGATGCGCATGCCGCAACGCTCTCACGCGCCGCGAACGCGTTTAGCGGCTCAGCAGACCGTGACGTCGAGCGGGGTCAGCCGGCTGCGCGGTCCGGCCCGCAGCACATTGGAGGGCAGTTCCTTGCCGACCGCGCGCTGGGCCAGGGCCGCCACGTCCAGCAGCATCTCGACGTCGACGCCGGTGGCGATACCCATGTCGTCGAGCATCGCCACGACCTCTTCGGTGGCGATGTTGCCGGTCGCACCCGGGGCGTACGGGCAGCCGCCCAGCCCGCCCACCGACGCGTCGAAGTTCGTGACGCCGAGCTGCAGGGCGGCGTACAGGTTGGCCAGTCCGGTGCCGCGCGTGTTGTGGAAGTGCAGGGCCAGGGGCGTGCGCGGCATCGCCTCGCGGGTGCGCGTGACCAGGTCGATCACCCGGGTCGGGGTGGCCATGCCGGTGGTGTCGCCGTAGGTCAGCGAGTCGGCCCCGCTGTCGACGGCCCGGCGGGCCACGTCGACCACCCGCTCGACCGGCACGTCGCCCTCGTACGGGCAGCCCCACGCGGTGGAGACGATCACCTCGAGCGAGCCGCCGGCGTCGTGCACCTGCTTGATGATGTCGGCGATGTCGGCCAGCGACTCGTCGGTGGAACGGTTGACGTTCTTGCGGTTGTGCGTGTCCGACGCCGACACGACCACCTCGATGTTGGTGAACCCCGCGGCTATGGCCCGGGCAGCACCGCGCGAATTGGGGACCAGCGCCGAGTAGGTGACCGCCGGATTGCGCTCGATGCGCGACCACACCTCGTCGGCGTCCGCCATCTGCGGGATCGCGCGCGGGTGCACGAACGACACCGCCTCGATGCGCGAGACGCCGGTGCGCGACAACGCGTCGATCAGCATGACCTTGGCGTCGGTCGGGATCGGGTCCTCGTTCTGCAACCCGTCACGGGGGCCGACCTCGCGCAGGTTGATCGCTGCCGGAAGCGTCATGCCCCCAACGGTACTTCCGTATCGCCCGGTTGACGCTGGACGGGCGCCGTCAGCGGTGCTCGTACGGGTCGTCCTGCGGCGGGTACTGGGGCGGATATTGCTGCTGTTGCGGGTTGAACATCGGGTGGTGCTCGTAGGCCTCGCGGGCTCGCCGGTCGTGGTCCTCTTCGATCAGCCGGTTCAGCAGCTGCTGCTGCCGTTCGGAGTTCGGCACGTTGATCAACGTCTCTTGGCCGTGCTCGCCGGCCGACTCGATGGTGAGCGTGCCGGCGCGGACGATGCGATCCCACAGCGTCTGGCTGAACGCGACGTCGCTGATGCGCTGCAGGGCGATGTCGCGGCCGGTGTGCGTGAAGATGCCGCGCCGGATCAGCACTCGGTGGGTGGTGAAGATGTAGTGCGACGTGCGCCAGGTGATGACCGGACCCATGGTGAGCCAACTGAGCAGTACCACCGCGACCACGACGATCGCGATCAACAACGGCTGATGCGCGCCGCCGTCGGGCAGGAACGCGATGCCCGCGCCGGCCGCCGCGCAGATGACGATGAACCAGAAGACGGCGGGCACGAGCGTGATCCAGTGCGGGTGCAGGTGCGCGACCACCTGCTCATCCTCGGCGAGGATCTTCTCCGGGTAAGCCACGTCAGCCTCCGTACGGGTATGGCCCCGACCCTAGCCGGTGGCCGCCCCGATGTGCTCGATATCCCCGGCGGCGACGACATGTTCGACCCCGTCGGCCGAGATCCGCAACCGCCCCTCGGCGTCGATGCCCGTCGCTACCCCGCTGAACGAGCCGCCGTCGGCCGTCGATACCGACACGTGCTGCCCGATCGTGGCGCATCGGTCGTGGTAGTCGGCGGCCAGCCCGCAGGCCCAGGCGTCGCCCCGGGCGTCGCGCCAGCGCAGGTACTGCCGGCCGAGCTCGCGCAGCAGGGCCGCGAGCAGCTCGCCCCGGTCGACGTCGGCGCCCTCGGTGGCCAGCGAGGCCGCGGTCGGGATCGGCAACTCGCCGGCCGTGGTCGACACGTTCAGCCCGATGCCGACGATGGCTGCCTCGTCGGCCACCTGCACGAGAATGCCGGCCGCCTTGTGCCGATCGACGCCGACCAGCAGGTCGTTGGGCCACTTGAGGGCGGCGTCGACGCCGACGGCGTTCACCGCGTCGCACACCGCAACGCCGGTCAGCAGGGGCAGCCAGCCCCAGGTGGCGATCGGCGTTCCGGGGCGGACCAGCGCCGAGAACGTCAGCCCGGACCGCGGCGGTGATGTCCAGGTTCGGTCGAGCCGGCCCCGGCCGGCGGTCTGGTGCTCGGCGACCAGCACCGTGCCATCCGCTGCCTGCGCCGCGTCGGCCAGCAGGTCGGTGTTGGTGGAGTCGGTCTCGTCTACGACGCGCACGCTCGTCCAGGGCGGCTCGAGGCCGGCCTGCAACGCGGCGGCGTCCAGCGGGGCACGATTCACCCGGCCCAGGGTAAGGGGTGGCTGATCGATCCCGTCCGTCGCGCAGCACGGCCACCTGCCGCGGCTCGGTGGTGCGATCCGTCACGCTGTTCGGTGGGCTCAATTCGGGGCCCACTATCGTTGGCAGCCATGGCAGCCGACCCGCTCGAGCGCAGTACCGATCCGCGGGGTCCCGATCCGCACACGACCGCGGGCAAGCTCGCCGACCTCGAACGCCGCTACGACGAGGCCGTCCACGCGGGCTCGGCGCGCGCGGTCGAGAAGCAGCACGCCCGGGGCAAGAAGACCGCCCGCGAGCGCATCGGGGCGCTGCTCGACGAGGGCTCGTTCATCGAGCTGGACGAGTTCGCCCGGCACCGCTCGACGACGTTCGGCATGGACCGTAACCGCCCGTTCGGCGACGGTGTCGTCACCGGGTACGGCACGGTCGACGGCCGGCCGGTGTGCGTATTCAGCCAGGACGTGACCGTCTTCGGCGGCAGCCTCGGCGAGGTTTACGGGGAGAAGATCGTCAAGGTCCTCGACTTCGCCATGCGCAACGGCTGCCCGGTGATCGGCATCAACGAGGGCGGCGGGGCGCGCATCCAGGAAGGCGTGGTCAGCCTCGGCCTGTACGGCGAGATCTTCTACCGCAACGTGCAGGCCTCGGGCGTGATCCCGCAGATCTCGCTGATCATGGGTGCGGCGGCCGGCGGGCACGTGTACTCACCCGCGCTGACCGACTTCGTCGTCATGGTCGACCAGACGTCACAGATGTTCATCACCGGCCCGGACGTGGTGAAGACGGTGACCGGCGAGGACGTAACGCTCGAGGAACTGGGCGGCGCGCGCACGCACAACACGGCCAGCGGCAACGCCCACTACCTCGGCCAGGACGAGGACGACGCGATCAACTACGTCAAGGCGCTGCTGTCGTACCTGCCGTCGAACAACCTCGACCCGGCACCGGCGTACGACGCCCCGGCCGATCTGGACGTCGACGACTCCTTCCTCGACACGATCATTCCGGACTCGGCCAACCAGCCCTACGACATGCACCAGATCATCGAGCACCTGCTCGACGACGGCGAGTTCCTCGAGGTGCACGCCCTGTTCGCCCCGAACGTCGTCGTCGGATTCGGCCGCATGGAAGGCCAGCCGGTGGGCGTAGTCGGCAACCAACCGATGCACTTCGCCGGTTGCCTGGACATCGACGCGTCCGAGAAGGCGGCCCGCTTCGTGCGGACCTGCGACGCGTTCAACATCCCGATCATCACGTTCGTCGACGTGCCCGGATTCCTGCCCGGCGTCGACCAGGAGCACAACGGCATCATCCGGCGCGGGGCGAAGCTGATCTACGCGTACGCCGAGGCGACGGTCCCCAAGATCACGATCGTTACCCGCAAGGCGTTCGGTGGCGCCTACGACGTGATGGGCTCCAAGCACCTGGGCGCCGATGTCAACGTCGCCTGGCCCACCGCGCAGATCGCCGTGATGGGCGCCCAGGGCGCGGTGAACATCCTGTATCGGCGCGAGCTCGCGGCGGCGTCCGACCCGGATGTCCGTCGGACCGAGCTGGTGACCGACTACGAGGACACGCTGGTCAATCCCTACATCGCCGCCGAGCGGGGCTACGTCGACTCGGTGATCCCGCCGTCGCACACCCGCTCGTTCGTGATCCGGTCGCTGCGCATGCTGCGCAACAAGCGCCAGGCCCTGCCGCCCAAGAAGCACGGCAACATCCCGCTATGAGCGGCCATTTGCGGGTTGTCCGGGGCGAGCCCACCCCGGAGGAGCTGGCCGTCCTGACGGCGGTCGTCAGCGCGGCCGGGTCGGGGGCGGACGCCGGGGCCGACGAGCCGCCCCGGCGGGGCCGGTGGAACGATCCCGCCTGGGCGCATCGGCGGGCCTGGCTGGCCGGTCCGGGTGGCTGGCGCGCTGCGGTCCGCTGACCCCCACGGTTTTGGTCACCAGGCCGGTTATATGAGACCTGGTGACCAAAACCGGATTACGCGGGCGGATCAGACGGCGGCACCCTCGCTGGCGTCGCGGATCGCCTCAGCCTCAGCCACCGGGTCCGGACCGGACGCCCGCCGGGGGCGCAGCCGCACCGCCGTGATGATCAGGCCGACCACCAGCACGCCCACCACGACGGTCAGTGCCGTGGTCATGTGCGGCAGCAGCTGACCCTTCCGTGCCTCACTGCCGTTGCCGACGATGGCGGTGACCACGGCCAGGACGACGGCACCGCCGATCTGGATGCTGGTGTTGACGAGGCCGGACGCCAGCCCCTGCTCGTGATCGGCCACGCCGGACGTCGCCTGGGCGTTCACCGACGGGAATACCAGCGCGAAGCCGATGCCGAGCAGCAGCATCGTCGGCAGCAGGAAGTTCACGTAGGCCATGCCGGGCTCGACCCGCAGGAACTGCCCGTACGCCGCGACGAACGCCACCAGTCCGAGCATGATCAGCTTCGTCGTGCCGACGCGCTCCAGCAATATGCCGATGCGCGACACGCTGGCCACCACGATGAGGCCGGCCGGCAGGAAGCCCATGGCCATGCCGATCGGCGACCAGCCGAGCGAGTTCTGCACGTACAGCGTCACCAGGAACTGGAACGCCACGTACCCGCCGAACATCACTGCCGCCGAGGCGTTCGCGTGCAGCAGTGCGGCCGACCGCAGGATGCCCAGGCGCACCAGCGGCTGCGAGTGCCGCCGCTCGATCAGGGCGAATGCCGCCATCAGGACCACACTCAGCGCCAGCAGACCGATCGTGGAGGCGCTGCCCCAGCCGTGCTGCGGGGCCTCGACCACCCCGTAGACCAGGACCAGCAGCGACGCGGTGCTGGTGAACGCTCCGGCGAGATCCAGGTGCGCGAGGCGAATCGGCTGACGGGCCACTCGCGGGATCACCCGGTAACCGATCAGGACGAACGCGATGGCCACCGGGCCGGGCAGCAGGAACGTCGCCCGCCAGCCGATCTCGGTCAGCAGCCCGCCGAACACGAGGCCGAGGGAGAAGCCGCTGGCCCCGCACATCGTGTAGATCGAGAGCGCGCGGTTGCGAGCCGGGCCTTCGGCGAACGTCGTCGTGATGATCGAGAGGCCGGCCGGCACCGTGAAGCCGGCCGAGGCGCCCTTGAGGAAGCGCAGGGCCACCAGGGCGAAGTCGTTGCTGAGCACCGAGCTGATCACCGAGGCCGCTCCGAAAATGCCGACCGCCGTGAGGAAGACCTGACGCCGGCCGAGCAGGTCGGACGCCCGGCCGCCCAGCAGCAGGAAGCCGCCGTAGCCGAGCACGTAACCGCTGACGATCCACTGCAGGGAGCTGGCCGACATGTGCAGATCGGAGCCGATGGACGGCAGGGCCACGCCGACCATGGATATGTCGAGTCCGTCGAGGAACAGTGCGCCGGCCAGGACGACGAGCAGCAGCCAGGTGGCCGGACTCCAGTTGAGGTCGCGCACGACGGACGGCACGCGAGCGCGGGCGGACGATGAGGAGACAGGTGCGGACGGGTTCGTGTCCACGTCGAGCGATGTCATGAGCGACAGTCTATGCACATGCATAGGATGTACGCACATTAATTTCTCGTGCATTTTATGTTTCCGCATGTGCTACGATGCGGTCATGTCGCGGAGAAGCGATGACGAGCTGGCCGAGGCCTGGCACGACCTCATGGGCCGCTATCACCGCGCGCTCTGCTCCCTGGACCGGGAGCTGTCGAGCCAGCACGACATCTCGGCCAGCGAGTTCGAGATCCTGCAGCAGCTGCACAACGCCGCGCCCAGCGACTGCGGCATGCGGCTGCACGAGCTGGGCGAGCGGGTTCATCTGACCCAGAGCGCGCTGTCCCGGCTGATCGCCCGGCTCGAGCGCGACGGCTTGGTGCAGCGGCAGATGTGTCCCGACGACCGCCGCTCGGTCATCGCAACCATCACCGACGACGGCCTGACCCGGTACGAGTCGGCCAAGCCCACTCAGCGGGCGATCCTGCGCGAGCAGGCCGTGGCCGCCGGGCGCGCCTGACCGTTACCGGTTTTGGTCACCCGGCCGGTTATTCGAGACCGGGTGACCAAAACCGGATCACGTGCACTGGAGCTGAGCGTTCGCCCAGTCGCCGTGGTCGTTGCCGTTACCGTCGCCGCCGTCGCCCACCACCAGGTCGAGCAACTGCGTCCCGGAGATGTCGACGTCGAGGTTCACCGACGCCGAGCTGCCGTTCAGCACCGGCGTCGTGGTCAGCGTCCTGCCGTCGGACACCACGCTGAACGTCACCGTGCCGGCCCCGCCCTGCTCGTCGTCGACGCCCACCGTCGCGGTGAACCGCGAGCAGTTGCCGCCGAGGTAGACGGCCACGTCGCTGACCGAGTTCGTGCCGAGGCCCTTCGGGTACACGACCCCGTTCAGGGTGATCGGCTTGCCGTCGCCGGCCGCCTGCTCGCCGTTGGACGTGTCGCGCTCCACCGGTCCCCAGCCGTTCGTCGCCGAGAAGAAGGGCAGGTCGCTGACGTAGACGTTGCCGGTCGGCGGCGACGGCAGGGCGTGCACGTCCCGGGTGTCGCTGAGGTCCTGGGTTCGCCCCCGCTGCTGGTAATTGACCGTAGCGGTCAGCTGCGACACCGCCGGGACGTCGGCCGGCGCCGTGACGTGCCAGGTGGCCGTCGCCGTGGCTCCGCCCTCGACCTGGCCGACCACCGTCGGCGTCGCCGGCGTGGCCGTCCAGCCGGCCGGAACGTTCAGCCCGAAGCGCACGAACGACGCGGTCGGGTCGCCGGCCGGCACGGCGAACGTGGCCGTGACGTCCGAGGCCTGGCTGGGCGTCGCCGTGTCGGGCGCGCTCAGCGTCAGTGACGCCTGGTGCGCTGCGGGCATCGCATACGTCGCCTTGTCGTAGCGCGGGCTGTCCACAGTGGACACCTGCAGCGACGACGCGTACGACCCGAACGACTCGAGCGACACGTTGCCCAGTCCGCCGCTCGTCCCGTCGGTGTTCCACACCGCGATGGCGATCGTGTTGGTGCCGTTCGGCTTCAGGATCCCGTTCGGGATGGGGAAATCGTGCTGCGGGCCGGTGTCGTTGACGTAGCGGCCGAGCTGCCAGCCGTTTACGAAGATCAGCGCCCGGTAGTGCCGGCTCGGGTCGTCGGTGATCTTGAGACCGACCGACGTGTCCTGGCCCTTGGGCAGGTCGAGGGCGACGTCGGTGCGATACCACGACACACCCGGCGTCGTGTCGGACGTCGGCAGCGTGGTAGACGTCCAGGAGTCGTCCGGGAAGCCCGGCAGCGTCCAGCCAGCCCTCTCGCCGTACAGCCCACCTGTATTCATCGGGCCGCGCACCGGGTCGATCAGGTCCTCGCCGCCGCGTGAGCCCTGGATGCGCCAGCTGATCGACGTGAGCGGCGAACCGGCGACGATCGCCCCGGTCAGCCCGCGGGCCTCCTTGTTCGAGTCGGCTGCGTTGTAGTCCTCGTTGTGGCCCATGTTCTCGACCAGGACGGACACCTCGTTGTCGCCGTCGGTGTGCAGCACGCCCGGCGGGAACGTGAACGTGTGCGGCGACGTGGTGCTCGATCCGACGAACGTGCCGTTGACCCAGACCGAGTACGCGCCGGCCCGTCCGGTGATCGTCGACAGCAAGATGCCGGTAGCCGACGACGAGCCGCGGAAGTGGCCGCGGTACCAGACATCGCCGTGGTGGAAGCCGTAGTCATCGGCGAACAGCACCGGCAGCGTGCCGGCCGGCGTCGTGCTGTTCGACGTCGTCTTGTTCGCCACCTGCCACGACGAGTCGTCGTACGACGGCTGAGCCTCCGGCGTCTCCTCGGCGTGCTTCCAGTTCGTCAGCGCCGGCAGGGTGACCGGCACCGAGCCGGGCAGCCTGCTCAGCTGTGATCCGCTTGACGTCGCCGAGGTGTGAAGCGTCTTGCCGTTCCAAGTGATCGCACTCGCCGGGGCCGACCACACCTCGACCGGCCCGGCGTCGGCGGTGTCACCGGTCAGGGCCAGCGGACCGGTCAGCGTTGACGCCGTCCGCAGCAGATGCGAGCCGTACACCAGCACGGGACCGGCCGCCGTCGAGCTCACCCAGAACTTCGCGGCCTCCTGATCGGTGCCGATCAGCAGCAGCAGCGGCCGTCCGCTCGCCGGAGTGATGAGCACGCGGGCCAGCCCGGTGTGCGTGTAGTTCAGCCGCAGGTCGCCGGTGGTGGCGTCGTACGTCGAGGCGACCGTACCGGCCAGTACGGACACCTGCGGCGCCGCCCCGTAGTTCAGCACCGTTTCGCCGTCTTGGCCGTCGCGCCCGTACAGCACCGCCACGTCGCGCCCGGCGATCTGCTGGTTGGTCAGGATCTCCGACGTCGAGTACTGCAGCTGCGAGTCACCCAGCGTGTAATTCGCGACGATGGTCTTCGAGTCGCGCCCGGCGAAGGTCAGCGTGCCCTGCTGGGGCACCGACGGGTAGACCCGGGCGCCCGTCGGCGGCACATCGATCGCGTCGACCGGGACGAACGTGCCGGACGAGGCGCTGTTCTTCTGCCCGGTCACCACGATCTTCAGGGTGTGGGCGCCGTCCGCCAGGCCGGATGCCGACCACTGCACCTGCTGGTTCACCGTGCTGGAGCCGTAGGTGTCGACGGTTGCCGTCTTCGTGCCGTCGAGGTACACGTCGGCCATTCCGTGGTTGCCGGCCTTGGACGCGATCCAACGGATGCCGGTGCCGGTGAACGGCACGGTGACGCTGTCGCCCGTGGTGTTCGAGAACGACTCGGTCTGGTGATACTCGCCGCTCGTGTAGCCGACCTCGGGGCCGACGTGCGACCACGAACCGCTGTACTGCAAGGCGGAATCTGCGTCGTCGTACGTGTACGTCGTGCGCGCGCCGAGGTCGAGCGAGATATGGGTCGTGTCAGTGGATGTCGACGACGAGTTGGCGTGCCGCAGCACGTGGAACTGCGTGTTCGTGTCCGGGTTCTCGCGCGCCGTGTCGACGATCGTGGCGTTCTGCGGCGGTGCCACGGCCAGCGCGTCGGTCTTGGTCAGCGGCGCGACGCTCTGGGTGAAGTAGCCGATCAGCTTGTCCTGGTCGTACTTCGTGGTTAGCTGGCGGGCCTCGGTGATCGGCGCGCCGTAGTCGTAGGAGGAGTACACCTGGCTCGGGTCGGACTGCCAGCCCCACGACGTGCCGCCGTAGGTCATGTAGAAACTCTGGGCGGTCGCGCCGACAGCGATGTTCTGCTTGTAGAACACGCTCTCGAAGTCGGGTCCGGTGAGTTGCCGGCACTTGTCGTAGCCCGGCCCGCCCCACGGGTCGAACGAGCCGCCCTGGAACTCCGGCGTGTAGAGCGGCTTTCCGGCCGGGTGGTCGTAGGAGATGTCGGGCAGCCCGTGCCACTGCGTCGGGCTGGAGCAGTTGAAGCCCTGTGGGTAGGAGTCCGGGCCGTCGATGTCCAGGGCGCCGACGCCGGTGTTGAACGTGCCGTTGTTGTTGCCGGTCAGCGGCACCGTGATGCCGTCGGCGTGAGCGAGATCCTCGAGGTGCTTCATGTACTGGCGAGCCTGGTCCGAGCCGTCGTAGAACTCGTTCTCGATCTGGTCGAGGATCACCGTGCCGGTGCCGTTGGTCAGCTGATGCCGGGCCAGGATCTTGTTGATCTGGTTCATCCACTCGTCGGCTGCGGCCAGGTACCGCGGGTCGTTGGACCGGTCACGTCCCGCTTGGGTATCCAGCCAGGCTGGAAATCCGCCGCCGTCGACCTCGGCGTTGATGTACGGGCCGGGCCGGGCGATCACGTAGATGCCGACGGACGCCGCGATGTCGAGCAACTGGTCGACGTTGCGCACGCCGCTGAAGTCGTAGACGCCGGGTGCGGGCGAGTGATAGGCCCAGTCGAAGTAGATGGACGCCGCGTTGAAGCCGGCCGCCTTCATCTTCTGCAGGACGTCACGCCACAGGTCAGGGCTGGGCAGCCGGTAGTAGTGGAACTCGCCGGACCAGATGTAGGTGCGCTTGCCGTCGATCATCAACGAGTAGTGGTCGTAGGTGATCGTGTGCTGCTTCGCGGCCGGCGCGACAGTCGGCGTAGCCACGGACGCGGGCGCCGCGGCAACGAGTGCAGGGACGACGATCGCCGCGGCCGCCATCGCGGCAATCGAACGGCGGATGCGAGACGAGAACCGTGCCATCGTCGACCTCCGGGGGCAGGAGCGCGGGCGCGTTGTTGATTTTTGTTGACATCACCGAACGATGTTCGGAGGGTGATGTGAAGTGCACGCTATCGCTCAGACTCTCGGGTCGTCAATTGCCGGGATCGCGCGGTACAGCTCGCCCATTTGTATTGGCCACATGTGGTCAGACCGTTGACACGTCCTCCTCGGCCTTGCAGCATTCGACTTAATCAAACAAATATCCACGGCGTCTGCCCTGCGCCAGGAGTGCCCATGAGGTCTCGATTCGCCGCGGCGGCCACCGCCCTGCTGCTCGCCGCCGGCCTATCCGCTGCCCCGGCCACCCGGTCCGCCGCAGAACCCGCCGCCCCGGTGGCCGCGCCGCCCCCAGCCCCGGCCGCCCAGCACACGATCACGTACGACAAGTACTCGTTGCTGATCGACGGCAAGCGGACGTTCATCTGGTCCGGTGAGTTCCACTACTTCCGGTTGCCCAGCCCGGACCTGTGGCGTGACGTCCTGCAGAAGATGAAGGCCAACGGGTACAACGCCGTCTCGATCTACTTCGACTGGGCGTACCACTCGCCGGCGCCCGGCGTCTACGACTTCAGCGGCGTGCGTGACATCGACAAGCTGCTCGACATCGCCGAGCAGGTCGGCATCTACGTCATCGCCCGGCCCGGCCCGTACATCAACGCCGAGACGACCGGCGGCGGGTTCCCGGGCTGGCTGACCACCCAGGCCGGCCGGGCCCGCAGCGACGCCCCCGACTACCTGGCCGCGGCCGATGAGTGGCTGCACCACGTCGACGCCATCATCAAGCAGCATCAGCTGACCACGGGCGGCGGCTCGGTCATCCTCTACCAGATCGAGAACGAGCTGGCCTCGACCGGGACGTCGCAGCGCAACTACATGCAGAACCTGTACGACACGGTGCGCTCGGACGGCATCACGGTGCCGATCTTCCACAACGACAAGGGCCGCAACGGCATCTGGGTGCCGTCCAGTTCCGACGTGCCCGGCACGGTGCCCGGTCCCAACGACCTCTATGCGTTCGACAGCTACCCGGGCGGCACCTGCCACACCGACGGCACGGTCGGCGGGCCGAGCGCGGCGCCCGACTACGGCATCTGGGGCCCGGGCGGCGCGAAAGGCGGGGCCAGCGCATCGCCGAACACTCCCGGCTTCACTGCGGAGTTCGGCGGCGGCTGGTTCGACTACTGGGGCAGCGTCGGCACGTACCGGTGCATGTCCCAGCGCGAAGGTCCCGGCTACGAACGGGTCTTCTACGACACGAACATCGCCAACCGGCTGTCCATCGAGAACTTCTACATGACGTTCGGCGGCACGTCATGGGGCTGGCTGCCCGCACCCGTCGTCTACACGTCGTACGACTACGGCGCCGCATTCGACGAGGCCCGCCAGATCCGGCCGAAGGCGACGACGATGAAGGAGATCGGGCTGTTCCTGCAGAGCGTCGACCCGATCACCAAGCTCGACCCGGGCGACCCGGTGACGCCGTCGACCACTGCGGTGAAGGTGTACCACGACGTGAACCCCGATACGGGAACGCACTTCTACATCGCGACGCACAACCCGTCCAGCAGCACCAGCGACACGTCGTTCACCTTCCCGATCACGACGGCTGACGGCTCGTACACGCTGCCGTTGCGACTGAACGGCCAGGACGCCAAGACGCTGGTGGCCGACTACGACATGGATGGCGAGCACCTCGTCTACTCGACGTCGGAGATCATGACGCAC
>DATBER010000109.1:0-29983 GCA_036558905.1 Jatrophihabitantaceae bacterium | reverse complement strand
CCTGATCCCAGTCGCCACCGGTCAGGTTGTAGACCCGGCCCTCGGTCGTCTCGCGCGACGGGGCGTAGATGTCGTTGGTCGTGTCGGTCATCGATTCACCGCCTCGATGGCTATCGCTCGGGGTGCGACGACGACGCCGGGACGGACATCGCGCCACCAGATCGCGGACGGAAGCCGCCACGGCATCGACCGTGTTGCGCCGCGCGCGGCGGAGCGCACCTCGCGCAACAAGATCGCCCGGCGGGCCGACCGCGACGCGTTCGTCTGGATGATCACTTGTAGGCCCTCCGCTCGTCCGGAGGCGGGATGGTCGCGCCCTTGTACTGCACGGGGATGCCGCCGAGCGGGTAGTCCTTGCGCTGCGGGAAGCCGTCCCAGTCGTCGGGCATCAGGATCCGGGTCAGCGCCGGGTGCCCGTCGAAGACGATGCCGAACATGTCGTAGGTCTCGCGCTCCTGCCAGTCGGCGGTGGGGTAGACCGGCGTGACCGACGGGACGTGCGGATCCTCGACGCTGACCGCCGCCTCCAGGCGCACCCGCCGGCGGTAGGTCATGGAGGTCAGGTGGTACACGGCGTGCAGCCGGCGCTGGGTGCCCAGGTAGTCGACGCCGGACATGCTGGACAGCAGCTCGAAGCGCAGCGCCGGGTCGTCGCGCAGCACCTGGGCCAGCTCGCGGACGTGCTCGCGGGCCACGTGCAGGGTCAGCTCGCCGCGGTCGACGACGACCTTCTCCACCGCCTGGTCGAACTGCGGGTACGCCGCGGCCAGCGAGTCGACGACCTCGTCGAAGTAGCCGCCGAAGGGACGCTGGGCCGGCGGCGGGTTCCACGGCTCGCGGACGAGGCCGCCGAAACCGGTGGTGTCGCCGCTGCCCTCGACGCCGAACATGCCGTGCGTGGGGGCGGCCAGGTCGGCCGGGGCGTCCTTGAAGACCGTCGCCTTCTCGACCTCGCCGGCCGGCTGGTCGGTCGGGTTGTCGGTCATCGTGCGAACCTCTGGCTGGACGGGACGAGCTCGACCTCCTGGCCCTCGAGGCGCTTGGCCCGCTTCGGCCCGAGCGGCTCGTTCATGATCTTGTGGTGCAGCTTGAGCACCGCGTCGATGAGCATCTCCGGACGCGGCGGGCAGCCCGGCAGGTACATGTCGACCGGCACCACGTGGTCGACGCCCTGCACGATCGCGTAGTTGTTGAACATGCCGCCCGAACTGGCGCACACGCCCATGGCCAGCACCCACTTCGGGTCGGGCATCTGGTCGTAGATCTGCCGTAGCACCGGGGCCATCTTCTGGCTGACCCGCCCGGCCACGATCATCAGGTCGGCCTGCCGCGGCGAGGGGCGGAACACCTCCATGCCGAACCGGGCCGAGTCGAACCGGGGCGCGCCGAACGTCATCATCTCGATGGCGCAACACGCCAGCCCGAACGTGGCCGGCCACAACGACGATTTGCGAGTCCAGTTGACGATCTTCTCGACGCTGGCCAGCAATATGCCGTCCGGCAACTTCTCCTCTAGGCCCATGTCGCCTCCTCAGTCCCAGTCCAACCCGCCCCGGCGCCATACGTAGGCGTACGCGACGAACACCGTGACGATGAAGATGGTCATCTCGACGAGGAGGAACAGCCCGAATGCCTGGCCCCCGACCGCCTTCGTCTCGACCGCCCAGGGGTACAGGAAGATGATCTCGATGTCGAAGACGATGAAGATCATCGCGGTCAGGAAGTACTTGATCGGGAAGCGGTTCGGCCCGATCGGCTGCGGGGTCGGCTCGATGCCGCACTCGTAGAAGTCGAGCTTGGCGCGGTTGTAGCGCTTCGGCCCGACGAACGGCGCGATGGTGACGGAGAAGAGGGCGAAGGCCGTCGCGAGCGCGAAAAGCAGCACGATCGGCAGGTACGGCGCGAGCATTCCTTCTCTCCTTCCGGGCGTTCGTCAGGCTAGACGCCCACCGGCTCTAGCGAACGGCGGGGGTGATCCTCCTGAGGACGTTGATGATCCGGTCGGACGCATCACCGTCACGTGGGTCGTGCAGGTTGGCCAACAGCTTCAGCACGAAGCGCATCAGGGCCGGGTGCGGCAGGCCGTGCCGGGTGCACGCGCGCATGACGGCCGGCCGACCGATCAGCTTCACGAACACCGCACCGAGCCGGTAGTAGGCGCCCCACTCGTCGGCCATCCGGGCCGGGTAGGACCGCAGCGCGCGCTCGCGGTCCGGGCCTTCCGGGCGGGCCAAGGCCTGCACGACGGCCTCGGCCGCGAACTTGCCCGATTCCATGGCGTACGGGATGCCCTCGCCGTTGAACGGGTTGACCGATCCGCCCGAGTCGCCCACCAGCAGCAACCCGCGGGTGTAGTGCGGGGTGCGGTTGAAGCCCATCGGCAGGCCGGCGCCGCGGGTCGGCCCGGTGGCGTTCTGCTCGCGCAGGCCCCACTCCTCGGGCGTGCCGTCCAGCCAGCGGGTCAGCATGGACCGGTAGTCGGTCTTCTGGAAGCCGGCGCTGGAGTTCAGCACACCCAGCCCGACGTTCACCGTTCCGTCGCCCATGCCGAAGATCCAGCCGTAGCCGGGCAGCAGCTTCTCGCGGTCCATCGCGTTGATCGCGGACGAGTCGTGCAGCTCCAGCCAGGACTCGAGGTAGTCGTCGTGGGTGCGCGGGCTGTTGTAGTAGCGGCGCACGGCCACACCCATCGGCCGCTTGTCGTTGCGGTGCAGGCCCAACTGCTGGGCGATGCGGCCGGAGACGCCCTCGCACGAGACGACCACGGGCGCGCGGTAGAAGACGGGCTGCTTATCGGGGCCGGCCTTGGCCGCGACGCCGGTGACCCGGCCGGCCCGGTCGAAGATCGGCTCGGTGACGGTGGTCTGCTCGTGCAGGACGGCGCCGGCCTTGACCGCCTGGGTGGCCAGCAGCTGGTCGAGGTCGGCGCGCGGGCGGACGAGGCCGTAGGACGGGAAGGTGGTCAGCTCGGGCCAGTCCAGGTGCAGCCGCAGGCCGCCGCCGATGACCCGCAGGCCCCGGTTGTGCAGCCAGCCGGCGTCCGGGCTGACGTCGATGCCCATGTCGACCAGCGCCCGAGTGCCCCGCGGGGTGAGCCCGTCTCCGCAGACCTTCTCGCGCGGGAACCGGGCCTTCTCCAGGACCAGAACGTCGAGCCCGGCGCTGGCTGCCCAATATGCGGCGCTGCTGCCGGATGGTCCGGCGCCGACGACGATTACATCGGCGTCGTAGCGCTGCGACTCCGGCATCTGTGCGCTCTCCGTCTCGCGTCTGGCCACCTTGTGAACGGCTTCACGAGCTGTTCTTTTCGAGTGTAGGCGCCAGCTGAGAGCGGTTTACGCCTGGGGCGTGGGGCCCTGTGGCGGCCGTCTCCCCCTACGTGATCAACAGCGGGGAGTGGTCGCTCTGGCGGCCACTCCCCGCTGTTGATCACGGAACCGGGGCGGCCACTACGCCGGGGCGGGCGCCACCTCGACCGGCTCGGCGACCCGGACCGGACGGCCCAGGGTGAGCATGGCGAACAGGCCGCCGGCCACGCCCAGGACGCCGGCCACGATGAACGTCGTGTTGAGGCCGGCGGCGAACGCGGCGTGTACCAGGTGGGGATCGCTGCCGTGCTGGATCGCGACGCGGGCCTGGCCGCTGGACAGCGCGTCGGCCAGCCGGGACGGGTCGGGCGTCTTGCCGTGCAGCTGGTGCTCGGCCCGGACCTGGAAGACGCTGCCCAGCACGGCGATGCCGAACGCGAAGCCCAGCTGCCGGGCGGTGTTCACCGCGCCGGCCGCCATGCCGCCGCGTTGCAGCGGGACGGCGCCCATCGCCGTCGAGACCAGCGTCGGCGCGGCGAAGCCCACCCCGATGCCGACGATGATCAGCCCGAGCAGCAGCGCCGGCCAGTTCGAGCCCGCGCTCAGGTGGGCCTGCACCAGCGCTCCGACGCCCACCAGCACCAACCCGCCGCCGACGATCCAGTTCGGCCGGGTGTGGTGCAGGAACCGGCCCAGTCCGCCGCTGACCAGGCTGGCCGCGACGCTCAGCGGCACCGATCCGACCAGGCCGGCCTCGACCGGGCTCAGCCCGCGCACCGATTGCAGCCACAGCGACGTGTAGGCCAGGTAGGCGAACGCCGAGAACGTCATGACGGCCGCGCCGACCAGCACGCCCACGAACCGTGGACTGCGGAACAGCGCCAGATCGAGCACCGGACGGGGCGTGCGCCGCTCGATCAGCACGAACCCGAGCAGGGCCACCGCCCCCAGGGCCAGCCGGCCCAGCGTCCGGGCCGACAGCCAGCCGTCCTCGCTGGCCCGGATCAGGGCGAACGTCACCGCGCCGGCCGACAGCGTGAACGACGCGATGCCGGCGACGTCGATCCGGTGCCGGGCGCCCGACCGCTCGGGAGAGATCGCGCGAAGGGTCATCACCACAGCGAGGACGCTCACCGGCAGGTTGACGAAGAAGATCCACCGCCACGAACCGTGCTGGGTGAGCAGGCCGCCCGCGATGGGGCCGGCCGCGGTCGCCGCCGCGCTCACCGCGCCCCAGACGCCGAACGCCGTCCCGCGGTCGCGTCCCTGGTAGGCGGTGTTCAGCAGCGCGACCGTGGTGGCGAACATCGCGGCGCCGCCGACACCCTGCACGGCCCGCGCGCTGATCAGCACACCGGTGTTCGGGGCGATGCCCGCCACGAACGACGCGGCGGCGAACACCACCAGGCCGCCCAGGTACACGCGCCGCCGGCCTACGACGTCGGCGAAGCTGCCGATGCCGAGCAGCAGCGCGGCCAGGGCCAGCGCGTAGATGTCGACGACCCACTGCAGCGACGTGAACGACGTCGACAGATCGCTCGCCATGTCGGGCAGCGCGACGTTCACGATCGAGACGTCGACCAGCAGCATGAACGAGCCGAGACAGACCGCGATCAGCGGCAACCACTTACGCATGCGGTCACTCTCGTTCAGGCCTGTCTGAGTCCGCCAGCCACAATCGCCTCGGCGTAGACTTCCTCCATGGATTACCGAACAGTGCTGGAATCCTCCGGTCTGGATCCACTCTCGCACCGGATCATCCACGCCCTACAGGTCGACGGGCGCGCGTCGTTCAAAAGGATCGCCGACGTGCTGGGCGTGTCCGAGCAGACCGTGGCCCGGCGCTACCGGCGGATGCGCACCGACGGCATCATCCGGGTGGTCGGCCTGCTCGACCCGTCCCGGCTGGGCCAGACCATGTCGACGGTGCGCATCCAGTGCCGGCCCGGCACCGCGACCAAGCTGGCCGACGCGCTGGCCCGCCGCGTCGACGTCGCGTGGCTGTCGCTGACCGCCGGCGGTACGGAGATCGTCTGCTCGGTCCGATCCATCTCGGCCGAGCGGCGCGACGAGCTGCTGCTGCAACGACTGCCGAGCACCAGCGCCGTGCTGGGCATCAGTGCGCACGCCACGCTGCACCGGTTCCTGGGCATGCGGGCCGACGACTGGGTCGGGCACGGCGCGCTGCTGACCCGTGAGCAGATCCGCCGGCTGGGAGCGCCCGTGCTGTCGGGCGAGCCGGCCGAGGTGGCCGACGACGACCGGCCGTTGCTCGACGCGCTCGCCCGCGACGGCCGGGCGAGCTACGCGACGCTGGCCCGCGTCACCGGCTGGACCGAGCCGCGCGTCGCCCGCCGGTTGGCCACCCTGCGGGCGACCGGCACGGTGTTCTTCGACGTCGACCTGGCCGTACAGCTGCTCGGATTCCGCACGACGGCCCACCTGTGGCTGACCGTCGCGCCGGCCGATCTGGTCGCTGTCGGGGAGACGATCGCCGGCCATTCGGAGGCGGCCGGCGTGTCGGCCGTCACCGGGACGGCCAACCTCTGGGCCTCGATCGTGTGCCGGGACGCCGACGACCTGTACCGCTACATCACCGAGCGCATCGGCGCGATTCCGGCCGTGCGCCAGCTGGAGATCTCGCCGACGCTGCGTCAGGTCAAGCAGGCCGGCTCGATCCTGTCCGACGGACGGCTGGCCGACCCGCTACTTTCACGGGCATGACACTCGACCCGGCCGCGCTCGGCCTGCAGCCGCATCCGGAGGGCGGCTGGTTCCGCGAGACCTGGCGACATCCGTCCACCGTGGAGACTCCCCGCGGCGTGCGGTCGCTCGCGACGTGCGTGGCGTTCCTGCTGCAGCCGGGCGAGGTGTCGGCGTGGCACCGGGTGGCCTCCGACGAGCTGTGGCTGTGGCAGGGCGGCGGGCCGGTCACGTTGACGTTGGGCGGTTCTGGTTCTTCCCCCACGGCTGGCGCATCGTTCGAACTCGGCGTCGGCGGCCAGCACCTGGTGCCGGCGTCCGAGTGGCAGACCGCCGCGCCCACGGCCGACGAAGCGACGCTGGTGGCCTGCGTCGTGTCGCCCGGCTTCGACTTCGCCGACTTCACGCTGGCGTGATGCGCCGGGTGTCGATGGTCGGCGCGTCGGGCTCGGGCAAGTCCACGCTCGGACGCGCGCTGGCCGATCGGCTCGGCGTGCCGTTCGTCGAGCTCGACTCGATCTTCCACCAGCCCGGCTGGACGCCGCTGCCGCCGGAGGTGTTCGCCGAGCGGGTGGCCTCGGAGGTGGGCGGCGACGGTTGGGTGATCGACGGCAACTACTCCGCTGTGCGCCCGATCATCTGGTCGCGCGCCGACACCGTCGTGTGGGCCGACCCGCCGCGGCACGTGGTGATGCGTCGGCTGCTCGCGCGCACCGTGCGCCGGGGCGTCACCCGCCAGGAACTCTGGAACGGCAACCGTGAGTCGCTGCGCAACCTGTTCTCCCGCGACCCGGACGTGAACGTCGTCTTGTGGGCCTGGCGCAAACACCCCGAGTACCGCGCCAGTTACGCCGAAGCGCTCGCCGATCCGGCCAACGCCCACCTGCGCTTCATCCGGATCATGACGCCCGCCGACGCTTCGGCTCTCCTGGCCTCCGCTACCCGGCCGAGATGACCAAATCGGAGGCCGGGCAGTGCCAGGCCAGAGTCAGCCGTCGACGACGGTCACCTCGGGCCAGCGTCGCCGGGCCGCTTCGGCGGTCGCCGCGAAGCCGGTGGTGGCCCGGACCGGGTTGGGCCGCAGGCGCAGGGCGAACAGGTCGTCGAGCCCGAACGGCGCCTCGATGTGAAGATCATCGCCCTCCAGGCGCACGCCGACGGAGAAAGCTGTGGCGGTGAATCGCGAGAGCGCCTCGCCGGTGCGGGTCAGCGGGGCGTACGGCTCACCGAACTTGCCCTCGAACCACACGTGGACGCGGGCCTGGTTGCGCACCTCGACCAGGTCGCCCAGCTCGGGCGGGCAGGCGGCGGCCACCTTGCGGATGACCACGTCCTCGGCGTCATAAGAGATGTCGGGGTCGAAGTAGCCGACGTCGTAGTCCTTCAGCCCGAAGTCGGGCGGGCGGCCGGTGAGGTGGTTCCACACCGGCTGGTAGGCCGCCCCGGACATGACCAGCCAGTCCGGGAGGTCCAGGTCGCGGATGATCGTGAGCACCCGCATGAGGGTCGGCGTGGCGCGCAGGATCGCGTCCATGCGCGCCACGAGCGACTCGTCCAACGCTCAGCGCACGCCGAGTAGGTCGATCACGAACACGAGCGTCTTGCCGGACAGGCGGTGCCCGCCCCCGGCCGGCCCGTAGGCCTGGCCCGGCGGAACGATCAGCTGCCGACGGCCGCCCACGCGCATGCCCGGGATGCCGTCCTGCCAGCCCTGGATCAGACCGCGCAGCGGGAACTCGATGGACTGGCCGCGGTTGTAGGAGGCGTCGAACTCCTCACCGGACTCGAACTCGACGCCGACGTAGTGGACGTCGACGGTGGCCCCCGGCTGGGCCTCGGCGCCCTCGCCCACCACGAGGTCGTTGATCTGCAACTCGGTCGGCGGCTGGCCGCCGGGGAACTCGACTACTGGCTTTGTCATGCGCCCCATCCAAACGCACTCAGAGGCACACGTCGAAACCGAGCGCCCGGTTGACGACGGCTTCGGGCAGCACGCGGGGATCGGACAGGTGCAGCGTGAATGTCACCACCGAACCGAACACGGTGGTGCTGTCGACGCTCAGCCGGTCGGTTTCGGTGCCCCGGACCGCGGCCATGACCCTGGGCGCCGCCGCCCGGGCCTTGGCGTTGTCCCGGGCCGCTGCCGCATCGGCGAACGCCAGCGCGGCGGTGGCGGTGGACGCCGCGCCCGAGGTACGCACTCCGACGATGTCGGCGGTGAACGCCGAGAAGGTGCCGAGAGCGGTGAACTGCTGCCGCAGGCGCTGCAGCGCGGCCGGTGGCATGCGGGCCCCCACGGCCGCCAGCGGCTGGCAGGCCTGATCGTCGACCGACACGGCGGCGGCGGTGAGCGAGCCGACCTTGCCGGCCAGCTTCCTGACGTCCGAGCGGTCCAGCAGCGACGGGCCGCCGGCCAGGAAGGTCTTCACGCTGTCGCCGGTGCTACCGGTGGCCACCATCAGGTGCCGGTCGCGGTCGATGCCGACCGTGGCCATGGGCAGCTCCCACTCCTTGTCCTGCGCGGACGAGAGGTCGAGCGGGTGGGCGAGTATGTCGCGCCCGTCCACGGTGGTCTTCTTGTAGCCCAGCCCGGTGAGCTTGCTCTCGACGGCATCGAAGTCGAACGTGTCGCCGAACTCCAGAACCGTCATCGGCGCGCCCGGCCCGAGGATGTCGGCCTCCCACGTCGCGTCCGTGGGCTTGAAGCCCAGGTCCGACTGGATCAGCAGGTTGTAGCTGACCAGCGCGCCGGCGATCGCCGGGTTTTGAGGGTCGGCGGGGTTGCTGAAGGCCGACCATTCCGTGAACTCCACCGACGTCGCGTTCTGCGGCACGAGCGCCAGCGCGGCATCCAGCCCGCTCTTCGACGAGGACTTGGACGACGAGTCGCAGGCTGCCAGCGTCGCGGCGATCATGGCAATGGCAACGAATGTCGGGATTCGCAACACGGCGCACACCGTAGCCCCCGCCACGGCTGGCATCCTGACCGGTGTGAACGAGCCGATTATCCGCGACGCCGCGGCCGCCGAGCTGGACGTGACGACGCTGTACGACATCCTGCGGCTGCGGGTCGACGTGTTCGTCGTCGAGCAGGAGTGCGCCTACCCCGAGCTGGACGGCCGCGACCTGGAACCGGGCGCCCGCCAGCTGTGGGCCGAGTCGTCGGGCGAGATCGTCGCGACGCTGCGGATGCTCGACGACGGCCGGGCGGTGCGGATCGGACGGGTGGCCACGGCGGCCGGCGCGCGCTCGTCCGGGCTGGCCGGGCGGCTGATGCAGCGGGCCCTGGAGCTGGCCGGCGATCGCGAGGCGGTGCTCGAAGCGCAGTCGTACCTGCAGGGCTGGTACGAGCGTTTCGGCTTCGTGCGGGTGGGCGAGGAGTATGTCGAAGACGGCATCCCGCATGTGCCGATGCGCCGTTCGGCGTGACGGAGGCGCTGCCGCGGCTGGACGTGTTCGGAAGACGCGGCAGCGAACCGAGCCAGGCCAGGCCCGGATCGCGCGACTGTGAACGTCAGACGGCGTGCAGGCGGAGCCGGCTCGGGGTCAGGCCACCCTCGATCTCGCGCTTGACCTCGGCCTGCGCCCGCTTGCGAGCC
Source organism: Jatrophihabitantaceae bacterium (assembly GCA_036558905.1). Classification (GTDB taxonomy): domain Bacteria; phylum Actinomycetota; class Actinomycetes; order Mycobacteriales; family Jatrophihabitantaceae; genus DASXRA01. Next base: position 20,373 of record DATBER010000109.1, on the reverse strand, counting down.
TTCTCGAAGTAACCCTTGGGGTCGGCCAGCATGCGCTGCGCCCGGTCGTCGTCATCGGCGACCACGATGCCGTCACTCATGGGCGACCCCCTTGCTCGTCATCCCCAGGATACCGCCACCTGTCCCGTAGGCCATCGCGTCGGCGAGCAATCCGGCCAGTAGCCGCAACAACGGTATGTCGCCGTCGGTCAGATCGCCCGGCAGCGCCGAGTCGACGGTGAGCAGCCCGAACGCGGTGTCGCCGGCCACCACCGGCACCGAGATGAACGTCCGATATTCGTGTGGATGGGACGGGTCCCAGCCGGGCGGCGGCGAAGCCATGACGTCCGGGCAGAACCGGTGGATGTTGCGGCTCAGTAGCTCGAGCACCGAGTCGCCGCTCGGGGTGCCCTGGACGAACTCGGTGCGCAGGGCGTCGGCCCGCCCCTCGGAGAGCTCCGGGCGCAGGCGGCGCGGGCCGCGGCCCTCGTGCAGCCGGAACCAGCAGGCGCGGACCCGGTCCGGGCCGATCAGCAGCGACGCCGAGTACAGCACCATCGGGATGGTCTGCTCACGCAGCTCGTCGCGCTTGCGCCCGCTCGCGAGCGCGATCCTTCCGATCTGGCGCACGATCGGGTCGAGCGCGTCGTTCATGGCGACCCGCATGTCGACGGCCACGATCTCGGCCGCCTGCCGCTCTCGCTCGCGGCGGCGCTGTTCGATCGACTGCACGGCCGCGGCCGCCGCAACGGACAGCAGGTTGACGGCGATCCACGCGATGCGCGCGTCGCCCTGGGTGGTGCCGGCCAGGATGCCCGACAGCGCGGCGAGCGCAACGGCGCCGACGGTGAAACTGGTCGCGACGTACAAGCGGATGCCTCGACCAACCACCCGGCGACGTTATCGGATCGGGCAAGCCGGACATCGCATGGTCGTCACGCCAGCCCGGCGATCAACGGGACACTAGGCCGTCTGCAGTGCAGCCAGCTCCTGCAACACGTCGCGCAGGGCGGTCAGGTGCTCGTCGGCCGACCCGAAGCCGGCCCCGATCGTGTTGACGCACAGGTGCGTGGCCCCGAGGTCGCGCCAGCCGGCCGCGAACTCGGCCCAGCCGTCGCGGGCCGAGCGGGCGACGGTCAGCCGGGCCTCGACGCCGACCTGACCCGGATCGCGACCGGCCTCGCGCGAGTACTCGCCCAGCTGCCCGACCATGGCCCGCGCGACGTCATCGGGCGCGCGCTGCGGAAACCAGCCGTCGCCCAGCCGCCCGGCCCGCCGCAGCGCCGCCTCGGAGTTGCCGCCCACCCACACCGGGAGGTTCCCGTTTGCCGGTCGTGGATTGATGCCCGCGTTGTCGATCCGATGCCACTGCCCCGAGTAGGTCACCGTCGGCTCGGCCCAGAGCGCGCGCAGCACCTCGATCTGCTCGTCGGCCCGGCGACCGCGATTGGTGAACGTCTCGCCCAGCGCGTCGTACTCGACGTCGTTCCAGCCCACGCCGACGCCGAGCCGCAGCCGCCCGCCGCTGAGCACGTCGACCTCGGCGGCCTGTTTGGCCACCAGCGTGGTCTGCCGCTGCGGCAGCACGAGCACGCCGGTGACGAGTTCGAGGGTGGTCGTGACCGCGGCGAGATAGCCGAAGAGCACGAACACCTCGTGGAACGCGGTGTCGCTGGAGTAGCGGGCGCCCCAGTTGGGCCGGGTGTCGACGCCGGCGCCGAGCACGTGATCGAAGACCAGCACGTGCTGGTAGCCCATGTCCTCGACTGCGCCGGCCCAGTTGCGGATCACTGCCGGATCGTTGCCGATTTCCATCTGGGGGAACACCGCTCCGATACGCATGCTGCCGTTCTACCCGATGCCCATGTTCTCCGCGCCGAGGTAGGTACGAGCCGCCCGCGCCACCGGGTCGGCGGCGAAGTGTCGCTGCATGGCCCGGTCGTTCAGCGCGTTGTCGAGCGCAGCCATGATCATCGACTGGTCGAGCACCAGCTGCCGGTGCCCCACCGCGCCGGTCGTCGGATTGACGGCGTCGAAAAATCCAGTCCGGCTGTAGACGCCCGGGAACTGCGACCGCAATGCGGCGATGTTGGCGTAGGCGTCCTGCGGGGCGGAATCCAGGGCGATGAACGACGCGTGCGGCGTGACGACGTCCTCGGTGGCACAGCCGTGGCACTGCGACAGACCCAGGTTCGGATGCGACGCGTCGGCGCCGGCGCCGTAGTAGGGGAAGGTCAGCCCTTCGACGCCGAAGCCACCGTACCCACCCGTATCGTCAGCCGTGCTGGACGGCGACAGCCCCCACACCGGAAGGTGCAGCTGCTCGCGGGCGTATTTGATCTGCACCTGAACGGTGCGCGCGTCGGCCAGCCCGAAACTGTGCGGTCCCCACGAGGTCTCGGGCACGACCTGGTCGGCCATCAAGGCCTCGAACATCCCGCCCGAGTACGTCGGAACGAAGGTCAGGTCCGAGTCCGGGTAGGTGTAGTGGCCCTCCCAGACCGGGAACGTCTGCCTCGACTGCGGGTCGCGAATGTTCTGCCAGGCGCCGGCCATCGGCCACTGGCCCTGCCAGGAGAAGTCCGGGTCGGAGGCGCAGTCGGCGAACGGTGCCGGCGGCGGCAGCTCGCGCCAGCTGCGCCACCACACGTTGCCCGGCATCTGCTGCCGGCCGAGACCCAGGTAGGCCGAGATCCGCGGATCGCTGTAGAGGGCGCCGTTGTGGTAGTAGTGCGTCCAGTTGTCGCCCTGGTCGGGAGGCAGTCCGACGTAGTAGCCGCCGTACATCTGCCCGGTCGGCTGGTTGCCGGGAATCGCCGGGTTGACATTGCAACGCGTCTCGGCCCGCGCGTCGTAGAACTGTCCGAAGTCCATCGGGGCCATCAGCTGGTCGGCCAACTGGCGCAGCTCGGGCATGGCCTGGCGGACGACGACCAGCCCGGACGCGTACCAGCCGTTGTCGACGTTGGAGATGAAGTAACAGTTGTCGAAGGTGGGCGTCGTCTCGGCGGTGCAGTCGATATCGCCCGGGTTGCGCAGCACGTGGCCGCTCGTCGTGTCGTACCACTGGTAGAGGAAGCCGTGGTCGCGGCGCAGGCGGCTGACCTCAGTGAGCGTCGCCCGGATCCGGTCGCGCGCGGCCGGGCGGCTGACCAGGCCGAGGTCGTCGGCCGCAACCACCGCCCAGAGGTAGACGCCGATGTTGGCCGCGGAGGTATACCGGCCGTAGCTCGTCGGAGCGGACGAGCCGCCGGCGTAGGTCAGGTTGTCGAGGGGCAGATGCGTCAACGGGTCGACGTCGGCGGCGTAGAACTGCCACGTGTCGCGGGCGATGCCGCGCAGCTCGGCCTGCTGTGCGGCGGTCAGTCCGGCGTAGTGGTCGACCGAGTCCGGAGCGGCGTCGGCGGCCGCCGGGACCGACGCGGTGGCGGCCGCCACGAGGAGGGCCGCCAGCGCCGAGCAGAGACGTCTCATGCCACGCTAAATACCCGTTATGGCGTAACCGTGAACGTCTTGGACTGGGCGAGCAGCAGGCTGCTGATGCTCAGCTTGTGCTTGCCGGCCGCAAAGCCCTTGTCGGCCGCCCGGAACGAGTAGCTGATGTTGCCGGACGTGTCGGCGGTGACCCTCGCCAGCTGGGTGCCGTCCACCGAGATCACGACGGGGTGGTCGGGCAGGAAACCGGTCGAGGTGACGTCCACGGTGGACGTCGGGGTCACGTTCGTCGACGGCGTTAGCGCCAGGGTGTCCTGCAGCTGGGACAGCTGCTGGGCGGCGTCGCGGGCCAGGTCGTCGTGGCCGACCGCCTTGGCCAGCGCCGGAACGAAGACCGGCGCGTTCACGGTGCCCCAACCCGAGGCCACGTCATAGCCCGGACCGGCGGTGTAACCGGGGATGTCGCCGATGTCGTTGTTCCCGGTCATCACGTCCACCAGGCCGCTGCGGTCGGCGTGCCTGCCCAGGTTCTCGTACAGCGCGGCGTTGATACAGCCGAGGTCGCCCTGGTGCACCTGGGTGGCCATCGCCAGGATGCCGGCGAACATCGGCGCCGACTGCGACGTGCCGTCGCGGCTGTCCATGGTGATGTCGGGCATCGAGCGCATCGAGCTGCCGCTGACGTCCTTGATGCCGTCCTGGTAGGCCGGACGCGTGTAGATCTCGGACAGGCCGGCGCCCTCGATCGGGTCGAGCGGGAACGTGTCCTCGCCGTTCGGACCGGTGTAGGTGTGCTGCGGGCTGTCGCCGCCGACGGCCGTGACGTACGGCGAGTCGCCCCAGGTGGCCGACGCCGGGCCGGACGACAGCGCGCCGCACTGGTGCGTGGCCGTGGTCAGGTTCTGGGCGGCGCCGCAGTCGCCGGTCGCATTGACGATCGGCACACCGTTGGCAGCGGCGGTCAGCTCACCGACGTCCTGCGCGGTGATCTCGGCTTTGCCGCGGCTGTAGTCGGTCTCGCTGCTGCCGTCGCTCACCGACATCACGTTGGCCAGGTGGTTGGTGCTGATGTACTCGAACGCCTTGACGATCTCGGGCATCGCGACCTCGCTGGACGGGTCGCCCACCACCTCGCTGTCCGACGGCGTGGCCGAGATGACGATCTTGGCGTACGGGGCCATCAGGTGCACGGCCTCGACGTCCAGGCGCAGCTCGCCCTGCCAGGCCGTGCACGATCCGTACGAGCCGAGCTTGACCATGCCGGCGGGACACTGCGCCGGCAGCGGTCCGGTCGGATAGATCGTCGTGACCGTGGTGTGCGGCAGGCCGACCTGATCGTCGAGAGCATTCAGGTCCGACTGCATGTTCGGGTACTCCCAGCCCTCGATCACCGCGACGCTGGCGCCCGAACCGTCGATGCCCTGATGCCAGAGCTTGTCGACGTTGTAGGAGAAGACGTCGCGCAGATCGAGGGCACCCCAGCGGGTCTGCCCGGCCGCGATCTGCGACTTCATGGTGGCCACGGCCGCATCCAGGGTCTTGATGCGGTCGCCCACCGGGGGACCGTCGTCCTTCCAGTGCCCGCCGATGCTCGGGGCCGACGTCGCGCCAGCACCGTTGACCAGCGCGACGCCGCCCAGGGTGAGCCCGGCTGCGGCGACCACCGCCGCGATACGGATCGACCTGCGCATTCCACGCCTCCACCTCGACTCCGACTTCCGTGACGTTTGTCGTCGTAGTCGTGACTGCGGCCGGGTGTCAATTAAGCGTGGGTTCTCCTATCCGACTCACAGCTACATCTGTCCACAGTGGACGATTAGCCGGCGCGCAGGGCGAGCACGAGACTGACCGTGCCGCCGGCCGCAGCCAGCGTGCGCACGTGGTTCCAGGCCATCCAGGACGAGTAGAAATGCGACCAGGTCGAGCCGGCGCCGGCCCCGTTCGGATCGACCTTCATCAGCTGATCGTTGTGCGGGACGTGGTACATCACGGTGATCAGCACGCTGACGATGTAAAGGGCGCCGCCGGCGATCACCCACACCGCCTTCGGGTCGTCGAGGTGGCGAAACCCGGAGATCATCAGCAGCACGCACACGACACCGGTGCCGAACAGGGCCAGCATCAGCAGCGGGCTGGCCGGCGCGGACTTGTTGATGCCGTTCATGGCGCTGATCGCCTGCGAGTGCGAGACGCGGCGCAGTCCGGGCATGACGAACGTGGCGAAGGCGAAGTAGACGCCGGCGCTGATTCCGGCGCCGACGGCTGCGCTGATGGTCAGCCAGCGCGAGTACGTGTCGGTCATCGGGCCCACACCCCTGTGGCCGCTGCGTCGCGGGCGTACTCGGCGAAGTCGCCCGCCGGACGGCCCAGCACGCGAGTCACGTCCTCGCTCAGGTGGGCGTTGTGCCCGTCCAGCACGCGGGCGAACAGCTCGGTGAGCGGCTCGATCTCCTCGGCCGGCACACCGGCGTCGGCCGCGGCCGTCGCGTACTGCTCGGGCGTCAGCATCTGGTAACGGATCTCGCGACCGGTGGCGCGGCTCAGCTCGGCGGCCGCATCGGCGAAGGTGAGCAGCCGGGGTCCGGTGAGCTCGTAGACCCGCCCGGCGTGGCCCGGCCGGGTCAGCGCCGCGACGGCCACGTCAGCCAGGTCGTCGACGTCCAGGAACGGCTCGGCGACATCGGCCGCGGGCAGGGCGATCACCCCGTCGAGCACTGGTTGGAGCAGGAAGTGCTCGCTGAAGTTCTGCATGAACCAGCTGCAGCGCAGGATCGTCCAGTCGACGCCGGCGGCCCGCACCGCGTCTTCGGCCGGCTCGGCGTCGGGCTCGCCTCGTCCGGACAGGAGCACGAGGCGCTGCGCCCCGTGCGCCACCGCGGCCCGGGCGAGGGCGCCGACCTGCTCGGCCGCGTTCGGGAACGAGACGTCGGGGTAGTAGGAGATGTAGACGGCCGACGCGCCGTCCAGGGCGGCCGGCCAGGTGGCCGGGTCGTCCCAGTCGAACGGGGATGCGCCGTGGCGCGAGCCCAGGCGGACGTCGGGGCCGAGTCGGGTAGCGATGCGACGGCCGGACTTGCCGGTACCGCCGAGCACGAGTGTTGTGGACATGCTGACCAGTCAAGCCGCCGAAACCGAGACGGTACATCGGTGAATCTCTCGAATGCATTCGTTATCGTCTAGGGTATGGATGCATTGGCTGGCTTCCTCAACGGCCCGCGAGCCCGAGGCGCGTTCCTGCTCCGCTCGGTGCTGGAGCCGCCGTGGGCGCTGCGCATCCGCGACGAGGCCCCGTTGACCGTCATGGCCGTGGTGCGTGGTTCGGCGTGGGTGCGCTACGACGGTGACCCGCCGGTTGAGATGGGTGCGGGCGACGTCGCCGTGCTGCGCGGCCCGGACCACTACACGGTGGCCGACGCCCCCGACACGGCGCCGCACGTGATCATCCATCCCGGGCAGGTGTGCACGACGCTCGACGGCGTGAGCGTTGCCGAGTCGATGAGCCAGGGCGTGCGGACCTGGGGAACTTCCGCCGACGGCGGCACCGTACTGCTGACAGGGACGTACCAGGACGCGGGCGAGGTCAGCCGGCGGCTGATCGAGGCGCTGCCCCGGGTGATCGTGCTGCGCGACGGCGACTGGCTCTGCCCGGTCATCCCGCTGCTGGCCGACGAGATCGGCAAGGACGACGTCGGGCAGGAGGCGGTGCTCGACCGGCTGCTCGACCTGCTCGTCGTCTCGGTGCTGCGGGCCTGGTTCGCCGACCACGACGCGCCGGCCTGGTACCGCGCGCAGGCCGATCCGGTGGCCGGGCGGGCGGTGCGGCTGTTGCACAACAACCCGGCCCATCCGTGGACGGTGGCCTCGCTGGCCGCCGAGGTCGGGGTGTCACGGGCGGCGCTGGCCCGGCGGTTCAGCGACCTGGTCGGCGAGCCGCCCATGGCGTTCCTGACCGGCTGGCGGCTGGCCCTGGCCGCCGACCTGCTGCTCGAACCGGACGCCACCGTGGGCGCGGTCGCCCGCCGGGTCGGCTACACCAGCCCGTTCACGTTCAGCACGGCGTTCAAGCGCCACTACGGGTTGAGCCCGGCGGCGCATCGGCGCGCGGCGGCATAGCTTCCTCCTGCCGTTTCTTGATCAACAGGAAAAGTTGGTCGCTGGAGCGACCAACTTTTCCTGTTGATCAAGGCCGAGGCATGACGACCGCGCAGGCGTGACGACCCCAGAGGCGTGACGACCGCGCGCGATCGTGCAACCGTTCGCCTTGGGCGGCCGACGGTTGCACGATCGATGAGGAGACCTAGCTCGCGGGCGGGCAGGCGCGGGCCACGGCGTCGCCGAGCAGGGCGATCTCGACCGGGTCGAGCAGCCAATGGCGGTACATGATCCGCTCGGCCAGCCGATGCACGCCGGCGAGCTCGACGCCGTCGTCGACGTGCAGCCCGAACCCCTTCTCGCCGACGATTGTGAGTACCGGGAAGACGGCGATCGTCCAGCCCGGGTCGAGGTCGCCCGCCACCGTAGTCGCGATCTCGTCGGCGGCGGCGATCGTATAGTCGGCCAGGCCGGTCAGCGTCTGCCCGCCGACACATGGCTTGCCGCCCAGCCACTCGAACGGCCGCTTGCCGGTGACCGCCACCGCGTTCACCAGGTAGATGCCCGACCCGGCGATGACGAGGTGGTCGAGCTGTCCGGCCGAGTGCGGCAAGCGGCGATCGTGCAGGGTGCGCACGCCCACGCGGACCAGCCGGTCGAGCACCTTGCCACTGCTCTGCTCGGCCCGGGCCTGGTCGCGCAGGGCGCGCTGCTCGGGGCTGATCCGGCCCGGGTACAGCGTGCGCGAGCGCCTGAACGCGGCCAGCGTCGACTGCCCGGCGGCGTTTTCGTCGCCCGGGATGAGGTCGGGGCGGTGCCGCGGCGTCGACATGCCGTGCCGGGACGGCGACTTCGGCTGCTCGCGCTCATCCGGCTCGCTCATGTCGCCAGTGTCGCGGGGGTTCACGTCGCCCGCCAGGTGTCCGGGTGCAGGCCGCGTTCGTGCGCGGCGACCAGCGCCGAGCGGGCCGGGTCCCAGCTCGAGTGCCACGGCCCGGCCGGGACGTCCGCCGCCCGCTTGCGCGCCTGTTCGAGCTGGGCCCGCAGCTCTGCGCCCGGCTTGCCGTCGACGACCCGGTTCAGCCGGACGACGAACGGACCACCGTCACCGACAACCGCCACCGCCTCGCCCTCGCGCAGCGGCTGCTCGGCGCCGGCGCGGGCCAGCTCCTTGGCCGCCGCGGGGCCGACGTAGACCAGCACGTCGGCGCCGTTGACGGTGGCCCGGGCGGTGTCCTCGCCGTAGCAGGTGGCCAGTCGCGAGCGCGAGAGCGCCGACCACACCACCCCCGGCGGCAGCGTTGGTGCGGGCACCCCGGGCAGATCGTCCAACACGACGACCGTGCCGGGCGGGGCAGCCGCGATCGCGTCGTCGGCCACGGCGGTGAGCAGCGGCGACAGCGACACCACGGCGTCGTCCCGACCCAGCACGTACACGGTGCCGCCCTGCGCCAACAGGCCGGCCAGGTCGGCGGCCGGGCGGCGGGCGTTCGGCAGGCAGCGAGCCGCGATCTCCTTGTGCAGCAAGGCATCCATCGCCTGCTGCACGGTGGCGGTGGGCGCACCGGAGCGCAGTGCGCCGTGCAGCAGATCGGCCCAGTGCGGTTCGGCGTCCGGATGCTCACGCAGGATCTGTTCCGGCACGTCACTGGCCACCGGGTCGGCCACCCAGGTCAGGACGTGGTCGACGGTGTGCCCGGTCAGCGCCGCGGCGTGCAGGTAGCACTGCAGCACCTTGGCCGCCGCGGCGGCGTTCGCCCGGGCCGTGGCGGGGTCGCCGCCGTCGACCGAGGCGCCCAGCACGGTGCCGGCGCAGAACGCCTTGGCCCGCCGGGTGGCGACGGTCGAGTGGACGCAGCCGTTCAGCGGGTCCCAGACGAGGGGCGGCAGTCCGGGGACAGCGCCCAGCGGATCGAACACGGCGACCGGTTCACCCCGCCGGGTCAGCGTCAGCAACACGTCGTCGGGCTTGCTCGACGCCTGGATCAGGGCGCCGGGCGCGGCCAGCTCGGCATGCGCGACCACGTCCAGGGTCTTGCCCGCGCCGGCCGGGCCGAACACGCCGACCGTCTGCCCGAACGGCACGCGCAGGTCGACCCGCTGCGCCCGGCCGAGCGGCCAGCTCGGCGCGGACTCGGCCACCGGCAGCTGCGGGGCGACCCGATGCAGCAGTGCCCGCAGCGGCCGCCGCTTCTGGCCCAGGGCGGCCGACACCTCGTCGCGGCCGGCCAGCCTGGACGCCGCCCGAGTCGGCCGTACGACCTGCGTGGCCCAGCGCGCGAACGCGATGCCGGCGACCAGCACGACCAGCTCGACGACCACCACGACGAACCACAGCGCGCCGCGGCCGGGCAGCCGGCGGTCGTGCAGCCGGCCGGTGAGCAATGCGCCCAGCTCGTGCGCGGCGCCGGCCACACCACCCGACGGCCACAGCCAGCCCTGCCCGAACAGCGACGACGCCAGCCCCACCCCGACCAGCGCGCCCAGCGCCAGCACGAAGACCGTCAGCCCGACCCCGAGCAGGGCCAGGTCGTTCGACCGCAACGCCGGGGGTTGCTGGCGTGGTTTCCGAGGCGCCCGGACCGACGGTCGGCGCGCCGCCGGCGACGGCTTCTTGCCGGCCATGGCTCAACCGCAGCGCACGACGACGGCGGCCAGCAGTCGGTCGAAGCTCGGCCGGCACTTCGAGTCGGTCAGCGGCTTGGCGCTGTGCGGCACGCGTACGGTCTCGACGCCGAGCCCGGTCAACTGGGCCTCGGCCGCCGCGGCGTCAGCCGGCCAGTGCCGCTTGCCGCCCACGATCGCGACGACGGAGCGCCGGGCGACCTGCTCGGCACCGATGGCCCGGTAATAGGTGAGCGCCTCGGCGATGCCCCACAACCCGGCGCGGGTGGCCGACGCCACCCACACCACGGCGGCCGACGGATTGCGGATCAGATCCCGGTTCGGCGACCCGGCGATGTCGGCCACCGTGTCGACGAAGGTCAGCCGGGCCAGCTTCGCCATCCGGTCGACGGCGGCCAGCAACGTGCGCGGCTCGCTCAGCACACCCCGCCCGGGTGCCGGGCCGACCAGCGTGGGCAGACCGTCCACCGTGGTCAGCAGCCGAGGCATCACCGCCGGTGGGATGGGCCAGGGCATGGTCGCCACCTCGGCCGCGCTGTACTCGCCCGGCTGGTCGGCGGCGGCCGTCAGAGCGCCCCACATCGGCACGGCGTCGACGACGACCGGGTCCTCGCCGCGCACCCGCCGGAACGCCGCGGCCAGGGCGCGGGTGACCGTCGTCCGGCCGGCGCCGCCCTCCCAGCCGACGACCGGGACGATCGCTCCCCGCCGCACCGGCCCGCGCGCGATCTGGATCACGGCTCGGTGCTCGTCGGGGATCGGCCGGATCGGCCCGCTGGCCTCGGCCGGCTGCAGCCGATCGGCCGGCGGCCCGGGCGACACGACGGTGAACGGCGCCGCGGCGTTGGCCACCGGGACCGGGCGGGCGCCGTGCTCGGTACTGGCCGGCGGATGCGCAGGGTCGCCCGGCTGGCCGCCGAGGCGTTCCGGCCGCTCCGGGCGCTCCGGTCGGTCTGGCCGCTCTGGTAGCGGTGGGCGGCTCGGCATTTGCGGACGAGGTGGACCGACCTGGGCCGCCGGCACGGGTGGCAGCTCCTCGCCGGTGCCCCCCGTCGGCTGCTGCTCACTGGTCATAGTCACGAGGATGCCCCCACCAGCGATGCATGGCCCGGCGTCTGGCGCTGCTTGTCGATGAGCGACGTCATCTGGCGCCCGGCGTCGGCGATCTGCCGGTAGTCGTCGACCAGGGCCGAGTCGGTCTGCATGATCGGCCACTCGGGCCCGTTCGCGTCGATGACGTGGTCGACGACCAGGTGGTGGCTGACCCCCTTGCGGTCGACGATGCGCCACACGGCCGAGCCCTGGTCCAGGGCGGTGAGCATGTCGACGACGGTGGACGTCAGGCTGAGCATGCGGCCCGCGGCGCCGGCCTCGATCGCCGACTGCCGGTGCAGCACGTGCACGTCGATGTCCTTGAGCATGCCCTCGGCGATGGAGTCCAGGCGGGGGTCGCCGGTCTGCCAGTCCGACGGCCGGTGCGCAATCATCAGCGGGATGCCGCCGACCAGGTCGCGCACCACCTTGATCCGGTTGGCCAGCCGGCCGACCAGACCGTAGAAGCGCATGTAGCGCCACACCTCGTCGTAGCAGATCGTCCACACCGCCTCGTCGAACTGCACGCCGAGCTCGATGGCCGCCTGGGTGCACGTGACGACCAGGGCCAGCGACGCGTCGTCGAGTTGCAGCCGGGACAGGTCGACCACGACGGCCGGCCGGCTGGTGTCGATGGTGGCGTCGGTGTCGACGTCGAGCACGCCGGCGAACACCCCGCGCACCAGCAGCCGCATCGTCAGGGCCAGGTCGTAGGTCTCGTGGACGAAGCGGTCGACGTTCGGGATGAGCTCGCGGCTGAGCACGTCGCGCGGCGGGTCGAGCAGCCAGGTGCAGATGTCGCCGAGCGTCGGCTGCTTCCACCGCGACGAGTCCCCGTCGTCGTGCACGGCCGAGCGCAGGGCCAGGTCGAGCGCAGTCTTCTCCGACGGGCTCAGCTCGCGCTGCAACGCCGCCTTGGCCAGTGACGACAGGGTGGTCGACCGGTGGTTGGCGATCGTCTCGCGCCAGAAGCCCTCGTGGATGTCGCGCGGACGCTCGGGCGTGGCCAGCGGCGAGAATCGCATCGGCGAACCGGGCCCGAGCACGATCGGCTCGCCGCCGGCCGCCCGGCACAGCCGCACGTACTCGCCGCGGATGTCGCCCGGAACCGCCCACTTGCGCCCGAACGGCATGCCCCGCCACAGGATCGACTTGGCGCCCATCGACTTGCCCGATCCGATCACGCCGTAGATCACCATCGCCGGGTTGGAGACGATGCCCTGCGCGTACGCGACCTGGCCGTCCCAGCCCCAGGCGCTGCCCGACAGGCGGTTCACCCCGTGGTACTGCCCGAAGTAGGGCAGGCCGCTGCCGGCCACGAACGGGTAGGTGCCGGCCAACTGGTCGGTGGTCTCGTCCAGCGGCGGGCGCTTCTCCCTCAGCCAGACGACGCCGGCCTCCGGGCCGTTCGGGCCGTAGCCGAGGAACCTCGTGCCCTTGGTCAGGTCGGCCAGGTTGCGCACCGACTCGCGACGCAGCGATCGCTGCTTGCGGCGCAGCGCCTTGTCGTCGTCGGAGGCCCAGTCCGGGTGGGCGGTTGGCTCGTCCGGGCGTCGCCTGCTCATAGGGACCTCGCCATCGGCACGGCCGCGACCGCGAAGGCCTGGTCGTGCGCGTTGTACATCGGCTGCAGTTCGAGCTGTGACTGCTGGGCCAGGCTCATCACGTCGTGCTCGGCGGCGTCGAGCTCTTCGGGATCGGTCGCGGTGACGACGACGAACGCCCGCACCGACAGCATCCCCTCGCCGTTGAGCAGCGCCTCCTCGCGCCGCTCGAGGTGCGTCTTGGTCACGGCCGAGCGCTTCTTGCGCCGCAGCCGCAGCCAGGCGCGCAGACCTTCCTCGCCCTCGTTCCTGTCGGCCTTCTTGTCCAGGCGTTTCGCCGACGTGCGCACGGACCTCGGCTCGAACGTCAGCGAGACCGCCCGCCGGTAACGGCAGAACAGCAGCAACGGCGTGAGGAACGCCGACGGCGCCGCCTTGCGCGGCCACTCGGCGACCCAGAAGCCGCGGTGCCAGCCGGAGTCGGTTCGGTAGGCCGACCACAGCGACTTGGCGTGCGCCGGTCCGGCCTGCCGGGGGTCGACGCCGCTGGGCAGGCCGGGCGAACCTCCGGGCACGTCGGACGCGGCGCCTCCCCGCTGGTCGATCAGCGGCGTGGCCGCGGGGTCGAACGCCGTCCGCAGGATGTACGCCAACTGCCTTGGTGGCGCGTAGCCCTGCACCTTGACGCCGGCCGCCGTGAAATCCGCAGCCAGCCTGCGCATCTCGCGGTCGACCACCGCTGCGGCGCCCCGGTCGCCGCCGCCGGCCCGGGCGATGTCACGGGCGGCCGCCTTGGCGTCCAGGCACACCGCGACGTATGTCTCGTGTCGCTGGCCGACCGGGCCGGCGGCGGCGATCACCGACTCGTACGACTGGATGGCCGCCTCCGGCGGGACGGGCAGGTCCGGGCGGGCCAGGTGCGTGGCCCGCGAGGTGTAGTCGCGGTGCAGGGTGTCGCCGGTGTCGGGCACCGTACGCTCCAGGATCTGCAGCCGCTTGATGTTCCGGGTCGAGTCGCACAGCGCGGCCAGCAACCGACCGTACGCCGTCTCGCGCCGTTCCTGCTCCTCGGTCTCGAGCAGATGGAACGAGCTGCCCTCCAAAACCAGCACGGCTGTATAAGTGTGCTCACGGAAGTCGTGCCACAGCCCGATCGGCGGGCTCGACGGACCGGTGGCCAGCTCCAGCCATCGCGTTGCGCCCAGCAGGCCGGGCAGCCGCGCCGCCGGCACCTCCCACTCGTCGCTGCGCATCCGGAACAGTCCTCCTCGATAGGTCTCCTGCTTCGTCCAGCGCTGCAGGCGCAGGGACAGGTACAGCCGGGTCCAGTGGATGGGCGGTAGGCCGAGGTAGACCGGCATCCACCCGAACATGAGCAGCAGCGCCATCAGCAGCAACGTGACGCCGCGGGCCGCCCACGACATGCCTGGAGTCAGGATGGTCAGGAACAGGCCCAGCACGCCGGCGATCAGCAGCAGTTGGCCACCGGACTGGCCCAGTATCAGCCCACCCGGTTCGCGCGGGCCGAACGTGTAGGTGCGTTCGCGTGCTGCGGTCATCTGTCAGCTCCTCGATGCCGGGCCACGACGTCGGCAGCGGTCGTTCGGGGTGGCGGTGATGCCGGACGCGGCACCGGACTGGGCGGCGCCGACGGGGGCGACTGCGCCACCCGTGGCGGGGCCGGTGCGGGCGGGGGCGGCGGCCGGTGCCCATTGCCATTGCCGTTGCCATTGCCGTTGCCATTGCCGTTCGCCGCCGCCATGGCCGGTTGGCCCGCGCGCACCGGCGCACCGCGCACCGACCCGTCGACGCGCTGGCTTCGGCCGGCCGAGGCGGGCGAGGCCGCACCGACTGCCTCGGTGGCCGCCCGGGTCGGGACACTGCCGCCCGACCGCCAGAGCCCGCGTGACTGCTGGTAGAGCGCACCCGCACTGCCGCCGACCGCCGCCGCCCCGGCGACAACCGCGCTGTGGCCGGCCGCTCCGTGCGCGACGTGGTCGATGCCGGCGCCGAACAGCTTGATGATCTTCCATGGCGCGAACGCCGCGCCCAGCACGCACAGCACGCCGATCATGAACGCGGCCAGCGACGTGCCGGTGCCCATCAGCCCGATGCCGAGCAGGAACACCACGGCGACCAGCGGCTTGAACATGATCAGGCCGAACAGCGTGGCCAGCGTTATCTGCGGCCCGCGCCGCAACGCCGGCGGACCGACCAGTCCGGCCATTGCGATCGGAATGCCCAGCGTGGCCAGGGCGATGCCCGCCGAGCGTCCCAGCGCGTACGCCGCGAGGAACAGGGCCGCGACACCGCCGATGATCAGCATCAGGAACAGCAGGATGCTCACCGTCACATCCGAACTGGACGGTACGGAAGCGCCCAGCGAGGCGCCCAGCACGGACTGGAAGCGGGCGGCCAGGTCCGACCACGACGACCCCGCACCCACCGTCGTGATCGCGGTCGTCAAGCCGTCGACCGCGGCCAGGATGAGCTTGACGAACGGCACGGCAACGGCCAGCCCCCATCCCCAGATGGCGATGTTGCGCACGGTCGTCATGGCGATCGAGGGACGCAGGACCGCCATCGACACGCCCAGGGCGAGCAGGGCGTAGAGCATGGCGAGCAGCGCCGAGATCAGCGTCAGCACCAACCACAGTCGGATGAAGATGTCGGTGCCGAACAGGGTCGTCGGGTTGAGGCCGTGCACCAGCTGGTTCAGCGCGAATTTCAGCTCGTCGACGAGCCCGTTGGCCATCCACCGTGAGACGGCGTTGACGATGCAGTGCCAGCTGGTGAGCGTGCAGTCCTTGCCCTCCAGCCAGTTGGCCGCCGCGGCGCCGGCCGCCCCGCCGGCCGCACAGCCGATCAGTAACCCCGGCGGACCGCCCAGCAGGCTGCCGGCGGCGCCGCCGACGAGGCAGCCGCCGACCGCGCCGGCGATCACACTCCAGTCGAAGGCATTCGCGGTCTTGACGTCCTTGCCGCGCACGGCGTGCTGCCACGGCGGTTGCTTGGCCGGCCCGGACTCCTGCAGCGCCTGGCGATCCGCCGCCAGCACGTCCAGTGTGGGGACGAACGGCACCGCGGCGCCGGAGAAGTAGTTGTTGAGCAACTGGCAGGCCTGCTTCACCCGGGCCGGGTCACCGGCCGCCCAGGCCGCGATGGACACGGGCACGTGGTTGCCCGGGATGCGGTTGCAGTCGATCCCCCCGTGGCCGTCGCCGTGCCACCATTGCAAAGCGACGGTGTCGCCCTTGCCGTCGTCGAGCTTGCCGCAGGCCAGGCTGGAGTGCTTGGGCGGCGGGCACGTGTCGAGGACGTTGTCCGGCCACCACGTGCCCAGCTGGTGGGCCAGCGTGTTGTTCAAGGTCGGGTAGACGAGCACCCGGTCGTTGCAGAACACCGGCGACACTGCGTCGGGCGGGATGGCGTCGGCCCGGTGCGCGATGAGCTGCCCGCACCGCGGGTCGTCCGGGTCGACGTTCACCGACGCGAACGTCGTCGTCTTCCAGGCGGCGCCGCTGTACGTGTGCACCGAGCCCTGGTCGTTGCCGCACCGGTCGTGGTCGAGGCTGAGATCGATCGACGGCACCAGCTGGCCATTCGACTGGTCGATCTTCATCGGGCACTCGAGGTACCACCGCCCGCCGGTCGGCATGACCAGGTACGGGTACTCGACGCCCTGTGAATCCTTGGCGTTCTGCAGCCCGGCTGTAGGGGTGAGCTGCCAGCCGGTCGACGGGTCGGCGCCGGCCGAGTTCTGCGCGCCGAGGGCTCCGGTGCCGATGAGGAAGCCGAAGATGGTCAGCACGACTATCCACGCGGCTCGCTTCTGACCGCGTGGCACGGGGCGACGATCCCTACGACGCACCGGCCGCCACCCATCCTGGGCCGAAGCCGGTCGCGGGCGCCTGGTCCGCGCTCGACGGCGTCGCGTTCGTCTGGGTGGTCACACCGCCGGCCAGCCACCAGCGCCCGCTCTGCCAGTGCAGGCCGAACGAGGTGATCCACCACTGGGCCAGCGCCGGCGAACCGTCCTTGTAGGAGTCGACGAACGCGACCCAGGCCTGGCCGGTGGCGTCGGAGCCGGAGCCCTGCAGGTTGGTCGCGGCCACGGCCGCGTACTCGCTCGACACCTTCGCATCGAGGGCCTTGTAGGCCTTACGCGCGTCGTCGAGTTGACCCGGCACGACGAGGTCGGCCAGGCGAGCATCGCGGTCGGACGTCGACGCCGCGGCGTAGTAGGCCTGCACGAGACAGACTGCGGCCGCGCGACGTCCGGCCTCGTCGCGTCCGCCCGGACACGACGCGGTGCCGTTCGCCTTCGGCGCGGCGTCGGCGCTGCTGCTCGCCGTCGCGCGGCCGGCCCACAGGCCAGCACCCACCGCGACGACCACCGCCAAGAGGGCATACGGCCACCGCCGGGGAAGCTGGCCGGGGTAGTGCGGCATCAGCAGGACACTCCGGAACCCCAGCTGTAGGCCAGGTTGATCAGCACGGCGATGAGCCCGACGATGAACGCCACGGCCAGGCCGCCCACGACCATGATCCGGCCGTGCTGGCCCGAGCCGTGCACGCCGATCGTCTTGCCCAGCGGGATCCACGACAGGCCGCCGAGGCAGCACAGCGCGGCCAGGCTGATGACGATCACCGCGACGATGTTGATCAGGTGCTGAAGAGCGCTGAGGCCGGGTGCACCCGCTCCGTCGAGGATGTTGATCGTCACCGGCTTCTTCGTGCACTTCGACGTGTCAGCGGGAGCCGCGTACAGGTGCGCGAGCGCGGCCATTGCGAGGGTCTTCATCGATGCAACCTCCTCCTCAGAGGGTTGTAGTTCTTGATCTTGGAGGATCGCCGGTCAGCCGGCCAGCCTGACCGCGTACGGCATGACTTCTGGCTCATCGACCCCCTTCCACGGACGGATATGGACCGGGACGTTGAAGTCCTGGGCCTCGATGATCTGGCCGGCCCCGGTATGGCTCGAGGTGTCGACCGACCAGACCATCGCGACGTGGTGGATGCCTTCGCTCGAGTTGGCGAGGAAGACGAGATCGCCCGGCGCCACCTGGGTGATCGGAATCTTGCGACCCAGGTTGTATTGGTCGCCCGAGTAGTGCGGCAGGTCGACGCCGGCCTGCGCCCACGAGTAGAGCGTCAGGCCGGAGCAGTCGTAGCCGACCGTGCCGTCGGGGCAACCGTCGCCACCGCCGCCGTGCGTCGGGCCGTTGGCGTCGCCGCCGTCGAAGCAGTACGGCTTGCCCAGCGTGCTCTGGGCGGCCTGAAGGGCGACCTTCGCCTGCGCGCTCGCCGGAGCGCCCGGCATCAAGGTGCCGCCGGAGCAGGTGAGCTTGGCCGGGTCGTTGCCGATCAGCGCGTCGGTGAGCGCGATCGAGAGCTCGATCCACTTGGTGTAATCGTCGGCCCGCTGGTTGCGCTGCACCTCGTGGGCGGCGAGCGCCGGGTCCATAGTCTGCCATCCCGGCAGGTTCACCAGATGGTCGAGGAACAGGCCGGTCGACTGGGCCGGATCCATGCGGACGGACAGCGGGCCCCACGACTCACGCTGCTGAAACAAGCCCCGCGAATCCGGCCCGGCGGCGTCGCCGTGGTCGATGACGGTGAGCGAACTCTCCTGCATTGCGGTCATCAACGCGATCTGAGCGGCCTCGCGGGGCAGGTTGCGCGAGTTGACCACAGCGACGATGACCTGTGCGTTGTGCATCTGGTCCGGCGACAGGCTGATGCCGGCCACGGTGGCCGCCGAACCCCCGCCGACTCCCGTGACCGTGCAGTTGACGCCCATGGCCTTGGGGTTTGCGGTCGCCGACGCGCCGGAGGCGCCGCCCAGGACCGCGGGTATGAGCAGGAGACCGACCGTACTCAGGGCCAGCACTCCGATCAGAACCTTGAACATCAGCCGCCGTCGCCCTCAGCACCGACCAGCCATCGGCCGTCGTACTGCTTCTCGACGCGGTAGAGCACCTCGAAGGTCTGCGTGGAGATCGGCTTGCCGGGTAGGCGGAGCTGCTGCTCCATGCGGACTCGTTCGAAGTACACCGTCGCGGAGTTCGGAGCCGTCGACACGACGGATGCGGTGGCCTGCGAGCACGAGCCGGACTCGCGGTCCTGCTGGGTGCGCTGCCAGTTCGCGGTATCGCTCGCGGACGGCTGGAGCGCTTCGGCGTAGGCCGCAGTGGCGTAGCGGAGTACGGCGGCAACACGATCGGTCAGCTTCTGACGCCAGTCGAAGTTGCAGACGGCGCTGGCCGCGGTGATAGCGACTCGCCGTGGTTCGGCGAGATTCGGCAGGGACGCTGCCGACCCGGTTGCTGTGGAGCCTGACGTCGGCGAGAGGGGGTCCGTCGACGCCTGGTACACCTGCCCGGCCGTTCCACTCGGCCAAGCTCCAGGGGGAGTCGATCCGGGCGGCCCCCGAGTTTCGCTGGTAGTGCAAGCCGTCAAGGCGATCAGCGCAGTCGCCAGACCGACAGCGCCGAGCCCCGGCACTGTGCGTCTTGGACTGGACATCAGCGCCTCCGCGACCCGGCCGGTCAGTGGTCTGCACGCTTCGATGCGCGGTCGGAACGGAGAGTAAGAGTGCGACTACGGCTGGTTTGAACGACACGCGGGGCGCGGTCCGCGGATTTCACGACCCGATAAGCCCCTTGTTTTCACCGTGTTTCCACCGTTTGGTCCGGTGCCGAGTTGACGGGGGCGCCCGGAGTTGGTCCAAGATCTATGCTTCGCGCTCCGCATCGGCCAATAATCGCACATGTGTTCGATCGAGTCGAGGGTTCATTACGGTGACACAGTCCAGGCGGCCGCCGGTAACACGCCGGCGGCAGGGTGCTCAGATGCCCGACGACGTTCCCGCCTATCCCGAGGAGCCCGCCCCGGGCGCCGACGACGGCCCGCCGCTGCCCGAACCGGTCCGGCGCGGCACCCAGGCGTCGGTGGCCGCGGTGCGGCGACTGGGCCGCCGCCTGCCTCGCCGCTGAGCCGCTGAGCCGCTGAGCCGCTGAGCCGCTGGGCCGGAGCCGCGCCTCGACGGTGGGCAACCGGCTGGATCCGTGGTGGTTATGGCCCGGTCACGCCGAACCCGGCCCCGACGCCGACGCCGACGCCGACCATCAGCACGAACCCCGATTCCGCCTATTGCAAGCAGCTTGCGATAAGGCGTCGGCCCGGCTTAAGGTCGGACCATAGCCGCGGCGCCGACTCGGGGAGACGAACTGTGAGCCTGCAGACCACCACCTCGGAGGTCTCGCTCGGATCCCGGTTGGCGGATTTCCGCCGGTCGCTGTCGCGCGCCGACTGGACCTCGCTCGGCGGGATGGTCGGGTTCATCGTGCTGCTGCACGTGCTCGGGTTCGGCATCCTGTTCGGGCTGGTCGTGCCGCACCACTACCACCTCGGCGGCGACCACCCCGTGTTCAGCGTCGGGGTGGGCGTGCTGGCCTACACCTTCGGTCTGCGGCACGCGTTCGACGCCGACCACATCGCCGCCGTGGACAACACGACCCGCAAGCTGCTGGCCGATCGGGCCCAACGCCGGCCGCAGCCGCGCCGCCCGCTGTCGGTCGGGTTCTGGTTCTCGCTGGGCCAC
>DATBER010000108.1:0-9590 GCA_036558905.1 Jatrophihabitantaceae bacterium | reverse complement strand
ACCTCGGCGCCGTCCACTGTGGACACCAGGACGGCGCCCAGAAGCAGCGGGGCCACGTCCAGCGAGGTCTTCGCCAGTGAGTCGCGGTCGACGGTCACTTCTGCGACCAGGCCACGTGCCCGGCCACCGCGTCGCGCAGCGCGGCCAGCTGCTCGGCCACCCGGTCGGGGCTGGTGCTGCCGAACGTCGAGCGGGCGCGCAGAGCACCGCCGACGGACAGCACGGCCCGGACGTCGGGGGTCAGCCGCTGGTCGATCTCGGCCAGCTGCTCGTCAGTGAGGTCGGGGAGGTCGAGCGAGCGCTTCTCGCAGTACGACACGGCGGCGCCGGCCACCTCGTGGGCCTCGCGGAACGGCACGCTTTGCCGGACCAGCCACTCGGCGACATCGGTGGCCAGGGCGAACCCGGCCGGCGCGGCCGCCTCCAGGCGGTCGGACACGAAGCCCAGCGTGGCGATCAGGCCGGTCATCGCCGGAAGCAGTACGAGCAGCTGCTCGACCGTGTCGAACACCGGCTCCTTGTCCTCCTGCAGATCGCGGTCGTACGCCAGGGGCAGCGCCTTCAGGGTGGCCAGCAGTCCGGTGAGGTTGCCGATGAACCGCCCGGACTTGCCGCGGGCCAGCTCGGCGATATCGGGGTTCTTCTTCTGCGGCATGATCGACGACCCGGTCGACCAGGCGTCGTCCAGGCGGACCCACCCGAACTCGGGCGTGGCCCACTGGATGATCTCCTCGCCGATGCGCGACAGGTGCACGCCGAGCAGTGCCGTGGCGAACAGGAACTCGGCGACGAAGTCGCGGTCGGCCACGGCGTCGATCGAGTTGGCCGCCGGGCGGTCGAAGCCGAGCTCGGCGGCCACCGCCTCGGGGTCGAGTGGTAGCGACGACCCGGCCAGGGCGCCGGCGCCGAGCGGCGAGACGGCCGCGCGCTTGTCCCAGTCCTGCAGTCGGTCGACATCGCGGGCCAAGGCGTGCACGTGGGCGAGCAGGTGGTGGGCCAGCAGCACGGGCTGCGCGTGCTGCAGATGGGTCATGCCGGGCATCGCCACGCCGCGGTGTTGCTCGGCCTGATCCGTCAAGGACTGCTCCAGCCCTGCGATGGCGGCGACGATGTGGCGGGCCTGGTCGCGCAGGTACAGGCGCAGGTCGGTGGCCACCTGGTCGTTGCGGCTGCGCCCGGCCCGCAGCTTGCCGCCCAGGGTGCCCAGCCGCTCGATCAGGCCGCGTTCCAGGGCCGTGTGGACGTCCTCGTCGGCCGCGGTGGCGACGAACGTACCGTCACGTACGGCCCGATCCAGGTCGTCCAGCGCGGCGAGCATCTGCGCCAGCTCGTCGTCGGCCAACAGCCCGGCGCGGTGCAGCACCCGGGCGTGCGCTCGCGAGCCGGCCAGGTCATACGAGGCCAGCCGCCAGTCGAAGTGCACGGACAACGACAGGGCAGCCAGCGCGTCGGACGGGCCTCCGGCGAAGCGGCCGCCCCACAGCCGGGTGCTCTCAGTCAACGCCGAACTCCATCGCCGCATTGTCCAACGCGGTCTCGTCGGCGGGCGACGGTGTCTCGAGCGCGGCGATCTGATCGGCGCCGCCCTCCTCGATGCCGGAGGCCTCGAGCTCGTCGAACAGGTACGCCCGGGTCAGCTGTCCGCCGAAGCCGGCGTACTGCTCGAGCTTGGACCGGGAGTCGCCGATGTCGAGGTTGCGCATGGTCAGCTGCCCGATCCGGTCGACCGGCCCGAACGCGGCGTTCTCGGTGCGCTCCATGGACAGCTTGTCCGGGTGGTAGGACAGCGCCGGCCCGCGAGTGTCGAGCACCGAGTAGTCCTCGCCGCGACGCAGGCGCAGCGTGACGGTGCCGTTGACCAGCGATGCCACCCACCGCTGGATCGACTCGCGCAGCATGAGCGACTGCGGGTCCAGCCACCGGCCCTCGTACAGCAGCCGGCCCAGGCGGCGGCCCTCGGCGTGGTAGTTGGCGACGGTGTCCTCGTTGTGGATGGCGTTGAGCAGGCGCTCGTACCCGATCCAGAGCAGGGCCATGCCGGGCGCCTCGTAGATACCCCTGGACTTGGCCTCGATGATCCGGTTCTCGATCTGGTCGGACATGCCCAGCCCGTGCCGGCCACCGATGGCGTTCGCCTCGTCGACGAGGGCCACCGGGTCGTCGAACGGCTTGCCGTTGATCGCGACCGGGCGGCCGGCCAGGTACTCGACGGTGACGTCCTCGGCGTCGATGACGACGGACTGGTCCCAGAAGCGCGCGCCCATGATCGGCTCGACGGTCTCGAGCGAGACGTCCAGGTGTTCGAGCGTCTTCGCCTCGTGGGTGGCGCCCCAGATGTTGGCGTCGGTGGAGTACGCCTTCTCCTTGCTGTCGCGGTAGGGCAGGTCGCGCTCGATCAGCCACTGGCTCATGCCGGCCCGGCCGCCCAGCTCGCTGACGAAGTCGGCGTCCAGCCAGGGCTTGTAGATGCGCAGCCCGGGGTTGGTGAGCAGCCCGTACCGGTAGAAACGCTCGATGTCGTTGCCCTTGAACGTCGAGCCGTCGCCCCAGATGTGCACGTCGTCGGCCTGCATGGCCCGCACCAGCATCGTGCCGGTGACCGCCCGGCCGAGCGGCGTGGTGTTGAAGTAGGTGCGGCCGGCCGAGCGGACGTGGAAGGCACCGCAGGCCAGAGCGGCGAAGCCCTCCTCGACGAGCTCGCGCCGGCAGTCGACGGCCCGGGCCAGCTCAGCACCGTACTGCAGCGCACGGTCGGGCACGCCGGCGATGTCGGTCTCGTCGTACTGGCCGATGTCGGCGGTGTACGCGCAGGGCACCGCGCCGTTGGTACGCATCCAGGCGACGGCAACGGACGTGTCGAGGCCACCGGAGAACGCGATGCCGACGCGCTCACCGACCGGCAGGGACGTGAGGACCTTGCTCATATCTCTCCTGGGTCAGACCGTGTGCGGGAGGTGGAGCAGGTGGTCGGCCAGCGCCTGGCCGCCGGACGGGTCGCGGGCCACCACCAAGATGGTGTCATCGCCGGCGATGGTGCCGAGCACCTCGGGCAGCCCGGCCCGGTCGAGCGCCGACGCGAGGAAGTGCGCTGCCCCGGGTGGGGTGCGCAGAACGACCAGGTTGGCGCTGGCCTCGGCCGACACGAGCAGCTCCCCGAGCAGGCGGGCCAGCCGGTGCGGCGGGGCGTCGTCGACCCCGCGAGCGGTGAGTGGCGCGCCGTCCTCGGGGATGACGTAGCTGGGCACGCCCCCGTCAGGGGTGCGCAGCTTCACCGCGCCGAGCTCTTCCAGGTCGCGGCTGAGCGTGGCCTGGGTGACCTCGACACCGGCCGCGGTCAGGGCGGCGGCCAGCTCGGCCTGCGAGCGCACCCGGCGTTCGCCCAGGATGCTGACGATCCGGGCGTGGCGGGCGGCCTTGGTGGTGGTCACGCGCTGCGCTCCAGCAGCCAGGTCAGCAGCGCCTTCTGCGCGTGCAGCCGGTTCTCGGCCTCGTCCCAGACGACGCTCTGCGGTCCGTCGATGACCTCGGCCGCGATCTCCTCGCCCCGGTACGCCGGCAGGCAGTGCAGCACGATCGCGTCGTTGTTCGCGTGTGCCATCGCGGTGGCATCGACGCGGAACGGCGCGAAGACGTCGCCGCGCTGCTCGCCCTCCTGGCCCATCGACACCCACGTGTCGGTGGCGACCACGTCGGCGCCGTCGAGGGCGGCGGCCGCCTCGGTGGTGACCGTGACGGATCCGCCGGTGCCGGCCGCGATGCTCGACGCGTCGGCCACGATCTGCGGGTCGGGCTGGTAGGCATCCGGGCCGCCGATGCGGACGTGCATCCCGGCGGTGGCCCCGCCGAGCAGGTACGAGTGGGCCATGTTGTTGGCCGCGTCGCCGACGTACGTGAGCGTCAGCCCGGCCAGCTTGCCCTTGTGCTCCCGTACGGTCTGCAGGTCGGCCAGGATCTGGCACGGGTGGAACTCGTCGGTGAGCGCGTTGATCACGGGTACCCGGCTGACCGCGGCCATGGCGGCGATGCGCTGCTGCTCGAACGTGCGCCAGACGATGGCGGCGACCTGGCGGTCGAGTACCCGGGTGGTGTCCTCGATCGGCTCACCCCGGCCGAGATGGCTGGTCTGTGCGTCGATGACGAGCGGGTAGCCACCGAGCTCGGCGATGCCCACGCTGAACGAGACGCGAGTACGCGTGGACGGCTTGTCGAAGACGACTGCCACCGCTCGGGGTCCGGCCAGTGGCTGTCGCACGAGACGGTCGGCCTTCATGGCGTCGGCCAGGTCGAGTATCTCGAGAAGCTCAGCTGGGCTGAGGTCGTCGTCGCGCAGGAAGTGCCTAGGCATTGGTGGCCTCCGGGCTCTGCAGGGCGGCAGCCAGCTTGGGCAGTGCCTCGTCGACGTCGGCCTCGGTCAGGATCAGCGGCGGGGCCAGGCGGATGACGTCGGGCTTGACGGCGTTGACCAGCAGGCCACGCTCGCGGGCGGCCGTCTCGACGGCGCCGGCGCGGTGGCCGGTCAGCACGAGTGCGCGCCACAGGCCGGATCCCCTTGCGGCGCCGAGCTTTTCGAGTTCGCGCCCGAGGTACTCGCCCACGCGCTTGACGTCGTCGAGCAGGTGCTGGTCGGCGATGGTGTCGAGCACGGCCAGCGCGGCCGCACACGACACGGGGTTGCCGCCGAACGTGCTGCCGTGGGCGCCGGGTTCGAAGAGGGCGCCAGCCGGGCCGAGCCCGATGCAGGCGCCGATGGGCAAGCCACCGCCGAGGCCTTTGGCCAGGGTGATCACGTCCGGACGAACACCCTCGGCGATGCTGGCGAACCAGTGCCCGGTGCGGCCGATGCCGCTCTGCACCTCGTCGACGATCAGCAGCGCCCCGACGGCGTCGCAGGCGGCCCGGGCGGCGGCCAGGTATCCGGGCGGCGCCGGCACCACCCCCCCTTCGCCGAGCGCCGGTTCGAGGACGACGGCGGCCGTCTGCTCCGTGACCGACGCCTCGAGCGCGGACGCGTCCCCGTAGTCGACGAACGTTACCGGTCCGGGCAGCGGCGCGAACGGCTCGCGCTTGGCCGCGTTGCCGGTGATCGACAAGGCGCCGAGGGTGCGGCCGTGGAAGCTTTTGTGGGCGGCGACGATCTCGACGCGGCCGCTCGCCCGGCCGTGCAGCCGGGCCAGCTTGACCGCGCATTCGTTGGCCTCGGCGCCGCTGTTGGCGAAGAACACCCGCCCGTCGGCGTCGACGAGTTCGAGCAGCCGCTCGGCCAGCAGTACGCCCGGCTCGTGGATGGCCAGGTTGGACGAGTGGGCCAGCCGGGCCACCTGTGTCGACACCGCCTCGACCACGGCCGGGTGGGCGTGGCCCAGCGACGATGTGGCGATGCCCGCGACGAGGTCGAGGTACTCGCGCCCGTCGACGTCCCAGACCCGCACGCCTGCGCCGTGGTCGATCACGATCGGCGGGGTGCCGTAGTTGCCCATCATCGCGGCGTTCCACCGCTCGGTCAGCGTCATGCCGGCTCCTTCGTCGGTAGCACCATGGTGCCGATTCCCTCGCTGGTGAAGATCTCGAGCAGTAGCGCGTGTGGCACCCGGCCGTCCAGGATGTGGGCGCGCGGTACGCCGCCCTCAACGGCGCGCGCGCAGGCTTCCATCTTGGGCACCATGCCCGACGACAGGGCGGGCAGCATCTCGGCCAGTGCCGCCGCGTCGATCTGGCTGATCACCTCGTCGCTGGCCGGCCAGTCGGCGTACAGGCCCTCGACGTCGGTGAGCACGACGAGCTTCTCGGCGCTGAGTCCCACGGCCAGTGCCGCCGCGGCGGTGTCGGCGTTGACGTTGTAGGACAGCCCGTCGGCGCCCCGGGCGACGGTGGCCACGACCGGGATGCGCCCTGCCCCGAGCAGCGCGTCGACGGTGCTGGGGTCGACCGCCACGATGTCGCCGACCTGGCCGATGTCGACCGGCCGGCCGTCGACGATGGCCGGCCGGCGCTCGGCGGTCAGCAGCCCGCCGTCCTCGCCGGACAGCCCGACCGCGAACGCGCCGTGGTCGTTGATCAGGTTCACGATGTCGCCGTTGACCTGGCCGGTCAGCACCATCCGGACAACGGACATCGCCTCGGGGGTCGTGACGCGCAGCCCGCCCCGGAACTCGCTGGCGATGCCGAGCTTGCCCAGATGCTCGGTGATCTGCGGTCCGCCGCCGTGCACGACGACCGGCTTCAGACCGGCGTAGCGGAGGAAGACGATGTCCTCGGCGAACGCCTTCTGCAATTCCGGCGAGGTCATGGCGTTGCCGCCGTACTTGATCACCACAACCTTGCCGTGGAAGCGCTCCAGCCAGGGCAGCGCGTCGACCAGGATGGCCGCCTTCTCCAGCGCGTTCATGACGAATAGGCCGAGTTCTCTTCGACGTAGCCGTACGAGAGGTCGTTGGTCCAGATCGTGGCCGCCTCGGCACCGGCGTGCAGGTCGACGCCAATATGTACAGCACGGCTGGATAGGTCGACGAGATCGCGTGGATCGCCGGGCGCCCCCTTGCGGCACACGGCCACGCCGTTGATCGTCACGTCGAGCTCGTCCGGCTCGAAGGCCGCGCTGGTCGTGCCGATGGCGGCGAGCACGCGGCCCCAGTTGGGGTCGTTGCCGAACAGGGCGCACTTGAGCAGGTTGTTGCGGGCGATCGACCGGCCGACCTCGACGGCGTCGTTCTCGGTGGCGGCACCGTTCACCTCGATGGTGACCTCCTTGGTGGCGCCTTCGGCGTCGGCCACCAGCTGCACGGCCAGCTCGAGACACACCCGCTCGACGGCATTCGCGAACGCGTCGACGTCGGGGGTGATGCCGGAAGCTCCGCTGGCCATCAGCACGACCGTGTCGTTGGTGGACATGCAGCCGTCGCCGTCGACCCGGTCGAACGTGGTGCGCACCGCCGTCCGCAGGGCGCTGTCCACTGTGGACATGTCGACAGAAGCATCAGTCGTCAAGACGCTAAGCATCGTGGCCAGGCCCGGCGCGAGCATGCCCGCACCCTTGGCCATGCCGCCCACCGTCCAGCCGGCGGGGTGGGTGAACGCGGCCTGCTTGGCGACGGTGTCGGTGGTACGGATCGCCTCGGCGGCGTCGGCCCCGTGAGCGCCCAGCGCCGCGGCGGCCGCGTCCACGCCGGCGAGCAGCGCCGGCATGGGCAGCCGCTCGCCGATCAGCCCGGTGGAGCAGACCGCGACCTCGCCGGCCCCGACGTCCAGGGCGGCGGCAACGTGCTCAGCCGTGGTATGGGTGTCGGCGAAGCCGTCCGGCCCGGTGCAGGCGTTGGCGCCGCCCGAGTTGAGCACGACGGCCCGCAGCCGCCCGTCGGCCACCACCTGCTGCGACCACAGCACGGGCGCGGCCTTGACCCGGTTGGCCGTGAACACCGCGGCGGCGGCGTCGGCCGGGCCGTCGTTCACGACGAGAGCGAGATCGAGTCCGGACGCCTTGATCCCGGCCGCCACGCCGGCCGCCCGGAAGCCCTTGGCGGCGGTGACGCTCACGGCGCGACCCCGTCGACGGACAGGCCGGCCGTCTCGGGCAGGCCGAGCATCAGGTTGGCGTTCTGCACGGCCTGCCCGGCCGCGCCCTTGCCCAGGTTGTCGATGGCACTGGTGACGACCAGACGGCCGGAGCTGAGATCGACGGCGACCTGCAGGTGGGCCGAGTTCGACCCGGTCGTGGCCGCCGTGTGCGGCTGCTGGCCCTCCGGCAGCACGTGCACGAACGGCTCGCCGGCGTACGCCTCGACCAGGGCCGTCCGGGCGGCAGCCGGATCGCCCGTCGGCCGGGCCGTGACCGCCGACAGGATGCCCCGCGGCATCGGCGCGAGCAGCGGGGTGAACGACAGGGTCGCCGCGCCGCTGGCCTGCAGGATCTCGGGCACGTGCTGGTGGGCGCCCACCTTGTACGGGGACACGTCGCCCATCACCTCGCTGCCCAGCAGGTGGGCCTTGGCCGCGCGGCCGGCCCCGGACGTGCCACTCGTCGCGACCACCACCACGTCGTCCGGCTCGACCAGCCGGGCGGCGATCAGCGGGGCCAGGGCGAGGATCGTCGCAACCGCGTAGCAGCCGGTGTTGGCCACCCGGTGCGCCGCGGCGATGCGGGCCCGCTGGCCCGGCAGCTCGGGCAGACCGTACGGCCAGGTGCCCGGGTGCGTTCCGCCGTAGTAGCGCTCGTAGACGGCGGCGTCGTGCAGGCGATGGTCGGCGCCCAGGTCGACGACCTTGGTGCTGGCCGGCAGGCGGGCCGCGAACGCCCCGGACGCCCCGTGCGGCAGGGCCAGGAACACCAGCTCGGCGTCGGCGAAGGCCTCGGGTGTGGTGTCGCCGATCGGCAGGTCGGCCAGCGAGCGCAGCGCCGGATGCACGTCCCCCAAGCGCTGGCCGGCACTCGCCTGTCCGGTGGCGGCGACGACGTCGAGATGCGGATGGGCGGCCAGCAGCCGGAGCAGCTCGCCGCCGGCGTAGCCGCTCGCGCCGGCTACGGCGACTCGGGTTCCCATGCGAACAATTATGCAATCAAGTGCAAGTTCATTCAACATCCGGGCGGGTCGTTAGGCTGCCGACGTGGCGGCCGACCGGATCTTCGTCGAACGCGTCCGGGTCGAGCTGCGCGCCGCGGCCGATCCCGACCGCGCGCCGCAGATGCAGGCCTACATGAAGTCGACGATGCCGTACCTGGGCGTGCCGGTCCCGGCCGTGCGCGCGCTCGTCCGGGCCGAGGCCAAGGCCCGCCCGCCGGCGTCCACCGAGGATCTGGCGGCCACGGCCGGCGCGTTGTGGCGCGAGGCGGCCCACCGCGAGGAGCGCTACGCGGCCACCGCGCTGACGGCGGTGCCGGCGGCGCGACGCCTGCAGACGATGGCGCTACTCCCCCTCTACCGGGAGATGATCACCACTGGCGCCTGGTGGGATCACGTGGACGAAGTGGCGCACCGCGTCGGCGCCCTGCTAGTCGCCTACCCGGACGAGCTGGCGCCGACGATCCACGACTGGGCCCGCGACCCCGATCGGTGGCTGCGTCGCTGCGCGGTCATCTGCCAGCTCGGCCTCAAGGACGCCACCGACCCGGACCTGCTGGCCGATGCCGTCCGGGCCAATCTGGCCGACCGCGACTTCTTCCTGCGCAAGGGCATCGGCTGGGCTCTGCGCGACTACGCCCGGACCGCGCCGGACTGGGTGCGCGCGTTCGTCGACGCGAACGAGCTCAGTCCGCTGTCCCGCCGCGAGGCGCTGAAGCACCTTTGACCTAGTGTCCCGCCCCGGGAATTGGGCGAATAGCTCCGGTGATCCAGGTGTGCGCTCGCAAGGCGGAGCAGGAGCCGATACCGCTGTCGTATCGGCGACGACGACACCGCCGCGAGCGTGCAGCTGGGCGCCGGAATTATCGTCTGAATTCCCGGCGCGGAGCCCTAGCGTTGGAGCAGCTTGCCCAACAGCGTGACGAGCTGGCGTCGCTCGTCGGCCGAGAGACCGGCGAGCAGTTCCTGCTGGGCCTCGCCGATCCGCTTGTCGAGAGTCGCGAGTCGCCGTCGTCCGGCCGCGGTGAGCGTCACGAT
>DATBER010000107.1:0-43439 GCA_036558905.1 Jatrophihabitantaceae bacterium | reverse complement strand
GCGGCTCTGGCCCAGGTCTCGATCGGCACCGTGTCCAAGGCGCTCAACGGGCGCGGGCAGTTGCGCGAGCAGACCCGCGAACGGGTCCTCGCCGCGGCCGACCAGCTCGGCTTTCAGCCCAACGCGCTGGCCCGGGGGTTGTTGTCCGGGCGCAGCTACACCGTCGGCCTGATCACGACGGACAGCTTCGGCCGGTTCACGATCCCGATCATGCTGGGCGCCGAGGACGCGCTGGGCGCCGGCCAGATCTCGGTGTTCCTGTGCGACGGGCGCGGCGACCCGATCCGCGAGCAGCACTACATCCGCACCCTGATGGCCCGGCGGGTCGACGGCATCATCGTCACCGGCCGGCGGGTCGACCCACGCCCGCCCATCAATGCCCGGCCGACCGTGCCGGTGGTCTACGCCATGACCCAGTCGACCAACCCCGACGATTGCTCGCTCATCCCGGACGACGAGCAGGGCGGGCGCATCGCCGTCGAGCACCTGCTCGCGACCGGGCGCACCCGCGTCGGCCACATCACCGGCCCGGAGCGGTTCCTGGCCGCCCGCCGCCGGGCCCAGGGCGCCCAGCAGGCGTTGGCGGCAGCCGGCCTGGAACTGGCCGGGCCGGGCGTCCTCTACGGCGAGTGGAGCGAGCGCTGGGGGCGGCAGGCGGCCCACGTCCTGGTGCAGTCGGTGCCCGACCTCGACGCGATCTTCTGCGGCTCCGACCAGCTCGCCCGCGGGGTGGCCGACACACTGCGCGAGCTCGGCCACGACGTGCCGGGCCGTATCGCCCTGGTCGGGTTCGACAACTGGGACGTCATGGCGGCCAACTGCCGTCCCCCGCTCACCACCGTCGACATGAACCTGACCGAACTGGGGCGTATGGCCGCCGACCGGCTGCTGGCCGCCATCGAGGGCAGCCCGTCGCACGGCCCGTACCTGCATCCGTGCCGGCTGGCCGTACGCGAGTCGACCGGCGCGATTCGCGAGCCGGTTCCCGACGGGTCGCGCTGACCCGGATCAGCGCGGCGCCGGGTCGTGGTGCAGGTGGCAGGACACCTCCACGCCCGAGCCGGGCACCGGCCGCAGCGTAGGCACCACCCGGTCGGCGAAGTCGATGCGCACCGCGTCGCGCTCGGCCCGCATGCCACGCACCCCTTGCCACAGCGGCTCTTCCGGGTCGGCCCGGCGCTCCTCGTCGAGAAGTTCGAGCAGATCCTGGCCCGAACCCAACGCCGGCCGCACCATGCCCTGCCCGCCAACCGACTCGGCGGCGGCGAACCGCTCGGGGTCGCCGACCACCTTCAACTCGCGCACGTACCGCTCCGACGGCACCGCCGTCGCCGCCTACCTCGACGACCTGGCCGCCGGCCGACGGGGCCGACCCGGCCGACGACCTGCTCTCCGACCTGGTGGCCGTACAGCTCGACGGCGACCGCCTCGACCGCGACGAGCTGGTGGCCACCGTCCAACTGGTGCTCGTCGCCGGCCAGGAGACCACCGCCGATCTGGTCGCGAACGGCATCCTGGCCCTGCTGACCCACCCCGAGCAGTGGCAGCTGCTCAAGGACGATCCGTCACTGGCCGGCGCGGCCGTCGAAGAGATCGCCCGCTTCGACGGCCCGGTCGAGCTCGCACCGCCCCGCTACGCGTTCCGGGTCTTCCCGCTGGGCGGCGGCATCCACTTCTGCCTGGGTGCGCCGCTGGCCCGGCTGCAGGGACGGATCGTGTTCGAGAAGATCGCCGAGCAGCTGCCCGAACTGCGCCTGCTGGCCGATCCGCGGTCGCTGCGCGGCGTCAGCCAGCGGCTGGCGTGCCTTCCGCTCGCCGCTTGACCCGGGTGCGGGCCGGCGCGCGGGCCACGCTGTCGCGCTCGACCAGCGTGGGCGCGATCGTGTGCCGCTCGGATCGGCGCCCACCCTCCTCGATCTGGGCCAGCAGCAGCTGCAGGCTGGTGCGCGCGACGCCGGCGAAGTCGGGGCGCACCGTGGTCAGCGGCGGGATGTAGAAGCCGGCCTCGGGCACGTCGTCGAATCCGACGATGCTGATGTCGTCGGGCACCTTGCGGCCGTGCTCGTGCAGCGCGCGCAACACGCCCAGTGCCAGGTGGTCGTTGGCGGTGAATACCGCGGTGACATCGGCCATCCGGGCCAGCATCTGCCCGGCGCGGTAGCCCGCCGCGGCCGTCCAGTCGGCCGAGAGCGGCGGCGGCACCTCGGCGCCGGCCGCCTCCAGCATGTCGCGCCAGCCCTGGATTCGCCCGGCGCTGTCGAACCAGCCGTCCGGGCCGGACACGTGCCACACCGTGCGGTGGCCGGCATCGAGCAGGCACTGGGTGGCGATCCGGGCGCCGGCCACCTGGTCGACGGTGACGAGCGGCTCGTTCCGGTTCGGGTCGCCGTCGATCGTCACGAGCGGGACGTCGGGCGGCAGCTGGTCGATCGCGTCGTTGGCCCAGGTTACTGGGGCGATGACGACGATGCCGGCCACCTGCTGGTCGCGGTGGCGCTGCACCGCCCCGGAGATCGACTGCCGGTCGAGCGAGCTGACGCTGGCCACGCTGACCGAGAAGCGAGCCTCGGCGGCCGCCTCCTCGAACGCGGCGAGCAGCGAGGCCGGCCCGTACAGGGTGGAGTTCTGGGCGACGACGCCGAACGTGCGCGACCGCCCGGTGACCAGCGCCCGGGCCGCGTGGTTGGGCCGGTAGCCCAGCTCGGCGATGGCCGCCTGCACTCGCAGCCGGGTGCGCTCGCGCACGTTGGGGTGGTCGTTCAGCACTCTCGACACGGTCTGGTGCGAGACGCCGGCCAGCCGGGCAACGTCGGTCATCGCGGGATTGCGCACGTTCTCATTATTGCCGCGCCGGCTCTTCGCCAGGGGTGCTACGCCTGTCGGGTGGCGCCGCCGCCGTACCGGCCGGCCCGGGGGTCGCGTTCCTTACGCTCTTCGGGCTGCTCGCGGCCGGCTGCCCGGCGGATGGTGACGCTAGTCGGACGTCGGCCAGAGCAGCGCCTGCCCGACGATCACCCGCTCGCCGTCGAACGTCAGCGCCGGGCCGCCGTACGGGCGGTAGCCGAGGGCCAGTGCCTCGCTGACCCGGTGGCAGAACTTGTCGTCGTCGGGGCCGGTCAGCACGCGATACACCGGCAGGCCGTTCGGAGGACTCGTCACGTGGGCGAACCTACCCGCGCCGGGCGACACGCTCGCCGACGCGGGCCACCACGCGCGGAGCGGCCCACCGGCCCAGCACGCCCAGGGCCGGGCCGACCAGGCGCTGCCCCGGCAGCTGCGCCCCGGTCAGGAACGCGAACCGAGTGTGGTCGCCCTCGGCGACGGCGGCCATGGCGCCGAGCAGGAACCGGCTGCGCATCACGCACCAGCCCGGCCGCAGGACGATGTCGAAGTGCGCGCGCAGTCCGGCGTAGCCCCGGGCGTCCGCCTCGAGCTGCTCGCCGGCCACGCGGGTCAGTCGCAGTGAGCGCACGTCGGGCAGGTACTGGGGCAGCTCGCCCTCCAGGTCGGCGGCGACCGCCCAGACCTGATCGAAGGGCGCCGGCAGCAGCGCCTCGGCCGTCACGGCACCGGGCACCGCCGCGGCCAGCACGTGCAGCCGGCGGACGGCGTCGAGGTCGGCCTTCGGCCAGGTCATCGCGCCCACTCCTTCCGGAAGCTGCGCCGCGCCCGGGACAGTCGCGACTTCACCGTGCCGGCCGGGACGTCGAGCAGCCCGGCAATGGTGCGTTCGTCCAGGCCGTCCAGCTCGCGCAGCATCAGCACGGCGCGATGCTCGGGGGTGAGCCGCTCGAGGACGTCGGCGATGTCGACGGCCAGCAGCGGGTCGCCGGGGGCGGGGAGCTCGGCCAGTTCGACAGTGCGCTGCCGGGCCGCCCGGCGGGCCACCCGCACCGCCTCGCGCACCGCGATGGAACGCGCCCAGCCGAACAGCGCGGCTGGATCGCTCAGCCCCTTGAGACCACGGAACACCGCGATCAGCGCCTCCTGCGTGGCGTCGGGCGCGTCCTGCAGGGCGATCGGCCCGCACCAGCGCCCGACCGCCGGCGCCAACACGTCGATCAGCCGGGCCATGGCCAGGCCGTCGCCGCGTTGCGCCGTGCGCACCAGCGCGGTCAGCTCCGCCTCGTCCGACACCACACCTCCTCACCATCAAGGAGGACGCCGTCGCCCCGAAGGTTCCCCGCCACCCGGAAACTCACGACGCGGAACCGGGGTGCGGCGGGCCGGCCTCTATCCGAGCATGACAACACTTACCGAGCTGCCCGGAGTCACCCACCGCTACGTGACCGCCCGCGGGCTGCGCTTCCATGTGGCCGAAGCCGGTGGCGACGGACCGCCCGTGCTGTTGCTGCACGGCTTCCCCCAGCACTGGTACGCGTGGCGGCACGTTCTGGCCGACCTGGCCGCCGACCACCGCGTGTACGCCATGGACCTGCGCGGCGCCGGCTGGTCGGACGCGCCGCGCCGCGGCTACGACACGGCGAACCTGGTTCGCGACGTGCTGGCCGTCCTGGACGGGCTCGGCGCTCGCCGGGTCCGGCTGGTCGGCCACGAGTGGGGTGGCTGGCTGGGCTTTCACCTGGCGCTGGCCGCCCCCGAGCGGTTCGCCGGGTACGTCGCGGTCAACGCCCCGCATCCCTGGATGCCCCACGGCAAGGTGCTGCCGCACGTCTGGCGGTACTGGTACACGGCGCTGTTCGAGTACCCCCTGCTCGGGGCGTGGATCATGCGCGCCCGGCCGGGCGTGCTGGCCTGGCTGCTGCGCCGGGGCCGGCCGTCGCTGCCCGCCGCCGACGTCGACGTCTTCGTCGAACGAACGCAGCAGCGCGAGCGCGCCCGCGCCGCCCAGCAGGTGCACTGGCAGCTCGTGCTGCGCGACATCCCGCGGCGCGCGCTCGGCCGGTACCGGCACCGGGGCCTGACCGTCCCGACCCTGCTGCTCGCCGGCGACCGGGATTTCGCGGTCGCGCCGGGCAGCGTGACCGGCGCGGCCGTTCCCCGGTTGCACGTGCGGGTCGTGCCGGGCGGTCACTACCTGCCCGAGCAGCGTCCGGATGTGGTGGCCGCCGCGGTACGAAATGTTGGCGGGCACTAGTGCCCCGCATTGGAGGTGGCGTTCGCGGCTCACGGACCGGGTATTCGGACACATGCCCTGAGCAGTCAATCCCAACCCTTTCCCGCCTCAGCCCATACGTCCGGTTGAATTGACTCAGGTTGATGCCCCAACCAGGTCGTGATCTGGCGAGCCAGGTCGTCCGGCGCAGCCGCCGAAGACACCACCCGGAGGGCTTGGTCGGAATACGGGAAGGTTTCCGCCCGCTCGCGCACGAGTTCTTCGTCGAGATCCGTAGCTTGGTGCCGGCGCCGGAAACGCTGGACGGCGTCGTCGGGAGAAACGAAGAACTCCACAACCCACACCGGTGCGGTTGGACAGTCCGCCATAGCCTTCAGCAGGCTGGCCCGCTGCTCGAGCCGACTGTACGTGCACTCGAGCATCGGAGTCAGTCCGCGCTCGAAGAGCATGCGCGCGAGAAGATGTGCCCCGTCGTACGCGAGCATCCGGTCGTTCCGGTTTCGATCCGACTCGGGAAGAAGCAGCGAGAAGAGGGAGTCGACCTCGATATAGATTCGGCGACTGCCCGACGAATCAGTAGCGAGCATCTTCGCAACCGAAGACTTGCCGGCGCATGGCGGGCCGGCCAGCACCAGAATTCCATTACTCGTCACGGTTCGCCTCTCTGGCCATTCCCCGCCCTCGACACCAATGGCCCCATTTGCCGCCGGAAGCGGCTGAGCCCGTACCTTCTCACCTGGCCTCGCGATTCGACGACGGCATTTGCCGGCCTCGCCCGGGAACGACTTCGCCACCCCGGGCTATTCGGGGGCCACGCCTTGGACGTGGCGCGCGCGGGGCGGGCGCGGATACCGTCAGCCCGACGACGCGCGGCCGGCGGGGGAGGCTCGATGAAGGCGATTGTGCAGGAACGGTTCGGCCCACCGGACGTGCTGCGCCTGGACGACGTCGAGCGGCCGGCCGTCGGGGCCGTCGACGTGTTGGTCCGGGTGCACGCCGCCGCGCTCAACCCGTACGACTGGCACATGCTGCGCGGCGATCCCTACATCGCCCGGCTGATGGGCGGCGTAGGCCTGACCAAGCCCAAGTCCCGCATCGCCGGCATAGACGCGGCCGGCGTGGTCGAGGCGGTCGGCGCGAACGTGCGCGACCTGCGACCCGGCGACGAGGTCTTCGGCCTGTGCCCCGGGGCGTTCGCGGAATTCGCGTGCGGCCGGGCGGGCAAGCTGGCCCCCAAACCGGCGAGCCTCAGCTTCGAGCAGGCGGCCGCGATGCCCATGGCCGGGACGACGGCGCTGCGCGCGATCCGCGACGTCGGCGCAGTGCGGGCCGGGCAGCGGGTGCTGATCAACGGTGCGGGCGGCGGAGTCGGCCACTTCGCCGTGCAGATCGCGGCTGCGCTCGGCGCGGAGGTCACCGGGGTGTGCAGCAGCGCCAACCTCGGCCTGGTCCGCTCGCTCGGCGCCGACCATGTCGTCGACTACACGAGCGACGATTTCACCGAGACGACCGATCGCTACGACGTCGTCCTCGACAACGTCGGCAACCAGCCGCTGAGCCGCGTGCGCCGGGTGCTGACCCCGACCGGAACGCTCGCCCTCAACGCCGGCGGCTCGCCCGGGCACGTGTTCGGCGCGGTGGGCAGATTCGTCAAGGCGGCCGCGCTGAACGGCTTCGTCAAGCAGCAACTGCGACCGGTGCCGACCCGGGAGAGGCGCGACGACCTGCTCGCCCTGAGCGCACTGGTCGGCGACGGCCGGCTGGCGCCGGTGGTCGACCGCACGTATCCGCTGGCCGAGGTGGCCGACGGTCTACGGCACGTCGAGCAGGGGCACGCCCGCGGCAAGGCCGTCGTCGTGGTGGCCTGAGCGCTCACGCCCGGCGCAGGATCAGGTGCGCGAGCTGGCCCAGCTGCCGGTACGGGTCGGTGGCGCCGAGGCGGTCCTCGACGTCGAGCAGCGCGGCCAGCTGCGCCGGATCCTCCGGCGGCGGCGGATCGAGCTCCTCGACGTCGACGGCGATACGCACGCCGTACCAGTTCTCCAGGCGCAGCCCGTGCTCGGCCGCGGCGGCGGTCAGGGTGTCGAAGTCGTCGGCCCGGGCCGGTGTGCCGATCTCGTTGCGGTAGCGCATGTCGCGCCCCTCGGCCCGGGCGGTGTCGTACTCGGCGAACGCGGCGAGCGCGGCCGTCCAGTCCTGGCGGGCCGCCGGACGCCACAGCGCCGACGTCGTGGTCCGCGTCGCGACCGCGAGGAGCCCGCCGGGCGCGACGGGCCGGGCCAGCTCGGCGATCACCGGCGGGCCGGCCGGCAGGTACATCAGCACGCCGAGCAGCAGCACCGCGTCGTACGTCTCGTCGGCCGTGATCGCCGCGAGGTCGCCGACGCCGCCGGCCCGCAGCTCGACGCGCTCGCGCACATCGTCCGGCTGGTCGCCCAGCGCCTGCGCGAAGGCCGCCCGCATGTCGGCGTCGGGTTCGACGGCCACCACCCGGTGGCCAGCCCGGGCCAGGCGCAGCGACTGGGTGCCCTGCCCGGCGCCGACGTCGAGGATGCGGACCGGTTGGGCGGGCAGGTGCCGGTCCAGCCGGCGGGCGATCAGCTCCTGCCGGACGACGTTGCGCACATTGCCCAACCGGCCCAGCCACTGCGGCCGGCCGACATCGAAGGTGCTCGACACGGGCGCCACGTTAGCGGCTCGCCGTTACCGGGACCGCCGCCTCGGTTGGCGATGCCAGCCGCCGCAGGCCGAGCGCGCCGACCGCCGCCGCCACGACCAGCCCGGCCGCGCCCAGCCCGACGGCCAGGTGGTAGCCGTGCGCGAACGACTGGACGGCCGCGGGCCGGTAATCGGGACCGAGCGCCCGGGCCACCGCCGCGATGCGCGCCCCGCCGACGTTCTGGCCCTGGTCGAGCGCCTGCGCATGGACGGCGGCCGGGAACGTCGCGGCCCGGCGGTGCCAGTCGGCAATCGTGGCGCTGACGCCCACCGTGCCCAGCACGGCCAGCCCCACCGACGAGCCGAGCTGCCGGGCGGCGTTCAGCACTCCGGAGGCGCCGCCCGACGTGCCGGCCGGGACGTCGCGCATGGCCACCAGAGCGAGCGCCGGGACCAGCGTCCCGAACCCCGCCCCGGACACGACGTAGCCGACGGCAGTCAGCGCGAACGGCGAACCCGGGCCGACGAGCGCCAGCGCCAGCAGCCCGACGCCTCCACCCAGGCAGCCGCCCGCCACCACTGTTGCCGCGGCGAACCGCCGATTGATCCGGCCGGCCAGCTGCGCCATGAACAGGAACGGCGCGTTCATCAGCAGCCACGACGCCCCGGCGCGCAGCGCCGACCACCCGTCGACGTCCTGGTACAGCAACGTGACGTAGAACAGCGCGCTGCTGAGGGCGGTATAGCTGATCAGGTAGACGGCCGACGCGGTGGCGAAGCTGCGCGCCCGCAACAGCCGCGCCGGCACCATCGCGTAGGGCGTGCGTCGCTCCCAGGCCGCGAATCCGGCCAGCGTCGCTGCGCCGACGACGAGCGGCCCGGCCACCGGCCACGATCCCCACGGGTGCGAAGCCGACTCGATGAGGCCGAGCGTGACGCCCACCAGTCCGGCGGCGCTCAGTACGACGCCGGGCCGGTCGAGTCGGCGCGAGTGCGGGTTGCGCGACTCGGGCACGGCGACCACCGTCCCGGCGATGGCGAGCAGCGCGAACGGCACGTTCACCCAGAACACCGAGGCCCAGCCGAACCAGGTCAGCAGCACGCCGCCCGCGACCGGCCCCACACCGAAGCCGGTACCGCCGACCGCCGCCCAGGTGCCGAGGGCGGCCGCGCGCCGCTCGGGCGGGAACGTCTCGGTAATGATCGACAGGGTCAGGGCCAGCATCGCCGCGCCGCCCACGCCCTGCGCCACCCGCGACGCGATCAGCGCCGGGGCGTTCGACGACACCGCGCACGCCGCCGACCCGAGCGCGAAGACGGCGAGCCCGATCAGGAACACCCGCTTGCGCCCGTAGTGATCGCCCAGCGCGCCCCCGACCGGGATAAGTGCAGCCAGGCTGAGGGCATAGGCACTGATCACCCACTCCAGGCCACCCGGGCTCATACGCAGATCGGCCTGGATGTGCGGCAAAGCCACGTTCACGATCGTGACGTCGAGCTGGATCATGAACGTCGCCACGCACATCGCCAGCAGGGTGAGCCGGCGTTGCCGGTACCCCGTGGTCACGCTCATCGAGTGCTACCTCCTGAACACAGATCGCCCGTGACGGCGTCGCCGTCGCGATCGGATCTCGCTCGCGCGGGCTTCTACTGTGTTGACGGATGGCAGCCCACAAAGGGGACCGATGACCGAGCTCGACACGCTGGCCGACCGCTTCGAGGCGCACCGGCCGCACCTGCGCGGGGTGGCGTACCGCATGCTCGGTTCGCTCAGCGAGGCCGACGACGCGGTGCAGGAGGCGTGGCTGCGGCTGGCGCGCACCGATCCGGCCGACGTGCAGAACCTGGCCGGCTGGCTGACCACCGTGGTGTCGCGGCTGTGCCTGGACGGGTTGCGATCACGCGCTGCCCGGCGCGAGGACCTGGTCGGCCAGCACCAGCCCGACCGGCCGGGCGGGGCCGAGCCCGAGCCGGAGGCGCTGCTCGTCGACGAGGTCGGGCGGGCGCTGCTCGTCGTGCTCGACACGCTCGGACCGGCCGAGCGGATCGCGTTCGTGCTGCACGATCTGTTCGCCGTGCCGTTCGACGAGATCGCGCCGGTGCTCGACCGCAGCCCAGCCACCACCAAGAAGCTGGCCAGCCGGGCCCGGCTGCGGGTTCGCGGCACGCCTGCCGTCCACCCCGCGGACCTGCGGAGGCACCGCCGGATCGTCGAGACTTTCCTGGCCGCGTCGCGGGCCGGGGATGTCGAGGCGATTCTGGCCTTGCTCGACCCGGACGTGGCGCGGCGGGCCGACCGCTTCGCGATCCCGGCCGGGCGGCCGTTGCAGGCGCGCGGGGCCCAGACGGTGGCCGAGGAGATCGCGGTGTTCGGCGCGCGGGCCCGGTTCGCCGCCCCGGCGCTGATCGACGGCGACGTCGGGATAGTGGTCGCACCGCGCGGAAGTCTGCAGCTCGCCTTGACGGTCAGGCTGGTGGGCGACCGGATCGCCGGCTACGACCTGATCGCCGACCCGGATGTCCTGTCCCGGCTCGACCTGGCCGTCCTGGGTTAGCCCGGTTTGCGGGCTTCGACGAGCACCCGGGACGAGTGAGCGACGAACGAGCCCTCGGCCTGGATGTGCCGGTGCAGCTCGAGCAGCTCGTCGCGGTAGCGGTCGACGTCGAAGTCGGGCACCGTCCAGATCACCTTGCGCAGGAAGTAGACGACTGCGCCGACGTCGCAGAACTCGACGCGTAGCCGCTCCATCCGCATGTTCACGACGTCCAGCCCGGCTGTACGTGCGGCCTCGCCCTCGATGTCGGGATGGCGCGCCTTGGCGACGTCCGGCTGAGGGCCGAGGAAGAACTCGTACAGCTCGGCGTTACATCTCGGCCCGATGTGCTGGGCGAAGTACGTGCCGCCCGGGCGTAGCACGCGCGCGATCTCGCCCCACCACACGGTGGCCGGGTGGCGGCTGGTGACCAGGTCGAACGCGTCGTCGCCGAACGGCAGCGGCGGCTCGGGGCTGTCGGCGACGACCACCACGCCGCGCGGGTGCAGGCGCTGGGTGGCCAGCCGGACGTTCGGCGGCCACCCTTCGGTGGCCACCATCGTCGGGGGGAAAGCCGGAACGCCGTCGAGTACCTCGCCCCCGCCGGTCTGGATGTCCAGTGCCGCTGACGCCTCGGCCAGCCGCTGGCCGATCAGCCGCTGATACCCCCAGGTCGGCCGTTCCTCGGTGGCCCGGCCGCGCAGCCAGGAGAAGTCCCACCCCGAGACGTCGACCTCCGCCGCCTCGTCAACCAACTCCCCGAACGAGCGCTCCATGGCGCACAGCCTGGCAGGCCCCGGGAACGCCCCTTACGGCGCGGTCGGCGCCTCGGGGCGCACCCGGGTGATCCGCGGCTCGGCCACCCGGGTCGGGCGTGTCCACGACGGGCACTCGTAGAACTGCTCGGCGTCGGCCAGCGAGCCGTCGGCGGTGCGGTACTGGTTCGGGGCCATGTCCGCGTAGGACGGATGGACGGCCCGGTCGGCCGACCGCGACTCGGCCTGTACCCGGTCGAAGTCGGTCGCGGCCAGCTCGGCCAACTCCGGCATCGCCACATCTCCGTCCAGGCCGAGGTCGTCGAGCTCGTCCGGGTCGGCGTCCAGGTCGAACAGGCTGGGTGACGCGTTGTCGTAGGCGATGTACTTCCACCGCCCGCGACGCACCATCCGGGCCACACCCTGCACGTACGTCGGGGCCAGCTCGCTGATCGCGTAGTCCTTGACCCGTCGGCCCCTCCCGTCGATCAGCGGCAGCAGGCTCTCGCCGTCGCCGCCGTCGGCGGATCCCCCGGTGAGCGCCTCCACGGTCGGGACGATGTCGACCAGCTCGACGACGTCGCCCACCCGCCGGCCCAGGCCCTGACCGGGCAGCCGGACGATCAGCGGTACCCGCGCGGACTGCTCGTAGAAGCAGTTCTTCTCCCAGGTGCCGTGCTCGCCGAGCATCTCCCCGTGGTCGGCGGCGAACAGGACGAGCGTGTTGCCGGCCAGGCCCCGCTCGTCGAGCACGTCGAGCACCCGTCCGAGCTGCTCGTCCACCAATGCGATGCAGGCGTAGTAGGCGGCGCGCGCCCGCCGGATCTGCTCGTCGCCGAACGACCCGTCGCGAATGAGGTCGCGGTAGACGGCGCGCCGCTCGCGCATCCACGGATGCTCGCGCTCGGGCCGGTCGCGCCGCCGGGGCAGATCGGCCCGCGCCGGGTAGTACCGGTCGAACAGCCGCTTCGGCGGCCGCAGCGGGTAGTGCGGGAAGTTGAACGACAGGTGCAGGAAGAACGGCTCGGCCGGATCACGGGCCTGCAGGTACTCGCAGCCCATCCGCCCGACGATGACGTCGTGCTGGTCGGCGTCGTCGATGTCGGCCGGGCCGGCGTCGGCGATGTAGGACAGCCGGGGCGCCGTGGGCAACGGGTCGGGCTGGTGCGACAAGCCGCCGAAATCGCCGTACGGGCGGCTCGCGTAACCCCACATCTGATCGTCGCCCTTGAAGTGCATCTTGCCGATGCCGACGGTGTCGTAGCCGCGGTCGCTCAGCCGGCCGGCCAGGCTCGGGTAGCCCGACGGCGTCGGGCTCTGGTTGTGGTAAACGTGCATGCTCCACGCGTACCGGCCGCTGAGCATCGAGTAGCGCGAGGGCGTGCACACCGGCGAATTGCAGTACGCCCGGTCGAACGTGGTGCCGGTGGCGGCCAGCCGGTCCATCGCCGGCGTGTCGACCTGGCTCCCGCCGTAGGCCGGCAGTGCCGCGGCCATCAGCTCGTCGGCGACGACGAGCAGGACGTTGACCGGACGCTCGCCCCCGCTCATATAGATACGAAACACCATTTCATGTGGATGGGTCAAGATCAGCCGCGCCGCGCCCGGGCCGCCGCGACGGTGGCCCCTAAGCTGGAGCGGTGTCCGACCGGTTGATCTTCCAACTTGGCACCAACAACTGGCAGCGGGGCGGCGAGTTCGCGCCCGGTTCCGGCATCCTGCACGAGTCGCACCATCGTGCGTACAACGCGCTGCCGGGTGTGCGGTGTTATTCGATGTACCCGTCGCGTCGCCAGCGATTCGAGGAAGAGGACGTCCGGGTGTTCCCGCTCGACCACGACATCCCGATCTGCGAATCGGTGTCGCCGGTCAGCAGCTATCGCTGGCACTCGATGAGCGAGGCCGAAGTGGACGCGTACCGGCTCCGGCTGACCGACGCCGTTGCCGGCTGGATGGACGAGATCGAGTCACGGACCGGCGACCGGTTCAGTCTGGCCATCGCCCATCACGCGTTCATGAACACCGTCGTCATGCGCGACGTCAACCGGCGCCGGGTCGCCTCCGGCCGTCCGCGGATGCCGCTGCTGTGTTTCGCGCACGGCACCGAGCTGAAGATGTTCAACCACGAGCGAGCCGGCGACTCGCCGGACGAGTTCCCACTGCGGTTCCTGCCGTTCATGCAGCGCGAGAAGATCTTCGACTTCGCCGCCCCGGAACACGGTATCGACGTCGCCGCGGCGATCTCGGCCGAGCAGGTCGATGCACTGGTCGACGTGTTCCCCGAGTTCCCGCGCGAGCGGGTCATCCTCTCCCCCAACGGCTACAACCAGGACGTCTTCCGGCCACCGGCTGACGGCACCGACCCGGCCGCCGTGCTGGCCCGGTTCTCCACCCAGCCGCTCGAGGGCAGCGACCTCGAGCCGGAACCGGTGGTGCCGCCTGAAGGCTTCGACGCCGTCGTCGCCTTCTGCGGCAAGTTCGCCGACTGGAAGCGGCTCGACGCATTGCTTCGCGCCGCGGCGATCTACGAGAAGGACGAGCGGCGGATCATCACCCTGGTGATCGGCTCCGGTCCGCCCGAGGCCCAGCAGGCGATGCACACGCTGACCACCGAGCTCGGGCTGCGCCGCACCTACTTCCTCGGGCCGCGCGGTCAGGACGAGCTCGCCCAGCTGTTCGGCTGCGCCGACGTCGGTTGCTTCCCCTCGTACCGCGAACCGTTCGGGCTCGTGTTCGTCGAATGCATGGCCTGCGGCACCCCGGTGATCGGCGCCGACTCGGGCGGCCCGCGCGACTTCGTCACCTCCGAGGTCGGCACCCTGGTCCCCGAGACCGACGACCGGATCGCGCTCGCCGAGTCGCTGGCCGCAGCGATCGCCCAGGCGCTCGACTCCGGCTGGAAGGCCACCCGCGGACCGGTGGCCGCCGGATACGCCCGCGACCGGTTCAGCGTCACCGGTCAGGTTTCGCACCTGCTCGCCGAGGTCGACCGGCTCACTCGCTGACCGTCGCCGCCGGGGCCGAGTTCCTATCTGCTGCCGAGGGTGAGGCGCGTTTCCTGGGTTTCGCCCTGCCGCTCGTAGGTGACGGTCACGGTGTCCCCGGGCTTGTGGGTGAGGGTGAGTTCGAGCAGCTGTTCGGCCGAGCTGGCCGATTCGCCGTCGATCTTGGTGATGACGTCGCCGACCTGCAGACCGGCGCTGGCTGCGGGGCCCCCGGGGGTGACAGCGACGACGTACAGGCCGGTGCCCTCCGGCGCGGTGTCGACGCTGACCCCGAGGAAACCGTGCGTGACGCTGCCGTGGGCGATCAGTTCCTGGGCGATGGAATGGGCGAAGTCGGAGGGGATGGCGAATCCGAGGCCGATGTTGCCGACGCTGCTGCCCCCGCTCGGGTTCGGCACGGTGGCGCCCGCGGTTGGGACGCCGATGAGGTCGCCGGCACAGTCGACCAGCGCTCCGCCGCTGTTGCCGGGGTTGATGGCCGCATCGGTCTGGATCGCGGCGACGAGCAGCGCGGTCTGCCCGTCGTCGGCCGGCACGTTCACGCTGCGGTCGAGGGCACTGACGATCCCGGCGGTGACGGTGCTCGACAGGCCGAGCGGCGCGCCCAGTGCCACCACCGACTGCCCGACGCGAACCGCCTGCGACGACCCGAACTGGATCGGGCGCAGGCCCTGGGTCTGCTG
The DNA here is from genome assembly GCA_036558905.1 of Jatrophihabitantaceae bacterium. GTDB lineage: Bacteria > Actinomycetota > Actinomycetes > Mycobacteriales > Jatrophihabitantaceae > DASXRA01. Next base: position 28,727 of record DATBER010000107.1, on the reverse strand, counting down.
AACCTGGAGCACGGCAAGGTCGGTCTGCGGGTCACGGCCGACCAGATGTGCAGCCTGGCTGCGCCCGTCGCTGAAGAGCACTCCGATGGTCCCGCCGGAGGCGGCGGGGGAAATGACGTGGTTGTTCGTCAAGATGTGCCCCGAGGTGTCTATGACCTCGCCGGAACCGGTGCCGCTGCCGGACGGTCCGGTGACCGAGATGGTGACGACCGACGGCAGTTCCTGCTCGGCGATCGTGGTGACGGGGCAGGCGGACGTGCTGCCCGTCGTACCCGCCGACTTGTCGTCGGCGTGCACCGCGATCACGAGCGCGGCAACGGCGAGACCGACGGCGGCGATGGCCAGCACCGGCCCGAGCAGGCGGATCAGGCGGGCGCGCGTGGACGAATCGGCGTCGGGTGGCTGCGGCGTGAGGTTCCCGGTCATGGATTGGTCATCTCCGGATCATGCTGTCCGGCGCGTCCGGGCGCGTTCCTTGTGCGTTCGAGCGTGCTCGGCCCATCGGGCCCGCGTCGGCCCGGCCCGCCGGGACAACGCGGGCCCGGCGGCCGGAGTCCGGTCATCATGTGCCTCGTCCCCCCCTCGCGGCCGGTCCGCGGCAGCTGCCGACGGGCCTGCGTGCCGGTGCGAGTACCGGGAGTGACACTACGCCGGCCGGACCCCGCAGGCACTCGTCGACCGAGCGGCAGGCCGGCTGTGCTTCCCTACCTCGTGTGAGCGACATCAGCATTCAGGACCGGCTGTTTCCGCAGGCGGCTTGTTTCGGGTGCGGGCCGAGCAACCCGAAGGGGCTGCAGCTGAAGAGCCACGCCCGCGACGGTGCGTTCGTGGCGACGTTCCGGCCGTGGCCGGAGCACGACAACGGCGTCGGGTTTCTCAACGGCGGCATCATCTCGACCGTGCTGGACTGCCACAGCGCGGCGGCGGTGATGCACGAGGCGGCCGAGCAGGGGTGGCTGCCGCTGCCGGGTGCTGCCCTCTCGCACGTCACCGCCCGATTGGACGTGCGGTTCCTGCGGCCGGCCCCGTTGCACGAGCCGGTGCAGCTGCGGGCGGTGCTCACTTCCGTCAGCGAGGCGCAGATGACCTGCTCGGTGGAGCTGCTGTTCGACGGCAAGCAACGGGCGAGCGCCGAGGCGACCTGGAAACGCTGGCGTCCGCGCGTCAGCTGAGCGCCTCGATGGTGCCGGCGATCTGCGCCGCCGGCCCACCGAACGGGGCCACGACGGTGAGCGCGTCGGCGTGTTCGAGCCAGGTGCGGCACAGCTGAGGTGCCTCGTCGTAGGTGCCGTAGAACAGCACGTCCCGGGCCAGTCGCTCGGCCGCGGCCGGCAGGCGGGCGTCGCGCGGGTCGGAGTTGGCCGCGAGCAGGGCGTCCAGCTCCGGGCCGTAGCCGTGCGCGCGCAGCGTCCTCGGGTAAACCGGCCCCATCCGGGTCGCGTACGTGACCAGCCACCGGGCGGCGATGCGTGCGGCGCCGTCGCGATCGGCGGCCAGCGCAACCGGGACGGAGGCGGTAACCGTAGCGGCGTCGGCCCGGCCCGCGTCGGCAGCGGCGCCGGCCATGAGCTCGCGGCCGGCGTCCAATGCCGCGGCCGGCAACAGGAACGGCAACCACTGATCGGCCAGAGCACCGGCCAACCGGATGCTGGGTGTGGTGACCGCGGCCAGCGCGATCGGCACGGGCGTCGGTGGCGGGCAGCCCAGGCGCAGCGGCCGGATTCCCTCGGGGACGCCCGGCAGCCGCCCGCCGCTCAGCAGCGTGCGGACCGCGACCAGCGTCTGGCGCAGCTTTCGTAGCGGCGCCTGCCACGACTGCCCGTGAAAGCCTTCCGTGATCGGGGCGGTGCTGCCGCCCAAGCCGAGAACGAACCGTCCGCCGGAGGCCCGCTGCAGCTCGGCGGCGGTGAGGGCGAGCGTGGCCGGGGTGCGACCCCACACCGACAGCACCCCGGTGACCAGTCCGATCCGCTCGGTCCGCTCGGCCAGTCGGGCCAGCACGATCGGCGCGGCCAGTGTCATCGCCTCGGCGACTCCGATCGACCCGAATCCGCGTTGCTCGGCCAGCACCGCGGTCTGCTCGATCACCTCGACCCGGTCCTCGAACGGCGTGAACGCAATCCCGATCGGCGCCGCCATCCGTTGCTCCCCCGCCCGTCCGCCTCTTGAGGTACTGAACGGCGGGCAGCGCAGAGAGGTTCACGCGCTCGGCCTTGCCTGCAGTTTTGTGCGCGAATAGCGGCCAACTTGCGCAGAACTGCTTGACCGCCGATTCGGCGGACTCGTACGGTTCCGCACATGATGCGGCGCTGGCGGTGCTTGACGGTGGTGGCGGCCCTCGCGGGTGGTTTGGTGGTGGCCGCGCCGGTGACGAACGCGGCGCCGGTGACGAACGCGGCGCCGGACGTGGTGCCCAGCCTGCAGCAGTGGACCGGCGCATCGGGGCGGTTCGAGTTCGGGCCGCAGTCGCGGATCGTCGTGGCCAGCCCGGCGCTGCTCACCGACGCCCGCACGCTCGCCGACGACCTGCTCACCATCGCCGACCGTCAGCTGCCCGTCGTTACCGGGCGCCCGGCCCACCAGGGCGACGTCGTGATCGAGCTCGGCGCCGGCGGACTGCCCGCGCAGGGCTACACCCTGGACATCGGCGACACCGTGACGATCACTGGCGTCGACCCCACCGGTGCCTTCTACGGCGAGCAGACCGTCGAGCAGCTGGTGAAGCAGGACAGCTCCCTGCCCCGGGGGGCCGCGCGGGACTGGCCGCAGGTCGGGCACCGCGGGTTCATGCTCGACATGGGGCGCCACTACTACTCGCCGGCCTACGTCGAGCGCGAGATCCGCACCGCCGCCTGGCACAAGCTCGACGCCGTGCACCTGCACCTGACCGAGTACAACGCGTTCCGGCTGCAGAGCAGCACCTATCCGGGACTGGCCGCCGAGCAGTCCTACAGCCATGCTGACCTTTCCGCGTTCGTCGCCACCGCCCGCCGCTACCACGTGACGCTGGTGCCCGAGATCGACGTGCCGGCCCATTCGACGGCGATCGCCGACTACGACCCGACGCTGAAGTTCGACTGCCCGTCGCTGGCCGACGGGTTCACCCTGGACGTGACCAAGCCGCAGACCATGCAGTTCCTGGTCGGTCTGCTCAAGGAGTTCATCCCGCTGTTCCCGGATTCCCCCGTCTTCCACTTGGGTGGCGACGAGTACGCCGGGCTGGCCGCCCAGCAGGCCTGCCCCGAACTGGTCAGCTACGCGCAAGCGCACGGCTTCGGCTCGACCGAGGACGTGTTCGTCGACTTCCTGAACAAGCTGGGTGCCCAGGTACAGGCGCTGGGCAAGCGTCCCGAGATCTGGAACTGGTGGGATGTCGTCGGCGGCGCGACGATCATGCCGGACAAGAGCCAGATCATCGACGCCTGGACCGGCTCGGCCGACTCGTACCTGGCGGCCGGCTACGACACGGTCAGCTCGCCCGACAACCTGCTCTACGTCACGCCGTCCGGCCCGCCCGGCGGCGCGATCGAGCCGAACGACCAGAACGTCTACGAGTCGTGGGTGCCGCCGACGGATCCGCACCTGCTCGGCTTCGAGGTCTCGCGGTGGTCGGACAACGCGTTCGACCAGCCCGACTCGTACTTCGACTGGTTCGCCAACCGGCCCGATGCCGTGCTGGCCGCGCGCACCTGGGGCGGTCCGCGCGCGGCGAGCGTGTTCGCCTTCGAGGATCAGCTCGACCGGATCGGCACACCCCCCGGCGTCGCTGAATACGGCCCGCCCGACGCGATGCTGTTGAGCGGCACGCCGTACGGAACCAGCCCGGCGTTCGGCAACTCGTCGGACACGTTCGACAAGGTCTTCGACGGTGACCCGACGACCTTCTTCGACTACAGCCAGGCCGACGGTGGCTACGCCGGCATCGACCTGGGCGCGGGCCACGCGAGCCAGGTCGTCGAGATCCGCTTCGTGCCGCGGGCGAACCAGCCGGCCCGGATGCTCGGCGGCGTGTTCCAGGGCTGCACCGACGGGCCGGCCAGCGGCTGCCACACGCTGGCCACCCTGCCCTGGCGGTCGTTCTACGAGTGGACCGAGCTGCCCGTCTACGACCAGACGCAGTACCGGTGGCTGCGCTACGTCTCGCCGGACGGCGGGTTCGCCAACGTGGCCGAGGTGCAGTTCTACGGACCGGCACCCTCGCCCGCGCGGGTGGACGTCACGGCCCCGTCCCAGTTGCACGCGCTGGGCGACAACCCGATCACCGCGACAGTCACGAACACCAGCGACGAGCCGCTGCTGGGCGTCGACGGATCTCTGCACGTCACGTCGCGCGACGACAACGGCGATCTGGACGCGCGGCCGGTCTCCGGGCCGATCCCGGCACTGCCACCGCATCAGACGGCCACGCTGCGCTGGCGGGTCGACGTGGCGCTCGACGCTCCGGCCACGGCGTACGGTCTCGTCGCGCACATCACGTGGCGGGGCGGCCATACCGAAGGGTACGGAGCGAGCACGCTGCCGGCACCGATCACCGCGTCGTTGACGCCGGCTGCCTTGCAGTTGGACGCGGGCGCCTCGGGCCGGTCGACGCTGCGGATCGAGAGCACCGCCGGCGCTGCCGTGCGCGTCGCCTGGCAGGCGCCACCGCCGTCCGGCGTCAGCGTCGCACCGGCCGGCGGATCGCTCACCGTTCCGGCCGGCGGGTCGGCCAGTGCCGTCCTGACCGCCACCGCCGGCAGCACGCCCGGCGTGGCCAACGTGCCGATCACCCTATCCGCAGCGGGTGGTGGGCAGACCGTACCCGCCGGTACGGCAACTCTGGCGGTCTCGGTGCCCTTCCCCGACTTCGCGGCCGCGTACGACAACATCGCGATCACCGACAACTCGAACATCAACCCGGCCGGGCTGAACGGCGGCATCGACGGCGACGGCTCGTCGCTGTCGGCCCAGCAGTTGGCCGGCATCGGGATCACGCCCGGCGGACCGGTCAGCCACGGCGGGTTCACCTTCACCTGGCCGGCGCCGGCGGCCGGCCAGCCCGACAACGTGCTGGCCGACGGGCAGACGATCGAGCTGAGCGGTTCGGGGCACACCCTCGGCCTGCTCACCACCGGCACGTACTCGCCGCCGCCGGGCCCGGTCACCGTCACCTACACCGATGGCACGACGACCACCGCCACGATCTCCGACCCGGACTGGCAGGCCGCCCCGCCGGCCGGCAGCGACGTCGCGATCACCACGACGTACCACAACTGGACGGGCGCGGGCCGGGTCAACCGCAACGCGTACGTGTACCTGCACACGGTGCCGCTCGACCCGGCCAAGACGGTCGAGTCGGTGACATTGCCGACCATCGGCGACCACACCACGGGTGGCACGCCGGCCCTGCACGTGTTCGGCCTGGCCATCGCCTGAGCCCGTCCCGTTGATCAACAGCGGTTTCTGGTCGCTCCAGCAGCCGGAAATCCCTGTTGATCAGGAGAGCAAAGCGCGACGCCAGCTACCCTCGCCGGCGTGATCGAGTGGGAGGCCGGGCAGCCCGGCGTCGTCGCGCTGCCGTCCGGGCGGCTGGTCCGGGGCCGATCGTTGCGGGCACCGGTGCCGGTCGGGCCGCGACCCGAATTCGGCCTGTACCTGCTCGGGTCGGCGCCCGAGCCGGTCGGATGGGACAGCCGGTGGGTGCGCTGGCCGGACTTCCGGTTGCCGGCCGACCACGACGACGCGGCCGCGGCGCTGCAGCTGGCCTGGCAGCGGGCCGCGTCCGAGCGGGTGGAGGTCGCCTGCGCCGGCGGACGCGGGCGGACCGGCACGGCGCTGGCCTGCCTGGCCGTGCTCGACGGCGTACCGGCCGGCGAGGCGGTGGCGTTCGTGCGCGAGCACTACCACCCGCGCGCGGTCGAGACGCCCTGGCAGCGGCGCTACGTCGCCCGGTTCCCGTCCGGCTGAGGCGGGAGACGCCGGCCCGAACTGGCGCCCGCGCCGGGCGAGACGGTGCCGACCTGGACGTCATCACGGCCGACGTCATCACCGCCGACGTCATCACCGCCGACTTGGCGCAGCAGCAGCTTGCCGCGCGGAACCGCTCCGGCTGAGCCAGTCGCGCACGAGCGCGGCGAAGCGCTGCGGTTGCTCGAACGGCAGGTAGTGCCCGGCATCGCTCAGGGCGTGGTACTCGCCCTTGGAGTAGCTGCCGAGCGCGTCGAACAGGTCGAGGTAGCCGGCGACGCGGTCCTGGGTGCCGGCCACCAGCATCGTCGGTTCGGGGAACACGTACGGCGCGCCCTCGTCGGAGAGTCGATAGCCCTTCGCGCGCAGCCGCCCCAGGAAGTCGTCGTCCGTCGGGGCGTTGCCCTCGACCGCATCGACCACGCGACGGGCCACGGCGGCCGTCTGCGCGCCGACTGCGTGCTGAAAGTGCTCGTGCCACCGCTGCGGCACCCCGTCGAGCCAGCCCGGCTGGGGCGATGACGGGACCAGCCGGGACAGGTTGCGCTCGGCCGGCCGGATCTTGACCCCGGCGCACACCAGCAGCAGGCCCGCGATCTGAGTACTGCGCCGCCGGACCAGCCCGGCGGCGAGGTAACCGCCGTAGGAGCATCCGGCCAAGAGGCAGGGCGCGCCACCGACCAGCTCGTGAACGGTCTCGGCGAGGGCGTCCAGGACGGCGTCAGAATTAGCGGCCACCGGCGGCGAGTCACCCGTACCCGGAAGGTCCAGGTAGATGCGCCGCCACCCCGCCCGGTCCGCGAACGCCGGCTCGAACGCCATCGCCGTGACCGCCCCGTCCAGACCGAACCAGGGAAGCAGGACGATCGGCCGGCCCTCGCCGAAGCTGCGCGTCGCGAGCACCATGTGCCCCAGTCGATCACATCCGCCGGCGGGCCACCGGGCCCGTTCGCGCAGAGCGGACCGCCCGGCGGCCTCCGGCCGAGACCTCGGCAATGTCCGCCCGGCCGGTTACCGTCGCGCCATGGCTGACTTCGCCCAGGCGGACCTGCGGGGATCGAGCTTCGACCGGGTCGACCTGACCGGAACGCGGTTTCGGGCGTGCGACCTGACCGGCGCGCGGTTCCACGGGGTCGACCTGACCCGAGTGGTCATGCGCGGCGTCGAGCTGGCCGACGTCGAGATCAGCGGTGAGATCCAGAACCTGACCATCAACGGAGTCGAAGTCGGGCCGTACGTCGAGGCCGAGCTCGACCGGCGTGATCCCGAGCGGCCCAAGATGCGTCCGACCGATCCGGCCGGCTTCCGCGAGGCGTGGGACATCGTCGAGCGTCGGTGGGACGAGACGGTGGCGCGCGCCCGCCGACTCGACCCGGCGTTGCTGCACGAGTCGGTCGACGGCGAGTGGTCGTTCGTCGAGACGCTGCGCCACCTGGTGTTCGCGACCGAGGCCTGGATCCGTCGGGGCATCCTCGGCGACCCGGCGCCGTGGCATGCGCTCAGCCTGCCCTGGGACGAGATGCCCGACACCCCGGGCGTGCCGCGCGACCGCGACGCCCGGCCGTCGCTGGACGAGGTGCTCGCCCTGCGCCGCGACCGGATGGCCACCGTGCGCGAGCTGGTCGACGGGCTGACCGACGAGACACTGGCCCGCGACACCGAACCGGTCGAGGGTCCGGGCTGGCCGCCGCCGCGCAGCTTCCCGGTGCGCGACTGCCTGCTCGTCGTGCTCAACGAGGAGTGGTACCACCGCCAGTTCGCCGAACGCGACCTGGCTGTTCTCGAGCTGGACCTCAGCCGGCCGAGCTGACCGGCGTGTAGGTGAGCTCGATCGTGCCGTTGCGCCACGTCTTCGTATCGCTCAACCGCAACGCCTGCGACTTCCCGGGCCGGAACACCGGGATGCCCGAGCCGGCGACGACCGGGAAGATCGACAGCTTGAGCTCGTCGACCAGCCCGTGCTCGAGCAGCGTCTGGGACAGCTGCCCGTAGCCGTAGATCATCAGGTCGCCGTCGGCCTGCCGCTTGAGGTCGGCCACCGCCGCGACCGGGTCGCCGGCCACCACCCGGGTGTTGCTCCAGGACCGGTCGGTCAGCGTCGAGGAGAACACGTACTTGGTGATGCCGTTGACGCGCGCCGAGTACGGGTCGGTGGCCGCCGACCACGCGGGCGCGAAGTACTCGTAGGTGGTACGCCCCATGAGCATCGCGGCGCACGACTCCAGGGCGACGAGCGAACGCGCCGCGGCATCGTCGTCGAAGTACGGGCCGGCGAACGAGCGCGGGCTGTCGTGGACTCCGTCGAGGGTGAGCAGGGCGGCAACGGTGAGTTTGGCGGTCATGCTCGTAATCTACGAGTCGCTACTTTGAATTTGCAAGTAGTTAGTTCGAGAATTAGAGTTCCGTCATGCGGTCGTACGCGGAAGGGTGCCCGGCGGCGCACGCCCTGGACGTGGTCGGCGAGCGATGGGGGCTGCTGATCGTCCGTGAGCTGCTCTTCTCCCCCAAGCGGTTCACCGACCTGGACACCCGCCTGGCCGGGGCCAGCGCGAGCGTGCTCACGCAGCGGCTGCGCGACCTGGTCGACGGCGGTGTCGTGGCCCGCCGCAAGTTGCCCCCGCCCGCGAGCTCCTGGGTGTACGAGCTGACCGACTGGGGTCGTGAGCTGGAGCCGATCGTGGTGGCCCTCGGGCGGTGGGGATGCCGCTCGCCGCAATTCGACAACACCCTGCCGGTCACTCCGGCCGCGATCGCCCTCGGCATCAAGACGTTCGCCGACCCGGCCCGCGTGGCACAACTGCCCGGCCCGATCGAGCTGCAGCTCGACGACGAGGTGTTCACCGTGACGCCGGACGGCGAGCGGCTGGCTGTCGCCGGGACGAGCGGGCCGGCGCCGGTGGCTCGCATCATTGCCCAGCCCGGCGGCATCAGCCCGTTCCTGCAAGGCCGGCGGACCACCCGGGCCAGCCTGCGCGCGCACGGCATCCGCACCGAGGGCGACGCCGCCGTGGCCACTGCCCTGCTCGACGCGCTGCACCTCTGATCGGCCGGCGTACCGCGTTCGCAGTAGGCGCCGTAGTCGTCAGGACGATGCCGCGCTGAGGGTCAAGGCTTACCGTGACGGCGAGATGACTGATCACGAGTCGCAGGCGCGCGCCTGGCTGGTCGACGCGGCGGTGGCGCTCGCCGTCGGGGCGGTCCAGCTGGCGAGCACCGCCGCCCTGGCCGCGCACCGGGGCGAGCACCTCGCGGCGTCCGGCATCGTGCTGCTGGTCGCTAGCGCGGTGGTCCTGGTCGCGCGGCGGCACTACCCGGTGGCGGTGCTGGCGGCAACCTACGCGCTGACGTTCGGCTACCTGGCGACATCGAACCCGCGCGGCGGGATCTGGTTGTCCGTCATCGTCGCGTTCGGCACGGCGATCTACCTGCATCGGCGCCGGGCCGCGGTGGCGTTCCTGGTGGCGGGCTACCTCGGTTTCCTGTGGGGGCCGGTGCTGCTCAGCCCGCACCACCACCGGCCAGGCACCGGGTTCGCGCTGGGCCTGGGCGCCGGCCTGCTCGTGCTGCTGGTCGTCGCCGAGGGCATCCGGCTGCGCCAGCAGCGGGCCACGGCGCTGGCCGAGCGGCGGGCGGCCGAGCTAATGCGCCGGGCCACCGAGGAGCGGCTGCGTATCGCCCGCGACCTGCACGACGTGTTGGCGCACAGCATCGCCGTGATCAACGTCCAGGCCAACACCGCGCTGCACCTGATGGACCGCCAACCCGAGAAGGCCCGGACGGCGCTCACCGCGATCAACGACGTGAGCAAGCGGGCCGTCGTCGAACTGCGGTCGATGCTGGGCGTGCTGCGCCAGGCCGGCGACGAGGCTCCCCGCGCGCCGGCGCCGACGCTGGCGCAGCTGGACGAGCTGGCCCAGCGGGTGGGCGACGCCGGGCTGCGGGTCCGGGTCGAGTGCGACGGCCCCGCCGCTCCGCTGCCGGCCGACGTCGACCTCGCCGCGTACCGCATCGTGCAGGAAGCGCTGACCAACGCCGCCCGCCACTCGGGCGGTCACCAGGCGACGGTGCACATCGGCTACCGCGACGACGGCCTGCTGGTCGAGGTGGACGACGACGGGCGGGGCGGCCCCGCGGCCCCTGGCTCCGGGCTGATCGGCATGGCCGAGCGGGCGCACGCGCTGGGCGGTGAGTTGGCCGCCGGACCGCGGCCGGGCGGCGGGTTCCGGGTGCGGGCCGTGCTGCCGGTGAACGGGGCCGGCCCGTGATCCGCGTCGGCGTCGTCGACGACCAGTCGCTGGTGCGCGCCGGGTTCGCGTCACTGCTCGACGCCGAGAACGACATCAGCGTGGTGGGCGAGGCGGCCGACGGCGCCGCGGCGGTCGAGCTGGCCGGCCGGCTGCGCCCCGACGTGCTGCTCATGGACATCCGCATGCCCGGCCTGGACGGCATCGAGGCGACCCGGCGCATCGCGGACCAGCCCGAGCTGGGCAGCGTCCACATCGTCATCCTGACCACGTTCGACCTGGACGAGTACGTCTTCGAGGGCCTGCGCGCCGGCGCCACCGGCTTCCTGGTCAAGGACACCGACGCCGCCGAGCTGATCAAGGCGGTGCGCGTCGCAGCCGGTGGCGAGGCGCTGCTGTCGCCCGACATCACGCGGCGCCTGGTCGCCGAGTTCGCCGCGCACACCCGGGCCGCCCGCCGGCTGCCCGGCCTGGACGAGCTGACGCCCCGCGAGCGCGAGGTGGTGGTGCTCGTCGCCTCAGGGCTGGCCAACGACGAGATCGCCGCCCGGATCTACGTCAGCGCGTCCACCGTGAAGACGCACGTGGCCCGCGCGATGACCAAGCTCGGCGCCCGCGACCGGGCCCAGCTCGTCGTCCTGGCGTATGAGGCCGGCCTGGTCCGACCGGGCTGGACGGCGTAGCCGGGTCGAGCCGCTCGGCTGACGACACGCGAGGCCTCGCCGCCGAAGCTGGACAGCATGCACCCAGTCCTGATGTACGCCCTGCTCGCGAGCGGCGGCCACGGCGGCCGCGGCAAGGGCGCCCTGTGGATCCTCGGCTGGATCGTGGTCGTCGCCGCGCTCGTCGCCCTGACGATCAGCCTGATCCGGCGCCGGCGCCGCGACGACGAGGAGCACCGGCGGTGATCGAGATCCGCGGCCTGACCAAGCGGTTCGGGTCGGTGCTCGCCGTCGACGACCTGACCTTCGACGTCGACGCCGGGCAGGTGGTCGGCTTCCTCGGACCCAACGGGGCGGGCAAGACGACCACGCTGCGCATGCTGCTCGGGCTGGTCACGCCCACCGCCGGGACGGCGCTCGTTGCGGGACGACGTTACGTCGACCTGCCCGATCCGACCGGCACGGTGGGTGCGGCCCTGGAAGCGGCCAGCTTCTACCCGGGACGCACAGCCCGCGACCATCTGCGCATCCAGGCGCTCGCCGGGCGCGCCCGCCGTGATCGCATCGACGAGGTGCTCGACCTGGTCGACCTGACCCGGGCCGCCGACCGCCGGGTCGGTGGGTTCTCGCTCGGCATGCGGCAGCGCCTGGGGCTGGCCACCGCGTTGCTGCACGACCCGCAAGTGCTCATCCTCGACGAGCCGGCCAACGGCCTCGACCCGGAAGGGGTGCGCTGGCTGCGCGAACTGTTGCGCGGCCTGGCCGACGAGGGTCGCACCGTCCTGATCTCCAGCCACATCCTGGCCGAGGTGGCGCAGACGGCCGACAACGTCGTGATCCTCGATCACGGCCGGCTGGTCGCCGAGTCGCCGCTGTCCGAGCTGGTGGCCGGCGCCCGGCCGGTGGTCCGCATCCGCACGTCGCGAGCGGAGGACCTGAGCGCGCTGCTCACCACCGCCGGGATACCCGCCACGGTGGTCGCGCCGGACCGCGTCGAGGTCAGCGACGCCACGCCGGAACGGATCGGCACGCTGGCCGCCGAGCACCGCATCCCGATCTTCGAGACCAGTACCGAGACGGCCAACCTCGAGGACGTCTTCTTCCAGCTGACCGGAGGGGCGCAGTGATCCGGATCGAGTTGCTGAAGCTACGGACAATGCGCACCACGTACGGGCTGCTCGGCATCGCCGCGGTGCTCACCGCGCTGGACGCGGTGCTGCGCGGATCCCGGGCCGGCGTGAACAAGCGCCCACCGCTGGACAGCGCGACCGGCCTCACCCAGCAGCTGACGATCACCGGGTTCGGGCTGCTCATGGCCGCCGTGCTCGGCGTAATCGTCGCCAGTGGCGAGTTCCGGCACGCGACGGCGACCTACACCTACCTCGCGACTCCTCATCGCGAGCGGGTGCTGCTGGCCAAGTCGGTCACGGCGGCGCTGGCCGGGCTGGTGTTCGGCGCGGTCACGGTGGGCGTCACCATCACGGTCGGGCTGGCGTTCGTGGCCGGACACGGCTACCCCGTCGTGCTCGGCGCGGGCACCATCGCCCGGTACGCCGTCGGCACCACCATCGGCGCCGCGGTGCTTGGTGTCGTCGGCGTGGGCGTCGGCTCGCTGGTTCGCTCGCAGCTGGCCACCGTGCTCGGAATGCTCGTCTGGTCCTTCTTCGTCGAGGCGATCCTGGGCGGGTTCTTCAACTGGATCGGCCCGTACCTGCCGTTCACCGCGACCACCACACTCGGCGGATCACCCCTGGGCGGTGGGGGTTTCGGGTTCGCCGGTGACTCGACGGCCGGCACCTTGCCGTTCGCGGCGGCCCTCGCCCTCGTCGCCGGTGTGGCGCTGGTGGTCAACGCGGTGTCGGCGCGCACCACGGTGCGCGCCGACATCTCCTGAGCGTCGGGTCAGGCGGCCGGGACCGCGGCCGCGGCCCGGGCCGGAACCGGCAGGCGGGCCGCCCGCACCCCGAGGGCCAGGGTCCGCGCCACCACCATGACGATCGCCATGAAGATCAGGCCGTCGGTGATCGCCGCGACCGTGACGTCGTTCGCGACGGCCCAGTCGAACAGCGGCCGGCTGAACCAGTGGACCGAGCCGTAGGAGAACGCCGCCCGGGCGCCGATGATGACGACCCAGAGCGCGGCGTAGCCCGCTCCGGCACTGCTGACCGGCTGCCCGGTCGTGGGGTGGCGGCGGACCCGCATGAGTGCGGCGGCGGCCAGTCCGCCGAGCAGCCCGGCGGCCACTCCGGCGATCTCCACCGCCAGGCCGGTGCCGTGCGTGACCGGCCGGTCGATGAACATCGGGATGATCACGGCGGCGGCGATCAGCGGGCGCAAGAGCCGGTGCTTGCCGATCTTGCGGGCCGGGCCGAGGTCCGTGGCCAGCACAGTGGCCAGGACCACGCCGTTGACGATCATCGCGTCGGTGAGTTCGGATGCCACGATGTGCTCCTCGGTAGTTGTGGTGCTGCGTTGACAGCAACCAATGTCGTCGCCGCGGCCCCGTTGCGAATCGGAGCGCGGGTTGACCTTCGGTACGAAGCGATCTGGTACCGCGCGGTATGAGGCAGATCAGCCCGGCGGTTGACGAATCGGCCCAGGCCCGCGGGCGATACTGAGCGCATGTTGCGCAGGGTCAACTGGCTGGCGCGGGGCCTCGGCTTCCTCGCCGAGGGCCTGCTGATCCTCCTGAACCCGCCGCACGGGGTGGGCGCCGTCGCCGTGACGATTGCCGGGTACGTCGGGCTCGGCCTGGGCCTGCTGGCGTGGGCGTTCCTGGAGGCGCATCCGGACCTGGCGCGGGCGCACACCTGGGCGCTGCCGCTCGCCCTCGGGGCGATCACCACGGCCACCGGTTTCGCCTCGACGGTCGGACGGGGCGCCTCGGTGATGGTGGCCTTCGCCCTGGTGGCCGCGATGATCGCGGGTAGCGAGACCAGCCTGATCGCCAGCCTGTCCGTGACGGCCGCCGGCGTGCTGGCGATCGAGATCGGCGGGCTGGTCTTCGGCGGCAGCTACGGCACCTTCATCGGCTCGCCGGTGCTCGTGGTCGTCGGGCTGGTGTTCGGGCGCAATCGCGGCGCCTACCGCATCCAGGCCGAGCAGGCCGCCCAACTGCTGGCCCAGCAGGAGCGGCTACAGGCCGAGCAGCGCCGGGCCGACCTGCTCGACGAACGGGCGCGCATCGCCCGCGAGATCCACGACGTGCTGGCCCACTCGCTCGGCGCGCTGGGCATCCAGATCCAGGCCGCCCGGGCCGTGCTGGCCGACCACCGCGACGTCGACCAGGCCGGCGAGCTGCTGGACGCCGCCCAGCAGATGGCGAGCGAAGGACTCGTCGAGACGCGCCGGGCCGTGCAGGCGCTGCGCACCGACCCGCCGCCGATCGACGAGGAACTGGCTCAGGTCAGCGACACCTACGCGCAGCGCTACCGGGTCGGCGTCGACTATGACACCAGCGGATCGCCGGTGCCCCTTCCGCCGGACGCGTCGGTCGCCCTGCTGCGCGTCGCCCAGGAAGCGCTGGTCAACGCGGCCAAGCACGCGCCCCATCAGGCCGTGGCGATCCGGCTCGACTACGGCGACGCCGACGTACGCCTGACCGTACGCAACGGGCTGGCCCCCGGGTCCGAGCCGGCGAAGCTGCGCACCGTCAACGGCGGGTACGGGCTGACCGGCATGCGGGAACGGTTGCGGTTGCTGAACGGGACCCTTGACGCCGGCCGGCGCGACGACGAGTGGGTGGTGACCGCCGAACTGCCCCGTCCCGCCCCTGAGACCATGACGTCATGAGCGCGCCGCTGCGCATCGTCGTCGCCGACGACCAGGCCAGCGTGCGCCAGGGACTGGTGCTGCTGCTCGACGGGTTGCCCGACATCGACGTCGTCGGCGCGGCCGCCGACGGCGAGCAGGCGCTGCAACTGGTGGCCGAGCACAACCCGGATGCGATCCTGCTCGACCTGCACATGCCGGTGCTGGACGGCATCGGCGCCACCCGCCGACTGGCGGCCGAGCATCCGGGCGTGGCCGTCGTCGTGCTCACCACCTTTGTCGACGACTCGTCGGTGCGCGAGGCCCTGCAGGCCGGGGCGCGCAGCTACCTGACCAAGGACGCCGACCGGGCCGAGATCGCCAAGGCGCTGCACGCCGCCGCGAGCGGGCTCACCGTACTCGACTCCCGGGTGCACAGCGCCCTGCTGGACGCCCCGCCGCCCGCCCCGGCCCCGGTCGCGGCCCTGCCCGACGGGCTGACCCCGCGCGAGGTCGAGATCCTGCGCTTGATCGCTCAGGGGCTGACCAACCCGGAGATCGCCGCGCAGCTGTTCCTGAGCACGCACACGATCAAGACGCACGTCAACCGGATCTTCGCCAAGACCGGCTCGCGCGACCGCGCCGCCGCCATCGGCTACGCGCACCGCCACCAGCTCGGCTGACGCTCACATACCCAGCCCGGGTACTTGAGAAATCCGCCTCACTCCGTTGACGTGGATACCCCTGCCGGGTATATGGTCGGGAGACTTGCAGATACCCCCGTGAGGTATATGAACCCGAGGAGCGCCCCGTGCCTACGAGCGAGTACCAGGTGACCGGAATGACCTGCGCCCACTGCGAGAACTCGGTCCGCGAAGAGGTCGGGCAGCTCGCCGGCGTGGATCGGATCGAGGTCAGCGTCGGAAGCGGCCGGCTCGTCGTCACGTCCAGCGCGCCGATCAGCGACTCCGCCGTCGTGGCCGCCGTCGACGAGGCCGGCTACGAGGCGGTGCCGGTCTGATGCGCACGGGCACGCGATTGGCCGCGTACGGAGCGGGCCTGGCCGTCCTGTTCGGGTCGGCGTTCGTGATCGCAGACGTGGTGGTCCCCGACCGGACTGTGCAGTCGTGGAAGCAGGCGGCCGACCGCAAGGAGATGGACCACGGCGCCTCCGGAAGCGCCCACGTGCGTGGCGTCGCCCTCGAGCAGGACGGCTACCGGCTCAGCCCCGTGGCGGCGCCGGACAGCGTCGGTACGGCCGGGCAGTTGTCGTTCCGCATCTCGGGCCCCGACGGCCGGCCGCAGACCGAGTTCGAGACGTCGCACGAGAAGCGGCTGCACCTGATCGTCGTGCGCTCGGACGGCACGCAGTTCCGCCACGTCCACCCGGCAATGAGCGCCGACGGCACGTGGTCGATCTCGTGGACGTGGCCGGCCGCCGGCAGCTACCGGGTGTTCGCCGACTTCGTCCCGGCGCCCGGGCAAGACGTGACGCTCACCCGCACTGTCGACGTCGCCGGGCCGTTCACCCGGCAGGCGGAGACCCGTACTTCGACGCGCGCGTCGGTCGACGGCTTCGACGTCACCCTGACCGGCAACCTGCACGTCGAGGCGGACTCGCCGCTGACCGTCGAGATCAGCCGCAACGGCGTGCCCGTCACCACCGTGCAGCCCTACCTGGGCGCGTTCGGCCACCTCGTCGCGCTACGCGAGGGCGACCTGGCCTATCTGCACGTCCACCCGGACGGCGACGAGCCGGCGGCGGGCGACCTGTCCGGGCCGCGCATCCGGTTCACCACCGAGGCGCCGACCCCGGGCCGATACCTGCTCTACCTCGACTTCCGGGTCGACGGCGTGGTGCACACGGCCCCGTTCGTGGTCGACACCGCCGACGAGACGTCAGGAGCGTGACATGACGGCCACCTCGACCCGGCTCGACGAGCCGGGCACCGGTATCGAGCTCGAGATCGCCGGGATGACCTGCGCGTCGTGTGCGACGCGTATCGAGAAGAAGCTGAACAAGCTCGCGGGCGTCACGGCGACGGTGAACTACGCGACCGAGAAGGCGCAGGTCCGGGCACCCGAAACCGTCGACGCGGCCACGCTGATCGCCGAGATCGAGAAGGCCGGATACACGGCCGTTGTGGCCCGTACCGCCGACGTCGAGACAGCTCGGCCTGAGCCGGACCTCGAGCTGATCGCGCTGCGGCAGCGGCTGATCGGGGCGGTCGTGCTGGCGGTGCCGGTGATCGCCATGGCGATGATCCCGGCGCTGCAGTTCGAGAACTGGCAGTGGGCCTCGCTCGCCCTGGCCGGGCCGGTCATCGTGTGGGCCGGCTGGCCGTTCCACAAGGCGGCCCTCGCGAACCTGCGTCACGGCGCGGCCACCATGGACACGCTGATCTCGCTGGGCACGCTCGCCGCGCTGGCCTGGTCGCTGTACGCGCTGTTCTTCGGCACGGCCGGCACGCCGGGCATGACGCACCCGTTCCGGTTGACCGTCGAGCCGAGTGACGGGTCGGAGAACCTCTACTTCGAGGTGGCCGCCGGCGTGACCATGTTCGTGCTCGCCGGCCGCTACTTCGAGAAGCGGTCCAAGCGCCGGGCCGGCGCCGCCCTGCGTGCCCTGCTGCAGCTGGGCGCCAAGGACGTCGCGGTGCTGCGCGGCGGGGTCGAGGCACGCATCCCGATCGCCGACCTGGTCGTCGGCGACCAGTTCGTGGTCCGTCCGGGCGAGAAGGTCGCCACCGACGGAGTCGTCGTCTCGGGCACTTCCGCGCTCGACCTGGCGATGCTGACCGGCGAGTCCGTCCCGGTCGAGGTCGGGCCGGGCGACGGCGTCACCGGCGCCACGGTGAACGTCGGCGGGCGCCTGGCCGTGCGGGCCACCCGGGTCGGCGCGGACACCCGGCTGGCCCAGATGGCCCGGCTGGTCGAAGACGCTCAGTCGGGCAAGGCGGCCGTGCAGCGCCTGGCCGACCGGATCGCCGGGGTGTTCGTGCCGATCGTGATCGGCGCCGCGGTGCTGGTGCTCGGCGCATGGCTGGGGGCCGGGTTCCCGCTGGGCGCCGCGTTCACCGCCGCGGTCGCCGTGCTGATCATCGCCTGCCCGTGCGCCCTGGGCCTGGCCACGCCCACGGCCTTGCTGGTGGGTACCGGCCGGGGCGCCCAGCTGGGCATCCTGATCAAGGGTCCCGAGGTGCTCGAGTCCACCCGACGGATCGACACCGTCGTGCTCGACAAGACCGGGACGGTCACCACCGCGACGATGGCGCTCGTCGACGTCGTCACCGCGGCCGGGGTCGACCGCCGGGACGTGTTGCGGCTGGCCGGCGCGTTGGAGCACGCCTCGGAGCATCCCGTCGCCCGGGCGATCGCCGTCGCCGCTCGCGACGAGGTGGGTTCGCTGCCGGTGCCGGAGGACTTCGCCAACGTCCCGGGCAAGGGCGTGCAGGGGGTCGTCGACGGGCACGCCGTCGTCGTCGGGCGCGAGTCGCTGCTCGCCGACTGGGCCCTGCACCTGCATCCGGACCTGGCCGCGGCGAAGACCCGGCTCGAGCACTCCGGCCACACCGTGGTCGCGGTGGGGTGGGACGGTGTGACTCGGGCGTTGCTCGTGGTGGCCGACCAGGTCAAGGCGACCAGCGCCGAGGCGGTGCGCCAGTTCGCCGCGCTCGGCCTGACCCCGGTGCTGCTCACCGGCGACAACCGGGCGGTGGCCGAACGGATCGCGGCCGAGGTGGGCATCGAGCACGTGGTCGCCGAGGTACTGCCGCACGACAAGGTCGACGTCGTCGCCCGCCTGCAGGCCGAGGGAAAGGTCGTCGCGATGGTCGGCGACGGGGTGAACGACGCCGCCGCGCTGGCCCGGGCCGACCTCGGCCTGGCGATGGGCACGGGCACCGACGTGGCCATCGAGGCAGCCGACATCACGCTCGTGCGGGGCGACCTGCGCGCGGCCGCCGACGCGATCCGGCTGTCCCGATCGACGTTGAACACCATCAAGGCGAACCTGTTCTGGGCGTTCGCCTACAACGGTGCCGCGATCCCGCTGGCCGCGTTCGGACTGCTCAACCCGATGCTGGCCGGCGCCGCCATGGCCTTCTCGAGCGTCTCGGTCGTCGGCAACAGCCTGCGCCTTCGCTCGTTCCGCAGCCGTACCTAGTCCAGGCTCGGCCCTCCTGAGCCCCTTTCCCGGTGATCAACAGCCGCAGAGCTGGCGAGTCCGCACGCTGCCGGGCTGTTGATCACCGGAGGCCGCCGAGTGCCGTAGAGACACGTCCTAGTCGTTGCGGGCGACCTCGGGACCGGTGACCCGGCGCAGCAAGGGGAACGTCGACGCGACGATGGCCAGCGACACGACCACGCCGGCCGCGACGATGCCGTAGTAGCCGGCACCGGGCGGGCGCAGCGTCTCGTCCAGCTGGGCCCGCAGGAACAGGTTCGCGGCCAAGAAGCCGATGCCGACCGACACGACCGCGCCGGCCAGCAGTGGCAACCCGGTCTCCAGCCCGACGACCCGGCGCAGCAGCCCGAGCGGCACGCCGGACAGGCGCAGCTGGCTGAACGGCCGCTTGCGCTCGTTCAGGCCGGCCACGACGCTGACCGCGAGGCTGCACCCGGCGACGACCAGGCTGACGATGATCACGACGTTGGCCAGCTGCTGGTACGCGGCCAGCAGTCGTTTGGTGTTCGCGCCGATCGACGACAGCGTGTCGGGCGGGAACCGCGACGAGGAGGCGCCCTCGATGAGGGTGCGCGCGGTCTCCAGCGCCGCGGTGCTGCCGTCGGTCGCGACGATCACGGAGTTGACCGGCATCTGGGCCAGCTGGTCGAGGGTGACCGAGCTGGCCGGCCACACCCGGCTGCCCGTC
This sequence comes from Jatrophihabitantaceae bacterium, assembly GCA_036558905.1. Taxonomy (GTDB): domain Bacteria; phylum Actinomycetota; class Actinomycetes; order Mycobacteriales; family Jatrophihabitantaceae; genus DASXRA01. Next base: position 9,251 of record DATBER010000107.1, on the reverse strand, counting down.
GTCGAGGCCTGGCCGAAGCCGACCCCGAACCCGGTGTCGATCTGGGCGGTCTGCGCGTCGGCGGCGCAGCGGCCGATGGCCGGCGTCCGGGCCAGCTGCGCGCACGACACCACGCCGAGCCCCGGCCCGAACCGGCCCGCGTTGTCGGCGGACTTGTGGATCACGGTCACGCCGCGGACGCCCCGGACGGCGGACAGTTCGTCCACCAGGCCGGCCGGCAGCGCCGGGATGGCGTCCTCCGGCGGGGCACTGCCGTGATGGGTGAAGAACGTCTGCTGCAGGGTGGAAGAACTGCCCGATCCCCCGCCCGAGCCGCCCTCGGTGGCGACCAGCGTGGTGATCACACCGACCGCCACGCTGGTGACGAACAGGGCCAGGACCAGTCCGCTGATCGCCCGGAATCCGGAACGCGGGTCGTCGGCCAGCCGTCGTCCGGCGATCAGCGCGGCCGGCCGTCGGGCCCGCTGCGACACCAGCCGGGAGACGGCCATGGTCAGCCAAGGTCCGGCCACGACCAGCCCGACGATGATCAGCAAGAAGCCGAGGAAATAAACCTGCGTCTGCCCGCTCGTCGACTTGGGCGGTCCGGCGATCACGACGTAGGCCAGCTCGGCGATGCCGACAGCCAGCGGCAGCAGCCGCCAGGCCCGAGGCGGGCGCGGTGTGGTCCGCCGGGTCACGCCGAGCGGCGTGATCTGTACCCGGCGCAGGGCCACCCGGGCGGCCAGCGCCGCCGCGACCGGCACGCCGAGCAGCACCATCAGGACGTCGGCCAGGTTGAGCGACAGGTCGGTCGTGAAGAAGCGGTCGCCGGTGAACGGGATCGCCGCGAGCACCGGGCGGAGCAGGAAGAACAGCGGGAAGCCCAGCACGGCGCCGGCCACCGCGGCCACGGTCGACTCAACCGTCGAGATCAGCGAGACCTGGCCGGGCGTGGCGCCGACCAGCCGCATGGCGGCGAAGCGCTGCTCGCGCCGGGCGGCCGAGAGCCGGGTGGCTGCGGCGATGAACACCAGTACCGGGAACAGGATCGCCAGCGCCACCACGCCCAGCACGAGATCGATGCCGTTGGCGTTTATGCCGACCCCGGGCGCGCAACCGTTGCACTGGTTGGGCACGTTCGTCGAGATCCGGTTCACCAGCTGGGCGTCGCCGTTCGCGAGGTCGCGGGCCGGATGGCCGATGACGACGATCAGAGAGTCGGGCGAGGGCAGCCCGGTCCGGCCGATCGTGGCGACCTGGTGGCTGTCGTACCGCGCGCCGAGCTCCGGGGCCGGCGTCTTGTCCAATAGCGCGGTCATCGCCGGCGACGCCGCGAGCTCGCCCGGGCCGGGCAGCTTGCTCAGGCCGGGCGGCACCGGCGACTGCGGACCGGTGGCGGCGACGTCGACGCGCACGATCGTCCGGCCGTCGAAGATGTCCTCGGACAGCTGCCACCACACGGGATCGGCGGCGGCCTGGCCACCGGGCGCCGGGGTGTAGCCGGTCTCCAGCCAGGCGTAGCGCGCGTTCTGCGTGTTCACGGCGTTGACGCCGGCCAGCGCGGCCAGCAGCAGCCCGACGCCGACGGCCACGGCCGCCACGATGACGACCAGCCGGACGACCGCCTCGCGGCCGCCGTGCAGGGTGAGGTGCAGCCCGAGGCGGATCATGTGGCGGCCGGGACGAACGAGTTCACCACACCGTCGCGGACGATTACCTCGCGGTCGGCGTAGGCGGCCACACGTGGCTCGTGCGTGACGAGAACGACGGTGGTGCCGTGGTCGCGGGCGGCCGCGGCCAGCAGATCCATGACCCGCTCACCGGTCAGCGAGTCCAGCGACCCGGTCGGCTCGTCGGCGAACAGCACCTCCGGATGGGTGACCAGGCCACGGGCGAGCGCGACGCGCTGGGCCTGGCCCCCGGACAGCTCGCCCGAGCGCCGCTGCTGCGTGCCGTCCAGCTCGAGCCGTTCGAACCACGGTCGCGCCTGGGCCAGTGCTGTCGCGCGGGCCTGACCGCCGAGCAGCAGGGGCAGGGCGACGTTCTCCTCGGCGGTCAATTCGGGCACCAGCTGGCCGAACTGGAAGACGAATCCGAAGCGATCGCGGCGCAGCGCGCTGCGTTCGGTCTCACGCAACGGGTCGATGCGCCGGCCGGCGAAGTGGATCTCGCCCGAGTCGGGCACCAGGATGCCGGCCAGGCAGTGCAACAGCGTGGACTTGCCCGAGCCGCTCGGCCCCATCACGGCCAGGATCTCGCCCGCCTGCACCGACACGCTCGCCCCGCGCAGGGCCGGCGTCGGCCCGAACGACCGGTGCACGTCGCAGGCCTGGAGCAGCGGCTGGTCTTGTCGGCCCGGCGTCGTCACGGCACCGCGAGAGCGACGGGCCGTCATGACCGCACCCGCTCGGCCAGCGCGGACAGCCGGGCCGAGGTCAGCTCGATCCAGCGCAGGTCGGCCTCCAGGTGGAACAACGCGTGATCGGCCAGCAGGCCGTCGACCAGCTCGGCCCCCCGCTTGACCTCGGTCAGCTCGCGCATCCGGTTCAGATGCGCTGAGCGCTGGGCGTCCAGGTACTCGGCCGCGTCCCGCCCGGACATCAGCGCCAGGACGACCTTGACGAACAGCACCGTCTGCAGGTGCGGTTCGGGCTCGACCGGCTGGCCCAGCCAGGTCTCGACCTCGGTGACACCGGCCTCGGTGATCACGTAGCGCTTGCGATCGGGCCCGGCGCCGGGCTCGGCGTCGCCGGCCATCACCTTGCCGTCCCGGGCCAGCCGGCCGAGCGTGGAGTACACCTGCCCGAACGGCAGCGGCTTGCCGCGGCCGAAGAACGTGTCGTAGTCGCGCTTTAGGTCGTACCCGTGGCTGGGTTCGCGTTCGAGCAAGCCGAGCAACGCCATCGGAACCGTCATACCCGAATGTCTACACTCAGTGTGTACGTCGAGTCAATACGGTTCGGCTGCGGGCTCGGGCCTCGATGATTCGGGCCATCATGTGCAGATCGTGGGCGTATGGCCCGACGATCGGCACCCCGCCCCCGCGAGTCCGCGCTCAATGGGCGGCGAGACGGCGGCGCAGCTCGCTGCCGACGGCCGGCCACTCCGAGCGGATGATCGAGTAGACGACCGTGTCGCGGACGGTGCCGTCCCGCATGATCTGGTGGCTGCGCAGCACTCCGTCCTGCTTGGCGCCGAGCCGCTCGATGGCCTGCCGCGACCGGTGGTTGAGCCAGTGCGTGCGCAGCTCGACGGCGATGCAGTCGAGCCGCTCGAATGCGTGGCCGAGCAGCAGCAGCTTGCTCTCGGTGTTCACGCCGGTGCGCTGGGCCGAGCGGGCGAACCAGGTGTAGCCGATCTCGACCCGCCGGTTCTCGGCGTCGATGTGGCAGAACGTGGTGTGCCCGACGATCTGACCGGTGTCCCGGCGCCGAACCGTGAACGGCATCGTCTCGCCCGCGTCGTACTGCCGCCGGAACCCGGCGATGGCGGCGCGCATCTCCTCCGGGCGCGGCACGCTGGTGTAGCCGAGCGTCCACAGGTCGCCGTCGCTGGCCGCGGCAACCAGGCCGTCGTGGTCAGAGGTGTCCAGCGGGCGCAGTTCGACCACATTCCCGGTCAGCGTCACCTCGTCGACGAACGCCACGTCGGCGAACGTACCGGCCCGGTCGATAGATTTTCCGCGTGACGCACGAGGAGGCACAGCAGCGGGGATCCGTGGGGTTCGCCGCCGTGATCGGCGGCATCGCCGGGGCGGCGATCGGGGCCGGACGCAGCTGGCGGCGCACCGCGATCGGCGCCGCCGCCGGCGCAGCCGGGCTGGCCACCGGCGAGGCTGTCGCCCGCGCCCGGCAACGTCCGGGCGAGATCCCGGCGCTGTGGCAGCGCATCGCCATGAGCGGCGCGCTGGTCGCTCCGCTCGGCTGGGCGGCGGAGCGGGCCGGACGGGGCGGGCCGGTCGTGGTGGGGACGGCCACCGGGGCACTCGGCGGCGCGCTGGGCGTCCGTCCGCAGAAGGTGCTGCTCGGGCCGGTGTTCGGGGCGGCGGTCGGCGGCCTGCTGGCGTCGGGGCGGCGTCGTCCGTCGGCCGCCGTGGTGGCCGGCACGACCATGGTCGCCTACCGGACGGCGTCCGCGCTGGCTTTCCGCGACGCTCAGGTGACCCTGCTGGCCGAGCGGGTCCCGGCCGAGGAGCTGCCGTTCGTCGTGCCCCGCGAGTCGCGTACCCGCTACGTCGGCACCGACTACGTGCGCGACCTGGCCGAGACGCTGGGTGGCGCGTACGTGGCTGATGCGCCCGACGTCGGCATCGTGGCGTCGCTGGACGAGCTGGCCGGCCCCGACTTCGACCCGGCCGCGGTCGACCCGTTGGTGCGCGAGTTCTACGAGCACACGACCCGATTCCGCCTGGACATCGAGCCCGAATGGCGGATGTGGGTGCGGCCGGGCTACCTGCTCTACCGCACGTTCGTCGCGCGCCCGCTCGGCCAGGCCGACGTGCCGATGAACCAGCGAGCCACCCAGCGCGGCGTCCGCAGCCGCATCGACACGATCAGCTCACCCGGCGACGGCACCGTGTCCGTGCGCGGCTGGATCCGGTCGTACGCCGACACCGACGAGCCGATCTACGTCGGCATCTACACCACGTACCGGCACGACGACCGTGGCTACGTCAGCGTGGGATTCCCGGTGCCGCAGGGCAGCTTCACCGCGACACTGGCCCCGCGGGCTCGGACGGGCGGCGGGCTGGTGCTGACCACACGCAGCCCGCTGGAGCACGCGGGTCACTACCTGACCTACGTCGATCCCGAGACACGCGAGCTCACCGCGCTGGCCGTGCCCGGATTCGCCGAAGAGCTCGACGTGTACCTGGAGCACGGCGAGCTGTGCGCCGAGCACGCGTTCTGGGTCTTCGGCCGGCCGTTCCTGGTGCTGCACTACCGCATGCACCGGAAAGCGCCTTAGCTATCCAGGGGGATCAGCTCCGAGGCCTGCCCCTCTTCGAGCAGGAAGTAGGCCAGGAACGTGACACCGTCGGCGCCGGCGTCGAACCGGGCGATGCGAGTCTGCTCCGGCTCGTAGAAGACGTCGCCTGCCTCGAGGACGGACTCGGCCTGGCCCTCGATCTGGTAGACGGCCGAGCCCTCGACGATGTTGCCGAACACCGGCCCGTTGTGGACATGCAACCCGCCCGCGTATCCCGGCTCGATGTGGATGCGCCGGACCTCTACGTGGTGGATGTCCTTGGGCCGGGTCAACGAGAAATCGTCCAGGATTGCGCGGGTGATCGGCTCGGTCATGCCCCCAAGGTTTCCCTACGCGTCGACGGCAGCGCCACTCATATCCGGCGCAGGCGGATCAGCCGGCTGGCGTAGTCGCCGTGCAGGTCGAGCGGGAAGCCCCGGTACCGCAACGCATTCCCGCCGTGAATCGCGCCGCTGCTCAGGTCTTCGTAGCGGGCGTCGGGGTCGAGCCCGCGCAGCCGCAGCTCCTGCCCGACGGCGGCATGCCGTACGCGGGGGGCGAACGCGAAGACGGCAACCTGGTCACCCGCCACGAACGCCACCCCGAACGTCTCGTCGGTGCGCGGTGAGCCGAGCCGGTACTGCCGGCCGGTCTGCACGAGCGGGCGGATCTCCTTGTAGACGCCGATCAGCCCGGCCGCCTCGGCCAGGTCGGCGTCGCTCCAGTCGGCCAGGTCGCCGCCGATGCCGAGCACCCCGCACATCGCCGCGTGGAACCGGAAGGTCAGCGGCGTCTCCCGGCCCGACAGCGAGCCCGGCGAGTCGGTGACCCAGCAGGCCATGCTCATCGCGGAGTGCGCGTATGTGTAGCCCTCCTGTATGAACAGCCGGTCGAGCGGGTCGGTGTTGTCGCTGGCCCACATCCAGTGCGTGCGCGACAACATCGCCAGGTCGCCTCGGCCACCACCCGACGCGCACGTCTCGACGAGCACGTCGGGGTGGGCCTGCCGCAGCCGGTCGATTACCTCGTTCACGCCGAGCACCTGGTCGATCCACGGGTTGCCGCCCTCGGCCGAGAACGGTTCGGCGAAGGCCCGGTTCATGTCCCACTTCAGGTAGTCGATGCCGATGCCGGTCACCAACCGGTCCAACGTTCGGGTGGCCCAGTCGCGGACGTCGGTTCGACCGAAGTCCAGCAGGTACTGGTGCCGGGCCACGGTGGGCGGGCGGGTCGGCCAGCGGCGGATCCAGTCCGGATGGGCCCGGTACAGGTCGCTGTCGGCGTTCACCATCTCCGGCTCGATCCACAGCCCGAACATCATCCCGAGCCCGCGGACCTGGTCGGCCAGGTCGGCCAGCCCGTCCGGGAAGCGCCGCGCCACCGGATACCAGTCGCCCAGGCCAGCGGTGTCGTCGTCCTTGGGCCGGAACCAGCCGTCGTCCAGCACGAACAGCTCGACGCCGATGTCGCTGGCCCGGCGAGCGAGCTCGAGCTGGCCGGTCGCCGTGACGTCGTAGAACGTAGCCTCCCACGAGTTGTAGAGCACCGGCCGGAGTCGAGCCGGATCGGGTAGGACCCGGTCGCGCTCGTAGGCGTGCCACTTCAGCGACATCGACCCGTAGCCGTCGGATGTGTAGATGCCGACCGTGTCGGGCAGCCGCAGCGTGGCGCGGGGAGGGACCCGGTCCGGCCGGTCGGCGCCCCGGCCGAGCGTGATGTGCGTTCCGCCGTCGAGCATTGTCTGCACGATGGCCTCCCACGATCCGCTCCACAGCAAGGCTGTACTCCACACCTCGCCGTGCTCTTCCGTGGCGGCCAGATCGAGCGCCAACCACGGCTGGTTCTCGTGCCCGGATATGCCGGTACGCGATTCGAGCACCACCCGGCCGATCTCCAGCGGCCGCTGGGTAAGTTGTGTCTCCGCGGCGTAGCCGCCTGACAGCGTGGTCAGCCGATAACCGCTATGCGGTGGCGGCGCCCAACTCGCCGACGCCGCCTGGTGGACGACGATCGCATCGTCACCGTCGTTGTGGATCTCGGCCCACCGGATCAGCGCATCATGCGAGGAGTCCACGCGGTAGTGCAGCGACACGCGCAGCGGGTACACCCGGTCGACCAGGATCACCGTCACCTCGTCGCCGGCCACCTCGACCGAGCCGGCGCGGAGTTCGGCCGAGCGGACGCCGTCGGCGAACTCGACGAGCAGAGCGGCCTCGTCGTGGCGATAGCCGCCCTGCACGACGTGCTCCTCCTGGTGCGCCCGCGGATGCGACCAGGTGCCGGACGGGCGAGCGTGCCGGGGCGGCCGGGCCATCAACTCACGCGCGTCGTCCAGCGTCACCCGCGCGCCCCAGTGGATGTGCCGCGCGGCCGGCACCCGCTGGTCCGGATCGGGATCCACCGCCAGGGCGTAGGAGAACGTAGCACCGGTCAGCAGGTAGACACCGGTGTCCGGGCAGTGTTCGACGGGCACGACAGCCTCCTAAATCTCGGCCTGATCACAGCCTGGAATCACATTCCATAACATGTCGCACCCCTTAGTCGTCGCCAGATAAGCGGTTCTTGACAGGGAGGCAGCGGACCACAATGCTATTCGAAATTGCGTTTCATGTTGGCCCACTCGGCGCGGCGGAGCGCCGTCGTCCACAGTCCGGTGAGGTGTCATGAGAGGTCCACGTCGCGCCCTGGTATTGACCACGGGGTTGGCCCTGCTGGCTGCCGCGGCCTGCTCCGCGCCGAAGCAGCACGACTCGAACGACAACAAGAACAGCAGCAACAGCTCGCTCAGCCTGTTCATGTACCAGAAGCCGGTTGGCGTGTTCGGCCCGTTGGCCGCCCCGTCCGGCCCGGACCAGGAGGTGAACTCCCTGGTCTACGACACGCTCATGCAGATCGGCCCGCAGGGCAAACTCGTCCCGGAGGCTGCCACCGCAGCCCCGACCGTGTCGTCCGACGGCAAGACGATCACCTACACGATCAAGCCCGGCCTCAAGTGGAACGACGGCCAGCCGCTGACCAGCCAGGACCTCGTGTTCACCTACACGCGGGCCGCCGACACCAACACAGCCAGTGCCTGGGCCAGCTACCTGACCGGGGTCGAGGGCGTCTCCGACTACATCGCCGGCAAGGCCAAGACCATCAGCGGTTTCACGGCGCCCAACCCCACGACGTTCGTCATCAAGCAGACCGTCGCCGACGTCGGGCTCCCTGGCCGGATCAGCACCATCGGCATCATCCCCGAGCACGTGCTCCAGAGCTTGCCGATCAAGGATTTCGCCACGAACGCCTGGTTCCGCAAGCCCACCGTCACGTCCGGACCGTTCAAGTTCGTCGAGTACAAGACCGACCAGTACGCGCACGTCACGGCCAACCCTGACTTCCGCGAGAAGGTCGGGGTCAAGGACATCTACGTCAAGCCGGTGACCGCCGACGTCGCAACGCAGGAGCTGTCCACCGGCGAGATGGACATCGCCTGGATCTCGGCCCAGGACGTCCAGACGGTGAAGGGCTTCTCGAACGTCGACACGCAGGAGGTCACGGTCCCCGGCTTCGTGCGGGCGGCGTGGAACCAGACCGAGCCGCGGTTCAAGGACCCCCGGGTGCGCCAGGCGTTCCTGTACGCGGTCGACCGCAAGGGCATCGTGCAGAGCGCCCTGCAGGGTCACGGCGCGGTCGCCAACGACGTGCTCGGGCCGAGCTGGTTGCCCAGCGACCTCAACCAGTACCCGTACGACCCGGCCAAGGCCAAGCAGCTGCTGAAGGAGGCGAACTGGGACTCCAGCAAGCCGGTCAAGCTCTCCTGGGTGCCGGGCGGCAACCCCGACCGTGACGCGGCGGCGACCGTGCTGCAACAGCAGTTGAACGCGGTCGGCGTGAAGCTGCAGCTCAACCAGGTCCAGACCTCGTACTTCGCGACGGCCTACAAGGACCACAGCTTCGACATGGTCCTCTACGGTGGCGGTGACTACACCACCGAGCCGTCGAACATCGGCCCGATCACCAGCTGCAACAGCTTCGTCCCCGACGGTCCCAACGTCGGCAGCTACTGCAACAAGCAGCTCGACTCGCTGGTGGCCAAGGCTGCGGTCACCGTCGACCCGACGCAACGCGCGGCCATCTGGAAGCAGGCGGCCACGCTCGAGAACGCCGACCCGTCGATGATGTGGCTGTACAGCCTGAACAACATCTTCGGCGTCAACAAGCGGGTTCACAACTTCCAGGCGCTGAACTTCACCGTCTGGTTCGAGCCGTGGAAGTGGACGGTGGGTGGCTGACCGTCGGGTGGCTCCGATCGCCGTCGCGCC